>NZ_JBYSYI010000002.1:0-818108 GCF_058783105.1 Achromobacter sp. FW305-C-30-7 | reverse complement strand
CCGAAGCGCAGCCCCACTGGGGCGAGCATCGGAATCCCGCAGTCCGGACGCCGGCGACTCAAGAACCCTACCTCACAGAACCGAAGTGAGGAGCGGCAGCGCTTTGAGCTTGCGGATGTCAGGGTTCTTTAGCCGCCGAGGCTGCCCTGCGCCATTCCGATGCTCGCCCCGATGGGGCTGCGCTTCGGATGGCTCCGGGGTCCTCGGCTGGCAGTCGCCCAATGCGTTGGTTTTGGACCCCGTTCATGGGCAGATAGCGTGAGTCGGTGGCCGGGCGGAGGGATCCGAAGCGCAGCCCCACCGGGGCGAGCATCGGAATCCCGCAGTCCGGACGCCGGCGGCCCAAGAACCTGACCTCACAAAACCAATCGGCAACATTCCACCCAGAACTCTCTAGTGGTTGTCCTCGATATTGAGGATCCTGCCCAGCCCCAGGAAGCGATTGGCGAAGATCAACAGGGTGGCGGTCACCACGATGTACACCACCGACAGCGCGGCCAGGGTCGGATCGGCGAACTCGCGCACATAGTTGTACATGGTCACCGGCAGGGTCTGCGTGTTCTGGGTGGTCACGAACAGCGACGCGGTGAACTCGCTGAACGACATGATGGCCGCGAACAGCCAGCCGCCGAACAGACCGGGCGCCAGCAAGGGCACTGTGATCGTGAACAGCACCCGCACCGGCGAGGCGCCCAGGCTGGCGGCGCTCTGCTCCAGGCGCTCATCCAGGTTCTCCATCGAAACATAGACGCTGCGCAGCACGAAAGGCAGGACGAGCATGACGTGGCACAGGATCACAATGCCGTAGCCGCGGTCCACGTTCAGCTGCGCCGCCAGGATCAGCAGGCCCAGCCCCACCGTGAAATGCGGAATCACCAGCGGCGAAAGCAGGATGGCTTGCAGGATGTTCTTGCCGGGGAACGCCATGCGCTTGACCGCGATGGCCAGGCCGGTCCCGATGATCAGCGCCAGCAGCGACGACCACAGCGTCACCACCAAGCTGGCGCGAAAGCCGTCGCGGAAATCGGAGTAGGTGAACACGCGCTCGAACCAGCGCCAGGACCAGGCTTGCGGCGGAAAGGTGAGCAAGGCCTTGTCATTGAAGGAGGCCAGCACCACCACCACGACCGGCAGCAGCACGAAGGCGAGGATCAGCGTGATCAGCACCGGCGCCCCGACTCGCAGCCACAGGGGCAGGGATTTGCGGATACTCATGTCAGTGTCCTCCGATGGCCTTGAGGCGGCGCGTGACGCGGCCGAGCAGCATTAGCGAGATCGCCGTCAGGCCCAGGCCCATGACGCTCAGGCTGGCCGCCAAGGGGAAGTTCATCGACGAGAATCCCAATTGGTAGACCAGGGTGGAGACCGTCGGGACGCGGCCGCCGCCTATCATCTGCGGCGTGGCGAAGGCGCTGAAGGTCCAGGCGAAGGACGTAGTGATGCTGGCCAGGATGCCTGGCATGGACAGCGGCAGGGTGATGGTCAGGAAGGTGCGCACCGGCCCCGCGCCCAGGCTTTCGGCGGCCTTTTCGTAATCGCGGTCGATGTGCGAGATGGCGGTGGCCAGCATCAGCACGACCACGGGGATGGTGACATGCACCAGCGCCACCAGCACGCCGAGGTGGCTGAACATCAGCGTCAGCGGCGTGTCTATCATGCCCAGCTTGAGCAGCATCGAATTGATGAATCCCGTGCTGCCCAGCACGATGATCCAGGAATAGGTGCGCACGATTTCGCCCAGGAAGAGCGGCGTGATGGAAACGATCAGGATGAAAGACTTGATATAGCGGTTGCGTACCCTGACCAGGGCGTACGCCAGCGGATAGGCCACGAGCAGGGAGCAGACCGTGGTTTCGACGCTCAGGCGCAGGGTGTTGGTAAAGGCGTCGAGATAGATCTGCTTGCCCAGGCCCGAGAAGTTATTCAGCGTCAGGCCGCCGACATCCAAGGAGCCGGGAATGAAGGTGCGCAAGCTGTACTGCAGCACGGCCGCCATGGCGACGCAGATGCACAGCGCGATGAAGCTTGCCGGGGAGATCAGCCATCCCCTCAGTGTGGAACGCGCATCCATGGTGTACCCATCCATCGTGTATGGTGAGAACGAGGAGAGGCCGCGGACCGTGAGGCCGCGGCGTCCGGCAATCAGTTCATGATGTTCTCGGTGAACCACTTGCGCCACTCGGCGGTCTTCTCGGCGCGCAGCTTGTCGTCGATGACGATGGCCTGGGTATCCCATTGCTGCTTGGTCGTGAATACGCCCGGCAGCGCGGCGTCTTCGGGCGAGACCTTGGCGTCGTCGACCACCGGGCTGGCTTTCTTGGCGGCCACGATCTTGGCCTGCACCTCTGGCGACAGCGCGATGTTCATGAACTTATAGGCCAGATCGGTCTTGGTGCTGCCTTTCATGATGGCCATGGTGTCCACGCCCAGCACCGCGCCTTCCTTGGGCATCGCCACCTTGATCGGCACGCCTTGGCCGATCATGTAGTACGCATTCATGGACAGCACGATTTGCACCGGCGTCTCGCCGGCGGCGATCAGTTGCTGGCTGTTGGCGTCGTTGGTGTAGAAGGCCTTGAAGTTGGGTTTCAGGGCCTTGAGCTTGTCCTGGCCTTTTTCCCAAGTGCGGGCGTCGCCGCCAGAGAGCAAGGCTGAAATGTCGATGATGTGGCTGGGGTCGAAATCCGGCGCCGACAGCTTGTTTTTCAGCGCCGGGTTCCAGAGGTCGTTCCAGCTGTCGAAGGTGATGCCGGGGGGAATCAGGTCGGGGCGATAGCCGATGGTGTACACATACGCCCAGCTGCCGATGTGGTACGGGCTGATCCTGGCCCGGTCGACCAGGTGCGAGTAATTGGGAATCTTGCTCAGGTCGAGCTTCTCGTACAGGCCGGCATTGACATAAAGCCAGCCGATGTGCGACGTGGTGAAGGTGATGTCGCTTTCCGGCTTGGTGGCGAGTTTGGCTTTGTTCAGACGGTCTATGGTGCCGCCCGTGATGTACTTCACCGGCACGCCGGTCTGTCGTGTGAACTCCTTGCCGATGCTCTCGTCGATGAGATCGCGGAAGCTTCCGCCCCAGGTGCTTACCACCAGGGCATCCTGCGCTTGCGCCGTGCCGGCGAGAGCCGCGCCGGCAAGCATGCCCGCGCAAATGAGTCTTTTGATCATGACAACCCCTTGTCTATGTGGCCGACTACAAAACCTGCTCCAGGAAATTCCTCAGGCGCTCGCTCCTGGGCGAGGCAAAGAACTGTTCGGCGGGCGCCGTCTCGATGATTTCGCCCCGCTCCATGAAGACGCAGCGGTCAGCGACTTTGCGGGCGAAGCCGATCTCGTGGGTGACGCAGATCATGGTGATCCCGGTCTGCGCCAGGTCCTCCATGATGCGCAGCACGGAGCCGACCGATTCTGGATCGAGCGCCGATGTCGGTTCGTCGAAAAGCATGATGCGCGGACGCAGGCAGAGTGCGCGGGCGATGGCCACGCGCTGCTGCTGTCCGCCAGAAAGCTGGATCGGATACTTGTCGGCCTGTTCGATCACATTGACCTTGGCGAGGTACTCGCGTGCCGTCTGTTCGGCCTCGGCCGTGGACATCTTCAAGGCGACCTTCAGCGCGAAGGTGCAATTGGCCAGCACCGTCATGTGCGGAAAAAGATTGAAGTTCTGGAACACCATGCCCAGTTGGCGCCGGACTTTTTCCACGTCCTGGGGGTGGCGGGTCAGCGCGGTGCCATTGACGTGGATGTCGCCGGAGTCATGTTGCTCCAGATGGTTGATGCAGCGGATGAGCGATGATTTCCCGGATCCGGAAGGCCCGCAAAGGATGACGATTTCGCCATTGGACACCTCGAGATGGATATCCCGCAGGGCGTGGAAGGCGCCGTAGAACTTGTTCAATCCCGAGATGGACACCGCAGGCGCACAGTCGGCAAGGGCGGAGGAGTAAGGCGGCGTGATGCTGGACAGGATGGCAGTCATGATGATTCGCGCTCTGGTGGACGGTCGGCCGGGGCGGTTCAGATTCTGACGAGATAGCGGTTCAGCCTGCGATCCGCGATCGAGAACCCAAGACGTATGCTGTTGGTGATGCACCAATAAATGGCCGCCGCCGTGATCAAGGGAGTGAACGGGTCATAGGTATAGTCGAATACGGTGTTGGCGGCCGCGGTAAGGTCGACCAGCGTGATGGCGCTGACGGCCGCCGTGCTCTTCACCATGATCAGCAACTCATTCTGATAGGCGCGCAGCACGTAGCGCGCGACGAGGGGGATGCGCAGGCGGAACAGGATTTGCGCAGGCTTCAGGCCCAGTGTCTGCGCGGCTTCGATGGTGCCCTTGGGAATCGCCGCCAGCCCGCCACGGATGATCTCGGCCATGAAGCCCGAGTGGGTCAGCGCCAGGCCCAGCCAGGCGCAGACATAGGCGTTGGAAAAGACGTTCCAAAGAAAGGTGTCGCGCACGATGGAGAACTGGGGCAGTCCGCTGTAGATCAGATACAGCAGCACCAGGCTGGGCACGCCGCGGAAGAAGCCGATATAGCTGCTGGCGAAGAGGGCGCGCGGGCCTGGCCGGAAGCTCGCCAGGGCGACCGGCAGCGCCAGCAGCAGGCCGATGACCAGCACAGGCAGCAGCACGGCGAATGTGGTGCCGGCGCCCGCCAGCAATTTGGGCAAGCTGTCCCAGGCTACCTGGAAGTCAAAGTGCATGCGAGGCTCCCTTGGTCACGACGGGATGGAAGCCGCGCGCCGCCCATGTTTCGACGCGGCGGGCCACGTAATAGGTGAGCCAGGTCATCATGAGGAAGAAGGCGGCGGCGAGCAGGTAGTAGACGAAGGGTTCCTTGGTCACGCCGGACGCGAGCTTGGCGTAGGCCATGATTTCCTTCAGGCCGATCAAGGAGATGAGGGCGGTGTCCTTGAGCACGACGATCCACATATTGGTCATGCCGGGCAGGGCCAGGCGCAGCATCTGCGGCAGGATCACCTTCAGCCAGATGGTGGTGCGCGGCACCAGCAGCACCCGTGCGGCTTCGAACTGTCCGTGGGGCACGTTCTGGATCGCGCTGCGTATCAGGTCGGCCAGGTAGGCGCCGTAGACCATGCCCAGCGCCGCCACCGCGGCCATGAAGGGCGTGATCTCGACACGCTGGCCGATGCCGAACGGCGCGAGCAGGCTGGCGACAATCTCCGAGCCGCCGTAGTAGAACAGGAAGCCGACCAGCAGCGAGGGCACGCCCGTGAAGATGGAGGCGTACGGAATCCAGATGATCCTGGCCAGCAGTGTTGGCCGCAGCGTGATCAGGGCAAAGAACGTTCCGATCGCGAGCGCCAGCAGATAGGCGCAGACGGCGACCTGGATCGTCATCAGCGCGCCGGTCGCGAGTTGCTGCACGAAACCCATCGAAGGCATGAGGCAGTCCTTGCAAGCGTATGAAGAATTCCGCCCAGGCCCCGGCGGTCTGACGCCGGAGGCCCTGGCGGTGTGCGCGGATCCGGCTAGCGGCAGGCCGCCTCTTCGGGCAGGAGCTCCACTTCCATGTAGGGTTTGCGCAGCTTGGTGAAGGTGCAGTCCTTGATGATGGCGTCGACCGTGGCGCTCATGCGGTTGAGCAGTTCGCCGCTGTCCTTGCGGGCGATCCAGCTTGAGCCGGCTTCGCCGCCGCCGGTCCACAGGTCGCCGCCGGCGAATTTCCAGCCCTTGCCCTGGGGCTTGGACAGGAACTCGTTGGTCCAGCTGATCTTGGGGCCGAGACTCATATCCAGCCGGCCGTTGGCCAGGTCGAGCCGGATCTGGTCGGGGTTGTCGTAGAACACGATCTGCACCGCGTTGCCGAATGTCTCGCCCACGTACTTGGCTTGCGCTGAACCGCGTTGCAGGCCGATGCGCACACCTTTGAGGCCTTCAGGCGTGAAGGTGTAGTTCTTCGCTTCTGGCACCACATAGGAGTCCGGGTTGAACAGCACCGGACGTCCGAACAGTACTTTTTCCTTGCGCTCCGGCAACGGTTTGGTCTGGCTGACCACGGCATCCAGCTTCTTCTGCAGCAGCGCCGGGATCAGGGCCTTGAAGTCCATCACCACGATTTCGCAATCGGCTTTCATTCGCTTGCACATCTCGCGCGCCAGATCGGGTTCGAAGCCCGTCAGGCGGCCCGAGGGGTCGACCATGCTGAACGGCGGATAGCTCCCCTCGTTGCCCAGCACCAGTTTCTCGGCCTGGGCGGGCGCCAGGGCGAACAGCGAGGCGCCCGCGAGCGTCAGCACTGTGATGGTTTTTTGAAGATGCATTTTTATTCCCCTTGTTTATTGGTCATGCACTTCGGCGAAGTGCTTACATCGTGTTGTCCCAGGACAGGTTGGCGTTGAACAGCGACCCGTAGCCGGGCTTGGCGCCTGCCGCGCCGGTGAGATCCAGGCAGTGCCAGAACGAGGCCTGGATGGCCGAGATCACCGGCTTGCCGAGCTTCTGCTCCAGCGCCTCGATGGCCCCGACGGTCCTGAAGTTGGTGCACGAGACGAAGATGGCCGTCGCGTCGGGGTGGTCGACCGAGAGCACGTGGTCGTAGACTTTCTCCAGCGATACCTCGGCCAGCGCGTGGTCATCCGAGATGCCGAGGCAGGCGCTCTTGACGACCTCGTGGCCGTTTTCCTGCAGGAAGCGGATGGCGCGTTCGTGGATCTCCGGGAGGTAGGGCGTGGCCAGCGCAACCTTGCCGGCCTTGACCTTCTTCAATGCTGCGAGCGTGGCGGTGGAGGCCGTGGTGATCATCGGCCCCGGCACCCATTGCCGCAGCTTCTGGATCAGCGCCTGGTCGTAGGCCGTGCCATGCAGAAAGGAGGCGCTGGTCCCGCCGAACAGCAGCACGTCGATCGGGGCGGCGCCGGCCAGGCGCGCGGCCTGCTCGAGCTCCGGGGCGTTCATCATTTCCTCGATGCCCTGCACGGTGACCTTGGGCAGCTTGATGCGCGCCGTATGGGTGGACACGCCGCGGGCGGACATGGCCCACATTTCTTCTTCCATCACGACGCTGGAGGCGATGTAGATCAGGCCGATGCGGGCAAGGTCGCCAGAGCCGTCGTAGCGGAATCGGGGATAGGCGGCTTGCGCGGGAGTTGAGGCGGTGTTCATCCGGATCCTCTGTAAGGGGAGGTTGCTTCAGATGGCGTCGGTCATCGATCCGGGGCCGGGCATCGCCGCGACTGCCGCACCGGCCGCGCCAGCGAAAGCCAATAATGAGAGAGACGATCCGAGGGACCAAGTCGCCTTTTCCGTTGGCATGAATAGATTTTCCTGATGGCCTGGCGAGGCCCCCGAAGGCATGGTGAGGCTCATCGTCGCGAGCGTCGCCCGCGTCAGGATTTCCGAGACGGGACACCAGAAAAAACAAATAGGCTGCGGCCCCGCTTGGGCAGACCATCAGCGGGCAGGTCAAGGCCTTGGGCCATGCTGTTAGCCAGGCAGGCGTGGGGTCTCCGGATAAACCCTAATACTGATACGAGCCATGAAGCATAAGCGCATACGCACCTTCAATACCAAGGCGACCTACCCCGAACAGAAACTCGACAACGATCTGTGCCAGGCCGTCGTCGCGCGCGGCAGTACGGTCTTCTTGCGCGGGCAGATCGGCCAGAACCTGGACACGTCCGAGAGCGTCTGCATCGGCGATGCCGCAGGCCAGACCGAGCAGGCGATGAAGAACATCGACATGTTGCTCAAGGAGGCCGGCGGCGAACTGCAGGACATCTGCAAGATCACGATCTACATCATCGACCCCCGTTATCGCGAGGAGGTCTATCGCGTGGTCGGAAAATGGCTCAAGGGCGTGTTCCCGGTATCCACCGGCATCGTGGTATCGGCGCTGGCGCGTCCCGAATGGCTGGTGGAAATCGACGCGACTGCCGTTATTCCGGATTGACGCCACAGGAGGCCCAGGTCATGACTTTCTCCATCATTGCCCGCTGTCCGGCCACCGGCCAATTCGGCGCGGCCGTTTCGTCCTCTTCGCCCGCGGTCGCGGCGCGCTGCATCCGCGCGCGAGCGGGAGTGGGCGCGGCGGTCAGCCAGAACATCACCGATCCCGCCCTGGGGCCGCTCATCCTTGATGCAATGGGCCAGGGCCACTCGCCCCAGCGCGCCTTGCAAGCCCTGGCCGAACGCCCCTTTATCAGCTACCGGCAATTGATGGCGATCGACGCCACGCAGGCGCCGGCCATCTTCACGGGCGCGAACGCGTTGGGCCGGCTGGCCAGCGCGCAGGGCGAGCACGCCGCGTGCGCGGGCAATATGCTGGCGTCGCTGGATGTGCCCGCCGCCATGCTGGCGGCATTCGAGCAAGCGTCGGGCTCGCTGGCCGAGCGCCTGATGCAGGCCATGTTGGCGGGCCAGGCTGCTGGCGGCGAAGAGGGGCCGGTGCATTCGGCCGGGCTGCTGGTGGTGGCGGACCTGGACTGGCCCATCGTCGACCTGCGCATGGACTGGGTGGAGCAATGTCCAGTCGAAACGCTTTACGAGGCCTGGAAGGTCTACGAGCCGCAGATCCAGGATTACATCACCCGCGCCAGGGACCCGCGCGCCGCGCCGAGTTTCGGCGTGCCAGGCAATCTGTGACCGCTTGCGCCAGCCGGCTAGTGCGAGAAAACCCGAGGAGCGCCATGCCCCCTTATCCGGGCATAGTGGATACACTTTTGCTCGGTGCGGCTGATGCCAGCGCCGGGCCACGGTGGCGGCCCGCAAGGCGGAACGCCACCTCCCTCCAGCCTGCTCCAGTTTTCTCATTTCGGACTATGCTCAATCGCATTTCGCTGCGCCAGATGGAGTACTTCGTTGCCACGGCCAAGCATGGCAGTATCGCCGCGGCATCCAGCCAGATCCACATCTCGGCGCCTTCGATTTCGGCCGCCATCGCGCATGTCGAAACCGAGCTGGACGTGCAGTTGTTCGTGCGGCATCCGTCCAAGGGCCTGGCCCTGACGGTGCTCGGCCAGCAGGTCATGAGCGAATGCGAAGACCTGCTCGAGCGCGCGTCGCGTCTCTACAAGATCGCGTCGGTTTCCAGCAATACCATCCAGGGCACCTTGCGCGTGGGCTGCTTCCAGTCGCTCACGGCCATGATCGCGCCCGAGGTGATCTTCGGATTTTCACGGGCATTCGCCAAAGTCGAGCTGCATATGACAGAAGGCGACCAGCAGTTGCTGATCGACAAGCTGCACTCGCTGGAGATCGACGTTGCGCTGAGTTACGACCTGAGGCTGGGCGACGAAATATCGTTCGAGGCGCTGGCGCGCCTGCCGCCGCATGTGGTGGTCAGCGAACTGCATCCGCTGTCGCAGCAGATCGCGGTGACGCTGGAGGAGCTGGCCCGCCTGCCCATGGTGTTGCTGGACCTACCCTTGAGCCGCGATTACTTCATGTCGCTATTCGCGAAGTTCGGCCTGGAGCCGAACATCGTGGCGCGCTCACGCTCGGAGGAAGTGGTGCGGTCCATGGTCGCCAACGGAATCGGCTATGCCTTATTCAACGTGCGGCCGAAGTCCACGCAAGCGCTGGATGGCAAGCGGCTGGTGCGGCTGCGCCTGGTGGGTGAACACCGCCCCATGCTGCTGGGCCTCACCACTTACAAGCCGATGAAGCCGTCGCGCCTGACGGAGGTGTTCATGCAGCGCTGCCGCGCCTATATCTCCGATCAGTACATTCCAGGCATGAGCGAAGGCAGTTTCTTCGACCCTTACGTGCCTCCTGAAAGCAAATGAACCGGCGGCGCGCTCGTGCGCCGCCCGCCTCCTGCAGGTCCATGCCATGAGCACACCGACCCCCGACAACAGTCCAGACCTCTTGCGCGAGCTGCTCGCGTTTCAATCCGTCACGTTGACGCCCAATATCGAACTGATCGAGCGCGTGCGGGAGCTGCTGGCGCAGGCCGGCATCGCGTCCACGCTGGCGGCGGACCCGCAAGACGCCCGGCGGAGCAATCTGTTCGCGTCCGTCGGCCCCTTGGATGTACCCGGCATCCTGCTCTCCGGCCACACCGACGTGGTCCCCGTGGCAGGCCAGCCCTGGACCTCGCCGCCCTTCGAGGCGACCGTGCACGATGGGCGCATCTATGGGCGGGGCAGCGCGGACATGAAGGGCTTCGTCGCCTGCGCCGTGATGGCCATGATCCGCGCGGCCCATCAGCCTCTTGCGCGGCCCTTGCATCTGGCGCTGTCGTTCGATGAGGAAATCGGCTGCGTGGGGGTGCGCCATCTGTTGCGCGCGCTGGAACACATGAAGCCGGCTCCGCTGCTCTGCGTGGTGGGCGAGCCCACGCTGATGAAGATCGGCACCGGCAACAAAGGCAAGGCGGCCTATCGGGCCCTGTGTTGCGGCCAGGCGGGCCACTCCGGGCTGGCGCCGTTTTTCGTCAATGCCATCCATACGGCCAGCGATCTGATCGGTGCGCTGCGTGACGTGCAGCAGGACCTTGCCGAACACGGTCCGCGCGAAGCCGGCTATGACGTGCCGTACACGACGGTGCATGCAGGCACCATCAAGGGCGGCACGGCGCTCAACATCGTGCCGGCGGAATGCGAAGTCAATTTCGAGATCCGCAACGTCGCGCAGGATGACCCGAACCTGATCCTGGCGCGGGTGCTGGAGTTGACCAGGGCGAAAATGCGCGCCGCGGGCGCGCGGGCGGATGCCGAGCCCCCTAGGATCGAGGTGGTCAACACCTATCCTGGCCTGGCTACGGCGGACGATTCGGCGGCCGTCGCGCTGCTGGCCTCATGGCTGCCGCCAGACACGCCGCTCACCAAGGCTGCCTTCGGCACCGAAGGCGGGCTGTTCCAGCAGCTATGGGCGCAAACCTCGGTGCTGATCTGCGGGCCTGGCAGCATCGAGGTGGCGCACAAGGCCGATGAGTACGTCGAGCTTTCGCAGCTGGAGGCCTGCGACGCCATGCTGGAGAAGTTGACGCAGTATCTGACGATTTGATCCGCTTACAAATCACGACGCGGCTCGCACCTGGCGGCCGGCAACGTTTCGAAGCAATTGCCCGTGGAACCCTGAATTCAAGAGCCTGCTATAAAGTCGGCTACAGCTTTTCTGTAGGGCCAGGAAATGTCCATTCAAATGTTGAGCCGCTGGGGTGTGGCGCTTTTTGCGGCTGCGCTGATGGCCGGCTGCTCTTCGAGCGGTCCCAAGACTTCGGATCAAGGTTCCAAATCGTATTCCACCACCGCCCGCGCCGAAGGCGAGTGTGCGAAGCGCAGCAAGTGCATCTATAAAGGCGCGTACGAATCAGGCGAACGCAACTACGCCGAAGCGGAAGCCAAGCGCCTGAACATCGCCGAACTGGAGCGCCTGCGCCGCGCTTTCGGCAATTGAACCTGGCAGAAAACCGGCGCGCGCCCACGCCCGAAGAAATCATGCGGCACTACGACGCGGACCCGGACGAGGATCCCTGGGTTCGGGGCAAGCCTGCGCCGGAACTGGTCGCGGTCGTACCCTATGACCCCGATTGGCCGGTCCGCTATGGCCGGCTTGAGTCGCAGGTGCGCGAGGCATTGGGACCGGTCGCGCTGGCGGTCGAGCATATGGGTTCGACGGCGGTGCCGGGCCTGCCGGCCAAGCCGGTGATAGATATCGATCTGACGGTAGCCGACCCCGTGCAGGAGGACGCTTATGTCCCCGCCCTGGAGGCGGCGGGTTACCTGCTGGTCTTGCGGGAACCTTCCTGGCACCAGCACCGCCTGCTGCAGTTGACCACTCCCCGCGTGAACCTGCATGTGTTCGGCCCCGATTGCCCCGAAAACATCCGGCACCGGATGTTCCGCGACTGGCTGCGCCAGCATGATGCCGACCGCGATCTGTACGCCCAGGCCAAGCGCGAGGCGGCGGCCGGGGTGATGCAGGTCATGGAGTACAACAAGCGCAAGGAGGCGGTCCTGCGCCAGATCTACGAGCGCATGTTCCGCGCCGCCGGCTTCATCTGAGGCGCGGCGGCCCGGATCATCCCTGTCCGCTTCAGTAGTGGCTCTTGAGCGGTACGGCCGGGTCGGCCAGCACATCACGGGGCGGGTTCAGCCCCAGTTCCAGCAACTTGCGCGCGGCCAGGTGGTCCATCGGCGCGTTGATCGATTCGACGCAGACCAGATGGCCGTCGGCAAAGTGCAGAATCGAGAAGCTGCCGGGCTTGGCGCCCGGACGCAGGACGCGTTCGGTATCCGGCGGCGCCAGGCCGGCGATCTGCAGGCGCAAAGCGCCTTGATCGGACCAGAACCAGGGCAGGGCGTGATACGGCGTCTTCGTGCCGAGCAGGACGCCGGCCAGCGTGCGGGCCTGGTCGTTGGCGTTCTGCACCGATTCCAGCCGCAGGGTCTTGCCCCAGCGCGCATACGGAAACGAGGTGCAGTCGCCGATGGCGTAGATGCCTGGCGCCGAGGTCTGCATCAGTCCGTCGACCACGATGCCGTTCAGGCAGTCCAGGCCAGCGGCTTGCGCCAGCGTGATCTCGGGCACGGCGCCGATGCCGGCGACCAGCAGGTCCACGGGATGTTCCACGTCATTGACCACGACGCTGCGCACGCGGCCGTTTTCCGTGCGGATGTGTTGCAGGTCGGAGGATAGGCGCAGGTCGACGCCGGAATCGTGCAGCACGCGGGCGACGTGTTCCGAGGCTTCGGGCGATACGGAGCGCGCCAGCAGGCGCGGCGCGGATTCGAAGACGGTGACCGGGCGGCCCAGGGCACCGGCCGTGGCGGCGATTTCCAGGCCGATGAAACCACCGCCCACGACCGTGACCGAAGGCGCATCCGCGATCGCGGCGCGCAGGCGCGCGGCGTCGTCGGCGTTGCGCAGGTAGATCAGATTCTGCAGTTCGTCGGGGACGTCCGGCAGGCGCCGCGCGCGCGTGCCGGTGGCCAGCACCAGTGCGTCATAGTCGAGTTGCTTGCCTGAAGCCAGCGTCAGCCGGCGCGCGTCGCGGTCGATGCCGACCGCGGGGTCCGCCAGCAGGACTTGCACGCCGGCGTCGGCGTAGACCGCCTCGGCGCGCAGCAGCTGGATCGGAGCTTCCGGATCCTTGATGTAGGTCTTGGAGAGCGGCGGCCGGTGGTAGGGCAGCGAGGCCTCTTCGCACACCAGCGTCAGGCTGCCGGGAAAGCCGCCTTCTATCAGGCTGGCGCACAATTGCGCCGCCGCGTGGCCGCCGCCCACGATTACCACCTTCTCCATGCATGACTCCTGTTCTGCCTGGCCCGGTTTCGGGCCGAATCGGCAATCCTACCGCAGGTGGCGGCGGGAAGGGCTGCATGAAGGCGGCGGCGGGCGTTGCGTGTCTTGGGGAAGGATCAGGCCGTGGCGTTCGGCGCGGTTTTTGGGGACAGGATCAAGCGCCCGGGAACATGTAGCGGGCGGAAACAGCCAGGATGCGCTGGGCCGATTCGCGCAGCCTGCGGGCTTCGCGGTGGGCGTTGAGGGAAACCACGGCGTCATAGCGGCGCGCGCTGAGCGGACCGGCCAGCAGCACCGGACGGCGGGTAAGGATGGGGGATATCAAGCGTTGCATGTGGAGCATTCCTGCGGGCGCCAGGCCCAGTCGATGCCAGCTATCGTAAGGCGGCCAGGGGCGGCGGCCAACGAATTACCTTTTATATGAATATCCGGCGCGGTCCTGGAAGTCAGGCGGGCTGGCGGATATCCGAACGGCAGTATCGCCCGCGAGTGTGACAGCCATATGCCAATGCTCCGCCACGTTCCAGGCGCGGCCGGAGCCGGGGCTTGTCAGTTCTAATACTACGCGGTAGCATTAAAAAAACGAATGCTGGATCGGAGACAAAAATGGCATTGCCCCTGGAAGGTCTGCTGGTGATCGCTGTGGAGCAGGCAGCTGCAGCGCCGTATGCCTCGTCGCGGCTAGCTGATGCCGGCGCGCGCGTCATCAAGATCGAACGCGCGGCCGGCGATTTCGCGCGCGGCTATGACGGGGCGGTCATGGGCGACAGCACATATTTCGTCTGGCTCAATCGGGGCAAGGAATCAATCGTTCTCGATTTCTCGCAGCCTGAGGATCTGGCGCTGCTGCGCACGCTGATCTTGCAGGCTGACGTGCTGATCCAGAACCTGGGCCCGGGCGCGGCGGAACGCGCCGGCTTCGGCTGGAAGGAAATGCGGGCCGCCAATCCCCGGCTGATTACCTGCGACATCACGGGTTACGGCGAGTCGGGCCCCTATGCGGAGATGCGCGCCTACGACCTGCTGGTGCAGGCCGAATCGGGCATCGCGTCGGTGACCGGCACGCCGGAGGCCCCGGGCAGGGTGGGCATATCCGCCTGCGATATCGGCACCGGCATGTATGCGCACGCGGCCATCCTGGAGGCGCTGTTGCAGCGCGAGCGGACAGGGCAGGGCAGCGCCCTGCACGTGTCGCTGTTCGACGCCATGGCCGACTGGATGACCGTGCCCCTGCTGCACTACGACTACGCCGGCACGGTGTGGCCGCGCGTAGGCCTCGGACATCCGACCATCGCTCCCTATGGCGCCTTCGCCTGCCAGGGCGGCCAGTCGCTCCTGATCGGCGTGCAGAACGACGGCGAATGGCGCCGCTTTGCTTGCGACGTGCTGCTCAAGCCCGAATGGGTCGACGACGAGCGCTACCGCAGCAATCGCGACCGCGTGCTGCATGCCGAGGAATTGAAAGCCGCAATCGAAGCTGTGCTGAGTACGGTGGCGCTGGAGGAATTGCGGCGGCGTCTGACGCTGGCGAAGATTGCCTATGCGTCAGTCAACGGCGTCAAGGAATTGTCGGCGCATCCGCACCTGCGCCGCTCGGAGGTACGCACCGCGCACGGGGTGGCGTCCATCGTGGCGCCGCCAGTCCAGATCCGGGGCGAGCCGCGCCGCTTGGGCGAAGTGCCCGCCATAGGCGCCCATACGCAGGCGGTCCGCGATGAGTTCGCGGGCGCCGGCCGGCAGGCCTGAGGGTAGAATTTCGCGTTTATTTCCGCCACAGCAAGGACATTATGGGACGGCCCAGCCTGATAGACAGCACGGAAGGGATCGAGAAGCGGCTCGCCATTCTCGATGCGGCCGCGTCCGTGTTCATGAACCTGGGCTTTTCAGCGGCATCGCTGGACGACATCAGCGTGGCCTACGGCGCGACCAAAGGCATCATCTATTACTACTACCGCAATAAGTCGGCGCTGTTCTTCGCCGTGCAGCGGCGCGCGATGGAACTGACCCGCGAAGCGATCGAGCCGCATGCGCTGTCGGCCGAACGGCCGGCCGTCAAGCTGCGGAAGATGGCGCATGACCATACCGTGCTGATGATGGAGCATCTGGCCTACCTGCGCGTCGCGGCGCAAGGGTTGGAACTGCATCTGACGGGGCGCACCACCGCGTCCGAACGTGCCGAACTGGAGGAAATCCTCAAGTTGCGGGCGGCGAATGAAGCCTTGTATATGCGTGTGATCGAGGAAGGCGTGCAGTGCGGCGATTTCCGCGCCATGGACGCCAAGCTGCTGGTCAAGCCGCTGCTGGGGGCTTTGAACTGGACTTCGCGCTGGTATCACCCGCGCAAGAACGAAACCGCCAAGGACCGCGAGCGCGTTGCCAGCGAACTGGCCGGCTTCGCGGTCAGCGCCTTGTTGCCGCATCCGCAGTAAAGCCGGGCCGCGCGAACGGACCGTTCCGCGCGGCTTTTTTTCTAATCATTTTAATACTGCTTGGTATTATTCAAACTACAGGACGACAGCGATTCATGGCTCCGAAAATCCTGGTGGAACGCGCCGGTTTTGTGACCACGGTAATCATCAACCGGCCCGAGGTGCGCAATGCGTTGGATCGCGAGGCGGCCTCCGAACTGGCGCGAGCGCTGCGCGAATTCGATGCGGACGAACAGGCCCGGGTGGCCGTGCTGTGCGGCGCCGGCGGCGCCTTCTGTTCAGGCGCTGATCTGAAGGAATTGGCGGGAGGCACCGACTACGAGCCCTGGGCAGGCAGCCCGGACGGCCCTTTGCATGCGCCGCTGTCCAAGCCCGTCATCGCGGCGGTGGCGGGGCATGCCTGCGCGGGCGGGTTGGGCGTGGCGCTGTGGTGCGATCTGCGCGTCGCGGAGGAAAGCGCCTCGTTCGCCGTACTGTCGCGCCGTTGGGGCGTGCCGATGAGCGATGGCACGACCGTGCGGCTGCCACGCCTGATAGGCATGAGCCGCGCCCTGGACATGTTGCTGACCGCCCGTATTGTGCTGGCTCCGGAAGCCGAGCGCTTCGGGCTGGTCAATCGCGTGGTGCCGGACGGACAAGCGCGTGCCGAGGCCGAGGCGTTGGCACGTCAGATGGTGCAATTCCCGCAGATCGCGATGCGCTCGGACCGGCAATCGGCCTATGCCCAGATCGCCTTGTCCGAGCGGGATGCGGTGGCTGCGGAGATGGCCTACGCCGCCGCCGCGCGAAAACTGGAGGCGCGCGCTGGCGCGCAACGTTTCGAGCAGGGTGCGGGGCGTCATGGCGCCCTGCCCGAAGCCGATTAGGAGAGAACCATGCGAGCCGTCATCTGCCGCGGGCTGGACGATCCCAGCCAAGTCAGCGTCGAGACCTGCGCCGCGCCGCCTTTGCCGGCGGACAGCGTGCGCATCGAAGTGCATTCCTGCGGCGTGAGCTTCGCCAACCTGCTGGTGTTGCAGGGCAAGCACCAGAACCGGCCGCCGCTACCCCTGACGCCAGGCACCGAGGTGGCGGGCATCGTGCGGGAATGCGCCCCGGGCGTGACGCTGTTCCGTCCGGGCGACCGGGTGGTGGCCGGCGTGCAGTCGGGCGGCTTTGCCAGCGAAGTGGTGGCGCCGGTCGACACGACATTCGCTCTGCCCGACGGTGTGGATTTCGATAGCGCCGTACAGTTTCCAACCATCTACGCCACGGCCTATGGCGCGCTGCGCTGGCGCGCGCATCTGCAGCCGGGCGAGACGGTGCTGGTGCACGGGGCCAGCGGCGGCAGCGGGCTGGCGGCCATCGAGATCGCCAAGCGGCTGGGCGCGCGCGTGATCGCGTGCGCCAGCACCCAGGCCAAGCTCGACGCGGCGCGGGCGCACGGCGCCGACCACGGGCACAACTACCGGGAAGGCGGCTTCCGCGACGCGGTGCTGGCCCTGACCGATGGGCGCGGCGCCGATGTGATCTTCGATCCGGTGGGCGGCAAGGTGTTCGAGGAGTCGTTGCGTTGTGTCGCGCCTGAAGGACGCTTGATTCCGATGGGATTCGCTGGCGGCGACATTCCGCAGATTCCCGCCAACATCCTGCTGGTCAAGAACGCCACCGCGATCGGCATCTATTGGGGCTACTACATGGGCTGGGGCAGGGTGCCCGTCCCGCCCGAGCGCAGGGCGGCGGTGCGCGCCGCCTTCGCCACGATGTTCGATTGGGTCGTCGAAGGGGCGCTGAAACCCTACACCCAGCAGACCTACCCGTTGGAGGCATACGCGGCAGCATTGGCCGCGCTGGCCTCCCGCGAGGTCATCGGACGGGTCGCCTTGCATCCGCAGTCATCTTCCTGACCGCGAAACGCTGGCGCCCGCAATTCCAAAAGACAACAGAGCACACAAAGGAGTTGGAGACATGAAGCGATTGACCACCTTGCTCGCAGGCGCCGTGCTGGCGCTGGGCGCCCAGATCAGCCATGCATTTCCGGACAAGCCGATCCGGCTGATCGTCCCGTATCCCCCCGGCACGGGTACCGATACGCTGGCGCGCTACACCGCGCGCCAGTTGGAGGCCAAGCTGGGCCAGCCCGTGATCGCCGAGAACCGCCCAGGCGCGAGCGGCATTATCGCGACCCAGGCCGTCGTGTCGGCGGCGCCCGATGGCTATACGCTGCTGCTGGCGGCCAATGCGCCCGTGGCGACCAACGTCGCGGCGTTCGCCAAGCTGCCCTATGACCCCTTGGTCGACCTGGCGCCGGTGGCGGTGCTGGCGCAGGCGCCCATGGGCTTTTATGTTTACCAGGATTCGCCCTACAAGACGGTCGCGGACCTGGTGGCGGCCGCCAGAAAGGATCCGAAGAAGCTGAACTACGGGGCGGGCAGCGCCACCTACCAGATTGCCAGCGAATGGTTCCTGTCGCTGGCGCAGGCCAGCGCCAACGGCATTTCCTACAAGGGCGCGGGGCCGGCCTTGAATGATCTGGCGGGCAAGCAAGTTGACTTCGTGATCGCTGAGTACAGCGGCGCGCAGGCCCTGGTGCAGGCGGGCAAGCTGCGCTTGCTGGCCGTGACGACCGATAAGCGATTGGCCAGCGCGCCGGACGTGCCTACCTTGCAGGAACTGGGCTACAAGGACTTCTTCAAGGTGGCGTGGTGGGCCATGTTCGCGCCGGCCAAGACGCCCGCGCCGGTCGTGAAGACCCTGCAGGACGCGCTGCTGGAGATCTACGCCGATTCCAAGACGCAAGCCTTCCTGGCGCAGAGCAATTTCATCTCCTTCATCGGTGATGCCGCCGCGCTGGCCAAGTTCCAGAGGAAAGAGATCGAGCTTGAGATTGCCACGGCCCAAAGCGCCAACATCCCCAAGCAATAGCGCCCAGCCCCCACGACAGGACGTTCTTCCATGAACATGCAAGCTACGCTCGCGTGGCCGTTCTTCGAGCCTCGGCATCAGGACCTGCTGCGGCAGGCCGATGCCTGGCTGGAGGCGACGCCCGCCTGGACCGCGCCGCAAAGCCGGGCGGAGATGGACGAGCAATGCCGGCGCCTGGTGGCCGGCCTGGGCCAGGCGGGCCTGCTGGCTCACGCCGTGCCCGACCCGTTCGACGCCAGCGCCCGCATCGACACGCGCGCGGTCTGCCTGCTGCGCGACCGGCTGGCGCAACATGGCGCGCTGTTGGATTTCGCGTTCGCCATGCAGGGCCTGGGTTCGGCCGCCATTGCGCTGGACGGTACGCCCGCGCAGCGGCAACGGTATCTGGCTCCCGCCCGGGCAGGTCGCCGCATTGCGGCGTTCGCGCTGTCGGAGGCGCAGGCGGGTTCCGACGTGGGCGCCTTGTCGTGCGCGGCCAGGCAGGATGGCGACGCCTATGTCCTGGACGGCGAGAAAACCTGGATTTCCAACGGCGGCATCGCCGACCACTACGTCGTCTTTGCGCGCGATCCGCGCAGCGCCGGCGCCAAGGGGATATCGGCTTTCATCGTGGACGCGGATACGCCGGGACTGGAGATCGCGGAGCGCATCGACGTCCTATCCCCGCATCCGCTGGCCACCCTGAAGTTCACCGCCTGCCGTGTCGCGGGCGGGCAATCGCTGGGCGAGCCGGGGCAGGGCTTCAAGCTCGCGATGCGCACGCTGGATATCTTCCGGACCTCGGTGGGCGCGGCGGCGCTGGGCTTTTCGCGCCGGGCGCTGCAAGAGGCCACGCAGCATGCGCTGCAACGCGAGATGTTCGGCAAGACGCTGGCCGATTTCCAGCTGACCCAGGCCAGGCTGAGCCAGATGGCAACCCAGACCGACGCCTCGGCGCTGCTGGTCTATCGCGCCGCCTGGGCCCGCGATGCGGGGCAGGGTTCGTCACGCGATGCGGCCATGGCAAAGCTGGCCGCCACCGAGCATGCGCAGCAGGTGGTGGATGCCGCCTTGCAGATGCATGGCGGGTTGGGCGTGCGGACCGGGCACATCATGGAGCAGCTGTACCGCGACGTGCGGGCGCTGCGCATCTACGAGGGCGCGACCGAGGTCCAGCATCTGATCATTGGACGCGATCTGTTGCGCGAGGCGCGCGAGCGGTCAGTGCCGGCGGCAGCCCTCCAATCCACTCCAGGCCCGAACAGGGCAACCCCTAATCAGGAACGAGCATGACAGGCCCTTTGTCCGGTATGCGCGTCATAGACGCCAGTAACTTCGTGTTTGGACCGATGGCGACCCAGTTGCTTGCCGACATGGGCGCCGATGTGATCAAGATCGAGCCGCCGCAGGGCGACCCGATGCGCATGGTCGGCAAGTCGCGCAACGCCAGGATGGGATCGTTCTTCCTGAACCTGAACCGCGGCAAGCGCAGCGTGGTCCTGGACTTGAAAAATGCCGCCGACGTGGCGCGGCTGGACACATTGCTGGCCAGCGCCGACGTCTTCGTGCACAACATGCGGCCCGCAGCCGCCAGGCGCCTGGGCATAGACTACGACAGCCTGGCGCAGCGCCATCCACGGCTGGTCTATGCCGTGGCTCTCGGTTTTCACCAGGACGGCCGCTACGCCGAGCGCCCCGCCTATGACGACGTGATCCAGGGCATGAGCGGCGTGGCCGGCCTGCATGCCAGGATGTATGGCGAGCCGGGCTTCATTCCGATGCTGTTCACCGATAAGTTGTGCGGCGTCTATCTGGCGGGCGCCATCGCGTCGGCGCTGGTGGCGCGAGCCGCCAGCGGGAAAGGGCAGCAGGTGGAGGTTCCCATGTTCGAAACCATGGCCTCTTTCAATCTGGTCGAACATCTGGCCGACAGCATCTTCAGCGGCTCGGAGACGGCGGCCGCGCCGCGCGGCTATGAGCGGGTCTTCAGTCGCTACCACCGGCCCTTGAAGACCCGCGAGGGCCATGTCTGCCTGGTGGCCAACACGGACGGGCAGTGGCAGCGCTTGTTCGCCTTGCTGGGTCGGCCCGATTTGGCCGCCGACTCGCGGTTCCTGACCATGGGGGATCGTATCCGCCACGCCGAACCCTTGTACGAAGAAGTCAGCCGCAGCCTGCTGGAACGCGACGCGGCGGAATGGCTGGCGCTGTTCCTGGCGCACGACATTCCTGCGGGACCGGCCAACAATCTGGACGACTTGCTGCGCGATCCGCATCTGGCTGACGTAGGCTTCTTCGAGACCGTCGAGCACCCGACGGAAGGGGCGCTGCTTTGCGCGGCCACGCCGCTGCGGTTTTCGGCGAGCCCCAGAGCGTCCGCCGGCGCCGCGCCCGGGCTGGGCGAGCACAGCGCCGAACTGCTGGGCTAGGCGCTGCGCAGCTCGAAGTCACGGGTCATTCGGGCGGCTTCAGCCGCGACGGCACCTCGCCCACGTCGCTGCAGACCGCCAGCACTTCCGCGGGCTTCTTGCTCATCGACAGGTACACATGGCCGATGCTGCTGTCGAAGTAGGCGGTCTCCAGCTTGCCCAGCACGACGCTGTCGCCGTTTTCGAACTGGATGCGGACCTTGCCCGACAGCACCACCGCGAATTCCTGGCCCGGATGCCGGATGTAGTCCTCGAACTCGACCACCTTGCGCGAGTCGATGAGCGCCAGCATGGGCGTCATCTTCTTGCCGGGGTATTCGCCCATCAGCAGGCGGTAGTGGTAGTTCTCCGTGACGTAGTCGCGGGCGTCGCTGAGCTTGTTCTTGACGAAGGTCGGGGCGACGGCGGCCTGCGAGGCGTCCGGCAGCATGAACATGCGGGTCATGTCTATGCCCAGCGCGCCCGCCAGCGCGGCGAATTTCTCGTAGCTCAGGGCGATCTGCCCGAGCTCTGCTTTCGACAGCGTCGACACCGCGATGCCGCTGGCGCGGGACAGCGCCTGCAAGGTCATCTTGCGCGCCTTGCGCTCGGCCCGCAGGCGAGCGCCCATTTCTTCCTTGCCCACGATCTCGGGCGGGGCTGTAGTGCCGGGTAGGGCCATGTAGCGATCTGGCAGGTAGGAGTTGGTTGGGGGCAGGGCCCGCAAGCCCCGCCGCGTATGCCGGATTGTAAGGGCTGGCGGGGCTCAGGCTGCCGTCCGGTTGAGGACGCGGCCGGCGTGCTGGCCGGTGAAGGACTGGTCCTCCCAGACGGGCGCGCCGTTGACGTAGACCGAGTGGATGCCTGCGGCGCGCTCGGTGGGGCGCTCGAAGGTGGCCGAGTCGGCCACGGTGGCGGGGTCGAAGACCACCAGGTCGGCGTAGTAGCCGGGCAACACCTGGCCGCGCTCGGCCAGGCCGAACTTGGCGGCGGTCAGGCCGGTCATTTTCCAGACCGCGGTTTCCAGCGGGAACAGGCCCAGGTCGCGCGAGTAGTGGCCCAGTACGCGGGGGAAGGTACCCCACAGGCGCGGATGGGGGCGTTCGTCGTGGGGCAGGCCGTCGGACCCGATCATGGTGGGGCCGAACGCCAGGATGCGCTGCACGTCGGGCTCGTCCATCATGAAGTAGATGGCGCCGGCGGGTTGCAGCTCCGGCACCACGTCGTACTTGGACTTGCCGCGTTCGGCGGCGATTTCTTCCAGGTCGCGTCCACTCAGCTCGGGATAAGGCTTGCACCAGGTTATCAGCGTGCGGCCCGCCAGCAGCACGCGGTCTTGCTTGAGCATGGTGGAGCCGGCCACGTAGGGATAGGCGTCCAGCGACACGTCCTGGCTGGCCATGGCGGCCTCGATCAGGGCCAGCGTCTCTTTGGAGCGGCCGAAGTTGGGCTTGCCCATGACCTTGTGGTGCGAAATCACGACCGGCACGTCCAGTTCGCGGCCAATGCGGAAGGTTTCCTCCAGCGCCTCCACGATGTGCTCGCCTTCGTCGCGCATGTGGGTGGCGTAGACGCCGCCATGCGTGCCCAGCGGGCGGCAGACCTCGATGATTTCCTCGGTGCTGGCATGGGCGGCGGGCGGGTAGAACGCGCCGGTGGAGATGCCTATCGCGCCGCTGGCCAAAGCGTCGTCGGCCAGCGCCTGCATGGCCTGGATCTCTTCGGCCGTGGCTTCCCGCTTCAGGTCGGGCATGACGGCGGCGCGCAGGGTCGAATGGCCCACCATGCAGGCGGCGTTGACGGCCGGCGGCGCGGCGCGCAAGGCTTCCAGGTAGTCGGAGAAGCGCTCGAAGCGGAACGAGCCGCCCTCGTCCAGCAGATCCAGCGGCGCGGGCGGACTGGCATGCGCCAACGGCGCCAGGCTGATGCCGCAGTTGCCGGTGACCACGGTGGTGACGCCCTGCGAGATCTTGGGCGTCATGTCACGATGCCTGAGCAGATAGTTGTCGTCGTGCGTGTGCGAGTCGATGAAGCCCGGCGACACCACTTTGCCCGCCACGTCGATGCGGCGGCGGGTGCTGCTGGTGCTCAGGTTGCCGACGGCGGCGATCCGGTCGCCGCGCACGCCTACGTCGGCAAGCCGGCCCGGCGAGTTGGTGCCGTCGATGACGGTGCCGCCGGCAAGGATGTAGTCGAACGGGGTGGCGTCGGTCTGGGACATGGGTATCTCCGGCTAGGCGTGGATGGCGAAATGGCAGGCGACCTGCTGTTCGGGGGCGATCTGGCGGGGTTGCGGCGCTTCCTCGGCGCAGCGCGGCTGCGCCAGCGGGCAGCGGGTGCGGAAGGCGCAACCCGAGGGCGGCGACAGCGGGCTGGGGATCTCGCCCTTGAGGACTTCCACGGGCTTGCGTTCGCCCTGGCGGGCCGATGGCACCGCGGCCAGCAGAGCGCGGGTATAGGGGTGGGCGGGGCGTTCGAAGATGGCTTCGCGCGTGCCGGTCTCGACGATCTTGCCCAGGTACATCACGGCGACGCGGTGGCTGATGTGCCGCACCACACTCAGGTCGTGCGAAATGAAGACGTAGGTCAGCCCCAGGTCGCGTTGCAGGTCCATCAGCAGGTTGATGACTTGCGCCTGCACCGACACGTCCAGCGCCGACACCGGTTCGTCGCAGACGATCAGGCCCGGGTCCAGCGCCAGTGCGCGGGCGATAACGATGCGCTGGCGCTGGCCGCCGGAGAACTCGTGGGGATAGCGGTCGGCGGCATCCGGGCGCAGGCTGACGCGCGCCAGCAGCTGCGCGACGCGGTCGCGGATGGCGGCGCGGCCGTGGCCGAAGGCACGCAGCGGCTCGCCGATGATGTCGCGTACCCGCATGCGCGGGTTCATCGACGAGAACGGATCCTGGAAGATGAACTGCATGCGTTGGCGCATGGCGCGCAGTTCGCGGCTGTTCATGGCGGCCAGGTCGCGGCCTTCCAGCAGGATGCGGCCCTCGGTGGGATCGGTCAGGCGGATCAGGCATTTGCCGGTGGTGGACTTGCCGCAGCCGGATTCGCCCACCAGGCTCAGCGTCTGGCCGCGCGGCACCGACAGGGACACGCCGTCGACCGCGCGCAGCACCTTGGCGCCGCTGCCGCTGTCCACGGGGTAGTGCTTCTTCAAGCCGATGACTTCCAGCATGGGCGCAGCTTCGGCGGCGGGCGCGGCTACGGCGCTCGAAAGAGGAATGTCGTGCAGGTTCATGGCGGGCCTCAGGCGGTCAGGGCGGCGGGGGCGGGTTCGGCCGCGCGGGCCCAGCACCAGACGCGGTGGCGACTGCCGGTGTCGGCGGGGGGCGGCGCCTGCTCGGTGCAGCGCGGCTGCGCTTCCGGGCAGCGCGCCGCGAAGGCGCAACCACGCGACTCGGGCGTCATCACCGGCACGATGCCGGGCAACTCGGCCAGCCGCGCCGTGTGGTCCTGGCCTGCGGCAAAGTCGGGGAGGGAGCGGATCAGCGCCTGGGTGTAGGGATGCTGGGCGTGGTCCAGGATGTCGTCGACGTGGCCTTCCTCTACTTTGCGCCCGGCGTACATCACGATGACGCGCTGGCACATCTGCGCCACCACGCCCAGGTCATGGGTGATCAGCACGATGGAGGTGCCCAGCCGTTGCTGGATTTCCCGCAGCAGGTGCAGGATCTGCGCCTGGATGGTGACGTCCAGCGCGGTGGTGGGCTCGTCGGCGATCAGCACCTTGGGCTGGCAAGCCAGCGCCATGGCGATCATGGCGCGTTGGCGCATGCCGCCGGACAGTTGATAGGGATACTCGCGCACGCGGCGCGCCGGGTCGGATATCTGCACCAGTTCCAGCAGCGATTCGGCCTGCGCCATGGCCTCGCGCCGCGACAGGCCTTGGTGCAGTATGAGCGATTCGCTGATCTGCTTACCCACCGTGAACACGGGGTTCAGCGAGGTCATGGGTTCCTGGAAAATCATCGAGATCTGGTTGCCGCGGATCGCGCGCATGGCTTTTTCAGAAAGCCCCAGCAGATCCTGGCCGTCGAACTCGATGCGGCCGCCGGCCACGCGTCCGGGGGCGCGCAAGAGGCGCATGATGGACAGGGACGTGACGCTCTTGCCGCAGCCGGATTCGCCGACCAGGCCCAGGGTTTCGCCGGGCATCAGGTCGAAGGAGAGCCGGTCCACGGCGACTACCGTGGTTTCGTCGCCGTCGAAACAGGTGGTGAGGTCATGCACGCGCAAGACAGGTTGAGTTTGCATGTGCGCTCCTACAGTTTCTTGGCCAGGCGGGGATCGAGCATGTCGCGCAGCCCGTCGCCCACCAGATTGACGGCCAGGACGGCCACGCCCAGGAACAGGCCTGGATACAGGATGATGTGGAAGGCCACGGCCACGAAGTTGCGGCCTTCGGCCATGATGTTGCCCCAGCTGGGGATGTGGGGCGGTATGCCCACGCCCAGGAAGCTCAATACGGCTTCGGTCAGGATGGCGGATGCCGCGATGAAGGTGGCCTGCACCATCAGCGGCGCGAACAGGTTGGGCAGGATGTGGCGCAGCAGGATCGCGGGCACGCGCGTGCCGGACGAAATCGCGGCCTCGATATAAGGCTGCTCGCGTATCGTCAGCACCAGCGCCCGCACCAGCCGCACCACGCGCGGCACTTCGGGGATGACGATGGCAATGATCACGGTGCCCAGGCCGCCCTTCAGGGTGGCCATCAGGGCGATGGCCAGCAGTACCCCGGGTATGGCCATCAGGCCGTCCATGATGCGCATGATGAAGGCGTCGATGCGGCGGAAGTAGCCCGCCGCCATGCCCAGGGCCACGCCGGCGACGGTGGAGACCACCGCCACCACGATGCCGACCACCAGCGAGACGCGGGCGCCCCAGACGGTGCGGGAATAGACGTCGCGGCCCAGCGCGTCGGTGCCGAAGAAGTGTTCGGACGAAGGTGGCTTCATGCGCGCCAGCGGATTGATGTCCTGCGGGTCGACGGTGGCCAGCCAGGGCGCAGCCAGCGCGATCGCGGCCAGGGCCAGCAGGATGGCGCCGCCGATATACAGCATGGGATGGCGGCGCAGCGCGCGCAGGATGCGGCGGTGGCGCGGCCGCCGCGCGGGCAGGGACAGGGTGTCGGTAGTCATGCGTAGCCCCGGTTCAATAGCGGATGCGCGGATCGAAGAGCCGGTAGCTCAGGTCGACCAGCAGGTTGATCAGGACATAGATGCCCGAGGCCACCAGCAGCACGCCCTGGATGACGGGGTAGTCATGGCGCAGCACGGCATCGATGGTCAGGCGGCCCAGGCCGGGAATCGCGAACACGGTTTCCGTGACCACCACGCCGCCGATCAGCAGGGCCACGCCCACGCCGATGGTCGTGACGATGGGATTGGCGGCATTCTTCAGCGCATGCCACACGATGGGGCCCGCCGCCAGGCCCTTGGCGCGGGCAGTGCGGATGTAGTCCTCGGACAGGGCTTCCAGCATGGTGGCGCGCGTCATGCGCGTGAGCAGCGCCATATAGACCAGGCCCAGGGACAGACAGGGCAGCACCAGGTGGCGCAGGTAGGGCACCACGCCATCCGCCAGCGGCTTGTAGCCCTGCACCGGCAGCCAGCCCAGCTTGATCGAAAACCCATAGACCAGGCTGTAGCCGATCAGGAACACCGGCACCGAGAACGCGCAGACCGCGCCTATCATGACCAGCCGGTCCAGCCAGCGCCCCGCGTGCCAGGCCGCCAGCACGCCCAGCGGAATCGCCACGATCACCGCGAACAGCATGGTGAAGATGGCGATGGACAGCGTCGGCCCCATGCGCTGGCCGATCAGCTGCGAGACCGGCATCTGCGTCGACATGGACGTACCCAGGTCGCCGGTGGCGATGTGGCTGACCCAGATGCCGAACTGCTGCAGCAGCGGCTTGTCCAGCCCCAGGTTCTGGCGGATCTTCTCCACGTCGTCGGCGGTGGCGTTGTCGCCCGCGATCACGGCCGCGGGATCGCCCGGCGACAGATGGATCAGCAGGAACACCACGACCGCGACCACGGCCATGACAGGAATGACGGCCGCGATGCGGCGCAATATGTATTTCACGCTGGTTTCCCCCGGCTTGCGGCCGGACGCAAGCGGCGTCCGGCCCCTGCCTTACGGCTTCTCGATGTTCCACATCACCGGGATGCCGGTCTTCAGCAGTTCGGTGTGCGTGAGGCCGCGGAACGCGGACACGGGCTTGAACTCGCCCCACATGACGTAGGGCACGCTTTGGTAGGCGCGCGCCTGCATCTGCGCGGCGATGTCCTTGCGCTTGGCCGGGTCCGTTTCGCGGATCCAGCTGGTGCGCAGCGTGTCGAGCTCCTTGTCGCAGGGCCAGCCGGGCAGGCTGTTGCCGCAAGCGGCGGACATCCAGGGGTTGGTCACCGGCGTGCTGGCGTCGTAATAACCGCCCCAGGTCAGGAACACGTTCCAGCCGCCTTGCGCCGGCGGATCTTTCTTCAGGCGGCGTCCTGCCAGCGAGGCCCAGTCCATGGATTGCAGGTCGACGTTGATGCCGGCCTTCTTCATGTTCTGTGTCAGCACCATGACGGCGGGCGCGCTCAGGTGGTCCGTGGGATACAGGATCACGACCTTCTCGCCCTTGTAGCCGGCCTCCTGCAGCAACTGCTTGGCGCGCGCCGGATCGGTCTTGGCGTAGGGCGCCGCGCCCGCGTCGCTGGCCAGGGGCGAGCCGCAGACGAAGAGGCTGGGGCAATAGTCGACGCGGTATTTCTCCGGGTAACCCATGGCCGACAGCATTTCTTTCTGGTTCACCAGGTGGTACAGCGCCTGGCGCGCAAGCGGGTTGTCGAAGGGCGGATGCAGCGAATTTAGGATGACCATGCCCTGCGTCGCGACAGACGTGTTCAGGGTGATGTCCTTATTGGTTTCCAGGACGGGCAGAAAGTCGGGCGTGGTCTGTTCGATCATGTCGACTTCGCCGTTCATCAGGGCGGCGGTGGCCGTGTTGCCGTCGGGGATGTAGACCCATTCGACCCGGTCCACCTTGACGTTCTTGCCGCCCGCCAGGCCGTCGGCCGGTTCGGCGCGCGGCACGTAGGCCGGGTTCTTCACGTACACGACCTTGTTGCCCGGCACCCACTCGTCGCGCTTGAAGAGGAAGGGACCCGAGCCGACCATTTCGGTGACCTGGGTGTTCGGGTCCGTCATGGCCAGGCGCTTGGGCATGATGAAGGGCGGCATGCCGGAAGGCTTGGACAAGGCGTCCAGCACCAGGCCGAACGGCTCCTTGAGCGTCAGGGTGAAGGTGTTGTCGCCGGTGGCGGCGAGTTCGGCGCCGGCGGCCATCATGGCTTGGCCCAGCGTGTCCTTCTTGGCCCAGCGCTGGATCGACGCCACGCAGTCCTCGGCCTTGACCGGCGTGCCGTCGTTGAACTTCAGGCCGGCACGCAAGGTGAAGGTCCAGGTCTTGCCGTCCTCGGACGTGGTCCAGCTATCCACCATCTGCGGCTTGACCTGGCCGCGGCTGTCCTGCGAGAACAGGGTGTCGAACACCATGTAGCCGTGGTTGCGCGTGATGTAGGCCGTATTGAACAGCGGGTCCAGCGTCTTGAGGTCCGCGTGCGGCACCAGGCGCAGGGTCTTGGTCTGCGCCAGCGCGCCGGTGGCGGCTCCCATGGCCAGCAGGGCGGCTGCGCCCAGCAAACTGAAACGTCTGATCATTGTTATCCCCTTGGTTATTCCTGCGCCCATGCCGGGCGGTGATGGATCGCGCCTCAGGCCGTGAACGGCCACTTCGGCAATTTGCGCTTGGTGTAGGGCAGCGCGTTGTAGTCGGTCGTGATGGCGCCCGGCGTCTCCACGTAGATGACGTGGCGGCCAACCTTCGAATACGAGGCGTAGAAGTGCTGCGACGATTTCACGATGACGAGCTTCATGGCCTGCAGGTCCACGCCGAATTGCGTGAACAGGTCGGTGCCCATGGCCTGGGTGCGGTTGGTGGTCAGCGCGAGGGTCACGCCCTGGCTGCGCACGATGGCGGTGTCGCCCAGCAGCGCGGGCGTGCCGGCCAGTCCAGTCATGACGGCATCGCGCTTGAGCGCCAGGATTTCGCAGTCCAGGTCCAGCGGCTGGCCGGACACTGGCGCGACCTTGCCGCCGATGCGCAGCTGGATGCGCGCGCCCGCGCCGGCCTCGAAACAGAGCTGCACGGCCACCGGGTCCCAGAACGGGCCGGTGGCGACGTCGCTGATGCCGCGCGCCAGCACGCGCTCCAGGATGAAGGTGGCGTCGCTGGGCGCGCCGCCGCCGGCGTTGTCGGCGGAATCCGCCAGCACCACCGGAAAGTCGTTCAGCGCCAGCGCCTGGTCCAGCGCTTCGTCGGCGCCGGGATAAGGCGGCGCCAATTTTTCGCGAAAGCCGATGATCTCTTCGCCCAGCGCGCGCGCCAGGGCTTCGGCCTGGGCCTGGTCGCCGTCGGTGTAGACCAGCACCTTGGAACCCATGTCGGGCGTGTCGCCCCAGGGGAAGCCATGCGCGATGGATACCGACAGCACGCCTTCCTTGCCCTCCATGGCGAGCAGGCGGTCCACGAAGCTGCGCATGGGTTCGCGGCTGGTGTGCATGATGGAAATCATCTCGCAGTCGTATACGGCGCGCGTGGGTTTGATGCGGCCTTCGGCCCGGGCCACGCACAGGTCCACCAGGTCGTAGGCGCGTTCCAGGATGTCGGTGTGCGGATACTCCTTGAAGCAGACCAGGAAGTCGGCGCTTTCCACCATGTCTGCCGTCATGTGGCAATGCGGATCCAGTTCGGCGCCGATCACGGCATCGGGACCGACGATCTCGCGCGCGCGGCGCAGCAGGTCGCCTTCGCAATCGTCATAGCCGTCGGCCACCATGGCGCCGTGCAGGCCGAACAGGGCGATGTCGACCTTGCCCGCGCGGCGCAAATCGTCGAGCAGTTCGTCGCGCAGGGTTTCGTAGGCGTGGCGGGTGGTGATGCCGGCCGGCGTCGCGCCCGCGGTCAGACCCTCTATCAGGGTCCAGTCCTTGCCCTGCGCGCGCTGGCGCGCCGCCCACAGCGGTCCCGAGAACATCTGCATGCGGTCCGGATGCTGGCCCGCGGGGTAATAGCCGCGAGCCCGGTAGGCGGACAGCCCGGTCGGGATGGGAGAGAAGGTGTTCGTCTCGGTCGCCAGGGACCCGGAAAATATTTTCATGCTGCCGCTCCGCGTAAGGGTGTGCTCAGGGGGGCGCAGGCGTTGCCGCGAGCGCGAGGGAAAGGCCGCACCGCCCGGCATCGGCCCGGCGGCGTCAAGCAATCGAACCGGCCCGCGTTGCGGGCTCAGGCTTCGGACACGGGGCCCGGCGTGTAGCCGCCGTGGGTCGCCGCCGCGCCCAGCCAGGCCTGCACTTCGATCTCCACGTCCACGCCCATGGCCAGCTTGGCCTCGACCGTCGAGCGCGAGGGGAAGTCGGAGGAAAAATGACTGCGGTAGGCGTCGTTGAACTGTGCGAACAGTTCCAGGTCCGTCAGCCACACCGTGACGCGCACCACGTCCTTGAGCGTGGCGCCGGCCAAGGCCAGCGTTTCCTTGATGCGCTCGATGGCGGCATGGGTCTGGACGGTGATGTCGCCGCGCACGACCTGGCCGTTGGCGTCCATCGGGATCTGGCCCGACAGGAACAAAAAGCCGCCGGCCTGGGTGGCGCGGGAGAACGGCAGGGGCAGGGGGCTGGGATAACGGGCTATGGTGGTCATGATGGACTCTCGCAGGCAAGGGGGAGGTTCAGCGCAGGCGCGCGGGACGCACGGCTTCGGCGTCCACGCCGTGCGCATGCAGATGGGCCGGCAGCGGCTGGCGCGTGAGCAGCGCAGCGGCCAGTTCGGAGGTCGCCGCAGCCGTCTGGATACCATAGCCGCCTTGCGCCGCCAGCCAGAAGAAGGCGGGCGCATCGGCGTCCCAGCCGACCACGAAATCGCCGTCGCGCACAAAGGAGCGCAGGCCGGCCCAGGTGTGCTTGGGGCGGCGGATGGTGAGCGAGGTCGCGGTTTCGATGCGGTAGATGCCGGTGGCCACGTCCAGTTCTTCCGGCACCACGTCGTGCGCGGCGACCGGATCGGCGTTGGCCGGAGAACCCAGCAACTGGCCGGCGTCGGGCTTGAAGTAATAGCTTTCGTCGACCCCGACCACCGCCGGCCAATGGGCAAAGTCCACGTCCGGCGGACCGGAGAACGTAAAGGCGGTGCGCCGGCACGGCTGCAGGCCGACCGGCGAGGCGCCGCAGAGGGCCGCGGCGTGGTCCGCCCAGGCACCGGCGGCGTTGACCAGCGCCCGCGCCCGCAGGCTGCGGCCGTCGGCCAAGGTCAGCGTCCAGACGCCGTCCGCGTGCGCGGCCGACACGACTTCGGCTTGGTTGTGCAGCACCGCGCCCTGGCGCGTCATGCCGCGCAGGAACCCCTGATGCAGGGCATGCACGTCGATGTCGCGGGCGTCCGGTTCCTCGATGGCGCCGCAGATCTGCTCGCCGCGCAGGCAGGGCACGCGTTCGACGGCCTGGGCGGCGTCGATCAGCGTCACATTGGGCGATTGGCTGCGGAAATCGTCGTACACCTCGCGTAGCAGGTCCTGCTGCTCGGGCGTGGCGATGTACAGCACGCCGCGCGGGCTGAGCAGCGGATGCTCGCTGAAGCCCTGCGGCGGATTTTCGTAGAAGGCGCGGCTGGCGCGGGTGAGCGCCTTGATCTGGGCCGTGCCGTAGGTTTCCATGAACATGGCCGCGGACCGGCCGGTGGAGTGGTAGCCCGGCTGGGCCTCGCGTTCCAACACGGCGACCGAGGCCGTGGCGCTCAGGCGGTAGGCCACGGAAGCGCCGGCGATGCCGGCGCCGATCACGGCGTAATCGTATAGGGGTTCTGCTGTCATTTTGTCGGAAGCGAGAATTCTCTTATTTGATAATTCTCGAATACGATAGTTTTTTGACGGCAGACAAGTAATAGGGGAAAGCCCCGATAGAGGAGCTCAGGGGGTCAGGTCAAGCGTGTGCCGTTGGGAACCTGGTCGTCCGGCACCGCCAGCACGATGCCGCCGGTTTCGTCCGCGAAACCCAGCACCAGCACCTCGGATTTCATTGGCCCGATCTGGCGCGGCGGGAAATTCACCACCGCCATGACCCGCTTGCCGGCCAGTTCTTCCAACGTGTAGCGCGCCGTGATCTGCGCCGAACTTTTCCGGATGCCCACGCCCGCGCCGAAATCTATCGTCAGTTTGTAGGCGGGCTTGCGCGCCTCGGGAAAGGCCTGCGCCGATTGGATCGTGCCGATGCGGATGTCGACCTTGAGGAAGTCGTCAAAGCCGATGTCCGCGGCGGCTGGGCTGTTCGGGTCCTGGATGTAGTGCACGCTGAGTCCTTTATTTGGGCTGTCTCTTGTCTGGCACCGAGCCGATTTGGTTCATGAACAGAACAGTTTGTTCTGCTTGATAGGGTGTTTTTTTGGCTCTGGTACGTATTCGGAACAATCGTGGGTCGTTAGAATTCCTCAAGCATTTTCCCCTATCTACTCGTCGGAAGGCCATATCGCCATGAGCAACGCATATCTGGACGCCCTCAAGCAGCGTCGCACGCAGTATTCGCTGGGCCGCAACCTGTCGATCTCCAAGGAGGAACTGACCTCCCTGATCCAGGACGCAATCAAGCACAGCCCCTCGTCGTTCAATTCGCAAAGCTCGCGCGCCGTGATCCTGTTCGGCGCCGAGAGCGAAAAGCTCTGGAACATCGCCATCGACGAAGTGCGCAAGGTCGCGCCGGCCGAGAGCTTCGCCCAGACCGAAGCCAAGCTCAAGAGCTTCGCCGCGGGCGTGGGCACCGTGCTGTTCTACGAGGACCAGGGCGTGGTGCAGGGCCTGCAGGAAAAATTCGCGCTGTACGCGGACAACTTCCCGGTCTGGTCCGAGCAGGCGGGCGGCATGGCCCAACTGTCGGTCTGGAGCACCCTGGCCAACGCCGGCGTGGGCGCCAGCCTGCAGCACTACAACCCGCTGATCGACGGCCCTGTCGCGCGTGAATGGAACGTTCCGGCCTACTGGAAGCTGCGCGCGCAGATGCCGTTCGGCTCCAACGAAAACGGCTTCGGCGAAAAGGCGTTCATGGACGACGCTGAGCGTTTCCGCGTAGCCGGCTGAGGTGTTGGCGCGCCCTCAACGGCGCCCAAATGAAAAGCCCGCATTTCCCATCGGGAAATGCGGGCTTTGTTTTTCGGCGCGCCTGCAGCCGGGTTCGTCCGCAGGGGCGATGGAGGACGTCAGAGAATGACGCCTCCCGCCGAATCTATCTTCTGATCGGACTTCGGCGGCGTGGCTCGTTTGGGCGGTGTTTTCTTGGCCGGCTGGGCGGGCGGGGCGGCCATGCGGGCAATCGAGCCCTTGGCAATGGATTCCAATTGGCCGTTTACCACGGCGCCATAGGCCACTTTCGCCTTGATTTCGCCGATCTTGATCGAGGCCACCTTTTCTTCGGTTGCGCCGAGTTTCTCGCCGGTGTCGGGATCGACCAGTTCCTCGCCAGTGGCGTAGATGTCGTATACCTGGCCTTCGTTCACGCTGCCCATGCCGCGGTTGATGATCACGCGGCCGTTCTGCACTGCCACGACTTTGGCCGGGTTCACGATCTCAATGATGTCGCCGACCATCTTGCCTTGGAATTGTTCCATTGCCGCGCTGATCTTGTTGCCGCCCGAGGCAAACGAGGCCGAGTCCGACCACTTCACGGCGCGGGTCGCAGCCTCGACCAGGGTGTAGCGTACTGAGGCGCGGGTGGCTTGCGAGACTTCGCGGGTGGATTCGCCGGTGAGCTCGACGTTGTTTTCCTGGACCCGGGTCGAAACGCTGGCTTGCGTCAGGTCGATGATCAACAGGAAATCCGCCCCTGCCGCCTGGCCCAGACGGGCGCGCTGCTGGTCGGATACGTTGTCGCTGGCCAGGAAGTCGTTTTCCTTTTCGAAGGCGGCGTCATTGCTGCGGTCCAGAACGGTGAAGCGTCCGCTCTTGACCAGCTTGTCGGTAACCGATTGGCGCATGTCCGCCGACAGGGCGCTGCGGCGCAACTTGCCGGTCGTGACGATGGCGATGCTGTCGCGTTCCAGCTTGGGAGATTTTGCCTGGTACTCGAACTTCTCGATCGTTACCGACAATTCGACCATGCAGCCTTTGCTGCCGCCGCACTCCTGCTTGGTCACCGAGTAACCTTTCACCTTGCCCTGCGCGCGCACGTCATTCGTGCTGCCGACGCCTGCCTCGACCGTCGTCTTGCTGGACGCCTGGGCTTGCGCCGAGGCGCTGGCATTGAGGGTTTGCTCGTTGTTGGTGACCGTATCCTTGATCAAGCCGCTGTCCGTGTTCTGCTCGGTGCGCTTGGCGTCGAGTTCAGCCGAGGCCTGGCCTTCGGCATCCCGTTTGACCTGTACGTAGGCCTTCGGGCTGGCCGAGCGCGTTGCAACGGCGGCGCCATTGACTTGCTTGATGGCATTGCCCAGGGCCGATTCGACGGCCTGCTCGAAGGTGTCGCCGTACCCGACCGCGGGCACCGTGACATCTTCGGCGCTTGCCGCGTGGGCGACGCAGAACACTGCCGCGCCCAAAATCCACTTCTTCATCATGAATCTGCTCTCGAAAAAAAGACCGCCTGCTGCAGGCAGGCGGCCTATTCGTCCATGACCCTTACCAGGTCACCGTGCGGTTGTCGCCGCGCTTGATGATTGCTTCTTCGCCTTCCCAGTAAGCCAGACCGTTGTCCAGGTTGGTGAGCGTCAGCTGGAAGTAGTAATCGACTTGCTGCGTGCGGCTATCGACGCGGTTGTTGCGCTGCAGGATCTTGCCCGACAGCGAAAAGTCCGGGGCGACCACGCGGCCGTCCTTCTTCACGGTGGCCTGATTGACCATCTTCGAGCCCTTCAACGCGCGCGATTTTGCGGTCATTGCGTCTTCGGGACCGTTCAGGCCGACTGCCGTCGTGATGACGAAGCGGCCAGAGTTGAGCAGGCTCACGCGAATCTTCTTGGTCAACTGGTCGGTGTCGATGCGTTGCGCCGTGTCGTTGGTGAGATTGGACATCGCGATCACGAAACGTCCGCCCTGGGCAGCCTTCGGGTGCACCATCAATGGCGAGTTCAGCATGTCGTTGACCATCTTGTTGGCCGCCGATTCGAAGTCCTTGTAGTCCAGCCCCATCACCGCGACGTTATCGGTCTTCTGGTTGACGTATTGGGTCGTGGGTGCGCAGCCCGCCAGCGTTGCCGCCAGCAAGGCGGCCGTAAGAGAAAGCTTTACGCTCATGGTGTTCCTAGTAGATCGTTATTTGGAGGCCAGAATGTCGACGCGAGGCGGAATAGCGGCATTCAGGGCTCGCACATACACGACTACCGGTCTTTTTTCCTGGGGTAGATCGACCACGATGTCTTCATGGCCGGGGACGCCCAGCGTCAGCTGGTTCGACTGGGGATAAGGCACGTTCATCAGCTGGAAGTTGTGCGGCAGCGTCGACCACGAACGCAGGTCGGCTTGCGTCGAAATAGCCTGCGCTATCCCGGCCAACGTCCCCAGTAGCGGGCTGGAGTCGTTCAGCTGCTTCTGCAGCACGGTCTTGGCCGTGGCGCGCGCGATTTCCTTGATCAGGATGGCGTTGAAACGGGTCTTGAATTCGCCGCGGATGATGGTGTCCATGTCCGCCAGGACTTGCGTTTGTTGACGTCCAGCGCTCAGGTAAGGGTAGGCGGGCGTGCCTTCGCGCATGACCGGAAGGGCAATGCCGGTGTACTTGATGTTGCCGCTCACCAGGAACAGGGGCAGGTCGATCCGCAATTGCTCCTTGTGCGCAGCCGTGCCGTTCTCGAAGACGATCCAGACCGCGGGCTTGAGCTTGCCGCCCTTGGACTGGGCTGCCGCAGCGTCGATCTTGACCTGCGTATTCTTGGTCAGCGCATACGCGCGCTCCAGGCTGGTGCGTGCCTTATCGGCATCGGCCTGCCCTTCGCCGTTGATCAGAAAGTACAGGCCATGCAGGTAGAGTGCGGCCGGGTTGACGTAACCGGCGTAAGGCGTCCACTGGGACAAGTCGACGCCGGCCTTGAGCAGGGTCTCGTCCGTGCTGGACAGGCTGCGGTTGACCAGGTCGGAGTTTTCGCCCTCTTTCAGCTCATCGCGCTGCTTGCTGATTTCGGCCTCGAAATGTTCAGCTGCGCGACGCTGGCGGTCATCGCTGCGGTTCCATTCGACACGCGCGTTGGCATGGTCGCCCAACTGCCAGAAATTCAAAGCCTTGTAGGTATTGAGCATGACCGTGTCGTACACGGCCGGAGCGTAGGGCAGTACGTTGTCATTGGCCACGAGCGACAGGGCGTGATTGCCGACACTGGCCGCCACATTGCGCGTGTCGTCGTCCTTCATCAGCTCTTCGGCGCCGTCCAGCATTTGCGTGGACCGCTCGGGCAGGCCGCTTTGCCGCAAGAGGGTTCCGGCTTCCAGGGCCCAAGGCAGATCCGTCGGAGCGGCGCCTTCGGGCCCTGCCGCCAGCACCGCGTTACTGGTGGCCGCAGGCAGATTGCCGCCAGCCAGATCTCGTGAAAAGTCCTTTCGTGCTTGAGGGTTGGCGCAACCCGCCAACACCACGGCCAAGCCTGCAACAGCAGCCCACTTCATTGCTTCTCCACAAGTGTGATTAAATATTATTAATTGTGAAATTGTTATTCATTTATTCACATTTAATCACAATGTAAACATATTAGCAATTTTGTGACTATTTTTGTTTTATTTTGTCTTATTTGCGGGCGTCATTATCACTAGTCGTCGAAGTTCCAACGCCACGGCGGTTTAGCCGGTAGTGCGATCGATAAAGGCAAGCAAGGGGAGTCCGCTCGTCGGCGATCAAGCCGACGCGGGAGCGGATAATCCAGGGAGTCGGAAGGTCGCGATTTCCGAGAGACTGAAGGACGCGGTGCTTTATGTATTTGCCGTCAGGCAGTCCGGCCTCAATCCGTTTTCCAACCCCACTTCTTGAAGATCGCCCGGCCTTCGGGCGCGGTCAGGAAGTCGACAAAGGCCTGCGCCTGGGCACTGCCTTTGCCCTTTTTGGTGACGACGGCGCCCGCGTCGCGATAGATGCGGTACGGCTCTTCCACCTCGACCACGCCGGCCAGTTCCGGGTTCGACACCTGCCAGATGTTCCAGATCAGCCAGGCGTCTATGGTCTTGTCTTCGGTCCATTGGGTACGCGCCTGGGCGCTGTTGCCGGCTTCGGGCAGCACCAGGTTGGCGCGGAAGGCACGCACGGTCTCGATGTCGCCCAACCGGCCCGCCACGTCTTCCCATAGTCCGGTCTGTCCCGCACCGGACACCGCCATGACCTTGATGCCCGGTTTGAGCAGATCCTTGAAGCCCTGGATGGCCTTGGGATTGCCCGGGCGCACCAGGATGGCCGAAGGCCGCAGGTATAGCGTGCGGGCCTCGCGCAGTTCGAACACGCCAGGCAGCGCCGCCGCGAAGCCGCTCATCATGTTTTCCGCGCCGCTGTAGATCACATCGGCGTCCTGCTTGGCCTTGTCGGCCCAGGCGGGCGTCGGGCCCGCGGTGACGGCAACGTCGATGCCGTGCAGCTTGCCGAACGCCGCAGCCGCTTCCTTCATCGCGGGTGCGGGCCCGCCCGGTCCGTACACGTTCAGGCCGGGAGCGGCCCAGGCGCTGCCGGCCGCCGAGCAAGCCAGGGCAATGCCGCAGGCAAGGGATCTGATCGACTTCATATCAATACTTCCGTTCTGCGCCGTGAGGCCGGTTGCGATAACCGGCGTGATCGGCTGGTTGATCCAAAGCGCGCCGCGAGGTTTCCAATGCGGCTCGCCACCCGGTAGACGCGCAACAGAAGGGGAATATTCCGGCGAGGACGTTGCAGAGCGTAGAACTCTGTTTCCAGTCTGTTAAAAAGTCCCGTGCAAAATTGCAGCCTTGCCGCCGCCTCGCGATGGACGACAACACAGTCTTCAGGCATCGAGACAATGCGAGGCGCATCCTCACGAGAAACTTCACATGAAATCTGGAATCACCGCAGGCCGCTTGTTGTGCGTGGCGGGGCTGTTCGCGCTTGCCGCGCCCGCATACGCGATCGATTGCGCGAAAGCCGCAAGCGCCGTGGAAAAGCTGATCTGCTCGGACCGTAAGACCGTGTCGGCGGATGCCGAGTTGAACCGCGCTTACGCCGCGCTACTGAAGCAGGCGCCTGATGGCGATATCCGCGCCATGCTGGCGCACAACCAGAAGCGCTGGATCGCGGCGCGCGACGAGGCGCTCGCGAACCTGATCCAGGATCCGGGCGCGGTTCCAGAGGGCAAGACGGCTGCCGCAGTCGCCCGCGAGCTGATCCGTGACCGCACGGCCGAACTCCAGGCCACGCGCAAGGGAGCTGCGCTGCCGGACCTCATCAGCCGCGCGGTCAGCCAGCAGCAGTTCCAGGCGCAATTCACCGGCGGCGCTTACGCCGGCTACTCGACTTCATGCGACTTCTTGCCGGGCGAACACGCCTACTATGGCTGCTTCGCGACGCGGCATTACCAGAACAAGGACCGCATCTGCTCCGTCGACGAGTACTGGGCCACGGGCAGCGTCTATACCAAGCGCTATGTCGCCAACGTGGTGGATGGCAAGCCCCAGTTGGCGGCGTCGTGCTCGTTCAGCAGCTCGGACGAGGCATGCTCCGATACCGTGGGCGAGACCAAATGGAACATGAAGCCGCAACAGCCGGACTTTTCCTATCCCGCCAAGCCGCTGCCCAAGATCGATGGAGAGATCATGGGCGACGACGATTACGAATGGGCCCGGGCGTGCCTGACCGGCGCGGCCTATCCGCAAGCCAATTAAGCGCGGAGTGCCTCGCAAGGGCGGCAGGCTGGATGCCGGCGAGATTTCATGATGATTTCAGCACTTTGCCGGCGGGAAGGGGTGGTGTTCGCAATACTTGCAGTATTTTGCGGGTAATGTGTCGAATGGTAATGTCCGGGTGAGGGCCGCGGACACCCGGCTGCGGGCCGCAGCCGCGCCTGTTGCAGGAGAGGAAATCCGGTCGTGCGCGCGTCGTTTATCGCGTTTTTCAGGCCGGATCTACCGCAAGATTTTGAAACCGACTGGACGGCGCCGAGTCCAAAACGTCCATTCTGCGAACGTAGAATCCCGCTTTTCATCAGTGCCATCCGGCTGACAGGAACGAATCATGAAGAAAACCATCCTCCTTGCGTCCGTATGCGCCGCGCTGCTGCAAGCTTGCGCTCCGACCTCCTCTCCCCGTGAAGGATCGTCCTCCATGCCCACTACCGCCACTACGCCCGCCAGTCCCGACGTGAATCTGCCCGCCTATTACTGGCGCCTGGCTTCCGCCACCGACGCGGCTGGCAAGCCCATTGCCGCGCTCCAGGCCGGCGTCGAACACCAGTTGCGCCTGTCGTTCTCGCAGGACGCCCTGAACATCCGCGGCGGCTGCAATGCGCAGTTTGGCGGCTACACCTACAAGAACGGCGTGCTGCAGGTGGCCAACCTTGCGTCGACCATGAAGGCCTGCGACCAAAGCCTGATGCGCCTGGACGCCGAAATCGGCCAGCGCATGAAGGGCGAATTGCGCGCCACGTTCAGTGGACACGCCTCCGAACCCGGGCTTGAGCTGGTCGCGCAGGACGGCAGCGTCCTGAAGTTTGTCGGTGAACCTACGCCCGAGACCCTGTACGGCAGCGCTGGCGAAATCATGTTCCTGGAAGTGGCCGCGAAGAAGACCGAGTGCAGCCATCCGCTGATTCCCAACTATCAATGCCTGATGGTGCGCGAACGCCGCTACAACGAAGCCGGCGTGCAGCAGCCGACCAAGGACAAGTGGCATCCGCTGTATCAGTCCATCGAAGGCTTCCAGCACCAGGACGGCGTGCGCACCGTGCTGCGCGTGAAGCGCTACGACTGGAAGAACCCGCCGGCGGACGCGCCCAAGCAGGTGTATGTGCTGGACATGGTGGTGGAGCAGGACGCGTCGAAGAAGTAAGACGCCAGCATCCACCTGGATAGCCCGATTGCGCCCGGCCCCTGGAGACAGTGGCCGGGCGCAGTCATTTCACCCGGCGCAGGCACAATATTGTAAATTATAGTTATTCTCATTTATAACCGTGCGTCTTCATGGCCGCCTCCGACCCCTCTCCGCGGCATCCCCTGCACACGCTGTACCAGGAACATCAAGGCTGGCTGCAGGGCTGGCTGCGTAAAAAGTTGGGATGCGCCTGCGACGCCGCCGACCTGGTGCACGACACCTACCTGCGTGTGCTGGCCCGCCGTGAACCTGGCGACATCCGCGAGCCGCGCTCCTATCTGGCGACCATCGCGCACGGCCTCATGGTCAACCACCTGCGGCGCAGGGATCTCGAACGCGCCTATCTGGAAACGCTGGCGCACCTGCCCGAAGCGCAGTCGCCGTCGCCCGAGTCGCGCGCCATGGCGCTTGAAGCCTTGTGCGAGATCGATGCCATGCTGGACGGCTTGCCCGTCGCGGTGCGGCGCGCATTCCTGCTTTGCCAGCTTGAAGGCCTGACACACGCGGACATTGCCAAGACCTTGGGCGTGTCGGTCGGCTCGGTGCGGCTATACATCGCCCGCGCCTTGCGGCAATGCCTGGAATTCGCGCCATGAGCGCCGGCGAAGCAGGGCGCATCGACCCGCAAGCGCTGGACGGCGCGGTGGAATGGTTTCTGCGGCTGACCTCGGGCGCCGTCAGCCAGGCGGACCGGGAGGCATGGCAGGCCTGGCGCCAGGCCGATCCCGAACACGAGCGCGCCTGGCAGCGCACCGAAGCCTTGACGCGCCGTTTCGAGACGCTGCCCAAGGGTATGCTGCCGGTGCTGGGGCGGCCGCGCTCATCCGCCCGCCGGGCCGCGCTGGGCAAGCTGCTGGTGCTGATCGGCGCCGGGGGGGCTATCGGTTACGCCCAGGTCGATGAGGCCTGGCGCGGCTGGGTGGCGCAGTACCGCACGCCGGTCGGCGCGCGGCGCGAGGTGCTGTTGGCGGACCAGAGCCGCGTAGTGCTCAATGCGGCCACGGCCATGGACGTGCTGTTCGACGCGCAGCAGCGGCTGATTGCCTTGCACAGCGGCGAAATCCTGATCGAAACGTCTCCAGACCCGCAGCAGGTCGCGCGGCCCTTTATCGTACGTACCCGCGAAGGCAGCATCACCGCGCTGGGCACGCGCTTCGTGGTCAGGCGCGACGACGGCGTATCGGCGGTGCAGGTGCTGGAAGGCGCCGTGCGCGTGGCGCTGCCGGGGGCGCCCGCGGATGCGGCGCGCATCGTACCGGCGGGCATGGGCTTGCGCTTCACCAGCGGGCATATCGACGGGGCCGAAGCGCTGGTTGGCGATCCCTCAGCCTGGCAGCGCGGCATGCTGCAGGTCGACAGCATGCCCTTGAATGAATTCCTGCGCGAATTGCAACGCTACCGCCAGGGCTGGATCGATTGCGCGCCCGAAGTGGCGCATCTGCCCATTTCCGGCGCTTTCCCGCTGGCCGAACCCGACCGGGTGCTGGCCACGGTGGCGGACACCCTGCAGCTCGGCCTGCGCTATCGCACCCGTTACTGGGTGTCGCTGGTGCCGCGCGGCGAGACTATTTTGTAACGGCGACTAGCACTTTCTGCGTCTTATCTGGCTACGAGGATAAGACCAATATCTGGAGTGCATGTCATGCCCCGTCAGCTTCCCCCGTTGCGCGCAAGCGTTTCCCTTCCTGCACTGCTCGCGGCCGGCGCGTTCGCGCTGCCGTTGGCCGGGGTAATGTCGCCTGCTCATGCGCAGGCGCCTGCCGGACAGATCAGCGTGGCCATCGAGCCCGGACCGCTCAGCGCGGCGCTTTCGGCCTACGCCGCCCAGGCCGGCGTCCTGCTGTCGTTCGATCCCGCCCTGACGCGCGACCTGCAATCGCCCGGACTGCGCGGCAGCTATGGCTTCGAGGACGGGCTGCGCCAGTTGCTGGCCGGCAGCGGCCTGGAGCCGGCGCGCCGCGCCGACGGCGGCTATACCCTGCGCAAACTGCCGCAGAGCGAGATCACGGCCTTGCCCGCCGTGACCGTCACCGGCGCGGGCGACGAAGGTCCCTCCGAAGGCACGGGCTCCTACACGGTGCCGGCGACCAGCGCCGCCACCCGCATGCCGCTGTCGCTGCGCGAAACCCCGCAATCCATCAGCGTCGTCACGCGCCAGCAGATGGACGACCAGAACCTGAACACGCTGGACGAGGTGCTGCGCCAGACGCCCGGCATCGCCGTCGACCGGCTGGATGAGCGCGTGCAGTTCACTTCGCGCGGCTTCGCGTTGAACACCATGCTCGATGGCGTACCCACGCTGTCGTTCAAAACGCCGTCCGCCGAAGCGGGCATGATCAACACCGCCATCTATGACCGGGTGGAAGTCGTGCGCGGCGCGGCGGGCCTGCTCAACGGCGTGGGCGAGCCTGGCGGTTCGGTGAATCTGGTGCGCAAGCGCCCCACATCGGAATTCGCGGGGCATGTCACCGCCGGCGTCGGCCGCTGGAACAGCTACAACGCGGAAGTGGACCTGGGCGGCCCGCTGAACAGCGCCGGCACGCTGCGCGCCAGGGTGGTCGCCGCCCGCACCGCTGGCGATAGTTTCATCGATTACAAGAAGCGGTCCGACGATGTCTTCTACGGCATTCTTGAGGCCGACATCCTGCCGGGCACCACGGTCAGCCTGGGCTACGAGCACCAGAAGACCGCCATCGACGGCGCCAATTTCGGCCAGGCGCCACTGTTCTACAGCGACGGCACGCGCACCAACCTTCCCCGGTCCTTCAATCCCGTGACGCCCTGGAGCCAATGGGACATGTACACGGACCGGATATTCGCCACCCTGGACCATCGCTTCAGCAGCGGCTGGCACATCAAGATGGATGCCAGCCGCTTGAAGAATGAAAGAAGGGCGGCCTGGGGCTACCTGCTGGCGTACCGGCCCATAGATCCGTCGGGTGCCTCCACCATCGAACTGCGCGACAACCCGGCAGACTCGACCAACAAATCCTTCGATGTCTACGCCGAAGGGCCATTCCAGGCGTTTGGCAGGGAACACCGCGCCGTGTTGGGGATGAGCTACAACCGCTACACCAGCGAACTCAATCTGAACTCGGCAAACCCTGCCGGCTGGGACCGCCGTCCCGTGAATTTCTACGAGCTGCGCGACGTCCCCAAGCCGTCCATGCCCTACACCTTCTTCAACACTTTCCTGGATGCGAAGGAAACCGCCATCTATGGTTCGGCGCGGCTGAAGGTCGCGGACCCGGTGTCGGTGATACTCGGCGCCCGGACTACGTGGTACGAAGAAAATTCATCGTCCTACAACGGCCCCGCCAATCTCTGGACCACCAACCCGACCGCCAAGGAAAACGGCGTCTTCACGCCCTATGCCGGCGTGGTCGTGGACGTAAGCAAGGACTTCTCCGCCTACGCCAGCTATACCCGGATCTTCATTCCCACCACGTCGCGGGACGCCAGCAATGTGGTGCTGCCGCCGCAGACCGGGCAGAACTATGAAATCGGCCTGAAGGGCGAACACCTGGACGGCAAACTGAACTCCAGCTTCGCGATCTTCCGCACCCAGGAGGAAAACGTCGCGGTCGAGGATCCGTCGAGCCCGCCGCTGCCGGACGGGAGTACGCCCTATCGCGCGGTCAAGGGCGCGCGCAGCAAGGGTTTCGAGCTGACCTTGGCCGGCGAAGTGGCGCCCGGCTTGCAGCTGATGGGCGGCTATACCTACTTTGCCAAGCGCGACGCCGAAGGCGGCTTGCTGCTGCCCAGCACGCCCCAGCGGCTGTTCCGCCTTGCTGCCAGCTACCGGCTGCCGGGCGAGTGGAACAAGCTTACGGTCGGCGGCAACGTCAGCTACCAGAGCAGCATCTACTACGACGAGGCCAGCGGCCTGGGACGCGCCACCCAGGGCGGCGTCACCTTGTTTGGCCTGATGGCGCGCTATGACTTCAACAAGCATGTCTCCGCTTCCATCAATGTGGAAAACCTGACCGACAAGTACTACTACAGCGGCTTGGGGGGCTACAACGGCTACAACTATGGGACGCCCCGGAACGTCTGGATGAAGGTGAGCTACAAGTTCTGATCGGGGCTGCGGGGGGGCGGTGAAAATCAGGCGTCGGGAGCGCGTCCAGTGCCAGCAGGGGGCGTTTGATGTTTGTCATGCCGCTGCGAACGGTTCGGATGAGACAATCCCGACTGATGGTCTTTCCCACACGCAGCCATGAACACCTACCCCTTGCTGCTCATTCTGCACCTGCTCGCCGCCTTCCTGTTTGTCGGCACGGTCACCTTCGAGGTGCTGTTCCTGGAGCCCGTGCACAAGCGCCTGCCGCCCGACGTGCGCCGCGCGCTGGGCAGCCAGTTGGCGCCGCGCGTGCGTGCCGTGCTGCCGTGGTCGGTCGTGCTGCTGTACCTGGCCGGCCTGGGACTGGCCTGGCAGTATCGCAGCGCGCTCGCCGATCCGTTCGCCTCGTCCTTCGGCCTCTTGCTGTCGCTGAAGATCGCGCTGGCCTTGAGCGTGCTGGTCCATGTCGCCACCGCCCTGACGCTGGCGCGGCGCCAGCGCCTTAGCGGGGCCTTGAGCCGGCGCATGCATGTCAGCGTGTTCTGCCACATGGTGCTGATCGTGGTGCTGGCCAAGGCTATGTTCTATGTGACCTGGTGAGCGCGGTTCGCGCTGGCGACGAGCTGTACGCCCGATAAGGGCAGCCGACGCAGCCTATGCCGGCAATACCAGCGGCTCGCGCGTTCCGTAGCCTTCTTCCCCATACGCCAGCCCGGGCAGCGGCGAACGGCCCTGGCCGCTGGCTGCCCACAGTTCCGCCACCCATTGCATTGCCGTGTCGACGATGACGTCCTGCACGTTGAAGCCGGCCCGGTCCGACGCGAACAGCGGCACTTCGGGCTGGATGCCGTCTTCCGTATGGCGGACGTCGAACAGGTAGCGGTGACCTTCTATGGCCTTGTTGAGCACGAACAGGTCCGGACCTTCCAGACTGGCCACCACGGAAAACGTGCCCTCGCCGTCCTGGTCGGGGAACACCACGAAGTGGATCTCGCGCGCCTTGGGCGGCAGGGCGGCGATCAGCGCCGCCAGCGTGGCGTTGGCCGCGGCGCCGTGGGCGCGCAGGATGCGCAGCAGTTCGATCTGGTATTCGGATTGGGTCATGGAAATTTCCGTTCAGGGCCGGTCGTGCGCCGGCGCGTCCGCCATTGGATCCGCGGCGGCGAGTCCCGTGAATTATCTGCCATTTTCCATGACGGTCATCGCGCCAGCCGCATGCACTCCATGAAGTACGCCGCATGCTCCGATGCCAGCGCGGCATCGCGCCACACCATGCCTGTGATCCCCCGGCTGCGCATCGGCAGCGGCAGTACCTTGATCATGTGCTGCTTCGCGAAATGCCGCGCCAGCCGCTCCGAGATCGGCAGCACCAGGTCCGATCCCTCCAGCAGCGCCACATTGACCAGTACCGACGACGATTCCACCTGATGCCAGGGCGTGGGCTGGCCGGCCAGCGCCAGTTCGTAATCGATGCGGATCCGCATGGGCGTCGAATCGCCGGGCGCGATCCAGGGATACTCCTGCACATCCTGCCAAGTCACTTTGCGCCTTTTGGCCAGCGGGTGCGCTGTACCCACGGCCAGGCAGATGGGCTCGCCGTACAGCTCTTCGTAGTGCAGGTTGCGCGGCAGCGAGTGCTGCTCCAGACGCCCCACCAGCACATCGAAGGTGCCTTCCTGCATCAAGGGCAGCAGGTAGTCCAGCGTGTTCTCTGCCAGGCGCAGCAGCACACGGGGATAGCGTTCGCGGAAGCGCTGGATGCTGGGCGGCAGCAGCACCGGCGCGATGTTGGGCGTGACGCCGACCGCCAGCGTGCCGGTGGCGCCGCGGGCCAATTGCGCCATGGTGTCCTGGGCGCGTCCCAGCTTGCCCAGGATCTCGCGCGCGTGAGTGCGCAATTCCAGGCCGTAGTGCGTGGGCTCGATGCCGCGTGCGTGACGGTCGAACAGCGTCAGGCCGATGTCTGCTTCCAGGTCCTTGAGCCACTTCGACAACGCGGGCTGCGTGATGTTGAGTTCCGCGGCGACCTGGCTCAGGTTGCGGGTTTCGCACAGGCGCACCAGGATGGCCAGGTGGCGCAGGCGGATGCGGTGGGTCCAGTCCATGCGTGCGTCCTTTAGACATAAATTCACGGTTATGGCTCGGTAATATTAATTCATTATCAATTTATGCCTCCCCTGCACATAATGGCCTGACAACAGAGCCAAGCCGGCGCAAAGCCGGCGGCGAGGAGACACGATGCAGCCGAATTTCCTGCTATTCATCACGGATCAGCAGCGCGCGGACCATCTGGGCAGCTATGGCAATGCCATGCTGCGCACGCCGGAACTGGACGCGCTGGCGGGGCAGGGCTGGTCAGCGGACCGCTTCTATGTGGCGTCGCCCATCTGCATGCCCAACCGCGCCACCCTGATGACCGGCCGCATGCCCTCGGTGCATGGCGTGCGCCACAACGGCATTCCGCTGTCGCAGCGCGCCACCACCTTCGTTGACCGCCTGCGCGGCGCGGGCTATGCCACCGCGCTGATCGGCAAGTCGCATTTGCAGAACATGACCGGCAAGCCCGCGATCTGGCCGCCGGCGGGTGATGGCGCTCGCGGCGAGGCCTGGACCGCCGAGCCCGGCAACTACGACCAGGAATGGGGGCCGCTATGGCGCACGGATCCCAGGCATGACCTTGACATGCCGTTCTATGGCTTCGAGCGCGTGGCGCTGGCGGTGGACCACGGCGACCAGGTTTGGGGCCACTACGAGCGCTGGCTGGCGCGGGAACACCCCGAAGCGCGGCGTCTGTGGGGCCCTGAACACGCCTTGCCCGCACCTGGCTTTGTGCTGACGGAACATCACCAGGCCTGGCGCACCCGCGTGCCTGAGGAATGCTCCACCACCGCGTACGTCGGCGACCAGACCATCGCGCAGCTGCGCGAGCATGCCGCCAGCGGCAAGCCTTTCTTCATTCAGTGCTCATTTCCCGATCCGCACCATCCCTACACGCCTCACGGCAAATACTGGGACATGTACCAGCCTGACGACGTGATCCTGCCGGAATCTTTCCATGCCAGCGCCGCGCCGGGCCATCATCCGCCGCCGCACGTGGCCTGGATGCACCAGCAGCGCGACCAGGGCAAGGCCGTCAAGCACACGCCTGCGATCTTTGCCTGCACCGAGCGCGAGGCGCGCGAGGCGATTGCGCTGAACTACGGTTCCATCAGCCATATCGACGCCACGATAGGCCGCGTTATGCAGGCGCTGCGCGAGAACGGGCTGGACGACAACACCGTCGTCATCTTCACCAGCGACCACGGCGATTACTTCGGCGACCACCAATTGCTGCTCAAGGGGCCGATCCACTATCAGAGCCTGATACGCACGCCGTTCATCTGGCGCGATCCGCAGGCAGCTCCGGTCTCGCCGCGCAGCCAGGCGCTGTGCTCCACGGCCGACATCGCTGCCACCGTGCTGGCGCGCGCCGGCCTGCCTGCCTACAACGGCATGCAGGGCGCGTCCCTGCTACCCCTCATGTCTGGCGAGGCCGACACCGTGCGCGATGCGGTGCTGATCGAGGAAGAGGGTCAGCGCACTATGTTCGGCTTTCCCGGCCGCACCCGCATGCGCACCTTGCAGACCGCGCGCCACCGTCTCAGCGTCTATGCCGATGCGGCCTGGGGCGAACTCTATGACCTGAGCGAAGATCCCCACGAGCTGCGCAATCTGTGGGACGACCCCGCCGCCAGCGCGCTGCGCGCCGAATTGCTGCTGGAGCTGTCGCGCAGCATGATCCGCCACGCCGAGACCAGTCCGCATCCCAGCGCCATTGCCTGATGCCCCGCAACGGCGCCGGCCTCGGGGTCGGCGCCACCCAGGAGAAAGCATGATCAAGTCCTTGCTGTTCTGTACGGCGCTGCTTGCGGCCGGAACCTCGGTTGCCATGGCGTCCGACTACCCCGCGCGTCCCGTCCGCCTCATCGTCAACTTCCCGCCCGCCGGTCCGCTGGACCTCGAAGCCCGCGCCATCGCCCAGCACGCGGGCAAGATCCTGGGCCAGACCATCGTCGTGGAAAACCGCTCTGGCGCTTCCGGCAATATTGGCGCCCAGTCCGTGGCCCAGGCAGCACCAGACGGCTACACGCTGCTGATGACGCTGGACACGCTGATGACCGTCAATCCCTACATCTTCAAGGGCCTGGACAAGGACGTCACCCAACGGCTGGAACCGCTGAGCCTGGCCGGCTCCTTCGGCCTGGCCCTGGCGGTTCGTCCCGAGCTCGGCATCAACACGCTGGACGAATTCCTGCGCTACGCCAAAGCCAATCGCATCACCTATGCCTCCGCCGGCTATGGCAGTCCCGGCAACCTCGCCTTCGAAAAGCTCAGGCTCGCAGCTGGCATGGAAGTCGCGCACGTGCCGTATCGCGGCAACGCTCCGGCTGTGAATGCCTTGCTGGGCGACCAGATACAGGCCGCTTTTCTTGCCACGCCTGGGGTCCTGCCGCATGTGCGCGCGGGCAAGCTGAAAGCGCTGGCGGTATCGGGCAAGGAACGCGACGCCGACCTGCCTGAAGTCCCCACCGCGGCGCAATCGGGCGTGGCCGGGCTGAAGAACTATGACGTGTCGTTTGCATTCCTGGTGATGGCGCCCAAGGGGACGTCCAAGGAAATCGCGCGGGTCTGGGAAGATACGCTGGCCAAGGTCTATGCCATGCCGGAGTTCCAGCAGAGCATGGCCGTGCTGGGCATGCGCGGACCGTTCGCGGGCAAGGCGCAGGCCGAGGCGTGGGTGGACAGAGAGGCGAAAGGTTGGAAGGAGGTGATCGAGAAGGCGGGGATACGCGGGGAATAGCGCTGTAACACACCTGTCGGCAGGCTCTGCTAGACTGCCTTTACTCTTTGGGGAGTAGCCTCCCCGCGGCCAGTTCCGCGGGGGCTTGCGTCAACATTCTTGGCTACTCCGGCCATGGCGCAAGCAGCATTCACGCTTGGCGAGACCACGGATTTTTCGCGCGACGCTGGGCGGCGCGGAGGATCCGTGCCGTTTCCGCCCAGTTGGATCTTTCCTCAAATGAATGCCATCGCCATCATCGTTCTCGCGTTCGCCATGTCCACGGACGCCTTCGCCGCGGCCATCAGCAAAGGCGCCGCGCTGCATAAACCCCGATTTCCGGAAGCCCTGCGCACCGGGCTGATCTTCGGTGTGATCGAAGCCATCACGCCAGTGATAGGCTGGGCGCTGGGCTCCGTTGCGGCCAGGTATGTGGTTGCCTGGGACCATTGGATCGCCTTCGCGATGCTCTGTATCCTGGGCTTGCTGATGATACGCAACGGCCTCAAGCAAGAGGACGAAGACGCCGCGCCCGTCACCCGCCATTCTTTCTGGCTGCTTGCCGCAACCGGCTTCGCCACCAGCATCGACGCCATGGCCGTGGGCGTGGGGCTGGCATTCGTCGACGTGAACATCGTGGTCGCAGCCATTGCCATCGGACTGGCCACTACCCTGATGGTGACGATAGGCGTGATGCTGGGACGCGTGCTGGGCAGCGTCGCGGGCAAGCGGGCCGAGATCCTGGGCGGGATGGCGCTGATGGGGATAGGGGCGGCGATTCTTTATGAACATTTGAGCGCCGCAGCCGCCTGAAGAAAAGGGAGCCCGGAAGAGTGCGGCGCGGCGGCGCCGCCTCTGCGATTCCGGTCAGGCGGCGTCTTCCGGGCCGTCCGCTCGGCAGAACGTGATCTGAAAACTGCCCGGTAGTTCGAACGCCACATGGTGCCGCACCTGCGGCTCTATCAGCACTTGCTGCCCGGCCGTCAGCACCGCTACGGCGTGCGGCGGATCATCCAGCGTAAAGCGCAATACGCCGGCGTGCACCTTCAACAAGCCCCAGGTGCCGGCCTTGGTCGTGTGCGCCGTGAGCAAGCCGGCCGGCAGGTTGTCGGGCGTGAACACCGGACTGTCGCGGTAGGGCCGCACGCCTTCAGGCAGCGAGTCGGGCAGGCTCGGCAGATCTTGGCGCTGCTGCCACACGCTCCACAGCTTGGCCGCGATGCGTTCGGCCATGGCGTCGGCTTGGGCTTGCAAGGCCGGCCGGCCGAGCCCGGCGGTGACTCCATGGAACAGGGCCAGCCAGCGCTGGAACAGAGGCCATGAAAGATCCGGGATGCGCGCATGCGCGGGAATAGGCGCGCCCTTGAAGCGGCGCGTGCCCAGCAGCAGCGCCGACCAGAAATCGCACAACAGGTCCAGGTGGTGGTCCCAGTCCGCCACGCGGGAATTGAATATCGGACCCAGCGTTTGGTCCCGGCGCACTTGCGCATAGAAGCGGTGCACCAGTTGCCGGATGTCTGCTTCGGTGATTGGGAGCGCAGCCGGAACTGGCGCAAGGGGAGAGGTGGATTCAGGCATGGGAGCAGGGCAGAGGATCTGCCTGCATTCTCCGGCGCGCAACGTGGTAACGCCGATGACTAAAGTCATTGGCGCCGATGCGAGGATCATTGCGGGCCGCTGCGCGGCCCAGCCGTTAGAACGGCCGCTTCGCCGTCGTCGCCAGCCTGGCCAGAGGCGCCGAGTCATGCACTGCCCATTGGCGGCGCTTGCCGCTGATGTAGCCCTGCGTCTGCCAGTCGTTGAGCAGGCGGCTCAAGGTTTCGGCGCGGATGCCCAGGTGAGCGGCAAGCTGGCGTTGGTTCAGCGGCAGCGTCAGCGCGGCGCCCTGGCGCTCATGCAGGCCCATGAGGTAGTTGGCCAGCCGCTCGGGCGCCGAGCTGGAAGTCATCCAGTCGACCTTGTTCACCTGGTCGTACAGGCTCTTGCTGAGCGCGGCCAGCAGCTTGAGCGCCAGATCCGGCCAGCGGCGGCAAGCATCGTGCAACTGTCGCCGGCCCAGGCGCCAACCCAGCAGGGCGCTGCGGGCGCGAGCCTGCATGGGGTAGCGGCCGTGAGGCATGAACATGGCCGCTTCCGCCATCAACTGGCCCGGCTCGAAGACCCGGAATACGCGTTCGTCGCCGTTGTAGCTGTAGCGCATGACCTCGGCCTGGCCGCTTTCTATCAGCACGTAGCTGGAGGCTTCGTCGCCTTCGCCAAACAGGATCTGCCCTGCCTCGGCCCGCAGCGGACTGGCGCCGCGCAGCAGGTCGGCCGCGACTTCCTGGTCCATGCCTGGGGGCAGGCCGTGCAGCAGCGGATGTCTTGCCAGCAATGCCACTACGGCCGCGCCGGCCAGATTGATATTTGTCATTCTGGGTCTTTCAGTGTGAATGGGAGAATCTTAAACGATAACAATTCTTATTTGAAACTCAATGAACGACTTGCACATGCGCCGCCGCTTCTGCGCGGCTGCCCTGGGAACTGCGCTTTTGCCCGCGGCGGGAACCCTGCGTGCGGCATTGCCGGATCGCCGCACCGTCCTGACGCTGGCAGGCCCCGGCGCCGTGGTCAGCTATCCCCTGATGCACATGGCGGCCACCAGCGCGCTGGCGGATCACGCCGGGCAGCTACGTTTCCGCCTGTGGCAGACGCCGGATCAACTGCGCACGCTGCTGGTGAACGGCGAGCTGGACTTCAGCGCCGCTCCCAGCACGCTGCCGGCCTTGCTGCACAACCGCGGCATGCCTGTGCGCCTGTTGAATATCTCCGTATGGGGCATTCTGTGGCTGGTCAGCCGCGATCCGGCGGTGCGGACCTTCGACGATCTGGCCGGCCGCGAACTGGTGGCGCCTTTTCAGCGCGATCTGCCGGCCGTACTGCTGGATACTCTGCTGGAAGCGCATGCCGCGCGCGGCCTGGCGCCGGTCGCCTTGCGCCGTACCCGCGATGGACAGGACGCCATCGCGCTGATGCTCAATGGCCAGGCAGGGCAGGCGCTGCTGGTCGAGCCCATGGCCTCGCTGCTGTTGTGGCGGGCTGAACAGACCGCAGGGGCGCCGGCGCTGCATCGCGGCCAAAGCCTGGAACAGGCCTGGAGCGCCGCCTTTCCCGCGCAGCCCACGCTGCCGCAGGCCGGCGTCATGGCGGCGGCCCGCGTGGCGGGCGATGCGGCTTTGTGCCGCGCCGTGGACCAGGCCTACGCCGCCTCCGCGCGCTGGTGCGTCGAACATCCCGCCGACTGCGCCGCGCTGGTGCGCGAGCATCTGCCGCATCTGCCCCTGGCGGCGATCGAGACCGCCATTCGCGGCACGCGCCTGCAGACCCGCAGCGCCCGCGACGCGCGCCCCGAACTGGAGGCACTGTACCGCCTGCTGGCCGGCCGCTTTCCGCAAGCCATCGGGGGCGGCCTGCCACCCGTCGGCTTCTACGGACCATGAGGGTCCGATGAAAACCTATTCCAAAGGTCCTGCCGTCGGTGCATCTGCGCGGACCTCGCGCGCCTGGAGCGCGGTCGGCGTGCTGCTGCTTTTGCTGGCCTGGCATGTGGCTGCGCGCCAGCTCGGTCCGCTGCTCATGGCCACGCCATGGGAAGCGCTGCGCGCTGTCGTTCCGCTGGTGCGCAGCCCACAGTTCTTCGCCAACGCTGGCGTCAGCCTGATGCGCATCGGCATAGGGGTGCTGGCGGGTGCGTCCATTGGCTTCGCGCTAGGCGTGCTGGCCGGACATAGCGCGCGCTTGCGCGGCTTGATCGAACCGCTGCGCTGGCTGCTGATGGCCATGCCGCCGGTGGTGGTCGTGGTGCTGGCCATGCTGTGGTTCGGCCTGGGGTCGCCCATGGTGATCTTCATTACGACGCTGATGATGGCGCCCGGCATGTACGTCAACACGGTCAAGGGCATGCTGCACGTGGACCGCAAGCTGATCGAGATGACCCACGTCTACCGTTATGGCCCCTGGCTGCGCCTGCGCCATCTGTATCTGCCGGCGCTCAGCGCGCCGCTGCTGGCGGCTCTGCTGATCGCTGCCTGCGGCGGCGTGCGGCTGGTGGTGATGGCCGAAGTGCTGGGCGCGGAGAATGGCGTGGGCTATGCGCTGGCCAACGCCCGCAGCACCTTCGACACCGCTGAACTGTTCGCCTGGGTCCTGCTGATCCTGGGCCTGGTGGCCTTGCTGGAATTCGCCTTTCTGCAACCCTTGCAGCGCCGGTTGGGCCGCTGGATGGAGCCCAGCCATGCTTGAGATGCAATCGCTGTCGCTGCGCTACGGCGCGCAGACCGTGCTGCAGGACGTGAACCTGCGCCTGCGCCCCGGCGAACGGTTGGGGCTGATCGGCCCCAGCGGCGCCGGCAAGAGCAGCCTGCTGCGCCTGGCGGCCGGCCTGGTCCGTCCCAGCGGCGGAACCTTGCGCAATGGCTTTCGCCACCCCCTGCTGATGTTCCAGGAACCGCGCCTGTTGCCGTGGCGGCACGCGCTGGACAACGTCGCCTTGCCGCTGCGCGGGGCCGGACACGCGCCGCGCCAGGCTCGCGCCCTGGCCGCGCAATGGCTGGCTCGGGTGGGGCTGGACGCCGCCATGCAGTCCTGGCCGGGCGAGCTGTCCGGCGGCATGGCGCAGCGCGTCGCGCTGGCCCGCGCCCTGGCGCTGACCCCAGACCTGCTGATGCTGGACGAGCCCTTCAGCGCGCTGGACCCGGCGTTGCGCCGCCAGCTCGCCGCTTGCTGCGGCGAGGAACTGGCCCGCAGCGGCGCGGCCTTGCTGTGCATCAGCCACGACCCAGGGGAACTGCTGGGGCTGGTCGACCGTTGCGTCATGGTGCATCGGGGGAACGTCACGCCCATCGCTTTGGAGAGTCCGCTGGAGTCTTCCGGCAATGGCCCGCCGGGCGGCATTCGCAACACCGACGCGGAACGCTTGCGCGAGCTGCTGCTGGCGGCGGGCGGGCAGCCCTGAAGCATGCGTCCAACCCGATTTCCTGTTTTTCGATAGCGGACTCTCCATGAATACCTATCCTTTTCTGCTCGTCTTGCACCTGTGCGCCGCCTTCGTCTTCGTGGGCACCGTGACCTTCGAGGTGCTGTTTCTGGAACCGGTGCAAAAGCGCCTGCCTGCCGACGTGCGCCGCGCGCTGGGCGGCCAGCTTGGCCCGCGCGTGCGCGCCGTGGTGCCCTGGGCGGTAGCCGCGCTGTACCTGGCTGGCCTGGGCATGGCCTGGCAGTACCGCGGCGCGCTTGCCAGCCCCGGTAGTTCGTCCTTTGGCCTGCTGCTGTCGATCAAGATCGCGCTCGCCGTCAGCGTGCTGGTCCATGTGGTCACGGCCATGACGCTGGCGCGGCGCCAGCGCCTGCACAGCGCGCTGCGCAGGCGTGTGCACCTCAGCGTCTTCTGTCACATGGTCGGCATCGTCTTGCTGGCCAAAGCCATGTTCCATCTGTCCTGGTAACCCAGCCCATTCAGCTCTACGCGGAAGCATTCCCATGACGTCCCCCGTCCTGCGCCAACTGGCGTCCAGCCTCACTCTCAGCGCCCTCGGCCTGTCCACCGCCCTTGCCCAGGAAGCCGGCCAGCTCCGCGTGGCCCCGGCCAGCCAAGCCGTCCCCTCGCTGGCGCCCGTGGTCGTATCGGGACAATCCCTGACGCGCGCCCTCGACCCCGGTCCGCAGCAGGCCGAGGCCGAACTGCAGACCGTGCCCGGCGGCACCAATCTGGCCCAGCCGCAGCAGGAGGTACGCCTGATTACCCTGCGCGACGCGCTGGACTATCAGCCCGGCGTCATCGTGCAGGAATTCTTCGGCGGGCTGGATCAACCGCGCCTGAACATCCGCGGTTCGGGCATCCAGAGCAATCCCTTGAGCCGCGGCATCCTGCTGATGCAGGACAGCCTGCCGCTCAACGATGCCGACGGCTCCTTCATCATCAGCCTGCTGGAACCGCGAAACGCCGGCCTGGTCACGGTGCGGCGCGGTGCCAACGCGCTGTCGCCGGGCGCGACCACGCTGGGCGGGGAGGTGGATTTCCAGTCTCTCACCGGCACCCAGAGCGACGTCATCCGCCTGGGAACCGGCAGCTTCGGCACCCGCAATCTGACGCTATCCAAGGGTTTTGAAAGCGAGGGCGTGGATGGCCGCTTCAGCTTCGGCTATGACAAGTCCGACGGCTACCGCCACCATTCTTCGTCCGAGCGCTCAAGCTTCCAGGGCAACCTGGGCTTTCGCCGCGGCACCTTTGAAAACCGCACGTACCTGTCCTACACGGACCTCAAGTTCGATATTCCCCAACCCGTGCCCAAGGCCCGCATGCTTCAGGATCCGCGCAGCGTGCTGGGCGACGGCACTACGCCGCTGGACCTGGCCAACAATGTGTACAAGCGCGATCCGCACCGCGACACCAGCCAGTTCCGCATCGCCAACCGCAGCTATTGGGGCACGGACGCGCTCAACCAGACCGCGGGCATTTATTGGCAGCGCACCAACGATGACTTCACCAATCCCCAGGTCGCCAACGTCACGGACGGCGATACCTACGGCCTGGTTTGGCAATTGGCCGGCAAGGCCGGCAGCGTGGATTACCGCGTCGCGCTCGATTGGCAGCGCAGTGACATGGACCGCGACTTCTACGCCATACGACCCGCCGACGGCCGCCGTCTGCAACGCTTCGGCGCCTATGACCTCAAGGCCGAGAACCGCAGCGCGCTGGTTGGCCTGGATTGGCATGTGACGGAACAGTTGAGCCTGATCGGCGACCTCAAGTACACCCAGGCCGTGCGCGACGCGCGCGAACGCAACAGCGGCAAGACCCTGGATCAGGACTGGAACTACGCTACGCCGCGCCTGGGCATCATCTGGCAGCCGGCCGCCGCCCAGCGCTGGTACGCCAACATCAGCCGCAGCAACGAAGCCCCCACCTTCTGGGAAATCGTCAATGGCGAAGTGCCCGCGCCCATGAACCCGGCCACCGCGGTCACGTCCATGAGCAAGCTCGACCTGCAGCGCGCACTTACTTATGAAGTCGGCGGAGACGGCACGGTCCTCGTCGCTGGCCGCGACCTGAACTGGACCGTGTCCCTGTACCGCAGCAACGTCGAAGACGAACTCATGTCCGTCACCAACGCCAACGGCACGCCGGCAGGCACTTACAACTACGCCGGACGCACCCGCCACCAGGGCATCGAAGCGGGCATCAACGGCAGCCTGCCCGCGCCAGGCGATGGCCTGTTCGACTATCGCATCGCCTACACATTCAGCGACTTCCGTTTCCGCAGCGGCGAGTACCAGGGCAACCGCATCGCCGGCGTGCCGCGCCACTTGCTTAGCGCGGAGGTGATGTATCGGGTGGGCGGATGGCGCTTCGGTCCCAATCTGCGCTGGCTGATGAGCGATACCGAAACCAATCACGCCAATGCGCCGGGCACGCAGCAGAACGCTTACGCGCTGCTGGGTTTCAAGGTCGCCTACGAGCACGACGCGCACTGGAGCGGTTACGTGCAGGCCGACAATCTGACGGACAAGACCTATGCCAGCAGCTACGCCATCCGCAATACGGCGACGCCCGCGATGCCGATCTTCCTGCCCGGCAACGGCAGGTCGTTCAGCGCAGGCGTGGCGTATCGCTTCTGAGCGGAGAGCTACCCGCGGGCGCACCCGATCAGCGCCGAGCGCTGGTCGTCGAAGTTGCGGCACTCGGATTTGAGCCAGTCGGAAAAGATCCGGGTGCGCCGCTCTTCAGGCCGGCGCGACAGCAGCACATAGCGCGCCGGCGCGGGCGCGTGCTTGCCGAACACGTCGACCAGCCGTCCGCTGCGGATCTCGTCGTAGACCATTGCGCTGCGCCCGATAGCCACGCCCTGATGATTCAGCGCGGCGCCGATGGCCAGGCTGGCCAGGTTGAACTGAGGGCCCTCCAGGTGGCGGATCCATCCGGGCCGGTGCGCCTGCATCCAGGTGCGCCACTCGATGAACTCCGCAGCCCCGACCCAAGGCGAGGCGTCGTGCAGGAACTCGACGCCATCGATGGACTTGCCGGCGCGAAACGCCGGGTGCGCGGCCAGGTACTCGGGCGTCGCGACCACCAGCAGATACTCGTCCAGCAAGGCATCCGCTTGCACATGGCTGTAGTGCGCCGGGTCATAGCGGATGGCGATGTCTATGTCTTCCTCCTCCATCAGCTTGCGGTCCAGCGGCTGGAACTCCGCCTTCAGCCGCACCGACACATCCGGCTGCAATCGATGAAATTCCGTCAGGCGCGGCATCAACCATTGCAGCGCGAAGGACGGCAGGCAATTGACCTGCAGCGCGGACGCCGGCAGGCCCAGCCGCTCGATTTCCTGCTGGATATCGGCAAGCGCGCGGCTGACCGTCGCGAATAGCGTTTCGCCCTTGGACGTGAACTTCAGCCCGCGCTGCTGGCGCACGAACAGCAGGTAGCCCAGGCGGTCTTCCAACTGACGGATTTGCTGGCTCACCGCGCTTTGCGTGAGATTCATGGCCGCCGCCGCCCGGGTGAAGCTGAGATGGCGGCCGGCCATGTCAAAGCAGCGCAGGGCGCCCAGCAGGGTGGAGTCGAAATGGACAGGCATAAGTCAAGCTAATGGCTGAATTAGAAATGATCGCTATTCTTGCACGCCTGCGGAATCTACGATTTGCGCCGAACCATCAACCCGCAAGCCCACGATGACCGCCGATTTCGATCCCCAGCTATTAGAAAATCTTCAATCAAGAACGCCTTTGCTATGGCTCAACCCCGCAAGGGGCGGGCCGTTGCCCGAATCGGCGCCATCGCTGGACCTGATCGACGAGGCGGAAAGCCGCCTGGCGCGTTGCGCGCCGCTGCTGGCCGCGCTGTTTCCCGAGCTGGCCGCATCAGGCGGGCAGATCGAGTCCCGGCTGATGTCCGCCCAGCCGCTGCAACAGGCGCTGGGCGGCGCTGCCGCGTCGGGCAGCTGGTATCTCAAGCGTGATGACGAGCTGCCTGTCGCCGGATCGATCAAGGCGCGTGGCGGTTTTCACGAGGTATTGGCCATTGCCGAATCCATTGCGCTGGAGCATGGCTTGCTCAAGGACGCGGCGACGGACCGGCGCGTCCTGGCGACGCCGCAGGCCCGCGCGGTGTTCAGCCAGTATGCCGTGACCGTGGGCAGCACCGGCAACCTGGGCATGAGCATCGGCGTCATGGCGGCCGCGCTGGGATTCGATGCCGTGGTCCACATGTCCGCCGATGCGAAGGAATGGAAGAAAGATCGGCTGCGCAAGCGCGGCGTGCGCGTGGTGGAACACGCTGGCGACTACGCCGAGGCGGTCGCGGCAGGGCGGACGCAGGCATTGGCCACGCCGCGCAGCCATTTCGTCGACGACGAACAATCCGAACTGCTGTTCTTCGGCTATGCCGCCGCGGCTCGCGGGTTGGCCAGGCAATTGGCCGAAGCGGGCCGCGTGGTCGACGCCAGGCATCCGCTGTTCGTGTACATCCCCTGCGGCGTGGGCGGCGCGCCCGGCGGCATCAGCCATGGCCTGAAGGCGCTATTCGGGGCTCACGTGCATTGCTTCTTTGCCGAACCCGTCGCGTCGCCTTGCTTTCTGGTGCAGCTTGCGTCGGAAGCGGACGGCCCCGTGTCGGTGTACGACATCGGCCTGGACAACCGCACCGAAGCCGACGGCCTGGCTGTGGGCCAGGCATCGGAATTGGTGGCTTCGCTGATGCGGCCCCAGCTCGGCGGCGTCTTCACCGTGTCGGATGACGAGCTCTACCTGAACCTGCTTGCGCTCAAGGACACCCTGGGCGTCGAGGTCGAACCGTCGGCCGCCGCCGCGGTTTCAGGACCAGGCTGGCTCGACGGCTCCGCCGCTGGACGGGCCTATGCCCAAGGCATCGACATGTCTGGAGCCACGCACGTGATCTGGGCCACCGGCGGATCGCTGGTGCCGCCTGAAGCGCTGCGCGGCTTCCAGACTCACGCCAGGCTGCTCAGCCAGCGTCGCGCGGCCTGAGCCGCAGCACACAAAAAACCAAATACCGAGGAGAAAACCTGTGAGCGGAAGTGCAACCATCCACGCCGGCCGCGCCGCGCGCCCGGACCAGCAAGCCTTTGAAGACGCGACCTACAGAAAGGTCGCGCTGCGGTTCATACCTTTTCTGATGCTCTGCTACGTGGTCGCGTACCTGGACCGCATCAACATCGGCATCGCCAAGCTGAACATGCTGGCCGATCTGCAGTTCAGCGAGGCCGCCTATGGCCTGGGCGCGGGATTGTTCTTCATAGGCTACATGTTGTTCGAAGTGCCCAGCAACCTGATCATGCACCGCGTGGGCGCGCGCCTCTGGATCGCGCGGATCATGATTTCCTGGGGCATCCTGTCCGGCATCATGGCCTTCGTCACCGCGCCCTGGCAGTTCTATACGGTGCGCATTCTGCTGGGCGTGGCTGAAGCCGGTTTCTACCCCGGCGTGATCCTCTACCTGACCTACTGGTTTCCCAATCGCCGCCGCGCCAAGATGACGGCCATTTTCCAGGCCGGCATTCCGGTGGCCGGCCTCATCGGCAACCCGCTGTCGGGCTGGATCATGGAGCGATTCCATCTGGTCGGCGGACACCCCGGCTGGCAATGGCTGTTCGTGCTGGAAGCCTTGCCCACCATTCCGCTGGCCATCGGGGTGCTGCTGATCCTGACCAACCGCGTCCAGGATGCCGCGTGGCTCACGCCGGAACAGCGCAAGCTGATCGAACACGACATCGCCGCCGACAACGCGGGCCGCGAGCACATGCCGCTGTTGCAGGCGCTGCGCGACGCGCGCATCTGGAAAATCGTTGCCATGACCTTTCCGGCAATGATGGCGCTATACACCCTGGGCTTCTATCTGCCCACCTTGATCAAGGACGCCGGCGCCGAAGGCGGCCTGCGCATCGGCCTGCTGAGCGCGATTCCCTATCTGGTCGCCATGGTGGCCATGATCCTGGTCGGGCGCAGCTCGGACCTGCGCCGCGAACGCCGCTGGCACCTGGTCTTCATCCTGGTGCTGGGCGCGGCGGGACTGGTCGCCAGCGTATCCGCGGGCACCAACCTGACGCTGGCCGTCATCTCGCTTTCCGTGGCTGCCGCCGGGATCATCAGCTTCTCGCCGATCATGTGGACGCTGCCCACCGCCTTCCTGGGCGGCGCCACCGCGGCCGCCTCGATCGGCATCATCAACAGCCTGGCCAATCTGGGCGGTTTCGTCAGTCCCTACCTGATAGGCTGGATCCGCGATATCTACCACAGCACCGCGCCCGCCATCTACATCATCGCCGGCTCGCTCCTGGTCAGCGCCCTGATCGCGCTGAGCTTCGATCCCAAGAAAGTCAATCGCTGAAGGCAAGGCACACACCATGGCACGCACTCAAGCCACCGCGCCGCGACTCGCCGTCGCCGGCCTGATCCATGAAACCAACACCTATGCCGCCGAGTTCGCCGGCCAGACGCCATTGCGCGCGTTCGAACAATACGGCAAGGACGAGATACTGCAAGCCTTCGACAAATCGAATCACCAGGTCGGCGGCTTCATCGAAGGCGCCAGGCAGACCGGGGCTGAACTGGTCTACACCTACGTCGGCCAGGCCACGCCCTCGGGCACGATCGAGGCCCAGGCCTATGCCGAGATGAAGCGCCGGATCCTGGACGGCATCCACGCCGTCTTGCCGGTGGACGGCGTGCTGCTGGCGCTGCACGGCGCCGGCGTTGCCGACGGCATCGAGGATATCGAGGGCGATCTTTGCCTGGCGGTCCGCCGACTGGTCGGCGCCGATGTGCCCATCGCCGCCGTCTACGACCTGCATGGCAACATGACCGAGGCCATGCGGCAGGCGTGCGACCTGACCTTGCCCTGCAAGCTATATCCGCATACCGACTTTCACGACCGGGCGGTCGAAGCGGTGGGGCTGCTGCTCGATATCATCGGCGGCCGGCTGAAGCCGGTAACCGTCATGCGCCGCCTGCCCATGTTGCCCTACATCGTCACGACGCAGGAAGGCTTTATTCCGGCCGAGGTCAACGCCGTGTGCGCCAGGCTGGCCGCGCTACCGGGTGTCATCGACTGTTCGTGGTTCCACGGCTTTCCCCTTGCGGATATCGCCGCGCCGTGCCCGGCCGTGGTCTGCACCACGGCGGGCGACCAGGAACTGGCCGAGCGCTGCGCGGACGAAGTCGCGCAATGGATCTGGGAGCATCGGGAGGCGTTCCGGCCATCGTTTCCAAGCCCGGAGCAGGGCGTCGCCATGGCGCTGGCCGCCGAACGCGGTCCCGTCGTCGTCAACGAGTATGCGGACAACCCAGGCGGCGGCACGCCTGGCGACGGCACCTATCTGTTGCGCGCCATCCTGGACGCCAAACCCACGCCCGGCACCTGCTGCTTCGCGTCCATCAACGATGCGTCCGTGGTCGAGCAAGCCCGCCAGGCCGGCGTCGGCGCGACCATCAGCGTGTCGCTGGGTGCCAAGCAGGGCCGCTTCCAAGGACAGCCGCTGCGCGTGCATGCCTATGTAAAGGCCATCACCGACGGCCGCTTCGTCAATCGCGCGGGCTCGATGTTCGAAGGCGTGAAGTTTGACCTGGGCGCCATGTGCCGCCTGGTCATCCAGGGCGTGGACGTGATCGTCGCCTCGCGTGCCGAACAGATCTACGACGAAGAGCCATTCTTTTTGCATGGTGTCGACGTGACTGCGTACAAGCTGATCGCCATCAAGGGCGCCAACCATTTCCGCGCGGGCTATCGCCGGCTTGCGACGCAGATCATTTCTGTGGATAGCGTGGGCCTGAGCACTGCCGACATCACCTCGTTCCCGCGGGAGCGGTTGGCAGGCGAATACTGGCCGCTGGCGGACATTGCCGACTACGCGCCGTATTCCAGCGCGTAGCGGCTCTGCACGCAGCCAAAATTACCTGCCGAAGTACTTCTTGAACCATGGCTGCTCTTCGTATGGCGATTGCTGGCCGCTGCTTATCCGGCAAAGCTTCGAGGGGTTGGCATCGCCGGCCCTGCTCTTGCCAACCAGCGTCCAGCTCTTCGATTCGGGATTGTTGAAGACCTCCATCTCCCATTGGGCATTTGTCGCTGTGAGACCCGTCGGCACTTGCTTTGCGATATTGACGAGAGCGCTCTTGACGCGAAAGCCATAGTCGCACACCGGTTCCTTGTAGAAGCCGATCTCATCGCGTTCGCGTTCCCATTCAGCGGCAAGGGCGGAGTTCCCGGCGACAAGAGTGCTGAGCGTCATGGCGAACGCGGCGGATCTGCAGAGTGGTATCGGCATCGCTATGCACTCCTGGCGTTGCAATCGTCGTCTGATTCTTGCCACCGGGCGCGCCGCTGGTCAAGAATCCTTAGGGATGAATCCAAAGGATTGAGCTGTTGGCTTTGCCTGACCGCCAAGGGAGAGCGCGGGCTTGCGCGTGTGGCGCTGGCATGCATACGATGGTTCAGGCCGGCGGGGGGCTCGCGGCACCGTAGTAGTGCCCTCTCTTTGCCGCCCGACTGATATCCGGACGTCCGCCCATGAATACCTGCTGCCGACTCATCACGTCCCTTATGGCCGCGGCGCTCGCCGTGCCAGCTTTCGGCGCTTCTCCCGGGAAGCCCAACCTGGACGAGTACGGACTGGAGAGGGAGCCTCTCTGCAGCTACGCCTTGCCTGAATCGCTGAAGGCGCTACAAAAGGAATTGCCGTCGGGAGAATACGTGCAGACGGCGGGTTGGAAGGCCGAGATATATGTCAATCGGGACAGGCGAACCTGGACGCTGGTTGGAACACGGCTGGGACCGGATGAGGACCCAGACGAGATGTGCCCTCTCGCGCGTGGCGTGGGGGACTACAGGATGCAGAAGTGGTATCAGGCGTACTTCGCGCAGCGCAAGTAGGGCGGTCCAGCCGTGTTTGGTCCGAGGCTGTGCAAGCGCACCAGCCTCCGTCCCGTTTAGTCGGAAACCAGATACGCCTGTCCGCCCGGCTTCAGATAAGGCGCCAAGGCCTTGAACGGCAGGCTGGCGTGCGTGCCCAGGCAAGCGCCCGCCGAGTGTCCGACTCCGGACACGGACAGGCTCAGCGCACCGGGCGCCTGGACTCCCAGCGCCAGATAGTCGGGCCAGAGGTCCGCGCAGTCTTCCAGATTGGGGCGATCCTCGGACTGCTGGGCGGCCGTTCCCGCCTTGACGGCCTGTTGCACCAGCCCGAGCAGGGCAGGACTCTTTTCCCCGCCAAAGCTGCGCTTGCCCGGCACATAGGCGTCGAACACGCGATTCCAGTCCAGGTACTCGCCGCGCAGCAGATCGAAGGTATAGGGCTCGAAATGGTTGTAGGGATGCGCTCCGCCGCAGTCCAGGCTGCCCGACTCGGTCACCGTCATCAGCGCGCCGGACAGCCAGGTGACGTTCACCGCTTCCTCATCGAAACCGCCCAGCGTGCCAGCGCCGGGATTGCCGCTGGTGTAGGCCGACGCCATGCAGTCCAGCGCGCCCAGGCTTTTCTGCCAATGGCGCTGTTCCAGCAGATAGTTGGTGCGTTGCAGGACCTGCGCGTCGGGATGGCGCGTCAGCCGGGGATACGTGAACTTGGTGCGCGGGTCGCGCCACATGCGATAGGCCACTACGCCGTGGCCGATTTCCTTGCCAACGGGCTGGGCGTGTCCCGCCAGCTTCAGCGTTTCGTACGGCGCGCGAACGGCATTGATGCCTGCCTGGACATCGACATCGCCAAGATTGAACTGACTGGCGCGGGCCTGCTTTCGGTCCTTCTCCAGTTGCGTCGTGTCGTATTGGGCGACCTGCTTCAGGTCGAAGCGGCGTTGCTTGCCGGTGTGGACGTCGGTCCAGAGACCGCGGTAGCCGTCGGCGTCGCGCGTGCCTTGCCAGCTTGCGGCTTGATCCGCTGGCTTGGAAGCCGACGTGCCTCCCTGGCGGGGCTTGGGCTCGAAGAGTGCCTCGCTCGTGCCTTGCAGAGGGATGTCCACGCCGCGTTTTGCGTAGAAGTAGCGGCCGGTCAATTCGCCATTGGCCGCCGCGTCGGTGTCCAGCTCCAGCACGATGTCGCCAGCGCCTTGCAGTGTTCCGGCGTAGACGGTGCGGGGCGTGGCGGCGGCCTGGGTGGCCGAAAGGGACAGGACGGCAAGCGCAAGCACGGCGCGGCAGTTACGGTGCATACGAAACGGTGAGCGAAGCATCGAGGGGCCTGGGAACCAAGGGAGGGAGTCGGCTGAATATACCGGAACTGTCAGCCCAGCAGTGCAGCCGCCTTGCCGTCCGCAAGCATCTGTTCAAACAGGTCACCAAGACTGCTGGCCACTTCGCTGACCGCCTCGAACTCCGGTTCGACGCCATGTACGATCCGGCCCGAGATCCGGTCGATCGCGAGAAACTCGTAATCGTCGCCCACGCTCATGAAGATTGGCACATGGCGCGCCCAGAAAGCGTCGATCTCTTGCCGATCGGCATCGCCGAGGGCGGCCTCCAGGCTCATCTGGCGAAAGGCGTCTTGCCCGAAGGCGCTGTCGGCGGTTCCGGCATAGTCGGCCGCGCTCAGGAACCAGCGCGTGTCGTCCGCGCTGCTCAGCTGTGTGTACAAAGACAGGAACAGCGCGTGTTCAGTGCTGCCAGCCGGCGCAGCCATGGGAGCGGAGACAGACTCGGAAGGCAATACGGTCCAGCCGCGCGCGGCAAGGAAGTCCAGGAAACGTCTGTGCAGGATGCTCATCAGGCCCGCCATGGCTATCGCGTCGCCGCGATGTTGGCGCGCCGCAAGCGCGCATTCAAGGTTTGCGCCAACTCGCCCAAGCCCACATCGCCGCAGCCGACCAGCGTCAGCTCCTGCAAGCGGGTCAGCCGGTCCAGCACGCCGATGTTCGCGATCCGCTTGCAGTACTGAATATCCAGCCGCTCCAAGCCTGCAAGTGCGGCAATCGGACCTATCGTCTCCAGCGCACCCTGGTTCTTCAACCGCAAGGAGCGCAATCCGGCGAGTTGCTCGATACCGGACAGGGTCTTCAATCCGCGACCCGCCAGCAGCCCTAACGCTAAAAGCGGCAGTCCCGCGATGCGATCGAACACCGACGAATCGAACGGCACGTTCCACAGATTCAGCTCCTGGAGCGGCAGGCTCAAGACGCGGTCCAGCAGCGCGCCGCGCCGGTCTGGGACCATGGACAGCGACATCAACGCCGGGAAGTCTTCCGGATCGAACCGCAGTGTGGCGCCCACCGTCAGCGCTTCCAGCCTGGGCAGCGGGCCGGCCTGCCAGGTGTACGTGCCGGGTTCGGGATGGATGGAAAGATGGCGCAGGCTGTCTGGGAGCATGTCGGCGCGCAATCCGGCAAGAACGCTGCCTGGGACGGCGCCGGGACCGACGGACAGATGGACCAGCGACGGCAGCCGGGCGATGAGCTCGGGCAATTCGTGCAGCGGGTCGCCATGAGGCGCCCATAGATGCGCGTCTTCGATCTTGGCCAGGGTGGCTTCGTCCGGCGGGGCATCGTAAAACACAATGCGTTCATCCAAGCCTGCGAATTGCGAGCGCTGGCGGCTGTGCATGAAGCGCCAGGTCTGGGCGCGGGCGGGGAGGGGGGCCGAAAACGGGACGAAGGACATGTGGCTTGCCGACAGGCCGTTGGGAGGTCAGCTTGCTGCGCTCAACATGTCGATTCGACGCTGATGGCGCGATCCGTCAAAGGGAGTGTCCAGGAAAGCGCTGACACATTCGCGCGCGACCTCGATTCCTATGATTCTGCTTCCAAGCGCCAATACGTTCGCGTCATTGTGTTGGCGGCTCAAGCGAGCCATGGTGGCGTTTGTGCACAAGGCGGCTCTTGCGGCAGGGAAACGATTGACGGCAATCGAAATGCCTATGCCCGAGCCGCAAATCACGACGCCTTTTTGGACTCGGCCGTCCGTGATGGCTTGTCCCATTGCAAAACCAAAAGCGGGGTAGTCAACCGAGTCTGCGCTGTGGGTTCCGAGGTCTAGCCACTCTACATTCTCGAAGGCCTTCTTCAGTATTTCCTTGAGTTCGAATCCGGCGTGGTCGGAGGCAATGGCGATTTGCATGCTATTTCACTTATGCGGAATGGTCGGCGCGAGGCTTGGGACGGATCGGAGAAATGGCGTCGCAGTGAAAACTGTCGAGCGGAATTGTAGTTTGCCAACAAGCTGCACAGCATAGTTGTCCCGGAGTAGCCTCTTCGTAACTTGATAGATGAAAATTAAGTGGTTACATTGTGGGTGGAGAATCTCATGACTGCCACTACGCTCAAGCCCGACTTCCGCCTGCTCGGCGATGACGTGGCGCTGGATCTGATCAACACCATCGAGCAATCCGACGATGGCCCTCGCGACCGGCTGCAATCGGACGACGATGTGCGGGCGTGGCTGGACGCCGTGGGCTTTGCCCCGGCCCAGCGCAAGGCACCCAAGGGCCTGCTCGATTCCGCTCGAACATTGCGCGAGACCGTGCGCGCTTTGGTCGCCCAACGAAAGGCAGGGTTGCCGCTCAAGCTAAGTGCGCTCAACCAGGCACTCGCGGCCGGCGGCAGTCATCTCGAGCTTACCGTTGTGGCGGGCGCGCCCAGCTTGGCACGCCGCTATGACGCGGCCACCCCCGATCAATGGCTACTTCCCGCCGCGGAGGCCGCCGCGGACTTGCTCGTGCACGGCGACTTCGAGCTGGTGCGCAAATGCGAAAGCCCGCTCTGTTCCCTTTGGTTCTACGATCGCACGCGATCGCATCGTCGCAGGTGGTGCAGCATGTCGCTTTGCGGCAATCGCCACAAGGTGGCGGCCTTTCGCCAAAGGGAAGCCCAGGACGCGGCTTCCTGAGCGCTTGCTTGTCTACCCATCCGGCCGTCTGGCCGGATTTTTTTTGCTTGGGCTTTTCCTGGGAATAGCTTTCATCTATTTTGGTAACCAGTAAATATTAAGTTGACAGGTTACTTGAAACGAGAAAGAATGGCCCGTACTGCCTGTAGGAATTCGGCCATTGATTCAGCCCTTGATCCCGGAGATCATCATGTCCAACACCCCTGAAAGCCAGATCCAAACGCGTCGCGTGCAAGCCGATGGCCTGAATTTTTTCTATCGTGCAGCAGGCGATCCCAATGCGCCCGTGCTGCTGCTTCTGCATGGGTTCCCCAGTTCCTCTCATCAATTCCGCAACCTGATCCCGCTTCTGGCCACGCGCTTTCACGTGATTGCCCCGGATCTGCCCGGCTTTGGCTTCACGGAAGTTCCCGAGGAGCGCCAGTACCGGTACACGTTCGACGACCTGGCCGTATCGCTCGGCGCTTTCGTCGATGCGCTGGGCCTGAAGCGCTATGCGATGTTCGTCTTCGACTATGGCGCGCCCGTCGGGCTGCGCCTGGCGCTTGCCCACCCAGAGCGGGTGACCGGCCTGGTCTCGCAGAATGGCAACGCTTATCTCGAAGGCCTGGGCGATGCCTGGGCGCCAGTCCGTGCCTACTGGGCGGAGCCGACCGCGGCCAACCGGCAGGTCATCGCGGATGCCGTGCTGAACTTCGAGGGGACCAAATGGCAATACGTGCATGGCGTCGCCAATCCGGACGACGTGGCGCCGGAAAGCTACACGCTTGATGCCGCCCTGCTTGAGCGGCCGGGCAACAAGGACATCCAGCTCGATCTATTTCTGGACTATGCCAATAACCTGAAGCGGTATCCGGATTTCCAGGCCTTCTTCCGCGCGGCGAAAATCCCGACGCTGGCCATCTGGGGCCGCAACGATCCATTCTTCATTCCGCCTGGGGCCGAGGCGTACAAGCGGGACAATCCGGACGCGCAGGTTGAGTTGCTGGATACCGGGCACTTTGCGCTTGAGACGCATGCGGCGTATATCGGGCGCCGGATCATCGAGGTGCTGGCGCCTTGATGGGTTTCGATAGGGGCGCGTCGAGTGCGGCCTTGTCATTCGGCGCATCTCTTGGCTCCCACCACATAAACCACCGCAGCCGGAGTCATATCAGCATCGTCTAGAGTCGCTGACGGGTTCAGGCTAAAGTGGCTGGTTCATGTGGATCAAGGGTGGATTGAGTATGTCCGACGAAAGCACGCTTCTTGATGACAACGCGGTGTACAGGACCTTGCTGGAGTCGACCAAGGCGATTCCCTGGAAGATCGATTGGGCCACGAAGAAGTTCGCCTATATCGGTCCGCAGATCGAGGCGTTGCTGGGCTGGACCGTAGCAAGCTGGGTGAGCGTGGAGGACTGGGCCATGCGTATGCACCCGGACGACCGCGATTCCGTGGTGAATTTTTGCGTCAGCCAATCCCAGGCCGGCGTCGACCATGAGGCAGACTACCGGGCCTTGACCAAGGACAATGGCTATGTGTGGATCCGCGACGTCGTGCACGTCATGCGCGATGACAGAGGCGAAGTTCAAGCGCTGATTGGCTTCATGTTCGACATCACCGAACGCAAGAAGACCGAGGAAAAGCTGCTGACCTTGCAAAAGGAGTTGGAGGCGCTGTCCTTCAAGGACGGCTTGACGAATATTGCCAACCGGCGTCGCTTCGACAGTGGTTTCGAACTGGAATGGGCGCGCGCGGACAGCGAACGAAAACCCCTGTCCGTATTGTTGCTCGACGTTGACTTTTTCAAGCAGTACAACGATTTGTATGGCCACACCCAGGGCGACCAGTGCCTGGTGGATATCGCGCAGACCTTGAACCTTGCGCTGGACGGCCCGCGCGATCTGGTTGCGCGATACGGCGGGGAAGAGTTTGTCGTGCTGCTGCCCGAAGCCGATGCCGAAGTTGCGCGGAAGGTTGCTGACCGTTGCCAGCGGTTGCTCCAGAAGAAGGCTATCGTGCACGCGCTGTCACCGCATGGCAGGCGCGTTACCGTCAGCATCGGAGCAGGCACGGTGGTGCCAGACGGGAAGACAGACCGTGCTGGTTTCGTCAAGGCCGTAGATCAGCAACTGTACGCGGCCAAGAACAACGGGCGAAACCGCATTGAGCACGTGGAGCTATGACCCGTCCGTGTGTAGGAAATAGGTGCCCGGCTACAATTTGCCTGCCCAGATGCTGCGAAATTGTAGTCTGACACCGTTATCCTGCCGAGGAATCAGCCCGTTCATGCATATCGAAGAACGTATCCAAATCGCAGTGCCTCCCATGGTCATCGACCATATTTGGAGCGAAGTCGACCGATGGCACCTTTGGGACCCGGACACCAAGCAAGCCCAATTGAACGGGCCATTCGTAGTTGGAACAAGGGGCCGGATAGTTCCCCGCAAGGGCATGGGCGTGCCCATGGTTGTCACAGAGCGATCCGAGGGCCGATCGTTCACTGTAGAGGGCTACATCCCTCTGTTCCGCATGCACTTTGAGCACACCGTTTCGCCGGTGGATGGCGGCTCGGAAGTCGCTCACCGCGTATGGTTCTCTGGCGCCCTTGCTGTTATTTTCGGGCCACGTGTTGCCAAGCAGATTCGGGAGGGGCTTCCTCAAACCATGCAATCACTTAAAGCATACGCTGAGCAACGCCAAGCGCCTCGTCACTAACCATGGGTCAGTCAGGGATATGGCGTCAGCTTCACACTTATCCGCCAGCCCTACGCGTACCGCTTTGCACCCGCCACGCAAACCACCGCCGCCAGCGTCACGACCAGCATCGTCCAACTGACGTTCTCATGCAGCAGCACCGCAGCCAACCCCAGTCCCATGAACGGTTGGAACAGTTGCAGCTGTCCCACGGCTGCAATTCCGCCCTGCGCCAGTCCGCGATACCAGAATACGAACCCGACAAGCATGCTGAACAGCGACACATAGGCGAAGCCTATCCACGCGGGCGTGCTGACGTGTTCGAACGAAGCGGGCATGGTCAGCAGCGCGATGGGCAGCATGACGGGCAGGGACAGCGCCAGCGCCCAGCTGATGACCTGCCAGCCGCCCAGCTTGCGGGATAGCTTGGCGCCTTCGGCGTAGCCCAGGCCGCAGACGATGATGGCGGCGAGCATGAGCAGATCGCCCGTGGGCGAGGCCTCCAGGCCGCCCCAGGCGGCATAGCCTGCAACACAGGCGGCGCCGACGATGGAGAACATCCAGAACGGCGGGCGCGGGCGTTCGCCGCCGCGTATCACCGCGAAGATGGCGGTGCTGAGCGGCAGCAGGCCCAGGAAGACGATGGAATGGGCCGAGGTGACGTGCTGCAGAGCCAGGGCCGTCAGCAGGGGGAAGCCGACGACCACGCCCAATGCGGTCAGCGCCAGGGAGGGGGTGTCGGACAGAGAGGGCCGGGGTTGGCGCAGCAGCATCAGGAGCGCCAGACCAAGCAGACCGGCGATGGCGGCCCGCGCGCAGGTCAGGAAGATGGGATCCAGGTCCGCCACGGCAACCCGGGTGGCGGGGAGGGAGCCCGCGAAGATCACTACACCGATAAAACCGTTTACCCAGCCGCTGGTGGCCTTGTCCATCTGAAGCTCCTTGATACCGGGCGTCAGTACAGCATGGCGGCTGACCCGAGTCCACGCACAATCCAGTACAATTTTACGGAACTGTTATGTAATAAAAGCCAGTACAGCGGAGCATTCCATGGCGCGTGGCGGCACTCTAATCAAGCAGGTCATGGGCGAGATCCAGGGGCGGATTGCGGCACGCACGGCGCTGCCTGGCGCGCGCCTGCCCTCGGTGAGAGTGCAGGCCAAGGCGCTGGACGTGTCGGTGTCCACGGTGGTGGAAGCCTACGAGCGGCTGGCGGCCGAGGGGGTGCTGGTGTCGCGTCCCGGGGCGGGGTTTTATGTGGCGGGACCCGTGGCGCCGCTGGCGCTTACCGAGATGGGGCCGAAGCTGGACCGGGAAGTCGATCCGCTCTGGGTATCGCGCCAGTCGCTGGCGGCCGACGCGGACAGCTTGCGGCCGGGCTGCGGGTGGCTGCCGGTCAGCTGGATGTACGAGGAAGGGCTGCGGCGCGCCCTGCGCGGCATGGCGCGGGCCGAAGCCGCGGAACTGACCGAGTATGGGACGCCCTTGGGCCACGCGCCCTTGAGGCAACTGCTGGCGCGGCGGATGGCGGGCATGGGGATAGAGGCCGGGCCGGAGCAGATCATGCTGACCGATTCCGGAACCCAGTCGATCGACCTGATCCTGCGCTTTCTGCTGGAACCGGGAGACACGGTGCTGGTGGACGATCCTTGCTATTTCAATTTCCATGCGCTGTTGAAGGCGCACCGCGTCAAGGCGGTGGGGGTGCCCTATACACCGAACGGTCCGGATGTCCGGGCGTTTGAAGCGGCGCTGCGCGAGCATTCTCCGCGGCTCTACATCACGAACTCAGGCATACACAATCCGACGGGGGCGACCTTGTCGCCCTTGGTTGCGCATCGCCTGTTGAAGCTGGCGGACGATTCCGAGCTGGTAATCGTCGAGGACGATATCTTCGCCGACTTCGAGAACACGCCTGCGCCACGGTTGGCCGCGTTCGACGGGTTGTCGCGGGTCATACATATCGGCAGCTTCTCGAAGACGGTGTCGGCGTCGGTGCGCTGTGGATACATCGCGCTACGGTCCGACTGGGTGGAAAGCCTGACCGACCTGAAAGTCGCCACGACCTTTGGCGGCAGCCGGCTGGCGGCCGACATCGTTTTCCGGACGCTGACGGGCAGCGGCTACCGCAGGCACATGGAGGCGACCCGGCTGCGCCTGGCGCAGCAGATGGACAAGACCGCCTCCAGGCTTCAGAAGCTGGGCATCAAGCCCTGGCTGACGCCCCGCGCGGGGATGTTCCTGTGGTGCCGTCTGCCGGAGGGCAAGGATGCCGCCACCGTCGCCCGGTCATGCCTCAAGGAGGGCGTGGTGGTGGCGCCTGGCAACGCCTTCAGCCAATCCCTGGCTGCCGGGGACTTTCTGCGGTTCAACGTTGCGCAGTCCACGGACGAGCGGGTATTCACGGTGCTGGCGAAGGCCTTGAGCGCCGCTTGATCATGGTGCGATGCTGGTTGCGGCAAACGGCAGCCAGTCTGCATTCCAAAAAATCTTTTCCTGCCCCCTGATACCTTTTGCTTTCTCAACTGGCATAGCAACTATCCACCCCAGTTCGAGAGGCTATTTGCATGCGTTCCCCCTCCATCAGGCGCCGCCGCGCGATTTCCATGGCTGTGCTGGCCGGCACCTTGACCGCGGGCGCGGTCCACGGGCAAGGTGCTCCCGCAGCCGCCGCTGTACAGGCGCGCCAGGTTTATGACATTCCGCCCGGTCCGCTGGGCAAGACCATTGCAAGCTTCGCGCTGGCGTCGGGGATTTCGCTGGCGTTCGAGCCGTCATGGACAGACGGCCTGCAAAGCCCCGGCGTCTCCGGGGAGTTGAGCCGGGCCGAGGCGGCGCGGCGCGTGTTGGCCGGTAGCGGGCTGGAGATGGTGCCGCGCGCCGATGGCAGCTACACGCTGCGCAAGGCGGTGTCGGACGCGGCGACGCTGCCGGCGATCACGGTGACGGGCGCGGCGGGTTACTCGGGCGCGAATCCGTATCTGGTCGGCAACGCGACTTCCGCGACCAAGACGGCGACGCCCTTGATGGAGACGACGCAGTCGATTTCCGTGGTGACGCAGGAGCGCATGGCGGTGCAGGGCGTGCAGACGGTGAGCGACGCGCTGAGCTACACGGCGGGCGTCTATGCCAACGTGGCGGGGGACAACCCCACCGACAATACGCTGATGGTGCGCGGCTTCCAGCAGATTTCGACCAATGCCTACACGGACGGCTTGCGCAACAGCAATACCGGGTATTTCGCGCCGGAGCCTTATGGCATGGACCGCATCGAGGTGCTGAAGGGGCCCTCGTCGGTGATGTACGGGCAGGGCTCGCCGGGCGGCATCATCAATTTCGTGTCGAAGCGGCCTTTGTTCGAGTCGCATCGCGAGGTCGGGCTGTCCACCGGCAGCCATGACCGGATCCAGGGTTCGATGGATATCGGCGACGTGCTCGATGAGCCGGGCACGCTGGCTTACCGGCTGGTCGCCTTGGGCCGCAACGCCGACAGCAGTATCGACGGCGTGCCGGACGACCGCATATACGTGGCGCCCAGCCTGACCTGGGCGCCCAGCGCGCGCACCTCGGTGACGCTGCTGGCCTCGTACCAGCGCAACCGCAACCTGTTCACCAGCAACCTGCCGTATTCGGTGCTGGACGGCTCCAATCCCAATGGCCGCGTGCCGCGGCATCGCTCGCTGAATCAGCCGGGCTTCGACAAGGAGCAGAGCGAGTTCACCAATATCGGCTACGAGTTCAGCCACGCGTTTTCCGACACGTGGACCTTCCAGCAGAATTTCCGCTATGGCCATTTCAAGGGCTACCAGGATCAGCTGTTCCGCAACAGCGGCGTGATCAATGGCACGGACATTGCGCGCTTCTACCAGCTGCGCGACTACGACAGCGACACGTACTCTGTGGACAACCGGCTGGTGGGCAAGTTCGCGACGGGCGCGCTGGCCCATACCTTGCTGGTCGGGCTGGATTATCAGTACAGCAAACGCACCGCGGATACGCAAACGGGCAATGCGCCGCCGATCAATATCTATCACCCGGTGCGGGTCAGCATCGACACCTCGCGCTATACCTCGTTGCTCAGCACGGACGAGAGCAGCCGCCAGTTGGGCGTGTACCTGCAGGACCAGGTCAAGCTGGACCAATGGGTAGCCACGCTGGCCGGCCGCTATGACTGGGTCAACCAGCGCACCACCAATGTGCTGCGGGATGTGCGCACGGACACGGCGGCGGAGGGCTTCACGGGCCGCGCCGGCTTGGGATATGCCTTCGAGAGCGGCTTCTTTCCCTATGTGAGCTATAGCGAGTCCTTTTCGCCGCTGACGGGCACGGACATCAACGGTGCGCAGTTCAAGCCAGAGAAGGCCAAGCAGTACGAGGTGGGCGTGAAGTACCAGGCGCCGGGCTCGGACAGCTATGTGACGCTGGCGGCGTTCGATCTGCGGCGCCAGAATGTGCTGACCACCAATCCGCAAAACACATCGTTCAACGTGCAGGAAGGGGAGGTGACCTCGCGCGGTATCGAGTTGGAAGGCGTGCTGCGTCCGGTGCGCGGGTTGAACGTGATCGCTTCCTATACCTACAACGACGTGGAAGTGACCAAGGACAATCCCAATTTCGCGGGCGTGAGCAACAAGGGCAAGACGCCGGTGCGCGTGCCCAGGCATCTGTTGTCCCTGTGGACCGACTACACCTTGTCCAGCGGCGCGCTCGAAGGCCTGACGCTGGGGGCGGGGGTGCGCTACACGGGCTCCAGCTATGGCGACGCGCAGAACACCTTCAAGGTGCCGGCCTACACGCTGGTGGACGCCATGGTGGGCTATGACTTCGGCCGCGCCGATCCGTCCTTGAGGGGCTTGAGCGCGTCGGTCAATGTGCGGAACCTGACGGACAAGTATTACGTGGCGGGCTGCTTCCTGAGCAATGCTTGCTTGCTGGGCGCGGGCCGCAGCGTGATTGCCAACGTGTCGTACAAGTGGTGAGGGTCCAAGCGGCGTGACGCGGTCTGCGCCCCGCCCGTTTCAGGCCGGGCCTACCGTGACCCAGTAGCCACCCAGCCGCGAGGCGACGGTTACCGGATAGGTGGCGGCCAGCATCGCCAGTGAGCGGTCGGTGTCTGCTAGCGGGAAGGTGCCGGACACGCGCAAGGCGGCGACGGCTGGATCGCAACGCGTCACGCCCTTGCGGTAGCGCGCCAGCTCGGCCACGAGCACGCCCAACGGCATGCCGTCGGCCAGGAGCATGCCCTGCGTCCAGGCGACGGCGCCCGGATCCAGCTGGGCTGCGGCGTCGATGCCGCGCGCCGAGAAGGCGGTCTGCTGGCCGGCGTTCAGAACCAGCGTGTCGTGTCCGGTGGCGATGCGTACCGCGCCTTCCTGCACCGCAAGACGCGTCCCGCCCTGCTGCAGCCGCACCGTGAACCGGGTGCCCAGCGCCCGCAGTCTGCCGTCGCGCGTGTGGACCTCGAAGGGGCGCGGATCGGCGGCTGTCTCGATGTAGATATCCCCGGCGCGTAGCAGTACGACGCGCTGGTTGGCGTCATAGCGCACGTCGACCGCGGAGGCCGTGTCCAGCGTCAGGCGCGTGCCGTCATCGAGGCGGATCTCGCGGCGTTCGCCGGTGGCGCTGCGGTAGTCGGCGGTCCAGCCCTCGGCTTCCGACCAACGCCAGGCGCCCCAGGCGGCGGGCGCCACCGCCAGCAGGGCGGCCAGCTTGGCCAGGGTCGCGCGGCGGGAGCCAGGACGGTCCAGCGCCGGCATGGCCAGCGCGGGGGGCAGGTCGCCTAGCGTGCCCAGCAGCCGCTCGGCGCGCAACCAGGCTTGTTCATGCGCGGCACTGCGCGCACGCCAGTCCATCCAGGCGCGGCGGTCGTCGGCCGACACGGCGCCGGCGTGCATGACGACCAGCCATTCGGCGGCCTGGTCGAGGATGGAGTCGTCCACGGCGCTCATCGGCGATTCACTCCATGCACGCCAGGCATAGGCGAAAGGCGCGCGCCATATAGCGCTTCACGGTGATGAGCGACACCCCGAGCCTGCCGGCGATCGCTTCGTACGTCAGGCCTTCAATCTGCGACAGCAGGAAGGCGCGCCGCACCGGCGTCGGCAAGGCGTCCAGCATGGCGTCGATTTCGTACAGGGTCTGCAGGACGATCAACTGGCGTTCCGGCGAGGGCGCTTGGTCCTCGGGCAGTTGCGCCAATGCCTCCAGATAGGCCTGCTCCAGCGCGCGGCGCTGATACCAGTTGACCAGGATGCCGCGGGCCACCGTGGTGAGATAGGCGCGAGGTTCATGCAGCGCGGCTGGCAGGCGCGAATCGAGGATGCGCGCGAAGGTGTCATGCGCCAGGTCTGCGGCGTCGCCCACATTGCCCAGCCGGCGGCGCAGCCAGAGCTGCAACCATGCGTGATGGTCGCGGTACAGCGTGCCGACTTGCTGGCGCGGATCGCAGTTGTCAGCCTCCATCGGCCTCTCCCCTGGGCTGACGGTAGCAGCCTAAATGCAAATAAGATTGTTTCGCATTTTATGGCAAGGGTGAGGCGCAGGCAATCCGGCGGCGCGCATGGCCGCCAGATTGCGGGCACTGACGACTACAGGTAGGCGAGCGTGACGATGTAGCCCTGGGCATCTTTCTGCCCGGGCCGCGACGCCTTCAGGGACACGGGCTGCACGTCGACTTGCACGCGGCTGGCGCTCACGCGGTCGCGGGCAGGCTTGCCGGCGGCGCGAGCGCGTTCGGCATCGCATTCCAGGCGGACCGATACTTTGCGGGATTGAACCTGTGGCAAGCACGAAGCCGCTTCGACGATGGCCCCCTGGAAGTGGATGGTCCCATCCGCAGCGTGGGCAGCCGGAAGGATGCTGGAGGCGCACAGCAAAAGCAGGGAAACGCGATATTGGAGCTTGGACATGACAGCAACTCCTTGCGACTGGGAACGGAGGGGATAGCTATGTCTGTCTTCACTTCATTTACGGCATCCGGCGGCGAAAGTTAACCGCAATCCGTCGGCGGCCGTGTTCGAGCGAGCCCATGCCGGCTTGCAGCCGTGACGCAGGCGCGTCAGTCCACTCGGCGAAATGCCGCGGTGGCCGAAGCTCGGCGTATGGACTACTACCTGGTGCAGGGGAAGGACGGGCTCGCTACGCGAACGGAGGAGATGAATATCGGCGGCATCGTGGGCTCCTTTGAGCGCGCGTTGGGGGCGCGGAGGCGGTCAGGGACCAGGAACAGATTGTCGGCCAACATGAAATGCGCGGTTTCATTGTGGCAGGTCGCGGCGAAAAATCAATACCTATCGGCCTAGGTGTATGCGCGATCCGTCGCGGCGCGTGTGCAGGCCGTAGGTCTGGGCCAGCATGCCGACGGCCAGCGGCAGGTCGTTGATGGGAAAGGTGCCAGAGACCCGCAGGGGGCGCAGAGACGTATCGCATTCGATGCGCTCGCCGCCGTAGCGCATCAGTTCTTCCGCCCATTGCCGCACGGGCATGTCGTCCGCCACCAGCAGTCCTTCGCGCCAAGCCAGGGCATTGGCGTTCGCAGCTTCGATTGCGCCCAATCTGTCGCGGTCGAACCGGACCTGATGGCCGGATTCGATGATGTTGGCGCCGGGCCTGGCGCCCGCGCCGTCCAGGTGAATCTGCACCGCGCCTTGGTATACGGCCAGGAGCGTGTAGTCCTGGAGTTGGCGTACGGTGAAGCGTGTTCCCAGCGCCAGCATCAGGCCATGATCGCTCTGCACCAGAAAGGGGCGCGGCGGACGCTGTGTGTCTGTCGCGGTGGCGATATGGATTTCACCCCGGCGCAGGCGTAGCAGTCGTTGCCGCTCGTCGTAGCGTACGTCCAGCGCGGTGTCGGTGTTCAGCGCGATCTGCGCGCCATCTTCCAGCTTGATGTCCAGGCGTTCGCCCACCGCTGTGACGTAGTCGGCCGCCAGCCAGTCGCGCCAGGTTTGATGCCGCCACGCCAGCCAGGCCAGGGGCGCTGCCGCCAGCAGGACGACAAGGCTGCGCAGCATGGCGCGCCTGCCTGCGTGCGCGGGGCGCTGCAGCGTGGGTTTCGCCAGGACGGGCGGCAGGGCGCCCATGCGGACAAGGAGCCGTTCGGCGCGCTTCCAGGCGCGCTGATGATCGCTGCTGCTGCCGCGCCAGCGTTCGAATTCGGCCTGCTGGGCGGGCGCGAGCGGCGCGTCCTGCATCAGCAGCAGCCAAGTGGCGGCTTCCTCGAGGATGTGCGGAGCGAGGGCGGCGTCATTCATCGGGGATCAGGCTCAGGCACGCCAGATAGGCTTTGTGGATGTGGCCCTTGACGGTGGGTACGGCCACCTTCAGCGCCCGCGCGATCTCCTGCTGCTTCATGCCATCCAGCGTCGCCATCAGGAAGGCTTGTTTGACGCGGGGCTTGAGCGTGTCGAGCATGGCGTCGATCTCGTGCAGGGCCTCCAGGATGATGCTCTGCCGTTCGGGCGATGGGTGCTGCGGCTGGGGCAGCGCGGCCAGCGCTTCCAGCCAGGCGCGTTCCAGCGTCTGGCGGCGCATCCAGCTGAACAACACGCCCTTGGCCACGGTGGTGAGGTAGGCGCGCGGCTGCTGGATGGACTCGCGCCGCGCGTCGCTGCGGCTGGCCAGGATGCGGACGAAGGTGTCGTGAGCCAGGTCGTCCGCCATGCCCGCGCCCCAGGAGTGCAGCCGGTAGGCCAGCCAGTTGCGCAGCCAGGCGTGGTTCTCGATGTATAGGGCGGCGATGCTGTCGCGCTGTGGGGCGGCGAACGATGGACTTGGGGTGGTCATCACGGGGACGGGCGATTCAGGCAGCGCCAGGAAGGGACCTGACCGAATGCAGTATTGGCAATTGAATAAAAACAATTATCATTCAGGTTTTGGCGCTTCGCAATATTCAGGGGGCGATGTGAAGTCAGCAAGCAACAGCGCAAGCCCTGTTTCCATGGCTGGATCAGACGATTTCGATGGCGGCGATCCGCGCGGTCGGCTACGCGCGAAAAATAATTCCGCAAAAAACATATCCCTTTTCCGATCTCGTGCGGCAAGGGGTCTGAGAACTCGCGCCAGGCGCGGGACCCAGACCCCACGAGTTAGGAAAAGCATGCATCGAGTACGCCGTTCTTCCCCCGGACCTCAATCCCCATGGCGCTTGCGCCCGGCTGCGTTTGCGCTGCGTTGCGCACTGATCGGCCTGCCTGCTGCTACCGTCGCCGCTCCCGTGCAGAAAGCGCAGGCAGCCGCTCCCGCCGCGCCGGCAAGCGCCGCCGCGAGGTTGGACGATCCCACGCCGCGCAATTACGACATTGCCGCTGGATCGCTGGGCGCGGCGCTGGGCAGTTTCGCCAGCCAGTCGGGACTGCTCTTGTCGTTCGACCCGGCGTTGACGCGCGGCTTGACGGCGCCTGCCTTGGCGGGGCGCTACACGGTGCGCAGCGCCTTGCAATCGCTGCTGGCGGGCACGCAGTTGCGGCTAGTGCCGCGGCAGGACGGCAGCTACGCGCTGGCGCCTGCGCAGGGGGCGTCCGCCGGTGCATTCGCCTTGCCTTCGGTGCTGATAGCCGCCGACGCCCTGCCCGAGAAAGAGGTCTACCTCGCACCGCGTTCCTCCGTGTACCTGTCGAGCGAAGACATCGACCGCTTTGGCCGCGTTTCGGCTGGGGACCTGTTGAAAGGCGTGCCCGGCGTGCAGGTGGGCGACAGCCGCAACGGCGGCGGGCTGGACGTGAACATCCGGGGCATCCAGGGGCAAAGCCGCGTGGCGGTGCGGGTGGACGGTTCGGAACAGGCGCTGGACGTGTACCGGGGCTATGCGGGTACGCAGCAGCGCAGTTACATCGACGCCGACCTCATCAGCAGCGTCACGATCAACAAGGGCCCCTCGATCAAGTCCGGCGCCATAGGCGGTTCGGTGGAGATGCAGACCATCGGGATCCAGGACATCCTGGTGGATGGCAATACGTTCGGCGTGCGCCTGACGGGCGATGCGTGGAACAACGGCGTCGCGCCCGCCTATCGCGACCCGAACGCCCGCAAGGGGAGCCTGGCGTCTCCGCCGCACGACAGCCGGGGCAGCCTGTTAGGGTCGCGGGCGGAGTCCGGCAGCATCGCGTTGGGGTACACGAATGACAAGCTGGATCTGGTTGCCGCCTATGCGCGCCGCAACCAGGGCAATTACTTCAGCGGCAAGAACGGGCAGGACCGCTATCGCGTCTACGACAAATATGGCGACGAGCAGGACAGCGTCGCCACCGTGTACAACGCGGGGGAAGAAATACTGAATTCCTCGGCCGACACCGAGTCGATCTTGCTGAAGGCGACGATACGCCCGGCCGACGGCCATACGCTGAAGCTGGGCTATCGCAGCTTCGACGGACGCATGGGTGAGATCATGCCGTCGGACATCTTTCGCATGGGGACCGCGGGCATCTATCAGTACCCCTTGAGCGACACCAAGATCGATACCTACACGGCGCGCTACGACTTTCAACCGGCGGGCAATCCACTGGTCGACCTGACGGCCAACCTGTGGATGACCGATGCCAAGACCAGCCAACTGACTTCGGTGCTTGCGCCGGCTTCGCAGGCGTACCGTTCGGACCGCAACTGGACCCGGCAGGCAGACCGCCGCATAGGCGGCGACCTGGGCAATACCTCGCGGTTCCAGACAGGCGTGGGCGACTTCAAGCTGGCTCTGGGCGGATCGTTCCAGATCGAAGACATCCGCCCGCAGAAAGGCGTGGTCACCACGCAGCACGATATCAACTCCAACCGCATGCTGCGCGACGCCTCCAGGCAGGAGTTCAGCTTCAGCGGGCAGCTGGACTACAAGCCGACCGACAAGTTGACCCTGTGGGGCGGCGGCCGCTACAGCCACTACACCAACAAGGACAATGGCGTTTACGCGAGCGCGCGGCGCGAGGAGCGCGAGCTGCGCTACGTGTCCGTGTCCAAGCCGGGAGGCTGGGGCAACATGATGTGGTTCCCTGACCAGAACGGGCAGTACACCGACGCCACGGATCCCCGGCTCAATAACGGAATCGTATTCGGCAACACCAACAATCCTTATGAAGGCGTGCGGTTCGACGAATTCGGCGCGACCGAGACCCGCGCCTACCCGTCGCAAATCTCGGAGGTGGTCACGGGCTTCGGCTATTCCGGCAAGCAGCGCAGTAGCGGCGGCGGCTTTGCGCCGTCGGCGGGCTTCAATTTCGAGCTGGTGCCGGATACCTTCGTCTATGCGTCCTACACGCAGGGCCTGCGCCTGCCGTCCTTGTTCGAGACGAGCCGCGGAGTGCTGCAGACCGATCCGGGCAAGGGCCTGAAGCCCGAACGCTCGAACAGCTGGGAGGTCGGCGCCAGCACGCTGCGCGGCAATGTGCTGACGGACGGCGATTCGGCGGCCGTCAAGCTGGCGTACTTCAACAACAATATCAAGAACTACATCACCCGCTACTACGATCCCTCGCCAGGCATGAACGGCCTGATGCGGTTCAGCAACGCCGATAGCTACAAGACCAGCGGCCTGGAGCTGCAATCGCGCTACGACGCCGGACGCGTGTTTGCAGACCTGTCGGCCACTTACTACCTGAAGACCGAGACCTGCGATGCGGCGTTCGCGGCGCGCCTGCGGGCAGCTGCGAACAGATACCAGAAGACCGGCGATACGCCGAACTGCACGCCCGGCAGCTTCATGGGTTCCTATACGAACACGCAGAACCCGCCGAGACTGGCGGTGAACCTGACGACCGGCCTGCGCTTTTTCAATGAAACGCTGACCGTGGGCGGCCGCATGACCTACACCTCGGGCCCCACAGCCAAGGCCGATAAACCCTGGCAGACGGGAGCAACCACGCCGCAATTGGTCTACCACCAGGTCACGCTGTTCGACCTGTTCCTGAACTACAAGCTGCGCGAGCACACCGTTGTGAATGTCTCGCTGCAGAACCTGACCGACCGCTACTACCTGGATCCGCTGGCCATGAGCTTCATGCCCGCGCCCGGCCGCACGCTGCGCGTGGGGCTGCAGACCAGGTTCTAACCCGAGGAGCCAGCCATGACACAAGCATCCCCCACCCTTGCCGACCGGGCCCGGCGCCTGAAGGCGCTCACGACGTCCACGCACGATACCTTGGACCGCCGCATCATGGACGCCGGCATCTTCGACAGCCGCGAGCGGTATGCAGGTTTCTTGCGCGTGCAGTACCGGTTCATGCGCGATGTCGACGCGCTTTATGCGCGGGCCGACCTGGCGGCGTTGCTGCCCGATCTGAGCGAGCGGCGCCGCCTGGATCGGGTCGCACAGGACCTGGCGGACCTGGGCGCCGCCGCGCCGTCCGCGCCATCAGTCACCGGCGCCGCCACGCCCCTGCCGCATGCGCTGGGATGGTTGTACGTGTCCGAAGGCTCGACCTTGGGCGCGGCCGTTCTTTACAAGCTGGCCGGTAGCCGGCTGGGTCTGGACCGGGATTTTGGCGCGCGCCATCTGGACGGACATGCCGAAGGCGTGGCCCGGCATTGGCGCGGGTTCGCGGCGGCCCTGGACGCGGTGCCGCTGACGCCGGAACAGGAGCAACTCGTCGTAACGGGCGCCCAGGCTGCATTCGGGACAGTGCGCGGCTATGTCGAGCAGGAATTCGCGTGAGCCGCGCCTGGGCGCGTTGCGGCGCGCGCCCGCAGCGCGTCAGCCGTAGCGGGCCGGTGCGCGCCGCGTGGATGCTGCTGGGATTCCTGATGGTGGCGCTGGGCGTGATCGGCGCCCTGTTGCCCGTCATGCCGACGACCATCTTCCTGATCCTGGCGGCGGCATGCTTTGCGCGGTCCTCGCCGCGGCTGGAACGCTGGCTGCTGACGCATCCGCGCTTCGGCGCCACGCTCAGGCTATGGCGTGAACAAGGCGCGATCAGCCGCAAGGGCAAGCGCTACGCGGTGGCCGGCATGGCGCTGGGCTACGCCGGCTTTGCCTGGGGCGCGCATCCCGCCTGGTGGCTGGCCTTGGGCGTGGGGCTGGGCATGCTGGCGTGCGCCGGCTGGGTGCTGTCGCGTCCGGAGCCGCTTCAGTAAACTCCGGGCTGCCGCAAGGCGAACGCCGCTATTTTCATGCCTGCCCATCTCCATGCCCGCTTCCGACACGACATTCTCCGCTGCGCTTTGCACTCCGGTCACCGCCGCCGATGATCTGGACCCTCTGGAGCAGTTTTTCCAGCGCCCCGAAGTCAGCGCCTTTCTTGCCCAGGCCCGCAGGCCGGGGCAGGCTACCGCCAGCCTGCGGACCTGCGCCGGTCTGTTGCCCGCGCTGCACCCCGGCCGCGCTGCCGCCGTGGCCTTGATGTGCGGTTCGCTGGTGGAAGACGGCGCCGACCCGGCGATTCTCTTTCCCGTCCTGCAAGACCTGTTGCGGCAGTGGCTGCAAACGCTGAGCCCATATTGCGCACAGGAAGTCGAGGATGACGACGATGAGGTGGAGGAGGCCGACCGCAGGGCCTGGCTGGACGCCCGGTCAAGAATGGCCGATGTGCCGGCGGACCGGCGCTGGGAAGTGGAAGCCCTGCATCAGGCGGCGGACCTGCTGGTGCTGCCGATGATGACCATGGCGCTGCGCGACCGGGGCAATCACGCCGGCTTGGTGTCCGACACGGACCTGATGGCGCTGTTGCATCCCATGGCCACCAGCAACGACAGCCTGCCGTTCGAGAACCTGCACTATCTATGGCTGGCCTCGCAGCTGGGCTACGAGGACGAACTGGTGGTGCTGCTGCCGGCTTCCATGACGGGCTTTGTCGCGCGGGCGCATGCCGTCAACAACAACTTCCACGCGTTCACGCTGCTGCAGATCATCATCGGCGAGCACGCGCAGGCGCTGGGCGTGCAGCGCGAGATCGCGGCGCGCGAGCCGGACCAGGACGGCGATACCGCGGATTTCCAATGGCTGCAGGCCGATGCCTACGCCAATGGCGAACTGGTCGACGCCATGCGCTTTGCCTGGGGTGAGGCGTCGCTGCGCCACAACGCATCGCGCCATGGCAAGCGGGTGCTGATCGCGCTGGAGACGGATCAAGGCATGAAGCGCAACTGGTCGGGCTTCAACGGCGCCATGCACGAGGCGCAGCAGCCGTCCATGACGTTCACGCGCTATCTCACGCGTGCCGAGGTCGCGTCATACCTGGCCTGACGGCGCGGCCGCCGCATCAAACCCCAAGATAGGCGCGGCGCAGCCCTTCATCGGCCAGGAGTTCGGCGCCAGGCCCCGACATGACGATCTCGCCATGCTCCAGCACATAGCCGCGCGCGGCCATGCTGAGCGAACGGTGCACGTCCTGTTCCACCAGCAGAATGGTGATGCCGCGCGCGTTGATCAGCGGCAGCTTGTCGAAGATGTCCTTGACCATGATGGGCGCCAGTCCGATGGACGGCTCGTCCAGCAGCAGGAGCTTGGGCGAAGTCATCAGCGCGCGGCCGATGGCCAGCATCTGCTGTTCGCCGCCGCTGAATGAGCGCGCGAGCTGCCGGCGCCGTTCGCGCAGGCGCGGGAACAGTTGATAGACCCAATCCAGATTGTCGCGGCTGCGGCGCTTGTCGCGCAGTACGTCCGCGCCGACCAGCAGGTTGTCCTCGACGTCCATGTGGCCGAACAGGCGGCGGCCTTCCATGACCTGGGCCATGCCCAGGCGCGCCACCATATGCGCGGGCAGGCCGCTGATGCGCTCGCCCAGGAAACGGACTTCGCCCGCCAGCGCGGGCAGGGATCCCATGACGGTGCGGATCAGCGTGCTCTTGCCAGCACCATTGGCGCCGACCAGGCTGACGATTTCGCCTTCGCCCACGTCCAGGTCCACGCCGCGCAGCACTTGCACATCGCCGTAGCCGGCGTCCAGTTGACGGATTTCCAGCATCAGGCGGCCTCCCCCAGATAGGCGCGCACCACCAGCGGATCGTTGGCGACCGCTAGCGGCAGGCCGTCGGCGATCTTGCGCCCCTGCTGGATGACAACGATCCGATCGGAGAGCTGCATGATGGCCTTCATATTGTGTTCGATCACCAAGACGCTGATACCGTCGCCGCGCAGCGACAGGATCAGCGCCACCATTTCCGCCGTCTCCACCGGCGTCAGGCCCGCCATCACCTCGTCCAGCAGCAGCAGGCGAGGCTGGGTGGCCAGGGCCTTGGCGACTTCGAGCCGCTTGCGGCCCGACAGGGTGAGCGTGCGGGCGACCTGATGCTCGCGTCCGGCCAGGCCGACGCGGGCCAGCACCGCTTGCGCGATTTCCTCGGCCTGGGCCGGGGCGCGGTGACGCAGGAAGGCGCCGATCATGGTGTTCTCCAGCACGGTCATATCGCCGAAGGGCTTGACGATCTGGAAAGTGCGCGCGAGCCCGGCGGCGCAGATGCGTGCGGGATCCTGGCCGTTGATGCGGGCGCCGTTGAAGCGGATCTCGCCGCTGCTGGGCGGTACGAAGCCGGAGGCCATGGCAAACAGGGTGGTCTTGCCGGCGCCATTGGGGCCGATCAGACCGACGATTTCGTCGGCGCCGACCGTGAAGCTGACCTCGTCCGAGGCGCGCACGCCGCCGAAGTTGCGACTGACACTGTGGAATTCGAGCAGGTTCATGGCGTGCCTCCCATGGCGGGGCCGGCGGCCTTCACTGGCGGATCGGCACGGCGCCGCGGCGCACGGACGCGGGCCAGTATCGCCATCAGGCCGCGCGGCTCCAGTCGGATGACGATCATCAGCAGGAGGCCGTACAACATCATGTCGGCCCCCACCATGCCACCGGTCAGGGAGCGCGCCAGTTCTTCGCCGGGCAAGAGTAACAGGGCTCCCAGAACCGGACCCCATAGCGTTCCGCGTCCGCCGATGATGCAGACCACGGCGATGATGACGCTGAGGTTGGCGCCGAAGACCTTGTCCGGGCTGATGTAGAGCACGAACTGGGCATAGAAGGTGCCGCCCAGCGCGGTCATGGCCGCGCTCAGCATGGCGGCCGTGAGCTTGTAGCGCCGCACCGGCACGCCCAGCGCCATCGCCGCGTCCTGGTCATTGCGCACCGCCGTCAGGCAGTAGCCGAAGCGGCTGCGCAGCACGTGGCGGTTGACCAGCAGCGCGGCGACGGTGAACGCCAGCGCCACCAGGTAATAGAAGGCCTTGCCGGTGTGCTGGAAGTACAGCGGCGCGTCGCGCAGCAGCGTGACTTCCATGCCGCGCGGTCCGCCCAGCAGGGTGTCGGCGTTCTCCACCAGGGTCTTGAGCACCATGCAGGAGGCAATCGTGGCCAGCGCGAAGTAGGCGCCGCGCAGTTGCAGGCAAGACAGCCCCACGATCAGCGCGGCGCCCATGGCCACGACGGCGCCCGCCCACATGCCCAGCCAGGGACTGATGCCCAGGTTCACGAACAGCCAGGTCGAGGTGTAGGCGCCTAGCCCGAAGTAGGCGGCGTGGCCGAGCGAAAGCTGGCCGGCGATACCGCCCAGGATGTTCCACGATAGCGCCAGGTAGGCATACAGCAGCGTCATGGCCCCCACCGACAGCAGGTATTGGTTGCCGCTGGCCAGCGGCAGCAGCGCGAGCACGCCCAGGGCGGCGATAGCGGCGGCCGAAGTCATTTTTTTCTTGGCCATCATTCGTTCTCCACGCCGAACAGCCCGCTGGGCCGGAAATACATGGTGGCGAGAAACAGCAGGAAGATAAGCGCCTCGGCATAGGTGATGGGGATCAGCTGGCTGCCGACCGATTCCAGCACCCCGACCAGGATGCCGCCCCAGAACGCGCCCGCCACCGAGCCTATGCCGCCTAGCACCACGATGACGAAGGCGCGCAGGCCGAAGATGTCGCCGACGAAGGGGTTGACCGGATAGAGCGGCAGCAGCAGCGCGCCGGCAGCGCCCAGCACCAGGAGGCCGATGGCGAACGACAGCCGGTAGACGCGGGTGCTGTCTATGCCCAGCACGCTGGCGGCCTCGCGGTCCTGGCCGGTGGCGCGGATGGCGCGGCCGGTGCGCGTGTGGCGCAGGAACAGCACCAAGGCCGCCGTGATCAGGCAGGCGAAGAACAGGCCGGCGATCTGCGGATAGGTGAAGATCAGATCGCCAGGCATCCACACCTCGTTGGCCCAAGGCGCATCGATGGTGCGGCTGTCGGGTCCGGCCAGCGCCAGGAAGGCGTTGTCCAGGAATATCCACAGGCCGGTGGTGAAGATCAGCACGCCGATCGGCTCGCGCGAGCTTTCCTTGCGGTAGATGCCGTCGATCAGCCAGCGCTGGCAGGCATAACCGACCGCGAACAGCGCCAGGGCCGTCAGCGGCATGGCGGCCAGCGGATGCAGGCCGAAGTGGCTGGTCAGCGCGAAGCAGACGTACATGGACATCATCAGGAAGGCGCCATGGGCGAAGTTGATGATCTTCATGACGCCGAACTGCAGGCTCAGGCCCAGCGCGATCAGGCCGTAGACGGCGCCGCTGGCGATACCGCCCAGCAGCGCCTGGAGTAGGGTAGTGGTCAAGGAAGAGCTCCTAGCGATAACGGGGCGCCGCCGCGCCGAGGCAAGCGGAGGGCAGCGGCGCCGGGTCGGTCAGGGCTGGGCGGCGGGCCAGACCATCTTGTACGACTTGGAAGCCAGGTTCTCCGGCCATACGGTGCGGTATTGGCCGTCGGGCGTGATCTGCTGCATGACGTAGCGCTTTTCGGGGTTCTGGCCCTTGGCGTCGATCACGATGTCGTAGCCCACCAGCTTGTTCAGATCGGTGCCTTGCAGCTTGGTCCGGGCCAGGGCGTCGCGGATGGCTTCGGGATCGGCGCGGCCGGCGCGTTCCAGCGCATCCTTGATGACCCAGACCGCGGCGTAGGCGCTGACCGAAAGCTCGTTGGGATCGACCTTGTAGGCGGCGACAAAGTCATCCCAGAATTTCTTGGCGAACGGGGTGGTGATGGACGACTCGTAGCCAGCCCAGCCGTTGGTGGTGTAGACATTACCCGCGATGTCCTTGCCGACCAGCGGGATGAAGGTGCTGTCGATCTGGCCGGCCGCGCTGCCCACGTAGGTCGAGCCGACCCGCATCTGCGCCAGCAGCTTGTGCAGTTGCACGGCATCGGCGCCGTAGGAGGTCACGGTGACGACGTCGGGCTTCTTGCCCTTGATCTTGAGCACCAGCGGACGCAGGTCCGGCGAGTTGGGCGGATAGCCCTCGTCCAGCACCAGGTCGATGCCAGCCGCCTTGAACTTGGCGCGCAGCGTATTGGCCATGTCCTGGCCCCAGTCGGTGTTCTCGTAGACCATGGCCACCGTCTTGGCGGGTTTGCCGGTGGTCTTGCCGGCATAGTCGATGAAGTCCGCCATGCTCTCTGCATTGCCCGAGGCGGGAATCTGCGTGGGGCGGAACACATACTTGAAGCCGCGCTCGGTGATGTCGGCCTTGGCGGCCAGGTCCACCACCCATGGCACGCGGTTCTTCTCCGCGACGGCGGTGGCGGGGAAGGTCACTCCGCTCTGGAAGGCGCCCAGCAACACCGGCGTTTTCTCGCGCGTGATGAGGCGTTCGACTTCGGTCATGGCGACCTTGGCGTCGCCGCGGGTGTCCACTTCGACCAGTTGCAGTTGCGCGCCGCCCAGCGCCTGGATGCCGCCGGCGTCGTTGATGTGCTTGACGGCGAGATGCGTGGCGCGCGACATGTCCTTGCCGATGGAGGCGGTGGCGCTGCCCGAGAGCGGAATCAGGTAGCCGATCTTGACGGGATCGGCGGCCATGGCCGCGCCGTGGACCAGCAGGGTGGCGCCGGCTACGGCGAAGAGGCGCCGCAGGGCGGCGGGGCGATAGGGAAAGTTGGTGCTCATGAGGATTTGTCTCCAGTATTTTTGTGATTTGTGTGTGCCGCGTCGCAATCAGCCAGGCGAACCGCCGATTGCGGCATGCGTCGCACGCACCAGGCGGTGCGCGCGTTCATCGAGCAGCACCGTGCGGCCCATGCGGTTCATGGTGTAGGCAAATGAAAGCCGGCGCTGCGGCCAGGCGAAAGCCAGCGATCCGCCAGCGCCCGTATGGCCATAGGCCTGGTCGCCGAAGCAGGCGCTGTCCAGGCCTAGCGCGCGGTTGTCCATCTGGCGCATGAAGCCGCAGGCATAGCGCGAGGGCACGCGCAGGCAGGCGTCGTCATCGGTCCGCGCTGACAGGGCGGTGGCCGTGGTCAGGGTGTCCTCGCGCAGCAGGCGCACGCCGTCGCGCGCGCCGCCCAGCGCCAGCGTGCCGTACAAGCGCGCCAGGCTGCGCGCGTTGCCAATACCGCCTGCGGCGCACAGCCCGGCGGCGTGGCCGGCGCGGCTATTGAAGCCGGACGGACGCCAGCCGCCAGTGTTCCTGGCGTACAGCGCGGTAGGACTGTCGGGCTCGTCCTTCAGCGACAGCTCGAAGGGGCTGAACGGCGCTTGCGGCGCGGGCGGCGGCACGATCGGCGCGACCCGCGCTTCCTCGGCTTCCGGCAAGCCTATCCAGAAGTCCAGGTCCAGCGGCTGCGCGATGTGGCGGCGGAAGAACTCGCCGGGCATGCAGCCGCCCAGCCTGCGTACCAGTTCGCCGACCAGCCAGCCGTAGGTCAGGCCGTGGTACGCCACGCGTTCGCCCGGGGTCCAGAAGGGCGCGGCGGCGGCCAGCCGGCCGGTCATGCCCTCCCAGTCGAAAGCGGCATCCGCGGGCAAGGGCTCGCGCAGCGCAGGCAGGCCCGCGGTGTGGTTGAGCAGCATGCGCGGGGTGGTGTCGCCCTTGCCGGCTGCGGCATATTCGGGCCAGTAACGGGAGACCGGCGCGTCCAGGTCCAGTTCGCCCGCCTCGGCCAGCATGTGGGCGCACAGTGCCGTGGCCGGCTTGGTGTTGGAGAACACGATACAGACCGTGTCGCGTTCCCAGGGTTGGCTTCGGGCCGTGTCGGCCCAGCCGGCCCACAGGTCAACCACGGGATAACCGTCGACCTCAATGGCGACGGAGGCGCCTAGTTCGCCGTCGTCCTGAAAGTTGCGCGCGAAGGCAGCGCGCACCGGCTCGAACGCGGGATCGCAGTAGCCGTGGACTGCGGGGGCCCCGGCTTCACGAGCCTGGGGCGGGGTTGCGTTGGCCATGGTCAGCGCGTCAACGGCGCGCGCGCGCCGTAGCCCAGCAGGTAGCGCGCCTCGTTGGACAGGGTGGCGGCGACGCCTGGGGGCAGCGTGCTGGTGAAATCCGCGAAGCCGCGCAGCCAGGACACGTTGTAGTTGCAGAGTATGGCGCGGCGCTCGCGGCCGGTATGGTTCGGGCCGGAGCGGTGCCAAGTATTGGACAGCCAGATCGCGACCGAGCCGGCGGGAGCAGTCAGCGTGACTTCGCCGTCCAGCGGGCCGCTGCCCCAGGGCGGCGACTTGCGCAGCTTGTGGCTGCGCGGCATGACGCGGGTGGCGCCGTTGTCGGCGGTGAAGTCGTCCAGCATCCAGACGTTCTGCAGGGTCAGCGGGAATTCCGGCAGCGGCTCGGCGATCTGGCCCAGCGGCGCGTCCACGTGCCAGGCGCCGCCGCCCGTGCCGGGGCCGATGCTGGTGGCCTGGAAATCGTGCAGGTTGCAGTCCTGGCCCATCACGCTGCGCACCATGGGCAGTACCACCGGGTGTTCGATCAGCGGAATCATGTCGGGCGCCTTGTTCAACAGGTTCCAGACGCGTTGCGACTTGTCGTCGTCGAACAGGGTGGGCAAGTGCAGGAAGTTCTTCGACACTTTGTTGATGGGAACCGGCCAGCGCGTATTTTCGTTGTCGCGGCGGTACTGGTGCACGCGCGCCACCATGCGCCGGGCTTCCAGGTCGCTCACTGTGTAGTGGCGCTTATAGTAGGCCAGGATGTCGTCGTCGTCTTCGTGCCGTTCATCATCCAGCGGGAATGGATCGGCGCGTTCGGCGGCCATCAGGCTGGCTACGCGTTCGCGCGCCTGTTCCAGCTGTCCGGCGTCCAGCACATTTTCAATGACGGCATAGCCTTCTTCGGCGAGCTGGTGTTGCAGCGCCTGCAGATCGAGTTGCTTCATATTCCTCCCCTTGTGTTGGATGTCACTGCGAAATCGGGCTGGGCGCGGCCACGGGGGCCAATGCGCTGCGCGCGAGCTTGCCCACGCTGGTGCGCGGCAAGGCTTGCGCCGCGCCGATGCGGCGCGGCACCTTGTAGCCGGCCAGATGCGTGGCGCAATGGGCCTGCAGGGCGTTCGTGTCCAGGCTCTGGCCGGGTGCGGGCGTGACCCAGGCGTGCACCACCTGTCCCAGCCGCTCGTCGGGCACGCCGAAGGCGGCGGCTTCGCCAACCTCGGGACGCGACAACAGCACTTGCTCCACTTCCAGCGGATAGACCTTGAAGCCGCCCACGTTGATGCAGTCGTGCCGTCTGCCTTGCAGATGGAGATAGCCTTCGTCGTCCAGAACCGCGACATCGCCGGTGTAGAACCAGCCTTCGCACAGGGCTCGCGCTGCGTCCGGAGCGGGCTGGCGGTAGCCCGCCATCACATGGGGACCGCGTACGCGGATTTCGCCGGGCTGGCCGGGCGGCAGCAGCCGCTCGCCGTGGTCCAGGTCCACGATCTGCAGTTCGCCGCCCGGCACGGGCAGGCCCACTGAACCCGGTTTGCGTGGGCGGTGCATGGGATTGAACGCCAGGCATGGACCGGCTTCGCTCATGCCGTAGCCTTCGTAGATGGGGCAGCCGGCGCGCTGCTCGAAGCGTGCCAGGGTCTCGCGCGGCAGCGGCGCGGCGCCGGAGAAACAGGCGCGCAGGCTGGCCAGGCGTTCCAGGCTCAGGGCCGGGCTCAGCAGCAGATCATGGAAAATGGCGGGCGCGCCCGGTAGCAGCGTGACACGGTGCGTGGCGATGGCCTCTATGGTGCGGGCGGCGTCGAAGCGCCGCATCACCACCAGCTCACCGCGGGCGTGCAGACTGAGGTAGAGCGACATCGAGACTGCCGACACATGGAACAGGGGCATCACGCAGAGCACCACTTCGGCCTCGCGCCGCGTTGGCAGCCAGGCTTCGCGCTGTGCGATGTTGTACGCGATCTGCCGGTGCAGGATATTCACACCCTTGGGGCGGCCGGTCGTGCCGCCGGTGTATTGCAGCGTGGCCAAGTCCTCGTGCCGCGGCAGGTCTGCGGGCAGCGCGCAGGCTTGCGGCAGCATGCCGAGCAGGCCGGCGCCGTTGCCGGTGCAGAGGATGGCGCCGGCATCCAGGGCGGGACACAGGGCGCCCGGGTCCAGCTTCACGCTGTCGTCATGCAGCAGCATGCGGGGCGCGGCGTCTTCCAGCATATAGGCCAGTTCGCGTTCGCGGTAGCCGGGGTTGAGCGGCACGGCCTGGGCGCGCAGCGCATGCACGGCGAAGGTGGCGACCGCCAGGTCCAGAGAGTTCTGCATCAGCAGCGCGACCCGGTCGCCGGGCCGGACGCGTTCGCCCAGGCGGCGCGCCAGCGCTCCGGCCAGGCCGGCGTATTGTGCGTAGTTCAGGCGCACGCCCTCGAAGGACAGGGCGGGAAGATCGGGCGTTTCGCGGGCGGCGTCGCGCAGCAAGTGGACCACCGAATCCGGGACCGCGGGCAGGGAGGGAACGTTCATGTCTTGCGCTCTGCGGCCTTGCGGGCGGCCTTGGCATCGCTGGCCTGCCACACAGTGGGCCGGCCTTCGCCGCCCAGCAGGGTGATGGGATCGGCGTTGTCGATATGGCCGTACTGCCCTTTGTAGATGCTGTAGCCGCACAGTTCCTGCAGACGGCGCGGGAAGCGCCGCACCACGTCGGCCGGGATGCCGAGCTGCAGGTTTTCCTGCTGGCGTATCCAGCCGGCGCAGTAGTAGCAAGACAGCGCGTAGCGGCGCGCATTGCTGTTGTTGGCGCCGCCTTTGTGCCACAGGGCGCTGTCAAACAGCATGACGCTACCGGCCTTCATGGTGGCCTGCACGGTCTCTATGTCCTGCGCGCCGTAGGGCGGTGAAGAGTCGTAGCGATGGCTGCCGGGCACGATGTGGGTGGCGCCGTTTTCTGCGGTGAAATCGCTCAGCGCCCAGATGGCGTTGACCGCCAGCGGCGGGCGCGGCCGCGGCAGGGCCAGCTGCTGGGTGTCTTCGTGCAGGGGCTGGGCGCCTTGCCCGGGCGCCAGCGTCAACGAGCACAGCGAGGACAGCAGCAGTTCGCGGTCCAGCAGACGTTCGGCCAGGGCCAGCACCTCGGGTTGCAGCGGCACGTCCCAGAAGCGCGGATCGTAGACCAGCAGGTTATTGATGCGCACCGTCTTGCGGCCTTCGAACGAGGTCTGGGCGTAGCCGAGGTTGTGCTCGGCTTCGATCCGGATCAGGGCTTCCTGCAACTGGCTGACCTGCTCGGGTGGAATGATCCCGGGCAACACCACGAAGCCGTCGCGTTCAAAGGCTGCGATCCGCTCGTCGAGCGGTTCGGGCGTGCTCATCTTTTGTCTCCTGATGGGGCCTGGATCCGAGTCCGGCGATATAGGTCTGTGCGTATAATCGGCCGGTAGTCTTCGCCCTGCCAGCGCGTAGCGTCCACGGCAGTGGCGCAAAGCGTCCATCCCCAAGAAGATGGCGGCCCCCGTCGGCATGATCCGGTACTCAAGATGAGCGCGCAGGCCTACCACCACACCACCGATGTCATAGCGCCGCAGGACCAGTTCGCGTATTGGCGCGACGCGATCTGCGATGCCTACGTGCCGCTCGAACCCGAGCGCGATGCCGCGCGCAGCTTCCGCGGCCAGATCGACGGCCTGCTGCTGCCGGACCTTCATGGCTCGACCGTCACGGCGCAATCCCATGTGGTCAGATTGTCCGCGGCCGGCCTTTCGGCCCGCACGCAATCGCCTTTTTTCGCCAACCTGCTGTGTGCCGGCGAGGCCATGGTCTCGCAGGACGGAAGCGCCATGCGCGCGCGCGCCGGTGACGTCTACGTGGTGGATTGCGCTTCGCCCTGGGAAGTCGACTTTCGCACCGATTTCCGCATGTTCTGCATAGAAATTCCGGAAGGCCTGCTGCGGCCGCAGCTGGGGCGGCGCGGACGGCTGGCCACGCCGGTGCTGGACGGGAGTTCAGGGGCAGGACGGGTGTTGGCTAGCTACATGCGGCTGGTGAGCGAATTGCCGGCGAATGAACTGCAGCAGGTGCAGGCGCTGATGGTCAGGCATTGCAGCGAACTGCTATCGCGGACCCAGCTCGAAGGAACGGACGCTGGCGCACAGACCGCCGAACGGGTGAGGCATGACGTCCTGGATCGCATCCTGGCGCTGGTGCAGCGCCGTCTGGCCGACCGCGGCTTGACGCCGGCCTCGGCCAGCGAGGAACTCGGCATTTCGCGCAGTTATCTGTTCAAGATCCTGGCCGAGCACGGCTTGAGCTTCAGCGCCTACGTGCGGCAGTGCCGGTTGGAGAAATGCCGGCAGGCTATCGAAACCCAGCCTGGCCGCTCCATCGCGGATATCGCCGCCAGCTGGGGATTCGAGGAAGTTTCCACATTCAATCGGGCGTACCGCACGCACTATGGCCGCTCGCCAGGCAGCGGGCGCGGCGGTGCGCCCTCGCGGGCAGGGTAGCGGCGCATCACCACTTGCTCTGGCCCTGCGACTGCTGCATCTGCGGGGCGTTGGCAGGCCTGACTGTGTCCACGTACTTCTTGTAGGCGGCAACATACTCTGGGCTGCTGATGTCCGGGGTGCTGTCGCTGTCCCAGTTTCTTTCAACGCCGGATTGCTTCCAGGCAGCGAGATCCCGTTCGACCTGATCGCGGCTGAGCTGGACGTCGGACGGGGGCGCCGCGGTGGTGGGCGCGGCGGACATTTGCGCGACGGCGGGGCCGGAGAGCAGGGCGCAGGCTGCCAGGACGAGGGGAATCGCGGCGCGGACGGTTAGGGCAGTGTTCATGAAATGCTCCTGATGACGTGAGTGACCGCAGCATTGGAAACCGGTGTCCCTGGGGGCTTGCGGCAATGCAGCCCGGGGCAGGAACAGCTGCGCGACCGGATTGGCGCATTGGTGTTTTTCTTGGGCAGACCGGCCCGGTCCGCGGCGGGCGCGAACACGCTCCCGGCGCGGAGCCACGCCGCCAGGTTTGCGACTCGGGCCGGATCGGGCGTCCGGGCCTCATGCCTTCGTGCTCATCGTAGGACGGCGCAGGTGGACGCCACATACTCAATATTGAGTACGTCATGCCAGCGGGGGAGCGCGCTTAGAGCAGCGACGCCAGCCTGACGAGTTCGGACTGGCGGTTACATTCCATCTTGTTGAGCAGGGACGCCACCTGCTTGCGCACCGTCAGCACGGAGGCATGGCGCAGGGTGGCGACCTCCTCCACGCTATGGCCCATTGCGAGTCCGGCCAGCACCGCCGCTTCGGCGCGGGTGATGGCGAATACGGCTTCCAGCCGGTCGACGTCGGGTTGGGCGAAGGCGCTCTTGCGCCGCATGCGCACCAGCAGCATGCGGTTGCCGATCAGGCTCAGCGCTTGCGGGGCCGCGCTGATGTCGATCCAGGTCAATTCGCCCCAGCCAGCCGCCGCGGCCAGGGACCGCGCCTTGCCGTCGCGCGCAACCGCCTGGCAATAGGCGTCGAACAGCGCCTGTATTTTTGCGTCCGGATGGAGCAGCTTGCCGCCCCGCACGTTCCAGCCGCGCGCGTCGTCCAGATACCGCACGGCGAGCGCGGACATCTTGTCCACGATTGCATCGCGGCTGACCAGCAGCACCGCTTCGCCGACATCGGTGAGCGCGCTTTCGATGGCTGTCCATCCGATGGCGAGCGTCTTTTCGCGCTGAGCCAGCTCGCGGGCGCTCAGCAGGACGTCATGCCAGTGCGGATCGGGACTGGCCAGGTGGTCCAGCGCTTCGATCGCGCTCTGGACGGCAATCTGGTGTTCAGCCATTTGGTGCCTCCAACTCTGGTTCAGACGCAAACGCTGTCACGCATCACAGATCGTTGTAGAGGTGGCTCCGGCCAGATCGGGAGGAGCGCTGCGCGGCCGTGGTCTGGCGGCGCTTAGGCAAGACGGGGCCGGCCTGATTGCCGGCGCGGTTTTTCCCTAAGGAAATTATCCTCGCAAAATCCCGGGCCAGATGAAAAAAATGGGTACTGGGCGGGCATGAAAAGGGTCCGGATCCATAACCGCGCGCCCCATGGTCCGGGAAGGGGTGCGAGTGCACCGGGCCATGCTTACCAGCGCGCCGGGAAACAGGGGTCAGGGCTGCGCGCTGCCGCCGGGCGGATGGACCGCCGCGCGCCACAGGTCGAGGAAATGCCGCTTCTTGAGCGGGTCCAGATACACCAGCAGTCCCACGCCCAGTCCCACCGGCCGCACGCCTGCTTCCGGATTGACCGAAGCGCTCACCGGCCGCATGCCGGACTGGCGGGCGACCATTTCCTGGCCGCGCGGCGACAACAGGTAGTCCAGGAACATCGCGCCCAAGTCTGCGCGCGGCGCCTGCCTGGGAATGATGGCGGAGCGCGACAGCATCAGCGTGTAGTCCTGCGGGTATACGATGGCCAGCGCCGCGCCTTGGTCGATGCGGTGCCGGGTATAGGACTCCAGCAGGTTATAGGCCAGCGTGATCTCGCCGCGTTCGAGCTTGTCCAGCGCGTCTTCCGTGGACGCGTGCACGGTGACGCGGTTGCGGCCCAGCTCGGCCAACAGCGCGCCGGCCATGCTGTCCAGGCGCGTGTCTTGCGTCGCCGCCAGGTAGCCGATGCCGCTGCCTTCGACATCGTAGGTGGAGATGGCGCCAGCCAGGGGCTGGTCCGGCGCCTGCAGCAGCGACAGCAGCTCGCGCCGGGTGCGCGGCGCCCGTGCGGGGGCAAGCTTGCCGGTGTTGTAGACCATGACGATGGGGTCGGTGCCGATGCTGAAGACTTCATCGCGCCAGTTGGCCCAGGCGGGCAGGGCGCGGGTCTCTGGCGAGATGTGGGCCTGCGCGTAGCCGTCGTTGACCAGCTTGGTCTGCAGGTCCATGGCGCTGCTGATGACGAGATCGGGGCCGGACCTGGACGCTGGTGTCCGCGCGGCGCGGGCGACGGTCTCGGCGTATAGCTCCTGTGTGGAAAGTTCGGTGTATTCCAGGCGCAGGCCAGGGTTGAGCCTGCTGAAGTCCTCCAGGACGCCGCGGAACACTTGCACGCTGTTCGAGGCGTGCACGACCAGCACGTTCTTGCTGTTGGCAGGCCCCAGCGTCAGGCCCTCGGCGCTGGTTTCCGCGGCATGACCGGCCACGGCCGGCAGCAGGGCGGCCAGCGCCGCCAGCAGGCGCAGGGGGTTCAGGAGATCAAGCTTCATGGGGGCGGGCCGGCAGCGTGACCACGGCGTCCAGGCCGCCGCCGACGCGGTTGCTCAGGGCCAATCGGCCCTGATGGATGTCGACCACGCGCTTGATGATGGACAGGCCCAGGCCGGCGCCGGGCGCGCGCGGATTCGGTCCACGCACGAAGCGCTCGAAGGCGGCGTTGGCCAGCGCCGGCGGAATGCCTGGCCCCTGGTCGGATACGGCAATGCGCCAGCCATCGTCCTGCGGCTCCAGCCGTACGTCGATGTGGCCGTCTTCGGTGGCGCCGTGGCGCAGGGCGTTGTCGATGAGGTTCTTGAAGGCTTCGCGCAGCATCAGGCTGTCGCCCAGAATGGTGGGGGGACTGCCAGGCGCATGGGCGGGCAGGTGCAGGCGCACGTCGGGTTGGGGATCGGCTTGCGGGACCGTGTCGTACACCGCCTGGCGTAGCAGCTCGGCCAGATCCACCGGCTGGAACTGGCGCATGTTGCTGCGGTGGATGACGCTGGCGTCGCTCAACAGCTGGTTGACCAGGCGCGAGAGCTTTTCGGCGTTGCGCAGCACGGCCAGCAGGCTGCGGCGTTGTTCAGCGGGATCGTCCTCGTCCAGCGCCACTTCCATCTGCGCGTGCAGCGCGGCCAGCGGCGTGCGCAGCTGGTGCGCGGCCTCGGCGATGAAGAGGCGCAGGGTGTCCAGGTTTTCCGACAGGCGCGCCATGAAGCCGTCCAGCGAGTGCACCAGCGTGTCGAGTTCCTCGGGTACCGGGGCGGCGATGGGATGCAGATCGGATGCGCTGCGGGCCGCCAGTTCGCGTTCGATGCGGCGGATGGGGGAGAGCGAACGCAGCAGGCCCCAATAGGCCAGCGCCAGCGCCGCGGCGGTGAAGCCGATCAGCGCCAGCGTGCCTTGCCAGAGGATGCCCGCCGCCAGCGCATTGCGAGCTTCGCGAGTTTGCGCGACCTGGATGAGCGCGGTCTCGGCGTTGCGGGGGCCGGCGATCTTGCGCTCCATCCAGGCGATGCGTACCGGCTCGCCTTGGTAGCTGGCGTCGTACAGGCGGGGCGTGTACGCCGGCCCGTCCTTACCGCGGCTGGGCGGCGCGGGAAGGTCCGCGTAGCCGGAGATCAGCGTGCCGCCGGCGTCGCCGACACGGTAGAACACGCGGTCGCGCGGCGCCTGCTCCAGCAGCGCCAGCGAGGCATAGGGCATGTCCATGCGCCATTCGCCCTGCACCAACTGCAGGCTGTCGGCAATGGACAGCACCGAGGAGCGCAGCAGCTGGTCATAGGTGGTGTCGGCAGTCTGATTCGCATAGCCGCGCACCAGCAGGTAGAGCGTGGCCAAGGCGACGACGAACAGCGCCAGCAGCATGGCCAGCAGGCGGCGCTTGATCGAGATGCGGCCCTGCGCGGCGGCGGGCCGGGCGGGTTCAGTCCCGGCCGGAGCCGGACGCGGCGGGGCTGTCGTGGTCATCGGTGGCGGTCAGGAGGTAGCCGGTGCCGCGCTGCGTTTCGATGCGCAGGGGCGAGCCTTCGAGCTTGCGGCGTAGCCGGGCGATATAGACCTCGATGGCGTTGGGCGCCGCATCGTCGTCGAAGGCGAACAGCTTGTGGGCGATTTCGGTCTTGCTGACGGCGCGGTTCATGCCGGCCAGCAGGATCTCCAGCAGGCTGTATTCGCGCTTGGGCAATTCGATGCGCTGGCCGGCCAGCGTGACCTGGCGCGCCGCGCTGTCGATGACCAGTTCGCCAAAGCGCAGCACGCCGGCGGCCTGGGCGCTGGGGCGTCGCAGCAGAGCGCGGCAGCGGGCTTCCAGTTCGCGGAAATCGAAGGGTTTGGCCAGATAGTCGTCGGCGCCGGTATCGAGGGCATGGACGCGGTCTTCGATGTCGATGCGGGCGGTCAGCGCCAGCACCGGCGTCTTGCTGCCGCGGTCGCGCAGCCGATGCAGGATGTCGAAGCCCGACATACGGGGCAGGCCGATGTCCAGGATGACGAGGTCGAAGGTTTCGTACTGCAGCACGCCGTCGGCGCTGAGGCCGTCGTTCTGGCAGTCGACGGCATGGCCGAGACGGCGCAGCCGGCGCACGAGTGCGTCGGCAAGGTCCGCGTCGTCTTCGATCACCAGTATGCGCATAAGGGCGATTGTCGCATGGCTGGACGAGCCTTCCCGCGCCGCACTCGCATTCAAAAAACGACAGGTTGCCGACAGCTTTTATTTCTAGTCTTGCGGTCGCGCTTCCCCAGCCGGAGGCGCGACACACGCATAACAACGACTAGCCGGAGATAACCCTCATGCTTCTGACCCTGCTTGGCTTCGGCATGGTGATCACGTTCATGACGCTGATCATGACCAAGCGCCTGTCGCCGTTGGTGGCGCTGATCCTTGTCCCCATTATTTTCGCCCTGCTGGGCGGATTCGGGTCGGGCATCGACAAGATGATGCTGGACGGCATCCGCAAGATCGCGCCTACCGGCGTGATGCTGATGTTCGCCATTCTGTATTTCGGGGTCATGATCGATGCCGGCCTGTTCGATCCCATCGTCGGCCGCATCCTGCGCGCGGTGAAGGGCGATCCGCTGAAGATCGTGGTGGGCACGACCGTGCTGGCGCTGGTGATCTCGCTGGACGGCGACGGTTCGACCACCTACATGATCGTGGTGGCGTCGATGCTGCCGCTGTACCGCCGCCTGAAGATGAACGCGCTGTCCATGACCTGTCTGGCGATGCTGGCCAGCGGCGTCATGAACCTGACGCCCTGGGGCGGCCCGACGGCGCGCGCCGCAAGCGCCTTGCACGTGGACGCGGGCGATATCTTCGTGCCGCTGGTGCCGGTGATGGGCGTGGCCATCGTGTCGATTCTGATCCTGGCCTTCTTCCTGGGCCTGCGCGAACGCCGCCGCCTGGGCGTGCTGTCGCTGCCGGACGGCGCCTCGCTGCACGCGGGCTACGACGAGGACGGCCCCAAGAACCTGCCCGAGATCGAGGTCGACCAGGACCTGCGCCGCCCCAAGCTGCTGTGGGTGAACGCCGGCCTGACGCTGGCGCTGATGGTGAGCCTGGTGCTGGGCGTGCTGCCGCTGCCGGTGTTGTTCATGATTGCCTTCGCGATTGCGCTGGTCATCAACTATCCCGACCTGGCCGAACAACGCCGCCGCGTCGCGCAGCACGCGGGCAATGTGTTGTCGGTGGTGTCGCTGATTTTCGCCGCGGGGATCTTTACCGGCATCCTGTCTGGCACCGGCATGGTCGAGGCCATGTCGCGCAGCCTGCTGGCTGTGATTCCGGATGCCATGGGTCCGTACCTGGCCGGCATCACCGCGCTGGTCAGCCTGCCGTTCACCTTCTTCATGTCCAACGACGCCTTCTACTTCGGCGTGCTGCCCATCCTGAGCGAGGCGGCCCAGGGCTATGGCATTTCGCCCGTCGAGATGGCGCGTGCCTCCCTGATCGGCCAGCCGGTGCACTTGCTGAGCCCGCTGGTGCCGTCGACCTACCTGCTGGTCGGCCTGGCCGGCGTGGACTTTGGCGACCACCAGCGCTACGCGCTGAAGTGGGCCACGATGGTCTGCCTGGTGATGCTGGCCGCGGCGCTGGCGTTCGGCTTGTTCCCGCTGGTCGGCCAGGTGGCCTGAGCGGCGGCGCGATACCGTCTTTTCAAAAGGGGAAGTACATGGCTTTGCGCATTGCTTACGTCACCAGCGGAATGGGCCACACGGGCACCGCGATCTGCCAGGCGCTGCACAACGCGGGACACCGCGTGGTGGCAGGCTGCGGGCCGCGCTCCTCGCGCAAGGACCACTGGCTGAAGGAACAGAAGTCGCTGGGCTACGACTTCATCGCGTCCGAGGGCGACGCCACGGATTGGGCCTCGACCGAGGCGGCCTTCGCCAAGGTGCGGCGCGAAGTCGGCGAGATCGACGTGCTGGTCAACAATGCCGGCGCCATGCTGGACATGCGGTTCCGCCAGATGAGCCACGCGGACTGGTCGGCGGTGCTGCGCAGCAATCTGGACACGCTGTTCAACACCACCAAGCAGGTGGTCGACAGCATGGCCGACCGCGGCTGGGGTCGCATCATCAACATCGGCTCCGTCGCGGCGGAGAAAGGCCAGATCGGCCAGATCAACTACGCCACCGCCAAGGGCGCGGTGATCGGCTTCACGCGTTCACTGGCGCAGGAAGTGGCGGCGCGCGGCGTGACCGTCAACCTGGCGTCGCCGGGCTTCATCGCCGACGATACCGTGAAGGCGTTTCCGCCGGCGCTGTTGGACCGCATCATAGAAAGCGTGCCGGTGGGCCGGTTGGGCACGGCCAAGGATCTGGCGGGGCTGTGCGCCTGGCTGGCATCGGACGAGGCGGCGTTCGTGACGGGGGCGAACTACGCGATCAATGGCGGCGTGTATATGAGTTGAGGGCGGGGCGGCGAGGCCGCCTCGCACTTACACGTCGATCTGGTCGAAATGCACGCCCAGGGCGGCCGCAATGCGCTCGCGAGTGCTTCTCCTGGGATTTGCATCGGCGGACTCCATCGCCGCGTAACTAGGCTGACGTATGCCTAGGCGTGCCGCCATGTCGACCTGGGTGATCCCCAGATATTCGCGCCATGCGCGCACGATGCTCCAGCCGTTGCTGGTCATCAGCGTGACGACTTCATGTGGAATCGCGCCATCGGCGGGAATGCGCGGCGGCCGCCGGGAAATGGCTGCCGGTGCTCCAGTCAAGGCGAGATACTCCGAATAGGGCAAGACGACGAATGCGGGCTTGCCGTCCGATTCGAGTATGGTGGGATGCAGGCGCATGGGGGCGTTTTCTGGCTCAGCTCAATAGGTATGGTCGTCGCGCCGTTTCACTTCCTGGATCTCGATGATACGGACGACCGCAGCAACGTCGAACAGCACCCGATACTGGCCTATACGTAGACGAAACCCATATTGGTGATTGGTCAGTGTTTTGACATTGCGCGACGCGGGAAACATCTCCAGTTCAGCGACCTCCTCAACGATCCGGCTTTGGTCGACGGGAGGGATTTTCCTTAACTGCTTGACCGCTGTTTTGGTCCAGTTGATCGAGAACATTCGGCATTCGCATACGGTTATAGCTTAAGCTATATAGCTTTTCAAGCCTTCCCATTGCTTTGCAAGAAGAAATGATCAGGCGCCCTCTCCCTTCTAAGATTTTTGATGAGGGCCGATCAAGCTCTTGAGGCTACTTCAGGACGAATGCCGATTTATTGCCGCGCTCAATTCGCCAGCTTCACCGCCCCGCTATCAATCAGCTTCTGCCACTTGGCGCTGTCCGCCTGGATGAACGACTGCAATTCACTCCGCGAGCCGCCGCCGGCGATCATGCCGGCGTTCTCAAGGGCGGCCTTGAACTCCGGCGTGGCCACGGCGGCGCGTAGCGCGGCGTTGACCTGATCCAGCTGCGCGGCCGGGATGTCCTTGCTGGCCGCGACCGAGAACCACTGAGTGGCGGCGTAACCCTTGAAGCCGGTTTCTTCCACCGTGGGTACGTCGGGCAGGCTGTCCAGGCGGTAGGGCGTGGTGACGGCGTAGGCCTTGAGCACGCCGGCCTTGATCTGCGGCATGACCGGCGCCGAGCCCAGGATGGCCAGGGGGATCTGGCCGCCGGCCACGTCGGCCACCGCCTGGCCGCCGCCCTTGTAGGGCACGTGCACGATGCGGGTGCCGGCGTACTGGTTGAGCAGTTCGCCCGCCAGGTTCTGGGACGTGCCGTTGCCGGAGCTGCCGTAGCTCCAGGCTTCGGGCCGTTGGCGGGCATCGGCCAGCACGTCCTGCAAGGACGGCTTGGCGCCCTTGGCGGGGCCGACGATGACCATGGGGCCTTGGGCCATCAGGATGACGGGCGCCAGTTCGCGGCCGATTTCGGGCTGGGGCGTGGGGTAGATCAACGGACCGGGCACCGTCAGCAGATAGCCGTCGCTGGCCTTGCTGCGCGCCACCAGCTGCAGCGCGATGGCGCCTGCCGCGCCGGGGCGGTTTTCGACGATGACGTTCAGGCCGCTGCGCCGGGCCAGTTCCTGGGCGGCAATGCGGGTCAGTACGTCGGCGGTGCCGCCTGGGACGAAGCCGATCACCCAGGTGATCTGCTTGCCGGGCCATTCCAGCTTGGCGTCCGCCGCGCTGGCGGTGGCGGTCAGCGCGGCGCCCAGCAGCAGCGCGCAGCAGCGGATAGCGAATTTCATGTTTTCCCCTTGATGTTCTTTTGCTCAGGCCGCCGCGCGTTTCAGCTCGGGTCCGGCTTGCCGGGCGGCGTATTCGGATGCGCGGCGCAGGACTGGTTGAAGGACTGCACCATTTTCAGGATAGGGCCCAGCACCCAGGTATTGAAGATGAGGATGTCGCTTTCTTCCTTCGGGTCCTGCTTCAGGTTGAACAGGTACGGCGACTCCAGTTTGCCCTTGCCTTCGTTGACCTCGGGCTCCCAGTAGAAATGCAGCTTCCAGTCGCGCCATTTGACTGCGCGCAGGTCGTTCTTGATATAGAACAGGAAGCCCTCGCGCGCCGATGCCGGACTGGCGCCGGTGAAGAAGTCGGTCTGGTCGATGCCGTCGATGGGGCGGTCCTGCGGAATGGCGGCGCCGCCGATGCGTGACAGCGTGGTGTACAGGTCGGTGACGTGCACGATCTCGTTCGAGACCTGGCCAGGCTGGACCTTGCCGGGCCAGCGGATCATGAAGGGCACGCGCAGGCTGCCTTCCATGGCGGTGTGGTAGGTGCCCGTCCAGGGGCCGGCCGTGCCGCGGTAGGGCTTGCGGAATTCCGGGCCGTTGTCGCTGCAGAAGATGAACACGGTGTCATCGCGCAGATTCAGCTCGTCCACCGCCTGCACGATCTGGCCGACGCGGTGGTCCATTTCCACCATGGAGTCGGCGAAGTCGCCGGCGCCGGTGCGTCCCGCGAAGTCCGGGTGTGGCAACGTGGGAAAGTGCAGGTGCACCAGCGGCAGGTACAGGAAGAAGGGGCGGCTGGCCTCGGCGTGCTTGCGCATGAAGCCGATGGACCGGTCGACCAGTTCGGCGTCGATGCCGCGGCGGGTCTCCAGATCGTAGACCTTGACGTTTTCGGAAGGCGCACCGGCCTGGCCCTGCATGATGTGCGGGATGTCGGCGACCGAGGGATCGAAGCCGATGGACGAGGTGAACTGGCTTTCGTCGGTGGTGCGCGGAATGCCGTACCACTCGTCGAAGCCGCGATCGGACGGATAGCGGCCGGGGATGTCGCCCAGATGCCATTTGCCGTAATGCGCCGTGGCGTAGCCCTGACCCGACAACTGCTGGGCCAGGGTGATTTCGTCGCGCGCCAATCCTTGCGGCAGGCCCGGAGGCACGGATTGCAGGCAGCCGGTGCGTATGGGGTGGCGGCCGCTCATCAGCGCGGAGCGTGTGGGCACGCAGTCGCTTTCCACGTTGAAGTTCTGCAGCAGCAATCCTTCGGAGGCCAACCGATCGATATTGGGGGTGGGCGCGCCGCGCAAGGCGCCGCCGCCGTAGCAGCCCAGCTCGCCCCATCCCAGGTTGTCGGCCACGATCAATACGATATTGGGCTTCTTGTCCACGCGCTGCGCCTCCTGTCGGTCCTCGGGTTTATCCAGGGATTCTAGGAGCGCGGGCTCGGCTTAATATTCCTGAAGCTGAGTCTATGCATAACCATTGATTATGAATTTGTCGCTGCGTGACATCGAATACTTCCTGGCCGTGGTGGAGCACGGCAACCTGGACCGCGCGGCGGCCGCCTGCGGCGTCAGCCAGCCGGCGCTGTCGAAGTCATTGCAGCGGCTGGAAGCCGATACCGGGCTGGCCCTGCTGGACCGAGGTGGTCGCGGATTGCGCCTGACTTCGGCGGGCCTGGCGTTTCGCGAGCATGCGCAGCGGCTGTGGGCGGAATACCGCGACGCCGTGCGCAATGCGATGGAGCTGCGCCTGGGCGAGGCCGGGCTGCTGCGCATCGGCGCCACCGGCGCCACGGTCGACAGCGTGGTGATGCCGGCGCTGCGCCGCCTGCTGCCGCGCCGGCCAGCGCTACGGGTGCAACTGACCCAAGGGCAATCGGACGATCTCAACGATCAGGTCGCGGGCGGCAAGCTGGACCTGGCGGTGACGCCTATCTATGCCGACGTGCCAGGTTCGCTGCATCAGGAACCGATCCGCGAGGACGGATTGTGCGTGGCCGCCAGCCGCAAGCATCCGCTGGCCTCGCGGCGCAAGCTGGCCTTGCGCGACCTGGCAGGCCAGCGTTGGATTCTGCCGATGCCGGGTTCGGTGGCGCGCCATGCGTTGGAGGCCCGCTATGCCGAGGCAGGCCTGGCACAGCCTTCGGCGGCGCTGGAGGTGCAGCATTTTTCCGGAGGCGCGTTGGCGCTGTTGGCGGCCTCGGACCTATTGGCGCTGATGCCGCAGAGCGCGCTGGGTCCGGACATCGCGGAGTTGCCGGTGGCGCTGGGCCGGCCCCTGCGGCGCAGCATGGCGCTGGTCACGCGCCATGGCACTACCTGGTCGCCGCTGATGCAGGAGTTCCGCGCGGCGGTGCTGGACGCCGCCGCTTAGCGCTCCGATTCCACCTGCCTGTTGATCCGCCGTATCGGCGGTTCTTACCCCTCACAGCCCCTAGGGGAATTCCCTAGCGGGCGATCCTGAGCGTCAAACGCAAACGCAGCCAGGGCAACGCTTTCCTCGATGATTCTAATTAAGGCAATGGTTTTTTAAGAATATTGATATGGTTGGAATGCTCCCTGCTATCTAGAATCCGCCGCTAGTCGCCCTGCGCCCACGCGCGGCGCGGCGTTCGGGATCACGGCCAGGCATCGCACCGGGCCGCGGCATCACTAGACAAGGGGAATCAATGCTCTCGTACACATTGCGACGGCTGCTCATGACGCTGCCCGTCATGCTGTTCGTCGCGCTGTTCGTATTCGGCCTGCTGGATCTGGCGCCGGGCGACCCGGCAGCGCTGCTGGCCGGCGAAGACGCCACGCCGCAGGACATCGCGCGCATCCGCGCCACGCTGGGCCTGGACCAGCCGTTCCTGCATCGCTTCGGCGAATGGGGCTGGAACGTGCTGCATGGCGACCTGGGCACGTCGCTGTTCACCGGCCTGCCGGTCAGCCACATGATCGGCCAGCGGCTGGTGCCGACGTTTTCGCTGATGGTGATGACGCTGATCGTGTCGGTGGCCGTGGCCATCCCGATCGGCGCGCTGGCGGCCTGGAAGCACAACCGCTTGCAGGACCGCGGCATCATGGTCCTGGCGGTGTTCAGCTTCTCCGTGCCTTCCTTCGCGGTGGGTTATCTGCTGGCCTGGATCTTCGGCCTGCAACTGCGCTGGTTCCCGGTGCAGGGCTATGTGCCGCTCGCCACCGGCTTCTGGGCCTCGGTGCATACGCTGGTGCTGCCGGCGCTGGCGCTGGGCAGCGTCTACGTGGCGCTGATCACGCGCATCACGCGCGCCACGCTGCTGGAAACGCTGAGCCAGGACTATGTGCGCACCGCGCGCGCCAAGGGCGTGGGCAACCGCGGCCTGCTGTTCCGCCATGCCTTGAAGAACGCGGCGGTGCCCATCATCACCGTCATTGGCAGCGGCGTGGCCCTGTTGATCAGCGGCACGGTCGTGACCGAGACGGTGTTCTCCATCCCTGGCCTGGGCCGCCTGGTGGTCGACGCCATCCTGCGGCGCGACTACCCCGTCATCCAGGGCGTGATCCTGCTGTTCAGCTTCATGTACGTGCTGGTCAACCTTCTGGTCGATCTGCTTTATCGCGCCTTTGACCCGAGGATCAAGTACTGATGAATACCTTTACCGGCTTTCTCAAGCGGCATCCGACGACCGCCGTGGGCGGCGCGCTGTTGCTCCTGTTGTTCCTGGTGGCGCTGTGCGCGCCCTGGCTGGGCACCGTGGATCCGACCGCGCTGTCTCCCATACACCGCACGCGTTCGCCGAACGCGCAGTTCTGGTTCGGCACCGACCTGCTGGGGCGCGACGTCTACTCGCGGGTGATCTACGGCGCGCGCGTCTCGCTGATCGTGGGCTTTACCGTGGCCGCGCTGTCCACCGTGATCGGCGTGCTGATCGGCCTGGCGGCGGGCTTCGTGCGCTGGGTGGATGCGGTGGTGATGCGGATCATGGACGGCTTCATGTCCATTCCCACCATCCTGCTGGCCATCGCGCTGATCGCGCTGACCCGCGCATCGCTGCAGAACGTGATCATCGCGATCACCATCGCCGAGGTGCCGCGTGTGGTGCGCCTGGTGCGCGGCCTGGTGCTGTCGCTGCGCGAACAGCCCTATGTGGAGGCGGCCGTGGCGGCCGGCGCCAGCCGCTTGCGCATCGTCCTGCGGCATATTTTCCCGAACACGCTGGCGGCGCTGATGGTGCAGGCCACCTACATCTGCGGCGTGGCCATCCTGGCCGAAGCCAGCCTGTCGTTCATCGGCGCGGGCGTGCCGCCGTCGGTGCCGTCATGGGGCAACATCATGGCCGAAGGCCGCGCGCTGTGGCAGATCAAGCCGCACCTGATCGCCTTCCCGGCAGTGTTCCTGTCCATCACGATCCTGGCAATCAACATGCTGGGCGACGGTTTGCGCGACGCGGTCGATCCGCGCATGGCCAAGAGGATCTGATCCATGAATACGACGATACAGAACCGGCGCGTGCTGGAAATCGAAGACCTGTCGATCGCCTTCGGCCGTGGCGAAAATACGTTCCGCGCAGTGAAGTCGCTGAGCCTGCACGTGGACCGCGGCGAGACGCTGGCCATCGTGGGCGAATCCGGATCGGGCAAGTCGGTGACCTCGCTGGCCGTCATGCGGCTGGTGGAGTTCGGCGGCGGCCGGATCGAAAGCGGACGCATGACCTTCCACCGCGGCGCGGGCCAGACCGTGGACCTGATCGCGGCCTCCGAAGACAGCATGCGCGCCATGCGCGGCAACGACCTGGGCATGATCTTCCAGGAGCCTATGACCTCGCTGAACCCGGTGTTCACGGTGGGGTCGCAGATCGTCGAAGCGATCCGGCTGCACCAGCCGGGCGACGCCAGGTCGGCGCAAGCCGCCGCCCGGCGCATCCTCGACCAGGTGCGCATCCCGGACGCTGGCGCCATCATGGGTCGCTATCCGCATGAGCTGTCGGGCGGCATGCGCCAGCGCGTGATGATCGCGATGGCGCTGGCCTGCAAGCCGGCGCTGCTGATAGCGGATGAGCCCACCACGGCGCTGGACGTCACCATCCAGGCGCAGATCCTGCAACTGATCCGCGAGCTGCAGCACGAGATGGACATGGGCGTCATCTTCATCACGCACGACATGGGCGTGGTGGCAGAGGTGGCGGACCGCGTCATGGTCATGCGCAAGGGCGACGTGGTCGAGCACAACGACGTGCAGGGGCTCTTCAAGGCGCCGCAGCATCCGTATACCCAGGCCTTGATGGCCGCCGTGCCCCGCTTGGGCGCGATGCGGGGCACCACGCTGCCGGCGCGCTTCCCCTTGCTGTCGGACAGCGCGGCGGGACAGGCGGCCGAACCTGCGGCGGTGCCCGCCCAGGACGAGGTGGTGCTGAGCGTGCGCGGCCTCGTCACGCGCTTTGACGTGCGCGGCGGCGTGTTTGCCCGGGTCAAGAAGCGGGTGCACGCGGTGGAACAGGTCAGTTTCGATCTGCACGCGGGCGAAACCCTGGCGCTGGTGGGCGAGTCGGGTTGCGGCAAGACTTCGACGGGGCGTTCGCTGCTGCGGCTGGCCAAGACCACGCGCGGCACCATCGCGTTCCAGGGCAAGCCGGTAAGCCAGGATGATCCCGCGTCACTGCTGGCGCTGCGCAGGAACATGCAGTTCGTGTTCCAGGACCCGTTCGCCTCGCTGAATCCGCGCATGCGGGTGGGGGAATGCGTCAAGGAGCCGATGCTGATCCACAGCTTGCATAGCGGCGCGGCGGCCGATCGGCGCGCGGCGGAACTGTTTGAGCGGGTGGGGCTGGATGCGTCGATGATGCGGCGCTGGCCGCACGAGTTTTCCGGCGGCCAACGCCAGCGCATCTGCATCGCGCGGGCACTCTCGGTGGATCCCAAGGTGCTGATTGCCGACGAGTCGGTGTCCGCGCTGGACGTGTCGATCCAGGCGCAGATCGTGAACCTGCTGATCGACCTGCAACGCGACCTGGGCGTGAGCTACCTGTTCATCTCGCACGACATGGCGGTGGTGGAGCGCATCAGCCACCGGGTCGCGGTGATGTACCTGGGCCAGATCGTGGAAATCGGCCCGCGCCAGGCGATTTTCGAGAATCCGCAGCATGCCTACACCCGCAAGCTGATGCAGGCCGTGCCTATCGCGGATCCAGCGGCGCGACGCCGCGCCGCGCTGGAATTGAGTGAATTGCCCAGTCCGGCGCGCGCGGTGGGCGACGAGCCCGTGGTACAGCCGCTGGTGCAGGTGGGTGATGGGCATTTCGTGGCGCGGCACCGTATCGGCGGCGCGTACTGAGTTTTTCCTTTTTATCCCGGAGATAGAAAATGGATCGTAGGAATTTCCTGTTGGCTTCTTCCGCTTCGGCGGCCGCCTGGGCCTTGCCCGGCATGTCCTGGGCCGCGCCCGCCAAGACCTCGTTCCGCTGGGTACCCCAGGCGGACCTGACCTTGCTGGACCCCATGTTCACCACCGTGGCCATGACCCAGGTCCACGCCCAATTGGTGTTCGACACGCTGTACGGGCTGGACGAGCAATACCAGCCCAGCCCGCAGATGGCCGCCGGCCACGTCAGCGAGAACGACGGACTGCTGTGGAAGATCACCCTGCGCGACGGGCTGGCGTTCCATGACGGCGCGCCGGTGCGCGCGCAGGACGCGGTCGCCAGCATCCAGCGCTGGGCCAAGAAAGACCTGATGGGCCGGTCGCTGATGCAGGCCACGGAATCGCTCTCCGCACCGGACGACAAGACCATCCAGTTCCAGCTCAAGAAGCCGTTCCCGCTGATCCTGCACGCACTGGGCCGCCAATCCGGCAACATGGCCTGCATCATGCCCGAACGCCTGGCCAAACAGCCCGAGACCGAGGCCGTGAAGGAAATGGTCGGCAGCGGCCCGTTCACCTTCGCCGCCAGCAAGTGGGTTTCCGGCTCGCGCGTGGTGTACGAGAAGTTCGCCGGCTATGCGCCGCGCAAGGAAGACCGCAAGCCGGTCTTCACCGCCGGTCCCAAACTGGCGCACGTGGACGAAGTGCATTGGCACATCATCCCGGACCGCGCCACCGCGATCGCGGCGTTGCAGGCCAACGAGGTCGACGGCGTCGAGATGGTGGACAGCGACTTCCTGCCCATCCTGAGCCAGGACCCGAACATCAAGCTGGTCAAGCGCAGCCTGCCCACCATCGGCGTGATGCGCTTCAACCATCTGCACGCGCCGTTCGACAACCCGGCCATCCGCCGCGCGGTGCTCAGCGCCGTCAACCAGACCGAATACATGACGGCCATGAACGGCGCCGACTTCCCGGAATACTGGAGCGACCGCTGCGGCGTGTTCGTGCCGGGTTCGCCCATGGACAGCGATGCCGGCATGGACAAGCTGACCGGCAAGCGCGACATCGACGCGGCGCGCGCGGCGATCAAGGCGGCCGGCTACAAGGGCGAAACCGTGGTGCTGCTGGATCCGGTGGACTTCCCGACCTGGCACGCCGCGGCCCTGGTGACAGCGGACCTGTTCAAGCGCCTGGGCTTCAAGGTGGACCTGCAGACCATGGACTGGGGCACCGCCGTGCAGCGCCGCAACAACCAGGAAGCCCCCACCGCGGGCGGCTGGAGCGTGGCGTTCACCGGCAACACCGGCCCCAACAACCTGGACCCGGCCGGCCATCTGGCGCTGCGCGGCAACGGCAAGCAGGCCTGGTTCGGCTGGCCCACCAGTGAACGCCTGGAACAGCTGCGGCTGGACTGGTTCAACGCCGCCGACCTGGACGCGCAAAAGAAGATCTGCCGCGAGATCCAGCTGCAGGTGTTCGAGGACGTGCCCTACATTCCGCTGGGCGCGAGCTATCCGGTCAGTGCGCTGCGCAGCAACTGGAAGGATTTCCAGCCGCAGATGTCGCTGTTCTACACGTTGCACAAAGCCTGAGGATTGGGGAGTTCCGTATGAGCAGCAAGGCCCCAAAGGTCGCCATTCTTGGCTTTCACCTGGAATCCAATGCGTTCTGCCCGCCCTCGGTGGAAGCGGACTTCCAGGCGCAGTGCTGGGAAGCCGGCGATACCATCAGCGAACTGGTGCGCGGCCCCAGCCGCCTGCCCAGCGAGGTGGCCGGTTTTTATGACCGCATGAACCAGCTGGGCAATTGGACCCCCGCGCCACTGATCGTGATCGGCGCGCCGCCCGGCGGCCCGGCCAGCGCCGGCGTCTGGGCCGCCTTCCTGGCCGAGGCGGAGCAGCGCCTGCGTGCCGCCATGCCGGTGGACGCGATCTACGTGGCCAACCATGGGGCCTCGTCCGCGGAAGGCGAGAACGATACCGAAGGGGCGCTGATGCGCCTGCTGCGGGCGATTGTCGGTCCCGACGTGCCCATCGTGGCCACGCACGACCTGCACTGCAATGTGTCGGCCGAAACCGTGGATGCGCTGGACGGCCTGATCGCCTACCGCACCAATCCGCACGTGGATCAGCGCGAGCGCGCCGCCGAGGCCGCCGACATGATCCGCGAGATCCTGGATGGCACGCGCATGGTGACCGCCTACGTTCGCCTGCCGCTGACGCCGCCCTCCGTGACGCTGTCGACCGCCAGCGGACCTTATGCGGATCTGGTGGCGTTGGGGGCGTCGCTGACGCAGCGGCGCGGCGCAGGGCCGATTGCCAATGTGGCGGTGTGCGCGGGCTTCGTATTCTCCGACCTGCCCAAGTGCGGCGTGACCATCACGGTGACCGCGCGCGGCGATCTGCAGGCGGCGCGCCGCACGGCCTTGCAGGTGGCGCGCGCCGGCTGGGCCGATCGCGCACGCTACGTGGCCAATACCGTCGACGTGGCGCGCGCAGTGGCGCTGGCGCGCGAGGCCAGTCAGCCGTTGCTGTTCGCCGACGTTGCCGACAATCCTGGCGGCGGCGGCCGGGGCAACACCACCTGGCTGCTCAAGGCGTTTGACGAGGCGCGCATTGCGGGCGTGGTGATGGGGGTGTTCGTCGATCCAGACCTGGCCGCGCAGGCCGCGCAACTGGGCGTGGGCGCGGAATTCGAGGCGGTCTTCAACCGGGTCGAGAGCGAGTATTCGCGGCGCTATGCGACAAGGGCCCGGGTGCTGAAGCTGACGGATGGCGAAGGCATGGGCCGGCGCGGCATTCTGCGCGGGCGCAAGTTCTCGATGGGCGCGACCTGCCTGCTGGAGCTTGCGGAGTCGGGCATGAAAGTGGTGGTGGGCAGCCTGCGCCGCCAGTTGGCCGAGCCGGCCATGCTGGAGATGCACGGCATCGACATCGCCCAGGCGGGCCACGTGATCGTCAAGAGCCGCGGCCACTACCGCGCGGGCTTCGACGAGTTCTTCCCGAACGAGTGGATCCACGACGTGGACAGCCCGGGCCTGACTACGCCGAACCTGCGGCAGATCGCGTTCAAAGGCCTGCCACGGCCCGTCTGCCCGCTGGACGCCGACGCTGTCTGGCGCGAGCCCGACTGGGCTGCGGACCTGGCTGCCTAGGGCGGCAGGCCCGCCAGCGGACCCGCCCTAGCGGGCGGCGTCCGGCCCCGCCGCCATCCACGCGGGGTGGGCATAGGCGGCGTCGATCTGCGCACCCAGCGCTTCCACGAAGCGGGTGACGCTGGCCGGCAGTTGGCGGCCGGCCATGGTCTGGATGTGCATGTTGCGCTGGTGCAGTTCGGCGTTGGACATGGGGATGGTGATCAGCTCGCCGCGTTCGGTCGAGGTCATGACTGTGAGGTCCCCGGAAAAGCTGATCGCGCCCCAGCGCTGGCAACTGGTCTGGATCGCGCCCTGGTTATTGCAGGTCATCGCCACGTTGAGTTCGATCTTCTCGTGCATGCAGCACAGGTCGATGATGAAGCGGATCGTGCTGCCCGGCCCCATCAGCGCCACGGGATACTGGCCGATGTCGCGCATGGAAAGCGTCTTGCGGTCCGCCAGCGGATGGTCGGGCGCCATCACGGCAAACACCGGCATGCGGCGCGCATACTGCACATGCACCCCTTGGGGCGGCGACAGGTTGTAGCTCATGCCGATGTCGTCCTCGCCCTCGCGCACGCGGCGGTTGATTTCCGAGGACTGCAGGATGTTCAGCTCGAACCGCAGCGAGGGCTCGACCGCGAGGAATTCACCGATCACGCGCGGCAGCAACTCGCGTCCGAAGGCCTGATTGGCCGAAATGCGGATCAGCTTCTGGCCGATCTGGCTCAGGTCGCGGATTTCGGCGCGGGCGCGCTCGGCCTCCAGCGAGGCCCGGCGCGCGTAGGCCTTCAGCAACTGGCCGGCTTCGGTCAGGACCATGCCGCGGGCATGGCGGTCGAACAGCAGGGTCTGGTGTTCTTCCTCCAGCTTGCGCACCATCCGGCTGACCGCCGACGGCGCCACGTGCAGCTTCTGCGCGGCGACCGTGAGCGAGCCCGAATCCACGACTTCCAGGAAATAGCGCAAGGCGGTGTTGAGCATGACGGCGGGTAGTGTTGCGGCGCGTTCAATACTAACGGAAAACCAGGGGAATACCGTGCGCGCCCGGCCAGCTCTCAAGTGGCTTGCGGAAAGCCCCCGTAGGGCGCCCACCCCGATCCCGCGATGACGCCGCCGTCGCACGGGATGGTGGCGCCGGTGACTACCGCGGCCGCGGGGGAAAGCAGGAAGAACACGACTTCGGCGATCTCTCGCGGCTGCATCAGGCGGCCCAGCGGCGTGGCGTTCAGGATCGGCGTCATGTCGCGCTCCCCCTGACGCTCCTTGGGTCTGAGAAAGGGCGTGTCGGTCCAGCCCGGCGCGATGGCGTTGACGCGCACTCCGCGCCGCGCCCAGTGCACGGCAAGAGCCTCGGTCAGGTTCACGACCGCCGCCTTGGCCGGGCCGTAGGCCAGCACCGGCCCGGGACGGAACGACAGCACGGACGCCACGTTGACGACCGCGCCGCGGCCGCGCGCGGCCATGGCGCTGCCGAACACGCGGCAGGACGTGTAGGTGCCCTTCAGGTGGGAATCCACCACCCGTTCCCAGGCCTCGACCGGATAGTCCTCGATGGCGGTGGGAACCTGGGCGATGCCGGCGCAGTTCACCAGTCCCGTTACCGGCGGCAGGAGGGCGGCAAGCTGCTCTTGCGCAGTCCGCAGCCCGGCCTCGTCCAGCACGTCGCCCGGGGCCGCCACGGCGCGCGGGCCGAGTTCCTGCGCCAGCGCCTGCGCGGCTTCCAGGTTCAGGTCCAGGATAGCGACGTGGCCGCCCGCCTGTACCACGCGTCGGCACACCGCCGCGCCGATGCCGCTGGCGCCGCCGGTAACGATGACCGACAGGGTCGGGGCCGTTGTGGAATCATCCATTTATCTTCCCCAGCGCGCCTTCAGGCGCTGTTCGAACAGGCGCAGGGCAAGGTCGATGCCTATGCCGACGATGCCGATGGCGATCATGCCGGCCATGACGATATTGGTGGCGACGTTGAGCTGCCCCTGCACCATCATGTAGCCGATGCCGTTGCCCACCACGATCAGTTCCGCGCCCACCAGCGACTGCCAGCCTATGCCGGCGCTGACCCGCAGGCCGGCCAGGATGGACGGCAGAGAGGCCGGCAGCAGCACTTCGGCGACGATGCGCGGGCCGCTCGCGCCCAGCGTGCGCGAGGCTTCGAGCAGGCGCGTGTCGACGAACTTGGCGCCGCGGTAGGCACTGATCAGGCAGGGCGGGAAGGCGCCCGCGAAGATGATCAGGGTGGGGCCGCCTATGCCGGTGCCGAACCACAGGCCGGCGAAGGGCACCCAGGCGATCGGCGCAACGAAACGCAGCGCATCGAAGAACGGGCTGACCACGTCGTCCAGCCAGCGGTACCAGCCCATCAGCAGGCCTAGCGGAATGCCTACCGCCGCGGCCAGCAGGAAGCCGCAGGCGAAGCGGTAGAGGCTGGCGCCCAGGTGCGTCCACAGCGTGGCGCCGGAATAGGGCTCGTTGCTGTACTGCACGATGGTCCGCAGCACGGTCAGCGGGCCAGGCAGGTAGTTGGGCGGAAAGACCCCGCCCACGCTCAACAGGTGCCAGGCCATGAAGAATCCGGCCAGCCCCAGGCACGACAGGCCGAAGGTGAAGGCGGGCGAGTCGCCCGAGGCGCGTGTCAGCGTAGCCATGGCAATGCCCTCTTTTCGATCCATTCCAGTCCGCGGGTCATCACCGCGCCCAGCAGGCCCACCCAGACCATGGCGTAGAGGATCATGCCGGGCCGGATGTCCAGCGCCGCGGTGTCCAGCACCTTGCCCAGGCCGATGAAGGCGCCGATGAGTTCCGCTGCCACCAGGGTCATCCACGCGGTCTGCAGCGACAGGCGCAGGCCGGTGAAGATCATGGGCATGGAACCGGGGATCAGCACGTCGCGCAGCATGCGCAGCGGATTGCCCGCGCCATGCACGCGCGCGGCTTCGATCAGCGTGGGATCGATGTTGCGCACGCCGGCATAGGTGTTGATCACGGCTGGCGTGAACGAGGACACCCAGATCAGGAAGATCTTCGCCGGGTCGCCCAGCCCCAGCCAAAGGATGGCCAGCGGAATCCAGGCCAGCGGCGGAATCGGGCGCAGCAGCGAGAACACCGGCCCGACCAGCGCGTCGATGCGTTTGCTGAATCCCATCAGCAGGCCCAGCGGCACGCCGGTGCCGATGGCGACCAGAAAGCCCAGGAACACCAGGCGCAGACTGTGGCCGATGTGCTGGAACAGCGTGCCGCCGGCGTAGCCGGAGTCGCGCGACAGCTGCACGGCGGCCTGCCAGGTCGTGAGCGGCGTGGGAAAGCGCGCGCCGTTGACCAGGCCCAGCGCCGACACGATCCACCAGGCGGCGAAGGCCACGGCGACGGCGGCCACGCCTACGGTAATCCTGCGGCGCGAGGCGCGCGGCCGGCGCGCGGGCAGGGTGGCGATGTGTTCACTCATGGCCGGACCTCGCGGCGTCGCGCTCCAGATGAGCCACGTCTTCCAGCAGCAGCAGCATGGCGGTGCAGTCCTGCTCCTGCCGGCCCCAGGACTTGGCCAGCGCGAACATCTCGCGGGCGTAGCCGCCCAGGCCCAGCGGCGCGCCCACCGAGGCGGCCAGGTTCATGGCCAGGTTGATGTCCTTGTAGCCCATGCGCATGGGGAAGTCGGGACTGATATCGCCCGCCAGCACCTTGCCGGGGAAATTGGTCAGGAGCTGTCCGCGTCCGGCAGTGGTGTTGGACAACACCTTGACGACGGTGGCGCGGTCCAGCCCGAGCTTGGCGGCGAACATCAGCGCTTCGCCCGTCAGCACCATGCCGACCATGGACATGTAGTTGTTGACCAGCTTGAGCCGGATGCCCGAGCCGAAAGGACCGACATGCACGATCTCGTCGGCCATGGCGGCGAAGATGGGCGCGGCCTGGTCGAAGTCGGCCTGCGCGCCGCCAGCCATGATCAGCGCCTTGCCCTGCGCCGCCTCGCGCGGCGTGCGCCCCACGGGGGCGTCGATGCAGCGCAGGCCCAGGCCCGCGAGGTCGGCGGCGATGCGGTCTGTCTCGACCGCGTCGCCCGTGCTCATTTCGATGACCAGGGCGCCCGGATTCAAGCCCGCGGCCGCGCCGTCGGCGCCGAAGAGGGCGTCGCGGACATGCGCGGAAGTGGGCAGCATGGTGATCGCCACATCGCAGCCGCGGGCGGCGTCCAGCGGCGTGGCTGCGCGCCGGAAACCCGTGTCGGTCAAGCGCTCCATGGCCGCGGGCACGACGTCGTAGCCTGATACTTCATACCCCTGCGCGGCCAGGTTGCGCAGCATCGCGCTCCCCATGACGCCCAGGCCCAGGAATGCGATGCGGGGTGATTCGGTGTGTTCCATGGGGCTTGCTCCGGTGTGGTCAGCTGCCTAGCCGCGCACTGGTGCTGCTGCGCGGCGGCGCGGTGGTGTCGCGGACGATCAGTTCCAGTTCGATGCAGACGTTCTCGGGCGGCGTGTCGGCGTCGGCCGCCAGCAGAATGCTGGCAGCGCGCTGGCCCAGCTCGAAGGCCGGCACGTTCAGGGTGGTGATGCCTGGCCGGCAATGGGCGGCCATTTCGATGTTGTCGAAGCCCGTGATCGAAATCTGCTCGGGCACGCGCAGGTTTTGCCACAGGCACTCCTGCAGCGCGCCGTAGGCCAGGATGTCGTTGCCGCACATGACCGCGGTGGGCGGCTCGGGCAGGCGCAGCAGCGCGGCCATGGCGCGCCGCGCTTCCGGCACGGTGTAGGGCTTTTCGATGACGTACTGCGGCGGCAGGTCGATGCCACGGCGCTTGAGCGCGCGCGTGAAGCCGGCCACGCGGTCGGCGGCGCGGTCGTTGTCCTTGGAAATACCGGCGATCACGCCGAGACGGCGGTGGCCGATGTCCAGCAAGTAGTCGGCGATGCGCTGCGCCGCGGCGGCGTTGTCCCAGCCCACCATCGGCCAGGCGTCTGCGGCGTCGTAATGGCAGGTGGTGACGAAGGGAATGCCCTTGGACTGCAGCAGTTCGTAGATCTCGGGGTCGCGGCTGCGACCGACCAGCATCATGGCGTCCACGCCGCGCTCGATCAGCGCCCGCACTTCGCCGGCTTCGCGCGCCGGGCTGTAGTTGGTGCTGGCCAGCAGCAGCTGGTAGCCGTGTTCATGGATGGTCTGCTGCATGCCGTCGACCAGCTTGGCGAACAGCGCACTGTCCACGGTGGGAATGATGGCGCCCATGGTGCGGGTCTTGCGCGACGCCAGCGAACGGGCAGCGCCGTGCGGCACGTAGCCAGCTTCCGCCAGCAGCGCCATGGCGCGGGCGCGCAGGTCCGGCCGCACTTGTTCAGGGTGGTTCAGCACCCGCGACAAGGTGGCCGAGGAGATGCCGCCGCTGGCGGCAATCGACTTCAGAGTGTCCCCGGATAGGGGCGCGGACTTTCGCTTCATTTTTTGAAAGCGCTTTCAGAAATTGGATGATGTGAATATACAGTTATTGAAACGCTGTGGGCGATTTCTAGGGTTTTCTCGGGGTTGAATGAGATGGCTGCGCGCTTATTCTCTGTATGCGCTTTCAAAAAACCGAGCCCAGACGCAGATCCGGGCCTGCTATCCGGGGAATGCCGCGGCAGCTCGCGCATGCAGACCGGAATCCACTATCTGGAGACTAAGCATGTCGAGAATCCCCCGCATCCTGGGTCTGTGCCTGGCGCCGCTGGGCGCCTTGCTGTTGAGCCCGTCCGTGTCGGCCCAGGCGCCGACGCCCATCAAGGTCAGCTACCAGATCGCCTATTGGGCGCTGCCGATCTACATCGCCACGGAAAAAAACTGGTGGGCCGAAGCGGGCCTGAAGCCGGAATTCGTGGTGTATCCCGCGGGCGCGCAGCAGATCGCCGGCTCCGCCTCAAAGTCCTGGGACGTGGGCGGCACGGGGTCGCCGCCGGCGGTGCTGGGCGCGCAGCGCTACGGCATCGTGACGCTGGGCGTCACCAATGATGAATCCACCGCCAACGGCGTCATGGCGCGCAAAGAGAACGCCGCGGCCGTGCGCAGCAATGCGGCCAAGGAAGTGAAGGGCAAGCAGATCCTGCTCAGCCCCAACTCCACGGGCGAATACGCGACCATGGCCTGCCTGAAGAAGTGGGGCATGCAGCGCAGCGACGTCAGCGTGGTGACGCTTGCTCCGGCGCAATTGGTGTCCGCCTTCACCGGCGGCAACGGCATGCTGGCCGGCACCTGGGCGCCCAACTTCTACACGCTCAACGAGCAGATCGGCGCCGAAGTCGTATGCAGCGGCAAGGACGCCGGCGTGATGATCCCGGGCGCGCTGGTGGCGCGCGGCGAATTCGCGCAGCAGAACCCGGACGCGGTCGCCAAGTTCCTGGCGGTGTACCTGCGGGCCGTCAGTTTCGAGAAAAACAACAAGGCGGAAGCCATGGGCTACCTGCGCAAGTTGTTCCAGGCCAACGGCATCAAGCTCAACGACGGCTATCTGGGGCAGGAATTGGATCGGCCGATCTTCACGCTGGACGAGCAGCTCAAGCTGATGTCGCGCGCCGGCGGCAAGTCCACGCTGGACAACGCCTATGAAGCCCTGTCGGGCTACCTGAAGGGCGTGGGCACCATCACCGAGGTGCCCGATCCCAAGACCTACATCACGGACGACTACATGAAGCGCGTCGACCAGACCCCGGCGCTCAAGACCTTCGCCAACAAGACCAACTGAGCTTCATCCTTCTTCCGCGAGGCCACACCATGGCAGTAAGCAAGCTCAAATCCGCGGCCAAACAGCCCCAGGGCAATGAGGCCGCCGCACGCGAAGTCGCCGCCGAGATGCTGGCGAACATCAAGTCCGGCGGCGAGGCCGCGGTGCGCGACTACGCCCGGCGCCTGGACAAATGGGAGGGGGACATCCTGGTCGGCGCCGCCGAGATCGAACGGCGTACCGCAGCCATCTCCGACGGCATCAAGCGCGACATCGAATTCGCCGCCGGCCAGGTGCGCAAGTTCGCCCAGGCGCAGATGGCTTCGGTGCGCGAGTTCGAACTGGAGCTGGCGCCGGGCCTGGTCGCCGGGCAGCGGCTGATACCTGTCAACGTGGCGGGCTGCTACGTGCCCACGGGGCGTTATGCGCACATCGCGTCGGCCTACATGAGCATCGCCACCGCCAAGGCGGCCGGGGTGCCCACGGTCATCGCCTGCTCCACGCCCTACCGCGGCGAGGGCATACATCCGCAGGTGCTGTACGCCATGAAGGTGGCAGGGGTGGACGCCGTGATGACGCTGGGGGGCGTACAGGCGATCGCCGCCATGGCCTACGGCCTGTTCACCGGCAAACCGGCCGACATCATTGTCGGGCCGGGCAACAAATTCGTGGCGGAGGCCAAGCGCATGCTGTTCGGCAGCGTAGGCATCGACGTCTTCGCCGGCCCGTCGGAGGTCTGCATCATCGCCGACGCCTCGGCGGATCCGGCTATCGTCGCCTCCGACCTGGTGGGGCAGGCCGAGCACGGACACGAGTCGCCGGCCTGGCTGATTACCACCGACCGTGCCCTGGCCGAATCCGTGCTGCAGCGGGTGCCCGAGCTGATCGAGTCCTTGCCGCCCACCGCGCGGGACGCGGCCGGCGCCGCCTGGCGCGACTATGGCGAGGTGGTGCTGTGCGATACCCGCGAAGAGGCAGTGGCGGTCTCGGACCGCTACGCCAGCGAACACCTGGAGGTCCATTGCGAGGATCTGGACTGGTGGTTCCGGCACCTGACCTGCTATGGCTCGCTGTTCCTGGGCGAGGAAACCACGGTGGCGTTCGGCGACAAGGCCAGCGGCACCAACCACATCCTGCCCACCAAGGGCGCGGCGCGCTATTCGGGCGGCCTGTCGGTGCATAAGTTCATCAAGACGGTCACCTGGCAGCGCATGACGCGCCAGGCCAGCCGCGATACCGCCCAGGTGACTGCACGGATCTCGCGCCTGGAAGGCATGGAGGCGCATGCGCGCACGGCGGACGACCGCCTGGCCAAGTACTTCCCCCAGGAATCCTTCGAACTGGGCGAACCCGTGCGGGAGTGAGGCCATCATGCAGAACGACATGTCCCGCCTGTTCGACCTGGATGGCCGCGTCGCCTTGGTAAGCGGCGGCAGTTCCGGCATCGGCAAGGCCATCGGCCTGGCGCTGGCGCGGGCCGGCGCCAGCGTGGTGCTGGTGGCGCGGCGCGAGCAGGAGCTGGCTTTTGCCGCAGGCGAGTTCGAAGACGAAGGGCTGCACGCGCGCGCCTTGCCCTGCGATCTGGCCGACCGCGATGCGCTAAGCGGTTTTGCCGCCCGCGCGGCCCGGCCGTTCGGCGCGCCCGACATCCTGGTCAACGCCTCGGGCATCAATGTGCGCAAGCCCTTCGAGGACACCGCCGACGAGGACTGGGACCGTTCGCTGGCGATCAACCTGACCGCGCCGTTCCTGCTGACGCGCGCGCTGGCGCCGGCCATGCGCGAGCGCGGCTGGGGCCGCATCATCAACATCACTTCGCTGCAGTGCGTGCGCGCTTTTCCCGACAGCGCGCCCTATGGCGCGTCCAAGGGCGGCCTGATGCAGCTGACCCGCGCCATCGCCGAGTACTGGTCGCGCCACGGCGTCACCTGCAATGCGATCGCGCCGGGCTTTTTCGAGACGCCGCTGACCGCGCCGGTAATGAGCGATCCGGCCCGCGTGCAGGCGCTGGCTGCCAGCACCATGATCGGACGCAACGGCCGGCTGGAGGACCTGCACGGCGCGGCCGTGTTCCTGGCGAGTGAGGCCTCGGCCTACATCACCGGGCAGACCCTGTTCATAGACGGCGGCTTTTCGGCCCGCTGACCGGCATCTCCGTGGAGTCCCGCCATGAAAGCCCTTGTCTACACCGCGCCCAGCCAGCTGACGTACCGCGAGGAACCCGATCCGGTGCAGGCGGACGGCGACGCGCTGCTGCGCATCGAGGCCGTGGGCATCTGCGGCTCCGACATGCACGCTTATCACGGGCATGACCCGCGCCGCAATCCGCCGCTGATCCTGGGGCACGAGTTCGTCGGCACGCGGGTGGGCGGCAGCCGCGCTGGCCAGCGGGTCACCGGCAACCCGCTGATCCATTGCGGCCACTGCGATTTCTGCGTGCAGGGCCGCAACAATCTGTGCCGCAACCGCGGCATGGTGGGCATGACGCGTCCCGGTGCGTTCGCCGAATTCATGGCCATCCCCGAACGCTGCCTGATTCCCGTGCCGCAGGACATGCCGGCCGCCGCCGCCGCGCTGACCGAGCCGGCGGCCACCGCCTTGCACGGCGTGGCGCTGGCGCAGCGGGCACTGTTCCGTCCGCTGGCCGAAGCCCGGGCGCTGGTCGTGGGCGGCGGCGCCATCGGCCTGCTGACGGCGCTGCTGCTGCGCAGCCAGGGTTGCCGCGTCAGCCTGGCCGAAACCAATCCGCTGCGCCGCGCCTCGGCGCAGCGGCATGCGGACTGCATGGCCTTCGACCCGCGCCAGACTGCTCCGGCGCAGGGCGCCTATGAACTGGTGGTGGACGCCGTGGGCGGCAAGCTCACGCGTCCGGCCGCGCTGGCCGCGGTCCAACCAGGCGGCGTCATGCTGCATATCGGCCTGCAGGACTGGGCCAGCGAGATCGACATGCGGCGGCTGACGCTGGACGAGATCACCTTGATCGGCGCCTACACCTACACCAGCGCCGACCTGTGGGCCACCGTGGACGCGCTGCACCGGGGCGTCTTCGGCGATCTGTCCTGGGTCGAGGAGCGCGAGCTGGGAGTGGGCGCGCAGGCCTTCTCCGACCTGGACGGCGGCCGCGCGGCGTCGGCCAAGATCGTGCTGAGGACGCATTGACATGGCCCGGCATCCCCTGTCCCCCCGCGCCGTCGCCGGCGCCCTGGCTCTGCTCGACCGGAGCGCTGCCATGACCGTCGTCAGCCCCCCCGCCCGTTCGCCCGCGCCGGTACGTCGGCGCTTGTCCCTGCGTTGGCTGGTCAGCGGCGCCTCGGTTGCGGTGTTGCTGCTGGCCTGGTATCTGGCCACGGGTCCGCTGGAACTCCTGAGCGCGGTGCAACTGCCGTCACCGGTTGATGCCTGGGATGCCTTGCTGGAGATCGCCGGCGAGGGCTATGCCGATGGCACGCTGCTGCAGCACATCACGTCCAGCACCGGGCTGGTGCTGTACGGCTTCGCCGCGGCGGCGCTGACCGGCGTGCCGCTGGGCATCCTGATGGGGCAGAGCCGGCTGGTCGAGGCCTACGTCAATCCGGTGTTCCAGATCGTCCGGCCGATCGCGCCGATTGCCTGGATTCCGCTGACCATCCTGTGGTTCGGACTGGGCACCAGCGCCAAGGTCTTCGTGATCTGGCTGGCGGCCTTCGCGCCCACAGTGATCAACACTTATACCGGCGTGCGCAACATCGACGGCACGCTGATCCAGGCGGCGCGAGTCAACGGCGCGGTCGGCCGCCGCATGCTGCTGGATGTCATCGTGCCTGGCGCCTTGCCTGCCATCTTCACGGGGCTGCGGACTTCGCTGCAGGCCTGCTGGATGGTGCTGGTGGCCGCGGAACTGGTCGGCTCCTTCATCGGCCTGGGCCATGTGCTGATCATCGCCACCCGCGACTTGAACTCGGGAATGATCGTGGTGGCGATGGCCGCCGTGGCCGGCATGGGCATGCTGATGTCGGCGCTGCTGGCGCAAATCGAACGCAGGGTGATGCCATGGAAAGCATGAACAGGGCACTCCGTGGCAGCGGCCACGCCATCGTCTCGCGCCGGGTGTTGGAACGCTGGCTGATGCCGGCCCTGGGCATCGCCACGTTGTTTGGCGGCTGGGCGCTGCTCTCCGGCCTGGGGCTGGTGTCGCCGGCCTTTCTGCCGGGGCCGCTGACGGTGTTGCGCAGCATGGCCGAACACACGCGCGAGCCCTATGCGGGTTCGGTGCTGCAGATGCATCTGCTGGCCAGCCTGGAGAAATTCCTGATTAGTTTCTCCCTCGCGGTCCTGCTGGGCGTGCCGCTGGGGCTGTTCATGGGGCGTTTCAAGGCCCTGGACTGGGCGGTGGCGCCGGTGTTCGAGGCGTTCCGCTTCATTCCTCCCATTGCCTGGGTGCCGTTCGCGATCTTCTGGTTCGGCACCGGCTTCCTGTCGCCCACGCTGGTGATCTTTGCCGGGGCTTTCGCGCCTTGCGTGCTGAACGCCTACCGCGGCGCCAAGCAGATCGACCGCGCCCTGATCGAGGCCGGCCAGATGCTGGGGGCCGGGCGCTGGGTGACGCTGACCGAGATCCTGCTGCCCGCGTCGCTGGCGCACATCGTCGCCGGCATCCGGGTCGGCGCGGGGTTCGGCTGGCAGTCATTGATCGGCGCGGAACTCATTGTGGGGTCCACCGGGCTGGGCTACATGATCGTGCAGGGCGGCAGCAATCTGGAGCCCGCCATCGTGATCAGCGGAATGATCACCATCGGCCTGATAGGCGCGGGCATCGACTACGGCATGCGCGCCTTGCAGCGCCGGGTGCAGCGCAATTGGTCGCGGTGATCCACAAGAGGAGGGCGTAGAGGCAGGCAGTGCAGTTGGCGGCATTCCATACTGGAGAGAGACAGATGAAACACTACAAAGGCCTCAAGGCCTTGGCAGCGCTCGTGATCGGGTGCTGGCTGGGGGGACCCGGACAGGCGGCGGCCCAGGCCGCGCCCGCGGGCGCAGAGTTGTTCACCATCCGCATCGGCCAGCAGCCGCAGCGGTGGGCGCTGGAGTGGTACATCGCCAGCGAGAAAGGCTGGTGGCAAGAGGTGGGCCTGAAGCCGGAGATCTCGACCTTCGCCTCCGGCGCATTGGAGATCGCGGCGGGCGCGTCCGGATCATGGGACGTGGGCGGGGCGGGCAATATTCCGTCGCTGCTGGGGGCGTCGAAATACGGCTTGCAGACCATAGGCATCGCCGACGGCGAGGCCGCCATCATCACGCTGATGGCCACCAAGGACCGGGCCGACGAATACCTGAAGAATCCGGCGCTGCTCAAGGGCAAGACCATTCCCGTCACCAGCAACTCCACCGGCCAGTGGGGCGCGGCGGAATGCCTGTCCAGGAAGTTCGGGCTCAAGCCCGAGGACTATCGCTTCGTCAATCTGTCTCCGCCCGACATCAACGCGGCGGTAATGAGCGGCAAGTACGACATTTCTTCGGTATGGGCGCCCAACACCTACATCCTGCAAGAGGCCATAGGCGCAAAAGTGATCTGCACCGGCGCCGAACTGAAGATGCCGATCCACAGCTACCTGTTCACGACGCCGGCATTCGCCAAGCAGCATCCGGACAAGGTCGCCCGCTTCCTGGCGGTCTACCTGCGCGCGGTGGCCTGGCAGCGGGCGCATCCCGAAGAGGCGAGGGCCTACCTGAAAGCCTTCTTCGGCAGCGTGGGCGTGAAGTTCCCGGACAAGTACCTGGAGCAGGAACTGCGCGACCGGCCCGCCTTCGACCTGGCGGAGCAGACCAAGCTGTTCGCGCCCGGCCCGGGCGGTACCTCGGAGATGGTCGGCTGGTGGAACAGCGTGGGGGAATTCATGGTGTCCGCGGGCGTGGTCAAGAAGATCCCCGATCCCAAGACCATGGTCACGGGCAAGTATCTGCAGATGATCCAGGACGATCCCAAGCTCAGGGCCTTCGTCGCCGACGTCGCGAAGTAGGCCTGCGGCCGCGGCTCTCTATAAAGGAACGCAAGCATGAGTCAGATTACTTTCGAACGGGTGCAGCGCACGTTCAGCCGGGGCGGGGAGAGCTTCCTGGCCCTGGATGACGTGAGCTTCGAGGTGGGCGAGAGGGAATTCGTTTCCATCGTCGGGCCGTCCGGCTGCGGCAAGACCACGCTGATGCGCATGGCGGCCGGCCTGGAGTTTCCCTCGGCCGGCAGCGTGCGTGTGGGCGGCAAGGAAGTCGAGGAGCCGGGCCCGGACCGCGCCGTCGTGTTCCAGCAGTTCGCCTTGTTTCCCTGGAAGACCGTGACCGAGAACATCGGCTTCGGCCTGAAGTGCAAGGGCGCCACGCGCGAGGCGCGGGCCAAGACGGTGGCGCGCTACATAGAACTGATGGGCCTGTCGGGTTACGAGCAGGCCTATCCGCACCAGCTGTCCGGCGGCATGCAGCAACGCGTGGCCATCGCCCGCAGCTATGCGCTGGACCCCGACGTGCTGCTGATGGACGAGCCCTTCGGCGCGCTGGACGCCCAGACCCGCGTGGTCATGCAGGAAGAACTGGTCAAGCTGTCGCGGCTCAATCCGCGCACCGTGCTGTTCATCACCCACAGCGTGGAGGAAGCGGTGTACCTGTCCGACCGCGTGGTGGTGCTGACGGGTCGTCCCGGGCAGATCAAGGAAATCATCAACGTGGCCGACGTGCGCAAGCGCGAGGCCTGGGACAGCATGGAGCGCATCGAGGACGTGATGGACATGGAGGCGTTCGTGCATTTGCGCACGCACATCTGGAAGCTGCTGCGCGCGCAGGAGACCGAACCGCTGGACGCCGCCCTGGCCGCGGCCCACTGAAGGGAAGCATCGATGAAGCATATCAATGAAGGCGCGGCGCCCGCCGCGAAGACCTCGCGGCTTGCCGCCTTGCATACCGACACGCCCTGGTGGCGGCTAAGCGCCACCGCCGCGGACGCGCAGGCCATCGAGCCGCGCGAAATGGTCCGCATGCTGGAGCAACTGATACTGATCCGGCGCTTCGAGGAAAAACTCTTGAAGCTGAGCGTGGCCGGCATCCTGCATGGTCCGGCGCATTCCAGCATCGGCCAGGATGGGGCGGCCGTGGGCGTCATGTCGATGCTGGAGTCGGCGGACAAGATCAACGGCACCCATCGCATGCACCACCAGTTCCTGGCCAAGGCGCTGAACCACGCCACGCCGGCGGATTATTCGCCGCTGGCCTCGGATACGCTGGACGCGCACCGCGACGTGGTCTATCGGACCTATGCCGAGATCCTGGGCCTGACGCCAGGCTATTGCGGCGGGCGCGGCGGCTCCATGCACCTGCGCTATCCCGAGGCGGGCATCTATGGCTCCAATGCCATCGTGGGCGGCAACCCTTCGCACGCGGTGGGCTACGCCTTCGCCGACAAGCTGCGCGGGCGCGATCACGTGTCCGTGGCCTTCTTCGGCGACGGCGCCATGCAGAGCGGAGCGGCCTACGAGGCCATGAACCTGGCGGCGCTCTACAACACGCCGACGATATTCTTCGTGGAAAACAATCTGTACGCGGTGTCCACGCACGTGTCGGAGCAGACCCGCGAAACCCGCCTGTCGGCGCGCGGCCTGTCCCTGGGCGTGCCGGCCATCGAGTTCGACGGCATGGATGTCGTCGCGGCGCGCCTGGCCATGCAGGAGGCCCGCGCCATCATCCGCCGCGACCGCGGGCCGGTGTTGCTGGAAGCGCAGACCTACCGCTACCTGCACCAATCCGGCGCCCTGAAGGGCAGCGCTTTCCGCTACCGCGACAAGGACGAGGAAGAGGCCTGGGGCGTGCGTGATCCCATTTCGACCTTCCCGGCGCAGCTGAAGTCGCTCGGCCTGATCGACGACGCCGGCATGGTCCGCCTGGAAGGCCGTGCCGACGAGTTGATAGACGGCGCGCTGGACCGGCTGCTGGAGAACTATGGCGACGAGGCCGCGCAGCGTATCCGCCCCGAGCTGTGGCCGGACCCGGCCAGCGTGGACAGCGGCATCCGCGGCGACCTGAGTGAGCTCAAGGGTCTGCGTGCCGTCGAGCTGGAGGAGCGGGCGCCGGCCGACCTGGCGGACGCCAAGTTCCAGGACGTGATCTCGCGCGCCATGCTGCTGAATATGCAGCGCGATGACGGCATCTTCATCCTGGGCGAGGACGTGCATCGCCTGAAAGGAGGCACGGCCGGCGCCACCAAGGATATCGGCGACCATTTTCCGGACCGCCTTATCGGCACGCCGATCTGCGAGAACGGCTTCACCGGCCTGGCGCTGGGCGCGGCCTTGAACGGCATGCGCCCGGTGGTGGAGATCATGTATCCCGACTTCGCGCTGGTGGCGGCGGACCAGTTGTTCAACCAGATCGCCAAGGTGCGGCACATGTTCGGCGGCAAGTTCGCGGTGCCCGTGCTGGTGCGCAGCCGGGTCACGGCCGGCACCGGTTACGGCTCGCAGCATTCCATGGACGCCAGCGGCTTGTTCGCGCAATACCCGGGATGGCGCATCCTGGCGCCGTCGCGGCCTTACGACTACATCGGGCTGCTCAACGCCGCGCTGCGCTGCGACGATCCGGTCCTGATGGTGGAATACAACGACCTGTTCAAGCAGGTGGACAAGGTGCCCGCAGCAGATTGGGACTACATCGTGCCCATCGGGCGGGCCCGCGTCGCGCGCGACGGCGTGCGTTGCACCATCCTGACTTACGGCGTCATGGTAGATATCTGCTGCCAGGCCGCGGAGCGGACCGGCATCGATGCCCAGGTGATAGACCTGCGCACGCTGGATCCGCTAGGCATCGATTGGGAAACCATCGCGGCGGGCGTCAAGCGCACCCAGGCGCTGATGATCGTGGAGCAGACCACGCGCGGCACTTCGATCGGCTCGCGGGTGGCGACCGAGGCGCAGTCCCGGCTGTTCGACTGGTTGGACCACGAGATCGTGCACGTCACGGGCGCCAATTCCTCGCCCGTGGTTTCCAAGGTGCTGGAGCGCGCGGCGCTGGCGGATGCGCAGGCCGTGGAGACGGCGCTGCGGTCCCTGGATAGCCGCCGCGGCGGCTCACGCTGAGGCAGGCGCCTGCGCCTGGGAGAGACAAATGCTCAAAGACAAATTGCTTGCCACGCACCATACGGCTGTCTGCGTCAATGATTTCGAGCGCGCGCGGAATTTCTACACCGGTTTCCTCGGTTTCGAGCTGGAGGGGGAAATGGACCACCGCTGCGAGCCCGCGCTGGGCGAAGTGGTCGGCCTGCCGGGCGCGACCATACGCTGGGCCATGCTGCGCCACGGCGGGTACCGGGTCGAGCTGTTCAAGTACTACACGCCCGACGGCGACAAGCAGCCGCGCCGCCAATGCGATTTCGGCTACAGCCACATGGCTTTCGAGGTGGCGGATGTGGATGCGGTGTATGAGCAGGCGACGCAGGCCGGCTACGAAAGCGTGTCCTCGCCGCGCGTCATGCGGCAAGGACGTACCAAGGTGTTCTATCTGATGGAGCCTGAAGGAGCCATTACCGAGTTCATCCAGTTCATGAACCCGGCCGCCTGACGCCGCGCTGGCACAAGGCGCTCCGAATACTTGAGGGGCGCATCGGATTTCGAAGGAACAAGCATGACGAGAATGTTGGATATGGTCGTCCCGCCGACGGGCGAGGCCCTGGACGCGGCCCGCCTGGTCGCCTGGATCGTGACGCCGGGCCAGGCCTTCAAGGCGGGCGACGTGTTGGTCGAGATCGAAACGGACAAGTCCATCATTGAGGTGCCCGCGCACGATGACGGGGTCATGGTGGAGCATCTCGTCGCCGTGGACGGCATCGTGAACGCGGATACGGTGATAGCAAGAATCCAGATGGAAGGCGAGGGGACGCCAGTGCCGGCTCCGCGTGCTGCCGTGGCGGCGCAGTCTGCTTCCGCCAAGCCCGCAGGGGCTGCGCAGGCGGATGCGCCCGCTGCCACGCAGGGGCCGCCGGTGTCGAAACCAGCACCGCAGCCGGCGGAGGTCTCGCCGCCAGCTGCGCGCAAGTTTGCCACTCCCGCCGCCCGCCGCGTTGCGGCCGAGCGAGGCATCGCGCTGGACGGGGTGCAAGGGTCGGGCCCGAACGGCCGTGTGACCGTGGCGGACGTCGGGCAGGCAGGCATTGATGGAGTGGACCGCATGCAGGCCCGGGGGGCGCCGGGAAAAAAGCGTGAGGTTTGGGCTTCCACACGCCACGGCGATGTTCGCGTGACCCTGTGGGAAGGAAGCCGTGCCGGCAGCCAGACCGCCGTGCTCATCCACGGCATGTTCGGCGACCGCGACGCCTGGGCCAGCCTGGCGCACGCGCTCAGCCGCGCCGGACTGCGGGTGCTGGCCATGGATCTGCCTTGCCACGGCGCCACGCGCTCGCAGGCGACGCGCTTCGAGCATGTGGTGGATGCGGTGGCCGATACGGTCACGGCCCAATGCAACGGTTCCGTGACGCTGATCGGCCATTCCTTCGGCGCCGCCGTGGCAGCCCGGGCGGCGTCCCGGCCCGGCATGGCCGTGGACGGCCTGATCCTGATCGCGCCGGTCGGACTGGGCACGGAGATCGATCAGAGCTTTCTCACGGGCATGACGCATGCCGGCACCAACGAGGCCGCGCAGCGCGAACTGCAGAAGCTCACCGTCTCCGGCATGACGCCCTCGGGCAACTTCATCGACGCCTTGCGGCAAAGCACCCAGGCGCGCCGCGAATCGCTGATCGAACTGTGCAGGGAAGTCGGCTGGAACGGCGTGCAGCAACTGAGCATTGTCGCGGACCTGGTCAATCTTGCCTGCCGCTGCACGCTGATTCACGGCCGGCGCGACGCCGTCATTCCGTGGCGTCACGCCCTCAACGCGCCGCCGAGGACCGCGCTGCATCTGCTGCCGGACGCCGGCCACATGCCGCAATGGGAAGCCGGCAAGCTGGTGGCGGATATCGTGTTGGATGCGGTGGCGGCGACGCGCTGAACCGCCGGACGGCGGCTGCCGTGCGCTCAGGCTGCCGGTGTCACCGTGTTCTCGCCGCTGGCGAACAGCTCCACCAGCGTGCGGCGCAGCCAACGCTGCGCCGGCACGGTGTCATTGCGCTGGTGCCAGAAGAGCGTGATGGTGCGCGGGGGCGCCAGCATGGGCAACGGCATGGCGTGCAGATAGGGTGCATGCGGCGTCAGCGCGCCCAGGTGGCGTGGCAACACGGCGATCATGTCGGTGTGGCGCAGCATTTCGTAGGCGACGTTGTAGTGGTTCACCAGGGCCGCCACATCGCGCGACAGGCCGCGCGCCGACAGGTACACGTCATACGAAGGCGGGGTCTGCCCGCCGAGGCTGACATCGACATGGCGGGCTGAGAGAAAGGCCCGCGTGCTCAGGCGCTTCATGGCAGCCAATGGATGCCCGCGGCGCATGAAGCAGGCGTACTCGACCAGCCATAGCGAACGCGACCGGATGTGGCCCGGGTACTGGGCTTCGTTGATGTAGGCGCTGAGCACGCAGTCGGCGCGGTTGTCTTCGAGCTGGTCGGGAATGTCCACCACATTGTTGGGCAGGGTGCGCACGCGCGCCTGCGGGGCGGCCCGGGCTAACAGCCCGCATAAGGGAGGCATGACGATCCCTGCCGTGTAATCGGACATGGACAGGCTGTACTCGACCTTGGCGCGCGCCGGGTCGAAGGCGTCGGGATCCAGTGCGCCACGCATGCGGTCCAGGGCCTCGGCCAGTTCGTTCCAGAGGACGGCGGCGCGCTGGGTCGGCATGACGCCGTTGCCGGCGCGCACGAACAGCGGGTCTCCCAGGCTTTCGCGCAGACGCGCCAGCGCGTTGCTGACGGCGGGCTGGGTCATGAACAGAGCGTTGGCCGCGCGCGTCACGCTGCCTTCGGTCATCAAGGCTTCGAAGACCTTGAGCAGGTTCAGGTCCAGGGTGCGGAAGGTCATGGGAGAGTATTCACGCTGGTGATAGAGGGCATCATAACTATAAATTGGATTCATGAAATCCCGCGTGCCTATCATGCGCTTTCTCATCAAGTACGGCCTCAGCCGTCGACCACAGGGGAACCGCATGTCCATGATCTCGGCGCGGATCGAGCGCCTGCCTTTTGCGCGTTTTCACAAGCACCTGCTGCTGATGGGCGGCCTGGGCTACATGTTCGACGCCATGGACGCCGCCGTGCTGGCGTTCATCCTGCCGGTGCTGCGCACGGAGTGGGGCTTGAGCAGCGTGCAGATCGGCTTGCTGGGCAGCAGCACTTTCATCGGCTTTTTCTTCGGAGCGCTGCTGGCGGGCACACTTGGCGACCTGATCGGCCGGCGCGCGGTGATGATGTGGGCTTTGGCGCTGTATTGCGTGGCGTCGCTGGTCAGCGCCTGGGTGGACAGCTGGCCGCCGTTCTTCGCGGCGCGGGTGGTCGCCGGCATGGGCACGGGCGCCGAGAGCGCGATCATCGCCCCCTACCTGGCGGAGTTCGTGGCGCGGCGTTTCCGCGGCAGTTTCACCGGAGCGCTGGCGGGATTCTTCTCATTCGGCTTCGTCGCGGCCGCCTTGCTGGGCTATTTCATCGTACCGGCGTACCCCAGCGGCTGGCGCATCGTGCTGGTCATCACGGCGTTGCCGGTCGTGATGTTGCTGTGGTGGCGGCGGGCGCTGCCGGAGTCGCCGCGCTGGCTCGAAAGCCGGGGCCGGGAGCAGGAGGCGTCGGCCATCCTGGATCGGATCGAGTCGGACTTCGCGCGGCGCGGCCATGTGTTGGCGGAGCCACGGCCCGAGCCGGCCGAGCCTGCGCGCGGCGGCGGCAGTCTGCGAGGCAACTTCGCGCTGCTGGTCAGCGGCCGCCAGGCCCGCATTACCTACATGACCTGGATCATGTGGCTGTCCATCACCTTCAGCTACTACTCGTTCTTTGTCTGGATCCCGGGCCTGCTGGTCGAGAGCGGGATGAGCATCACCAAGAGCTTTTCGTATTCGTTGGCGATGTATTGCGCGCAGGTGCCGGGCTACTTCAGTGCGGCCTGGCTCAACGAGAAAATCGGCCGGCAGGCGACCATCGCCAGCTACATGCTGCTGGGCGGGGCCAGCGCGTTGGGACTGGCCTTGTCGCATAGCGACGGGCAGATCATGCTGGCCGGTGTGCTCATGTCGTTCTTCATGAACGGCACCTATGCCGGCGTATACGCCTACACCGCCGAAGTGTTCCCGACCGCTGTGCGCACCACGGGGGCGGGGCTGGCCTCGGCGATCGGGCGGGTGGGGGCCATCGTGTCGCCCATCCTGGTGGGTTTCCTGTATCCGAATTTCGGCTTTCTGGGCGTATTCGGCACCACCACGGTGACTCTGCTGCTCGGCGCGCTGGTGGTGGTGCTGATGGGCGTGCCCACGCGCGGCCGCTCGCTGGAGGAAATCGCCGCAGGAGGCGTGAAATGAGCGGTACTCGCGCGACTCACGCAGCCGTCATGCCAGCGCTGGACGCGCTGGCCCGCGCGCACGCCGAAGAGGCCCAGCCGCAGGCCGTGTTCGTGGCGGCGGACCGGGCGCTGGCCGCCACCATCGGCCATCGTCTGTTCACCATCCTGTCCTACGACCCGCGCACCGCCTTGGCCACGCGGCTCTACTCGAACCTGCCGGACGCCTATCCTGCCGGCGGCAGCAAGGCGCTGGACCCAGGACCTTGGACCGCGGCAGTGTTGGATCGGGGCGAGCCGTACATCGGCCGTACGTCCGCCGACCTGCAGGTGGTTTTCTCCGACCACGCGCTGATCGCATCGCTGGATTGCCAGAGCGTGCTCAACATGCCGATACGCTGGCGCGGCCGGACCGTGGGTTCGCTCAATCTGCTGCACGCGGCCCACTGGTACGGGCCGGACCAAGCGGCCGCGTGCCGGCCATACGCGCAACTGGTGCTGCCTGCGCTGTGCTGCGCCTGACGCTGCCGCGCGAACACATACTCAATCATCTTTTCCAAGCAATCATCATCCGAACCAGGGAACATCATGGAAAGCACTTTGTTCAAGAATGCCGCGCTGCTGGACCCGGCGCAGCCCGATCTATTGGGCGAGCACGATGTGCTGGTAGAAGACGGCCTGATCAAGGAAGTCTCGGACCGGCCCTTGTCGGCGGCAAAGGCGCGGGTCATCGACCTGAAGGGCAAGACCCTGATGCCTGGCCTGATCGACCTGCACGTGCACGTGATTGCAGTGCAGCTGAATCTGCCGCAGCAGATGGCCATGCCGAATGTGCTCGTGACATTCCGTTCCGCGCCCATCTTGCGCGACATGCTGCGGCGCGGCTTCACCACCGTGCGCGACGCGGGCGGCGCGGGTCATGCCTTCAAGCAGGCAGTGGAGCAGGGGTTGGTGCAAGGGCCGCGCCTGTTCGTTTCCGGCCGGGCCTTGAGTCAGACGGGCGGCCACGGCGACGGGCGCGCGCGTAGCGATTTCATGCCGGGAGATTCGCCATGTCCGTGCTGCGTGCGGGTCGGGGCGCTGGCGCGCGTGGCGGACGGGGTGGACGAGGTGCGCCGCGCCGTGCGCCAGGAGCTGCAGATGGGCGCGGACCAGATCAAGATCATGGCATCGGGCGGGGTGGCTTCGCCGACCGACCCGGTGGGCGCCTGGGGCTATTCGGAAGACGAGATCCGGGCCATCGTGGCCGAGGCTCGAGCTCGTCAGACCTATGTGCTGGCCCACGCCTATACCGCGGACGCGATCGCGCGGGCTGTAGGCTGCGGCGTGCGCACCATCGAGCACGGTAATCTGGTCGATGCCGAGGCCGCGCGGCTGATGGCGGACCATGGCGCCTATGTGGTGCCAACGCTGGTGACCTACGAGGCGCTGGCCTCGGAAGGCGCCGATCTCGGCCTGCCGGCGGACAGCGTGGCCAAGATCGCGCAAGTGCGCAATGCCGGCTTGCGGTCGCTGGAAATCTATCGCGATGCGGGTGTCGCCATGGGTTTCGGCACGGATCTGCTAGGGCCGTCGCACCGCCTGCAGAGCGAGGAGTTCCGGCTGCGCGCAGAAGTACTGGGGCCGCAGGCGGTGATCGCCAGCGCCACGCTGGTGGGCGCGGAGGTGCTGGGAATGCAGGGCAAGCTGGGCTGCATCGCACCGGGCGCGATGGCCGACCTGCTGGTGGTGGACGGCAATCCGCTGCGCGATGTGTCCTGCCTGCTGGGTCAGGGCGAGAGCATTCCGCTGGTTATGCAGGGCGGCAAGGTGCAGTTCGACGAAATGGCTGCCTGAGGCGTTGCGTGCGCCGGTCTTCCGGCCTAACGCGCGAACTTCAGCGACACGTCGACATGCGTGCCGCGGTCCAGATCGGCTCCAGGGGAGAAAGTGGATTCCGGCAGGCTCATCAGTTCCTGCCCGGTGTCCCCGGCCTCTATCCGCCGCGCGATGTCGTCCAGCAGAAGCGTGCGCGTGGCAAAGCCGTGGCCTCGCAGGTTCCTCGCGTACAACCGGTAAGTCAGGTTGGGCTCGGACCCTTTCATCACGCCCAGGTCGAGCACCGCGCCCTGTTCGTCACGCAGCAGCAAGCGTCCCGGCCGGGCGTAAATGCGGTAAATGCGCCAAGGCGATGAGATGGCTGCGCGCGAGGGTTGGAAATCCGTGTGCGCATTGTTTTTGCGTCCCCCGCTAGCCGGCGCCGAACTGTGGGGAAGAAACTTGACGCATGCATGGGCCAGGCGTGCGAAGGTTTTTTTTACTGCGCTCACGCGCTGCATGCCGGTTGAACTTTCATAGCCGTACTCCATTATGGCGATACGGCGAGGCGACGCGCGTTCAAAGCACCATTCGCGCAGCATACGCGTTCAATCCTTGACGGCGTGGGAAAAAGGCAAAGGCGTTACGTAATTGGGATGCTCGTTACGTATCAGCGGAAAATAGGCGGAAAGCCGGAAGTTAATGCTGCTGAAAATACCCGGAGCATCGGCCTATGTGTTAACGGGGTGGTAATTGGAAACGCGCATTGACTTTCGCCGACCCTGCACCCATAGTGGGTTTGAAGCTTTTCGAGCATCGAGATTTTCGTCCGGTCTTGCTCCCTTTCCGGGGCGCTTCATTGTTCGCGGTCCTTTCCTTGACTGGCTCATCCACCGTCGCGGGCGCAGCCTCGCATTTAAAAGGAAGGACTCATGGAAACCGGCATAGTCAAATGGTTCAACGACGCCAAGGGCTTCGGCTTCATCATGCCCGAAAACGGCGGCAAGGATCTGTTCGCGCATTTCTCCGAAATCGTCAGCGACGGCCACAAGGTGCTGGTCGAGAATCAGCGCGTCAGTTATGTGACCGCGCAGGGCGCCAAAGGGCCTCACGCCACGCAGATCCGCGCTTTATGAGTAAAGGGCCGCAAGGCCCTTTTATCAAGTAGGGGGTTTCATGTTTCACAACAATATGGTCTACAAGGGCTATCGGCTGACAGCCAGCGTGTCGCGGATTTCAGTCGGAGGCTCTGGACGGCCTGCGTTTACCGCCACGGTGGCCGTGGAGCTCGCGGGCAACCAGGACAAAACGGGCGTATCCCACGCCGTGCCTTTGTTTGCTTCGGGCGGCTTCGTTTCCAGTCCGGGCATGGCGGTGGACGCCGCGATCCATCATGGCCGCGTCGTCGTTGACGCGCACGCCCGGCCTGCGTGAGCCGCCAGCCGCGCCTCAGCCCTTCAGCCCGATGCGTCGCGCCAGCTTGTGCAGATTGCTGGCATCCACGCCCAGCGCGCGCGCGGCGTGGGCCCAATTACCTTGATGCGACTCCAACGCCCGACGGATGGCCTGCCGTTGGCAGGCATCGACCGCTTCCCGTAGCGTCTGATCCGGACCGGCGGGCGTGTCGGCATCGTCCTGCGGCGCCGCCACGGGCATGTCGCCATCGGACAAGTCCAGCAGCTTGGCGCCCAGCGTCACGATCTCGTTGCGTGTGGCGCCATGGCTGACGGCCTTGATGGCGGCGCGGCTGATGACGTGTTCCAGTTCGCGCACATTGCCGGGCCAGCGGTAGCGGCGCAGCATGTCCTCGGCTTCGGGCGACAGCCGGAGGCTGCGCAGGCCCAGGCGCGCGCGGTTCAGTTCCAGGTAGCGGCCGGCCAGCAGCAGCACGTCGTTGCCGCGGTCGCGCAGCGGTGGGATGGGGATGGGATAGACGGACAGCCGGTGATAGAGGTCGGCGCGGAAATCGCCCGCGCGCACCAAGTCGCGCAAGCTGCGGTTGGTGGCAGCCAGGATGCGCACGTCGACGCGGCGCGGGCGGTCGTCGCCCAGGCGCTGGATTTCGCCGTTCTGCAGGGTACGCAGCAGCTTGGCCTGCACCAGCAGCGGCAGTTCGCCCACTTCGTCCAGGAACAGCGTGCCGCCGTTGGCGGCCTCGAAGCGGCCTGGGCGGTCCGCGACCGCGCCTGAGAACGCGCCCTTGGCGTGGCCGAACAATTCGCTTTCGGCCAGCGATTCGGGCAGGGCGGCGCAGTTCACATGCACCAGCGGCTTGTCGCGGCGGCGTGACAGGCGGTGCACGCGATGCGCGAACAGTTCCTTGCCCACGCCGGTTTCCCCCAGCAGCAGGATAGGTAGCTCCGAGTCCGCCACCACCTGGATTTCGTGCAGCAGGCGGCCGATGGCTTCGCTTTGCCCCAGGATCTCGTTGTTGTCGGCGACGGCGCTGTCCGCCGGTTCGGCGCCGCGCGCCACGCGCAGCGCCCGGATTTCCGCTTCCAGCCGTGTTGTGCGCAAGGCGGCTTCCAGCAGCACGATGTAGTCGCGCAGATCGGATTGGGCCTCGGCGTCGAAGGTGCCGACTTCCAGCGCGTCCAGCGTCAGCACGCCCCAGGGCCGGCCTTCGATGTGCAGGCTGGTGCCCATGCAATCGTGCACCGGCAGCGGTTCGCCCGCCATGCCGTTGATCAGGCCGTCATAGGGATCGGGCAGGGTGCTGTCGTGGTGAAAACAGGTAACGCCGCGCCGCGCCAGGATGGCCGCCAGCCGTGGATGCTGCTGCACGGCGAAACGGCGGCCCAGGGCGTCCCGCGTCAGGCCGTCCACCGCGATGGGGCGCAAGTGGTCTTCTTCCAGTTGCAGCAGGGCCACGGCGCCGCAGCGGAAGTGGGTGCGCAGGCTGGACACCAGCCGCTGCAGACGGACTGCGGGAGGGAGATCGGCGACCAGATCGGCAAGCAGCAGGTTTTGCATGGGTGAATTTTACCGTCCCGGGGTGGTTTGAACCGTGGTTTTCCAGGGTCATATTCACCCTTTAATTTGCAATTCATTGATAAATAGCAAGTTTTTCCTGGCACGGTTTTCGCATTAGCTCCAGTACCCGTCACGAACTATGGAGAGACGCGATGAGCATGGTTGAGCAATCCCTGGGGCAATTGGCCCGCAGCATCCCTGGCGCCACGCAGGTGTTTCATGAGTACCAGCTGGATTTCTGCTGTGGCGGCAAGAAGAGCCTGGCCGAGGCGGCGGCTCAGCGTTCGCTGGACGCGGCGCAGATCGAGGCGCGCCTGATGGAGCTGGCGCGCACCCCGTCGCAGGAAACGGATTGGGGCCTGGCTACGCCGGCCGAACTGGTGGACCACATCCTGGCGCGCTACCACGAGGTGCATCGCCAGCAATTGCCCGAATTGATCCGGCTGGCGCTGAAGGTGGAGCAGGTGCACGCCGACAGCCCCGACTGCCCGACCGGCCTGGCCGACCACCTGCGCGTGATGCAGCAGGAACTGGAAAGCCATATGCAGAAAGAGGAACAGGTGCTGTTCCCGATGCTGGCCCGCGGCCATGGCGCCATGGCGACCATGCCCATCATGGTCATGCGCACGGAGCATGACGACCATGGCGTGGCGCTGGAACGGCTGCTGGCGCTGACCAACGACATCACGCTGCCGCGCGCCGCCTGCAACACCTGGCGGGCGCTATACCTGGGCCTGCGCACCTTCAAGGAAGACTTGATGGCGCACATCCACCTGGAAAACAACATCCTGTTCGAGAACGCGGCCAATCCCACGGCGCATGCGCGCAATTGAACGGGGCTGCGGACCGGTTCCGCAGCAAACCGCGAGCGGGGCGTCGGCCCCGCTGCTTCCGTACGGAAATCCAGGCATGAACATCGATAAATTCAAGCAGCAGCATGTGGACATCCTGCAGGGCATTGCGTCCCTGCGCCGGTTGGCGCATGCGGGCGTGGCCCGCAACGCGGCCGAAATCGCGCGCGGCATTGTGTCCATGAGCGCCACGATCAAGCTGCACCTGGCGGTCGAGGACCGGGCGCTGTATCCGGCGCTGGCGCGCAGCGACGATACTGACCTGGCACAGGCGGGCCGCGCATTCCAGCAGGAAATGGATGCGATCGCGCGCAGCTACGAGGCATTTGCGCGGCGCTGGAACAATGCCGGCAGCCTGGAGCTGGACGAAGCCGGCTTCCGGGCTGACGCCAATACGGTGCTGCGCCGCGTCCATGAACGCATGCAGCGCGAGAACCGCGATCTCTATCCCCGCATCGAGGCGCTGTAGCGGCTAGCGGCGTTCCGGCGGAATGCCGTCCAGGCTGCGCCGCAGCGCCTCGTGCGCGGCCAGGTCGACCGGGCGGTGCTTGCGCTCCGAGCTGGCCGGGTACTTGCCCAGGAAATTCCCGCCCTTGCGGTCGCTGGCGGGACGGACCGGGCGGGGCGTGAAGCCGCCGCCGCAATTGGGGCAGACGTTGCCCAGCAGCCCCTCGGCGCAAGCGGCGCAGAAGGTGCATTCAAAGCTGCATATCCGGGCGGCGGCGGAGTCTGGCGGCAGCGCCGTATCACAGTGTTCGCAACTGGGTCGCAAGGCAAGCATATGGGCTCCTGGGGCAAGAGACGGGTCCAGGCGCCAGGGTAGGCCGGGACGTCCGGCGGCGCCATCGGGGTTACGGACAGAAAAGAAGTGAAAACGGCCAGGCGCACAGCGTTTGGCGGACGGTGGCCGCCTGTACACTCGAAAATCCTTTTGAGGGACAGGGGATACTTGATGGCCGGAAGCAGCTTCTTCGCACTGTTCGACGATATCGCGACCATATTGGACGACGTGTCCGTGATGACCAAGGTGGCGGCCAAGAAAACGGCCGGCGTGCTGGGCGACGACCTGGCGTTGAACGCCCAGCAGGTCAGCGGCGTGCCGGTCAACCGGGAACTGCCCGTCGTCTGGGCGGTGGCCAAGGGCTCCTTCATCAACAAGCTGATCCTGGTGCCGGCGGCGCTGCTGATCAGCGTGTTCGCGCCTTGGGCGGTGACGCCCTTGCTGATGCTGGGGGGCGCATTCCTTTGCTATGAGGGCGTCGAGAAGCTGGCGCATAAGTTCCTGCCGCACGGCGATTCGGACGAGGGCAATCACGCGGCGCGCGCCGAAGCCCTGCAGGATGCGTCGGTGGACATGGTGGCCTTCGAGCGCGACAAGATCAAAGGCGCGATACGCACGGACTTCATCCTGTCGGCGGAAATCATCGTCATCAGCATGGAAGCGGTAGCTGACGCGGATTTCACCCGCCAGGTGCTGGTGCTGTCGATCATCGCCATCGCGATGACGGTCGGGGTCTACGGCTTGGTGGCCGGCATCGTCAAGCTGGACGACCTGGGCCTCTACCTCAGCCAGAAGTCTTCCCAGGCCACGGCCTGGCTGGGCCGGCGCATCGTGGGCGCGGCGCCCTATCTGATGAAGACGCTTTCGGTGGTGGGCACCGCCGCCATGTTCATGGTGGGCGGCGCCATCCTGACCCACGGCATCCCGCCGGTGCAGGCCGCCGTCGACCAGGCCGCCGCCGCGGTGGGCGGGGGCGGGGTGGTGCAGGCGCTGACGGCCACGCTGCTCAACGCCTTGTTCGGCATCGTGGCCGGGGCCGTGGTGCTGGGGGTGGTCAGTCTAGCCAAGCGGCTGTTCAAGAAGGGCTGAAGCGAGGAAAGGTTGAAACGCGCAGGCGCCGTCCCGCAGAGCGGGCCGTGACTGCGCCATCCAGGGAGCGCCGAGGCGCTCTTTTTTACGCCCCTAGGGAATCCCCTGCCTTGTTGCGCCGGAATACGTGCGCCTAAAATTGGCGCCAATTTATGTGATCATTATTTCGACCACCGGCATAAACCATGCGTCCGCCCGCGCGGCCATGGAAACGAGGAAACCATGCAGTCCAACGCAGCACTCGCCATCCAGCCCGACGCCGCCCGCGCGCGGGCCATGTACGACCTGGGCCACAGCACCGTCTTTGCCGCCCGCTCCGACCCGCGCTTTTCCTATTGCACCTATGTGCCGCCGCACATCGACAGCGCCAGGCATCCGATGCAGCTGGTGGTGATCATGCACGGCACCGGCCGCGCCTTCGTGGAATACCGCGACGCGTTCGCGGAGTTCGCCCGCTGGAACGACTGCATCGTGCTGTGCCCGCTGTTCCCCGTGAGCCCGCTGGGCGACGGCAACCGCGACGGCTTCAAGCAATTGCGCGAAGGCGACATCCGCTATGACGAGATCCTGCTCGACATGGTGGCGGAAGTGGGCGAGAAGTTCGGCTGCGACTTCAAGAAGTTCGGCCTGTTCGGCTACTCGGGCGGCGGCCAGTTCGTGAACCGTTACGCCTACCTGCACCCGGAAAGCCTGTGGGCGGTGTCGATCGGCGCGCCGGGCTCGGTCACGCTGCTGGATCCCAGCCAGGATTGGTGGGTGGGCGTGCGCGACGCGGAGGCCCGTTTCGGCAAACGCATCGACATCGAAGCGCTCAAGCAGGTGGCGGTGCACATGATCGTGGGCAAGGCCGACCTGGAAACCTGGGAAATCACCCATCGCGAAGGCGGCAAGTTCTTCATGCCCGGCGCGAACTCGGCGGGCAACACGCGCCCTGAGCGTCTTGAGTCGCTGCGCCGTTCGTTCGAAGCCCAGGGCGTGAACGCGGTGCTGGACGTGGTGGAAAACGTGCCGCACGACGGCTTGAAATGCGTGGGCCAGGTGCAGGACTTCCTGGCCGCCGCCTTGCGCAAGCTGCGACATGAAGGCAACTGAGACCGGCGGACGCGGCGCTTGCGGGCATCCGCGGGTCCGCGACCAGGAATAGGAGAGGGGCATGCTGCGTTTCGCGCTATCCCGTATCGTCATGGCCATACCGACACTGCTGATCGTGGCGGTGGCGGTGTTCGTGATGATCCGGCTCATACCGGGCGATCCTGCCCAACTGCTGCTGGGAGACCTGGCAACGCCGGCCGCGCTGGCCGACCTGCGGGCGCGGCTGGGGCTGGACCAGACCTGGCTGACCCAGTTCGGCATCTGGTTCGGCAATATGCTGCACGGGGATCTGGGTTCGTCCATCAACACCGGCCAGCCGGTGTTGCCGCTGGTGTGGGACCGCTTCCTGATCAGCGGCCGCGTGGTGCTGGTAGCGGTGCTGTTCGCCGCGCTGGTAGCGGTGCCGGCCGGCATGATCGCCGCCTGGAAGCAGAACAAGGCGCCCGACCTGTTCCTGGTGGGCGCGGCCACGCTGCTGGTGTCCATTCCGACCTTCTGGCTGGGCCTGCTGCTGCTGATCTTCTTCGGCCTCAAGCTGCAATGGCTGCCGGTGGTGGGCTATGTCTCCATCGGCGAGGACTGGAAGGCCGGCCTGCTGTACCTGGCCATGCCCATCCTGACCCTGTTCCTGCATGAGATCGGCGTGCTGATGCGCATGGCGCGGGCCAGCACGCTGGAAGTGCTGCGGCTGGACTACATCACCCATGCGCGCGCCAAGGGCCTGTCGGAATCCGCGGTGCTGATGCGCCATGCGTTCCGCAACGCCTTCGGCCCGACCTGGACGCTGATCGGCCTGGTGCTGGGCAACCTGTTGGGCGGCATTGCGGTGGTGGAGACCGTGTTCACCATTCCCGGGCTGGGACGCCTGCTGGTGGACTCCATCTTTGCCCGCGATTACCCCGTGATCCAGGGCTGTCTGTTGTTCGTGGGCGTGGTCTACGTGATCGTGAACCTGTTCATCGACCTTTGCTATCCCCTCTTTGACCCGAGAGTGACCGCCGAATGAAAAAGCGAATTGCAGCCAACGCGCTACTGGGCGGCGCGATCGTGGCGCTGATGATAGTGGCGGCCGTCATGGGCGCTTTCTGGACGCCGCATGATCCGCTCAAGATCAACTTCGTGGCGCGGCTCAAGCCGCCCGGCGGCGAATTCCTGCTGGGCACGGACGAGTTCGGGCGCGACGAGCTGTCTCGCCTGCTGGCCGGGGCGTCCAGCAGCGTCTGGATCAGCCTGCTGACCGTGACCTTCGCCATCGTCGCGGGCACCCTCATCGGCACGCTCACGGGCTTTGTGCGGGGCTGGACCGACCGCATCATCATGGCCTTCAACAATGCGCTGCTGGCATTCCCGGGGCTGCTGCTGGCCTTGGGCCTGCTGGCGGTGGTGGGCGCCAACAAGTACGGCATCATCCTGGCGCTGGGCCTGGCTTACACGCCTTCGGTGACGCGCATCGTGCGCGGCACGGTGCTGTCGCTGCGCGAGAAGGAGTTCATCGAATCCTCGCGCGTGCTGGGCAATTCCGAGCTCTACACCATGTTCCGCCACGTGCTGCCGAATTGCGTGGCGCCGCTGACGGTGCTGGCGACCTCCATGTTCGGCTGGGTCATCCTGGCGGAAAGCGCGCTGTCCTTCCTGGGCCTGGGCGTGCCGCCTCCCGCGCCCACCTGGGGCAATATGCTGGCCGCCGCCCGGCCGTTCATGGCGCAGGCTTCCTATCTTTCCATTCTTCCCGGCCTGGCCATCGCGCTCGCGCTGCTGGGAATCAATCTGCTGGGCGATGCGGTGCGAGACCGTTTCGATCCCCGCATGAGGGGCGTGCAATGAGCGCACTGGTATCGGTATCGAATCTGTCGCTGACCGTCGGCCACGGCGGCCGCGAGATCGTCAGCGGGGTGTCCTTCGAGGTGGCTCCTGGCGAGATGGTCGGCATCGTCGGCGAATCCGGCAGCGGCAAGACCCAGGCCGCCCGCGCCATCATGGGCCTGACGCCATCGCCGCTGGTAGTGGCGGGCGGCTCCATCAAGTTCGAAGGCGTCGAAGTGACTCAGGCCTCGCCGGCTGCGCTGCGCAAGCTGCGCGGCGCGCGCATCGGCATGGTGTTCCAGGAGCCGATGACGTCGCTGAATCCGTCCATGCCCATCGGCCGGCAACTGGACGAGGGCTTGAAGCTGCACCGCAAGGACCTGTCCACGGCGGCGCGCCGCGAACGCATCCTTGAAATGCTGCGCCGGGTTGGCATCCGCGACCCCAAGGGTGCGATGGAAGCTTGGCCGCACGAGTTCTCCGGCGGCATGCGCCAGCGCATGATGCTGGCCTCCGTGATGTTGCTGGAGCCGGCGCTGCTGATCGCCGACGAGCCCACCACGGCGCTGGACGCGGTGGTGCAGCGCGACGTGCTGGAACTGATGGTGGACCTGACGCGCGAACACCACACCGCAGTGCTGATGATCAGCCACGACCTGCCGATGGTGGCGCGCTACACCGAACGCATGGTGGTGATGCAGCACGGCAAGGTGCTGGAAACCGGCGCCACGGCCGCCATCCTGGAACGGCCGCAGCATCCCTACACGCGCAAGCTGCTGGACGCCATGCCGCGCCGGCTGCCGGCGCGCCAGCTGGGCAAGGAGGCGCCGATCGTCGAGGTCAAGAACCTGGTGGTGGACTACGCCGGGCACCAGCGCTTGTTCTCGCGCACCGGCGCCAAGCGCGCGCTCAACGGCATCGACCTGCACGTCAAGCCGCGTGAGGTGGTGGCGGTGGTGGGCGGTTCGGGTTCGGGCAAGACCACGCTGGGCCGGGCCATTGCCGGGCTGCTGGCGCCGACCTCGGGCCAGATCCTGTTCCGCGGCCAGCCCGTGAACCGCCGTTCGGCCTCCTGGCGCGACTACCGGCTGAATTGCCAGATGGTGTTCCAGGACCCGTACTCCTCGCTGGACCCGCGCATGACCATAGGCCAACTGGTGGGCGAAGGCCTGCGCATGCTGGACGACATGCCGGCGGCAGACAAGCGCCGCCGGGTGGACGAGGTGCTGGCCGAAGTGGGCCTGGGCTCCGAATACGCCAAGCGCTATCCCCACGAAATGTCGGGCGGGCAGCGCCAGCGCGTGGCGATCGCCCGCGCCATCGTGCGCCGTCCGGCCTTCGTCATTGCCGACGAACCGGTGTCCGCGCTGGACGTGACTGTGCGCGCGCAGGTGCTGGACCTGTTCGCCGACTTGCAGGAGCGCCACGGCTTTTCCTGCCTGTTCATCAGCCATGACCTGGGCGTGGTGGAGCAGGTGGCCGACCGCGTGGTGGTGATGCGCGACGGCGGCATCGTCGAGCAGGGCTCGCGCGACGCCGTGTTCGACCAGCCGCAGGAGGAATACACCCGCAGCCTGCTGTCGGCGATTCCGGCGCTGGAATCCACCGAAACCGGTGGCGTGCGGCTGCGTTGGCGGCTGGACCAGCAGGAGCCGTTGCGGGCCAGTGCCTGAGGGGCGGGTTTCCCAGGGGGCGCTGGCGCCGTCCCCCGGGATACTTACGCATAAAATACGCGCTTCGGATTTGATAGACGGGAGTGGTCCATGCCGAAATCGGCAACGGCACAGCCCGGCCTGGTTGATCGCATCGCCCACGATATTCAGGCGGGTGTGTACGGTCCCGGCGCCTGGCTGAAACAGATCGACCTGCAGGAACGCTACGACGCCAAGCGTCTGGACGTCCGGCGGGCGCTAGACCAATTGGCCGCCAAGCGGCTGATCGCGCACATCCCGAACCGGGGCTATCACGTCTATGCGATGGACCCGGACCAGCACCTGCAGATCCGCGACATCCGCATCCTGCTGGAAACGGGCGCGGCGGCGGACCTGATGCCCAACGTCACGGCGGCCAAGGTGCGCGCCTTGCGCACCCTGGCCGAACGCTTCGCCAAGCTGCTGCAGGATGGCACGCTGCTGGAGCAGTACGAGGTCAACCTGGCTTTCCATGCGGGCATGTATGACATGTGCCGCAACCGGGAATTGACCGCGCTGATCCAGGAAACCCGGGCCCGCGGCCCCGCGGCGCCGGCCAAGGAATGGGTGACGCGCTCGCGCATCGAGATTTCCGCGCGCGAGCACTTCGACATGGTCGAGGCGCTGGAAGCGCGCGACGTCAAGCGCCTGCAGAAAATCATTGCCCAGCACGTGGGGCAGGATATCTCCTGAGACGTTTTCCGCGACTCGCGCTACGCACATGCGGCGGCCTCCTGAAACAGGGCCGCCGTTTTTCATTCCGGCGCCGCTTTCAGGGATACCCCCGATAGCGGCGTGGCGCATTCCGCCCATAATGAGCAGCTAATTTTGGCGCCAATATATGCGTGAATTTTGCGCCGCACGCCGGGGAGTCTTTGCATGCACCACGTTTTCGTACCCAGAGCGCTCGCGCTCAGCCTGGCGCTGGCCGCCGCCGGTTCGGCCCAGGCCGCGCTGCTCACCATTGCCCAGCCGGCCGACATCCGCTCGACCAACCCCGGCGTCAACCGCGACAACACCACCGACGGCGTGGTGCTGAACATCGTGGAAGGTCTGGTCGGCTACCGCGAAAACGGCACCGTGGGCCCCTTGCTGGCCAAATCCGTGGATCTGTCGGAAGACGGCCTGACCTATACCTTCAAGCTGCGCGATGGCGTCAAGTTCCACAACGGCGCCACGCTGAGCTCGGCCGACGTGATCTGGAACTGGCAGCGCTACATGGATCCCAAGACGGATTGGCGCTGCCGCAGCGACTTCGACGGGCGCAACGGCCTGAAGGTGACGGACGTCTCCGCGCCCGACCCGCAGACCGTGGTGATGAAGGTGGACCGCAAGTCGGCCGTGTTCCTGGATTCGCTGGCCCGCACCGACTGCGGCATGACGGCCATCATCTCCAAGGATTCGGTGGCGACCGACGGTTCCTGGATCAAGCCGGTGGGTACCGGCCCCTACATGTTCAAGGACTGGAAGCGCGGCGAATACACCTTGCTGTCCGCCTTCAAGGATTACGCCTCGCCTGGGGGCGACAAGCCGGACGGCTACGTCGGCTCCAAGCGTCCGCTGGTGGAGGAAGTGAAGTTCCTGGTCGTTCCCGATCCTTCGACCTCGAAGGCCGGCTTGCTGTCGGGCGCCATCGACGCCGCGCAGATCACCAACACCGACGTGGGCGAACTGAAAAGCGCGAAGAACCTGGCGGTGTTCAGCCCGCATGACGCCGTCAAGCACGTGCTGCTGTTCCAGACCGAGGATCCGGTGCTGAAGAACGTCAAGATCCGCCAGGCCATCGCCGCGTCGCTGGACATACCGCAGGTCGTGGCCGCAGCCTCGGAGGGCCTGGGCCAGCTGAACAACTCCGCCGTCTATGCGGGTTCGGCCTATTACAAGGATGCGGAAAAACGCGGCTACAAATACGATCCGGCGCGCGCGCAGCAATTGCTGAAGGAAGCCGGCTATAAGGGCGAGCCCGTGGTCATCTACGCCAACAAGCGCGCCCACGTGCCCAGCTACCAGGTGGCGGTGATCGCGCAGGCCATGATGCAGTCCGTGGGCATCAACGCCAAGATCGAGGTGCTGGAATGGGCCACGCAGCTGGACCGCTACAACACCGGCAAGTACCAGATCAGCTCGTTCTCGTTCTCGTCGCGCCTGGACCCCTCGCTGAGCTTCGAGCAGTTCTCGGGCGACAAGGCCAAGCAGCCGCGCAAGGTCTGGGACGATCCCGCGGCGCAGAAGCTGATCGATGAGAGCTTCCTGGAATCCGATCCGGCCAAGCGCCAGGCGCTGTTCGACCAGCTGCATGCCCTGATGCTGGAACAGACGCCGATGCTGATGCTGTACAACGGCGCGGACGCCTGGGCTTCCAGCAAGCGCGTCGAAGGATTCTCGGTCTGGGAAGGCAAGCCGCGGGCCTGGGAGACCAAGGTCCGGGACGGCAAGTAAGGCGATTGTCCGCAAGGAGGAACGATATCGGCCCTGAGCGTGAACTCAGGGCCGATGTCATGCGGACGGCGCGCGCGGCTTTGGATTCCGCGGGGACTGCCCTCAGTCGAGCTTGACGCCCGCTTGCTTGATCACGGCGGCCCAATCCCGGACTTCGGCGCCCAGGAACGTGCTCAGCTCGGCCTGTGTGGACGGGGCCAGGATCAGGCCCTCGTCGGCAAAGCGCTTGCGCAGCTCGGCGTTGGTCAGCACTTTCTCCAGCGCGGGTTGCAGGCGCTGCACCACTTCCGCGGGCACGCCCGCAGGCGCCATCAGGCTGTACCAGGTGGTGGCTTCCAGCCCCTTCACGCCCTGCGAGGCCGCGGTCGTCACTTCAGGCAGGGCAGGCGACTTTTCCTTGCCCGTCACCGCGGCGGCGCCGACCCGGCCGCCCTTGTACTGCGGCAGCATTTCCACCACCTGCGTCACGCCCATGCTCAATTCGCCCGAGGCCACTGCCAGCAGCACCGGCGCGCTGCCCTTGTAGGGCACGTGCACCAGCTTGCCGCCCGTGGCCAGGTTCAAGACTTCACCCGTCAGGTGGGTGATGCTGCCCGCGCCGGACGAGCCGAAGGTCAGCTTGCCCGGATCCTTGTTCGCCAGCGCGATCAGCTCTGGCAGGTTCTTCGCCTGCAGGCCGGGATTGACCGCGAACACCAGCGGACTCTTGCCCACCAGCGTGATGGGCGTGAAATCCTTCACCGGGTCGTAGTTCAGGTTCGGATACAGGCTGGGCGCGATCGCCAGCGTCGACACGTTGCCCAGCAGCAGCGTGTAGCCGTCCGGCTCCGCGCGCGCCACCGCATTGGTGCCGATGGTGCCGCCCGCGCCGGCGCGGTTTTCCACGATGACCTGCTTGCCCAGCGTGTCGTTCAGCTGCTGCGACAGCGCGCGCGCCAAGGTGTCGGCCGCGCCGCCGGGCGGGAAGGGCACGACGATGCGGATGGGCTTGCTGGGATAGGCGTCGGCGTGCGCTGCCGGGCTCAGGCCCAGCGCCAGCAACCCGGCCAGGGCCGTGGCCAGCAGGCCGCGGCGATTGATTTTCTGGTACTTCGACATGCTGCTCTCCTGATGAGAAAACGGGGGCGATGCAGAAAACGAATCAGCGCGCGGCGCCTTCGGCGGCCGGATGGTGCGCATGCCAGTGGCGCGCGATGTCGGCGCGGCGGCAGACCCAGACGTCGCTGTGCGCCGCCACGTGGTCCAGGAAGCGCGCCAGGCCTGCCGCGCGTCCGGGCTGGCCGACCAGCCGCAGATGCAGTCCCACGGACATCATCTTGGGAGCCGTGGCGCCTTCCTCGTACAGCATGTCGAAAGCATCGCGCAGGTACTCGAACAGGTCCTGCCCCGTGGCCATGCCGCCGCGGATGAACTTGGCGTCGTTGTTGGCCAGGCCGTAAGGCACCAGCAGGTGGGGCTTGCCGCCGACCTGGGTCCAGTAGGGCAGCTCGTCGTTGTAGGTATCGGAGTCGTAGAGGAAACCGCCTTCCTCGGCCAGCAGCGCGCGGGTGTTCAGGCTGGGGCCGTAGCGGCAATACCATCCCAGCGGCCTGGAACCGACCGTGCGGGTCATCGATTCCACCGTGCGGCGGATGCGCTCGCGTTCCTCTTCCAGTGTCAGGTTCTGGTGCCGTTCCCAGCGCCAGCCGTGCGCACAGACGTCATAGCCCGCCGCCTTGATGGCCTCGCAGACTTCGGGATTGCGCTCCAGCGCCAGGCCGCAGCCCAGTATCGTGGCCGCCATGCCGCGTTCCTGCAGCAGGCGGTGCACGCGCCAGAAGCCGATCCGGCTGCCGTACTCGAACATCGACTCGGCCGCCAGGTCGCGCCCCGCGAAGCCGCCCGCGCCGCCCTCGGTCAGCCCGGTCTCGGATTCAGCATCGCCGTCCGGCACCGAAGGCTCGCCGCCTTCCTCGTAGTTGATGCACAGGTTCAGCGCCAGGCGCGCGCCGCCCGGCCATTTGGGATCGGGCGGGTTAGCGCCGTAGCCGACAAAGTCGCGGCGCAAGTGCGGATGATCGGTAGTCATAGCGGGGCTAGCCATCGGTGAGGAATCAATCGGAAAGCGAAACCAGGGCGTGCGGAGCTGGCGCCTGCCAGAACTCGTCGTCATCGCCGCGGCCGGTCTGGCCCATCAGGACCAGGAACTCCGCCGGCCCCCGCAACACGGTCAGGCCGTGATGCCAGGTGCCCACGCGGTAGCACACGCCCTGGCTGCCGGTCGCAAGAAACGCTTCCAGCCGCGCCATGTCGGGCAGATCGTCGGCCCCGGTAGGCGCCACCACCACCAGATAGGGTGAGTCCGTCAACGGCACGAAACTCTGCGCGGCATAGCGATGGCGCTCCATCAGCCGGATCTCGACCGGCCCCGGCGGCGCTGCTTGCACCCGGCTGACCCAGCTTGCGTGCCGCACGACTTCGGGCCCATGCCGCATCGGCTCGGTCAGGTAATGGCGCCGCTCCGTGCCCTGATGCGCGATCACTTCGCCATAGGGCGCGAACGCCTCGGGCGTAAGCAGCCGCGGGCGGATCATGCGCGGCGAACCACTCATGTCACGCGCCATGGTTCAAATATCCCAGCGAATTCACATAGCTGCGCCGCACGTTCTCCAGATGCGCCGCCATAGCCTGCCGCGCGCGGGCCGATTCGCCCGACAACAGCGCCTGCACGATCGCCAGATGTTCTTCGCGCGCCTGCACCTGCCGCTGCGGCAAGCGCTCCACATCGCACATCCGCACCTGCCGCCGCGTCGCCGTGATCATGGTCGCCAGATTCCGGTTGCCGCAATACGCCGCCACCAGATCGTGCAGCGCGTTATCGACCTCCCAATCCGACTTCTCATCCGCCGTCTTCGCATCCAGCAAGGCCTGCAGCCGCGCCCGCAGCCCCTCCAGCGGCTCCGCCGGAATCCGCCCGGTCGCCATCGCCGCCGCCTCGCTCTCCAGCAGGCTGCGGATCTGCAGCAGTTCCAGCAGATCCGTCACGCCAAACGAGCGCACCACGATGGACCCGTTGGACAGCCGCTCCAGCATCCCTTCGCCCAGCAGCCGGTTCATGGCCGCGCGCAAAGGCGTACGCGACACCTCCAGCTCATCCGCCAGCCGCCTTTCCTCCAACACTTCCCCCGCCGGAATCCGGCGCGAAACGATCTGGTCCAGCAGGGTTTGATAGGTACGTTGTGTAGCGTTCATGTGTGTTGCAGCGTAAGAAAAAGGCGCGAACGACAGAGACTCCCAATTGCCGTCCCGCGCAATGGATGAGAAGGTACCCCGCTGGTATCCCAAAGAGATACCAGTAGTATCCCTAATGGTTATTACCAGCCGGCCGGCGCTAGCCCAGGTGGCGACGGAGTCGAAAAGCGGGACAGGGAAGGAAGAACTGCCCAGGGTAGAGGGCAGGCCGCGCGTGAATGCGCGAATGTCAAATGCGAACGGAAATCCGAGGGAGGTACAACGAAGAGGAACAACGAACGCGGAATGACGAAGAACGGGAAAAAGCCAGAATCAACACCCGCGCGCAAGCGCAAATCACCACGACGCCCCACCACCACGTAAGCTGCTTGCGGCCGCCTGCGCGGCCGCAAGCAGCGGGCCCCGCAAATCTCTCCACCACCCACCGGCCTGACGGCGCGACAAGCCAAGATGAAGGCAGCCCGGCGGCGCGGGCCCTGAGGCTGCGAGCAACCTCGATGCGCCCGAGGGAATCGGAAGGAGCCGCCGCAGGCGGTGACGACGATGACGACGGGGCAGTCCGGAGCGAAGGCTCCGGACCGCAATCGTGGGCGCGAGCAGCCTCAGGGCCCGCGCCGCCGGGCGACCTACGAAGACAACACCTGCCGCAGCAAAAACAGCAAAGACAACGAAGACAATATCAAGGCGCCGCAACCCGCTCCACTTCCCATGCCCGCGGCTTCTTAACCGCCCAAGGCTGATACCCCCTGATATCCGCCCGATAAGCCCCAATATCCAACCCGTTATACAAAGGAATACTAGGCACATCCGCCAGGAACAGCTTATGCAGCTGATCAAACGAAGCCTGCCGCTTCGCATGATCCGTATCCGACGACGCCGCCTCGATCAGCTTCTGCGCCTCCGGATTGTCCCAAACCTTGCGCGGCTGCTTCGCCTTATCCCCCGTCACCATCTCGTAATTCAGCGCCGCATCCAGCCGCGCAGAATAAGGGAAGGTCATCATCTGGTAAGTGCCCGCGTTATAGCGGTCCAGCTGCGTCGCCCACTCCACCACCGACAACTGCGCATTGATGCCAACCGCCTGCAGCATCGCCTGAATGATGACCGCGGAGTTATACGACTGCGGATAGCGCTTGGTCGTCAGGATCGCAAGTTCCTGCCCCTTGTATCCGGCTTCCTTCAACAGCTTCTGCGACTGGGCCGGATCGTAATTCCAGCCCTGCTTCTGCGCCGCGTCGTAGTAGGGCGACACCAGCGGCACAATCGAATTGTTCGGCTGCGCCAGGCCTTCCGTCACCGCCGCCGCCAACTGCTGGTAATCGATCGCGTGGGCCAACGCCTGGCGCATCTTGGGATTGGCCAGCACCGGATCCTTGGTCTGCATCAGCAGCGCCGTCATGCTCATCACCGGCGCATGCGCCACCTTGACGTTCGGCGTGCCTTGCAGCACCGGCACGTCGCTATTGGACACGTCCTCGATGATGTCGATATTGCCCCGCTGCAAGGCCGCCTTGGCGGTGGAGTCGTCCGGCACGATCAGGAAGCGTACCTCGTCCACCAGCGGCCGCTTCGATCCCGTGTAGCCGTCGCGCTTGCCGTCCAGGTTTGAATAGCCCGCGAACTTCGTCAGGCGTATGTACTCGCCGCGCTTCCATTCCGCCAGCTCGAACGGACCGGTGCCGATGGGCTTGTCCCAAGCGCCGTCCGCGCGCACCGAATCCTTGGACAGGATGCCGGTGCCGCCGCAGTCGGCGCGCGCCAGCGTCGCCAGGAACAGGCTGCTGGGCTTTTCGATGTGGTAGACCACCGTCTCCGCGTCCGGCGCTTCCACGCCCGTGACCTTGACCGTGCCACGTCCGTCGAATTCGCTGGCGCAGCGCCAGCCCGAATTGGCCGTGGTGTAGTGCTGCCAGGTCCACAGCACGTCGGCCGAGGTCATGGGCTTGCCGTTATGGAACTTGATGCCTTCGCGCAGCTTGAAGGTATAGGTCTTGCCGTCCGGGCTGATGTCCACCGACTTGGCCAGCAGCGGGCGGACCTCGGCGTCCTCGCCATAGGCCACCAGGCCCTCGACGATGTGCAGCACCACCGCGTCGCTATTGCTGTCGCGGTTGACGCCGGGTTCGGTGGAGCGGATGTCGGCCGTGAGCGAGATGCGCAGCGGCGGGGCGGATTGCGCCCAGGCCGCGCCGGCCACGGCGCCCAGCGCCAGCGCAACCGCGGCGCTCAATAGATTTTTATTCATCGATACGTCTTCCTGGGGTTGCGCGGGCGCGCCGCGTCAGGCGGCAGCCAGCAGTTCGGGTTCGGCGCTCAGGCTGTAGCGGGTGAAGCTGCGGTTCAGCGCCGGCAGCGGCGCGACTTCCATCAGGCCGGCCTCGGGCTCCATGATCACCATCGCCACCGTGGCCGACAGGTTGTCGTGGCTGCCGGGGCGCGGCGGACGGCAGACGGAATAGGGTGCGCCGAAGTCGTCGAACAGCGCGCGCTTGAGGTCTTCGCGCGTCAGCTTGGACTGCTCGTTCAGCAGCCGGCGCACGCGCCAGTCGCGATAGGCGCTTTCCGGCGTGCTGGCGCGGCCGGTGTCGCGCAGCTTGGTTAGGGCCACGTCGCTGACCCAGTGGTTGGCGTGGACGATCAGGTCGTCGCTACCCGGGTAGATGGGGAAGGCTTCGTCGGTGGTGCATTCATAGTCCACGCCGAAGCCCGCGGCCATGCCGATCATGATGTTGTTGGAGCAGGACTTGGGCGTGGTCGCCACGGCCTTGATCGCCAGCGCGAAGTGTTCCTGTTCCAGCACCTTGCGGCGGATCAGTGACAGCGGCACGCCCAGCTGGCGGAAGTCGCGGTCGGATTCCAGGTAGTTGGCGGTGATCGATACGCCGGCGCTGTTCAGGCCGCTGCGCGCCAGGCCGCCGGCTTCGACGAAGGTCAGGATGTCGGGGCCGTTGTCGTTGCGCACGCGCAGCACGATGGCGGTCTCGGCGCATTCCGCGCGCCAGTCCCAGTTCTGCCCATGGATCAGACGGCCATTAGCCGAACGCGTCGGCAGGATCAACGCGCCGGTGCAGCCGTCGCCCGGCTCCAGTTCGGCGGCCTTCTTCTTTTCGGCGCGGGCCTTGGCGATGACTTCCGTGCGCGCGTTCACCATCACGATGTCTTCGAAAGGCACGTCGGCGCCTGCCGCAATGCCGCGCATTTCTTCCAGGTAATGCGGCGCGAAGTTCTCGATCTCGCGGGCGAAGCCGTTGATCAGCTGGGTGCGCGCCATGGCGTCATAGCCCAGGTCGACCAGGGTCTGGCCGTACATCTTGGCGCTCTTGCGCACGCGATCAGCGGCTTGTTGGCCGTAGGAACGGCCGCGGGCCTCGGGTGCGCCCGAAACCGATACGAAGGGAAATTGGGTGATCTGGGTCATGGACATAGGGCGGCGCGCCGCGCCGCAATCTGGGGTGGGAATTGGATGGCGAAAAAATGTTAGCTTATTTTGGCGCCAATATTGCTCAGGGTTTACCAGTGCAAGGACGCCATGGGCGTCCTGCGTTCAGCGCGCATGGGGGGAGGCGGCCAGGTCGGCGCAGGTCTTGAAGTTTGCGCCCGCGGCGCGGAAGCGCTCCAGCAGTTGCTCGACTTTCAGCAGCCTTGCCGCGCGGCCGACGCCGTTGTCGGCGCGCGGGTGCAGGGTCAGGCAGGCATAGCCTTCGGCCGCAAGCAGCGCGTCGCCCTGTTCCACCCAGTGCGCATAGGCCCGGTCCTGCGTCACGCGGCGGCTGAAATGGGTGGCGTCGCACAGGCCTTCGCTCCAGGGCAGCTCCACCATGCCGGGCCCGCCGTCCGCGTCCAGCATGTAGGGGGCGTCGTCGTCGATCGCGCTGCTGTCGTAGCGGTAGCCGAGTTGGTGCAAGAGCGGCACGGTGTTGGCGGTGAACCCGCTGGCGTAGCGGAAGCCTTGCGGCGCCGAGCCGGTCAGTGCGGCCAGCCGGTCTCGGGCCCGTTCCAGCACTTCGCCTTCGCGTTCGCCCAGCGCCGGCAGGTCTTCGTAGGCATTGCCCTGCGAGGCCGCTTCGTGGCCGTCGCGCAGGCTTTGCTCCAGCAGGCCGCGGCAGCGTTCGGCCTCGAACACCGGCCAGAACAGCGTGGCGCGGATGCCCTGGCGGCGCAACATGTCCAGCACGCGCGCCAGGCCGCCGCCATAGGTGTAGCGGCCATGCGCATCGCGGCCGTGCAGCGAGGCTTCGGGCTGGGTCGCGGCTTCGGGGCCGATGCCCTGCACGTTGATGGTGACCAGTACGGTTTTGTCGACGCTCATGCGCTTCTCCAGGCGTCGGGGCGGGCAAGGCAGTGGTGCGCCAACGCTGCCAGCGTCATCACGTGCACATCGGGCTGGGCGGCCAGATAGGCCAGGAACCGGTCCAGCGCCGCGGCGCGGGCCGGCGTGCCCGAACCGCCGGCGGCCTTGGGATGCACGGTCAGGTGCACATAGCCTTCGGCCTGGCGCAGCGCCTCGAACTCCTGCACCCAGTTGTCGTAGGCTTCCGCCGCGAGGCTGTGGCCCGAGAAATAAAAGGGGTAATCGTCCAGCGACACCGTGTTGTTGGGCAGCATGATGAAGTCCGCCGCGTCCGCCGGCAGGTAGGGGCGGTCCTGGTCCTTCTCGCTGGCGTCGTAGCAATAGCCCAGCCGCCGCAGCGCAGGCAGGGTGCGGTGGCTTTTGCGGCCCGAGGGCGAGCACCAGCCCACCGGCGTCACGCCCAGCTCGCGCTGGATGATGCGGTGGGTCTGCTCCAGCAGCGCGGGCTCGTCCTCGCCCAGGTCCCAGGCTTCATGCAGATAGCCATGCGCGGCGATTTCATGGCCTGCTTGCAGGATGTCGTGGAAGGTGGCCGGGTAGCGCTCGACGTCGTAGCCGCAGGCGAAGAAGGTGGCCGGCATGCCATGGCGCGCCAGGATCTCCAGGTGCCGCGGCACGCCGCGGCGGATGGCATAGCGGCCCGCGGTATGGGGACCGGCCGGGAACTGCTTGCGGCCGACCTCGACGGCGGGGCCGTCCACGTGGACGGTGACGCACACCACCGCGCGCACCGGTACTGCGCCCGCGGCGCGCAGGCCTTGCGCGCGCAGCTCGCGGTCCAGCGGCAGCCAGGGATTGGAGCGGGCGTCCAGCGGGACGCCATAAGGTATGCGTTGCATCAGGTGGCCTTGATGTTGGCGGTCTTGATCAGCGTGCGCCATTTCTCGCTTTCGGTGGCGACGAAGCGGCTCAATTCCTGCGGCGTGCTGCCGTGCAGTTCCAGTCCGTTCTGCGTCAGTTGCTCCATGGCGGGCTGCTTGAGCGCGCTTTGCACGGCGCCGTTCAGCGTCTGGATGATGGCGGCGGACGTGCCCGCGGGCGCGAACACGCCGTTCCAGCCTATGGCCTGATAGCCGGGAAAGCCCGACTCCGCCACGGTGGGCACCTCGGGCAGCGCCTGCGCGCGCTGCGCCGAGGTCACCGCCAGCGGCCGCGATTTACCGCCCCGGATGAATTGCTGCTGGTTGATCACCACGTCCATCAGGATGGGGAACTGCCCGCCCAGGAAGTCGTTGACGGCTGCGGCCGCGCCCTTGTACGGCACGCCGGGCAGGTCCAGTCCGGCGGTGGCCTTGAGCAATTCCATGGCCAGATGCGCGGAGCTGCCGTTCTGCGTGATGCCATAGAAATACTTGCCCGGATTGGCCTTGATCAGGGCGACCAGCTCCTGCAGCGTGCGCGCCGGAAACGACGGATGCACCACCAGCACGTTGTTGTAGTAGCAGACCATGGACACCGGCTCGAAGTCCTTGACCGGGTCGTAGCCGATGTTCTCGTACAGGCTCTGGTTCACCGTGTGGGTGCCGGTGGACCCCAGGGCGATGGTGTAGCCGTCGGGCGCGGAACGCGCGGCCTGCTGGGTGCCGATATTGCCGGCCGCTCCGCCCTTGTTGATGACGACCACGCTTTGCTTGAGCGCCACGCCTATGCCCTGGGCCAGCGGGCGGGCCACCAGGTCGGTGCCGCCGCCGGCCGGGAAGGGCACGATGAACTGGAGGGCGCGTTCGGCCGGATAGCCGGCCGCCCAGGCGCGGCCGGGCCGGGCCAATGCCGCGCTGGCCAAGGTCGCGGCCGAAGCCCCCAGGAAATGCCGGCGGCTGATGCCGCCCTTGGTGCCGCAAGACTGCTTCATGGATATTCCCCTTGTGTTTTCCGCAGGCGCAGAGGCGTGCTGGCGCCGCCCTGCTCCTTGCTTGAATATCATTATTCGATAAAAAATAATTCAATCCAATTAGTTTTTATCTATAAATGATAAAAAATAGAAAAACGATAGTTTGGGCCTTGTTCGATTGCTGGCACCAATAGGCATCGCCAATGACACAGGCGCAGACCGCGTACCCCTGTGATACGCTGCGCCCGATCCCGCGTTGTTCCCTGCCCACCCGCCATGTCCACCCTGAAGCGAGCCCTAGCGATCCTTGACCTCTTCAGCCTCGAAACCCCGGTGCTGTCGGCGGAAGAGATCATTTCGCGCCTGTCGTATTCGGCGCCCACGGGCTACCGCTACATCCGCGACCTGACGGACCTGGGCTATCTGCTGCGCGTGACCGGCGAGGGCTACAAGCTGGGGCCGCGCATCATCGAACTGGACCACCTCATCATCGACGGCGATCCGGTGCTGGGAGTGGCGCGCCCGATCATGCGCGAGGTGGTGGACCAGGTAGGCGGCGACGTGCTGCTCAGCGTGATCCATGGCCTGCGCATCCTCAACATCCATCACGAGCGCGGGCCGGACGAACTGGGCATTCCGCACGGCCGCGGCCGCGCCCATCCGCTGTTTCGCGGCGCCACGGCCAAGACCATCGTGGCATTCCTGCCGCGCAAGGACCAGCGCCGCTTGTACGAAGCGCATGCGGACGAGATCCGCCAACTCGGCCTGGGGGAAACGCAGGCCGAGTTCACCGGCAAGCTGGACCAGATCCGGGTGCAGGGTTTTTATCTGGGAGTCGGCGAGATCTCGCCGGAGCGGGCGGGCATCGCGGTGCCGGTGTTCCAGGAAGACCGCCGCGTATTCGGCGCGCTGACCGTCACCTTCCTGGCGGCCCGGCTCAACACCATTGCGCAGGACAAGACCACGGCCTTGCTGCAGTCGGCTGCCCGCCGCATCGAGTCGCTGGCGCTGGCCACGCGCATGAAGGAACAAGCCCCCGCGCCGTGAGCGCGAGGGCTTGCGTGCCGGTCTGCCGCGGTCAGGACGGCATGCCGCCCGATTCAGGCTACTGCTGCGCGGCGCGCGTGGGCGACCCCATGGCCTGGAACAGCGCGGCCGTTTCGGTCAGGCGCGCATTGGCGTACTCGATCTCGCGCAGGCGGGCCGCCACGTAATGCTGCTCGGCGGCATATTCGGTGTAAGGCGCCAGCGCGCCCAGGCGCACGCGGCTGGCGGTGTTGCGGTAGGACTGCTCCGCGGCGCGGCGCGAGGCTTCGGCCGAAGCCAGCGCCTGCCCGTCGGCGTCCAGTCGCGACAGCGTGTCGGCCACGTCGCGGAAGGCCGTCAGCACGGTCTGCTTGTATTGCAACAGTGCGGCCTCGTAGCGTTCCTTGGCCGCGCTGCGCTCGGCCAGCAGCGCGCCGCCATGGAAGATGGGCTGTGTGAGCGAGGCGCCGATCGCCCAGATGGCGCCCGCGCCCGACATTGCCGCCGGCCAGTTGAAGCCGCTCTTGCCCATGGATGCGGACAGGGACAAGCTGGGGAACAGCTGCGCGGTGGCCACGCCCACGTCGGCCGCGGCCGCCTGCACCACCGCATCGGCGAACAGGATGTCCGGGCGCGCCGCCAGCAGTTCGGACGGCACCACCACCGGCACCTGTTGCGGCACGGCCAGCATGCCGAAAGCCAGGTCGGGCGGAGCCTGGTCGGGGTTGCGGCCCAGCAGCACCGCCAACGCATGGCGCGTGGCATGCCAGCTTGCGCGCAAGCCGGGCAGGGACGCTTCCAGCGTGGCGGCGTCCTGGTCCGCGTCCAGCGCGTCGTTCTGCGAGGCCGAACCCAGTTCATAGCGCCGCTGCGTATCGCGCGCCACCTGCCGCGCCAGCACCACCTGTTTTTCGGTCAGCGCCACGCGTTCCGCCAACGCCGCCGCGGTGATGGCGCCGGTGACGATATTGCTGGCGAGCGAACGTCGGGCCGACTCCAGCTGGAAAGCCTGCTGTTCGACCTGAGCCGCCAGCGAGGCGTTGGCGAAGCGCGCCGCGCCGAACAGGTCCAGGTCGTACTTGGCGTGGACCTGGCCGGTGAAGACGTTGTATTGGGCGGTCGGCTCAGGCAGGTTCGGCATGGTCAGCGCGCGCCGCCGGGAGACGTCGGCGCCCGCGTCGACCGAGGGCAGCAAAGACGAATTCACCTGGCCGCGCAATTGCTCGCGCGCGCCGGCCAGGTTGCGTTCGGCGGCGGCCAAGTCCGGGCTGTTGGCCAAACCTTCGGCCACCAGCGCATTCAGCGCTTCGGAGCCGTAGCGCTTCCACCATTCCGGCACGGGCCGCGCGCCTTGTTCGAAGCGCTGCGCCACGCCCTGGGCGGTAGCGCCCGCGGCGGGCGTGGCCTCGACGCCGTACTGCGCCGGTTGCGCAACGGCGGGCGGCTTGTTGCTGGGGGCGAAGGCGCAGGCGCCCAGCGCCAGCGTCAAGGGCAGGGCTGCCAGGCGTAAGGAAAGTCTGCTCATTGTCATGCTCCCCGTTCCACCGTGTCGCCGGCGTGGGCGCCGGGTGGCACGCCTTCGGGCTCGTCGCGTTCGTCGTGGCGCACGCGGAACCACGCCGCGTACAAGGCCGGCAGGAAGAACAGCGTCAGCACGGTGGCGATGGTGATGCCGCCCATCAGGGCCGTGGCCATGGGGCCGAAGAAATTGCTGCGCAATAGCGGAATCAAGGCCAGCACGGCGGCCGCGGCCGTCAGCGTGATGGGCCGGAAGCGCCGCACGGTGGCGCCGACGATGGCGTCCACGCGTTTGTGGCCGGCGCCGATGTCCTGCTCGATCTGGTCCACCAGGATCACCGAGTTGCGCATGATGATGCCGAACATCGCAATCACGCCCAGCATGGCCACGAAGCCGAACGGCTTGCCGAACAGCAGCAGCGCCGCGACCACGCCTATCAGTCCCAGCGGCGCGGTCAGCACCACCATCAGCACGCGGGCGAAGCTCTGCAGTTGCAGCATCAGCAGGGTCAGCACGGCCACGGCCATCAGCGGCATCTGCGCGTTGATGGAGGACTGGCCCTTGGCGCTTTCCTCTACCGGGCCGCCTACCTCGATGCGGTAGCCGACGGGCAATTCGGCGCGCAGGGCCTTGAGCTTGGCGTCGATGGCGTGGGTGACGTCTATGCCTTGCGCGCCGGCGTTGACGTCCGCCTGCACCGTGATGGTGGGCTGGCGGTCGCGTTCCCAGATGACCCCGTATTCCAGGCCGTAACGCACGTGGCCCAGGCTGCCCAGCGGCACCGCGCCGTTGGGCGTGGGCATGGCCAGGGTGGCCAGGCGCGCGGGATCGATCCGTTCTTCCTGCGGCGCGCGCAGGCTGACGGTGATGAGTTTGTCGCGTTCGCGGTACTGCGTGACCGCGTAGCCCGACAGGGTCAAGGCCAGGAAGTCCGAAATGTCGTTGGAACTGACGCCCAGTTCGCGCGCCTTCTGCTGGTCGATCTCGAAGCGCACCGAACGTTCGGACGGCTCGTCCCAGTCGAACTGCACATTGGTCGAGCGCGGATCGGCGCGGACCTCGGCGGCCACTTTCTCGGCCACCGCGCGCACCTCGGCAATCTTGTCGCCGCTGACGCGGAACTGCACCTGGAAGCCCACCGGCGGGCCGTTTTCCAGGCGCGACAATCGGCTGCGGATGGCCGGGAACTGCTCGCGCAGCACGGGCTGCAGCCACTGGGCCAGTTTTTCGCGGTCCTCGACGGAATGCGTGGTGATGACCAGTTGGGCGAAGTTCGGGGTGGCGAGCTGCTGGTCCAGCGGCAGGTAAAAGCGCGGCGCGCCGGTGCCGACGAAGCTGACCGAGTGGTCGATTTCGGGACGGCCTTCCAGCGCCTTTTCCAAACGTTCGACCTGGCGCAGCGTGGACGCGAACGACGCGCCTTCCTGCAGGCGCACGTCCACCAGCAGTTCGCTGCGGTCGGAGCTGGGGAAGAATTGCTGCGGCACGAAGCGGAAGCAGGCCATGGCCACGACGAACACCAGCACCGTGCCGCCCAACACCAGGTAGCGGCGGTCCACGCACCAGCCCACCCAGCCGCGCAGACGCTGGTAGAAGCGGGTGTCGTAGATGTCGTGCTCATGGTCGTCGGGCAGATGGGCTTCGCGTTTGCGTTCCGGCAGCATGCGGTAGCCCAGCAGCGGAATCAGCACCACGGCGGCGAACCAGGAGGTGATCAGCGCGATGGCGGACACCTGGAAGATGGAACGCGTGTATTCGCCCGTGCTGGACTTGGCCAGCGCGATCGGCAGAAAGCCCGCCACCGTGACCAGCGTGCCAGTCAGCATGGGAAAGGCGGTACTGGTATAGGCAAACGCCGCCGCGCGCGCCCGGCTCCAGCCCTGTTCCAGCTTCACGGCCATCATCTCGACCGCGATGATGGCGTCGTCCACCAGCAGGCCCAGCGCCAGCACCAGGGTGCCTAGCGAGACCTTGTGCAGGCCGATGCCGAACATGTCCATGAACAGCGCGGTGACCGCCAGCACCACCGGGATAGAGATGACCACCACCATGCCGGTGCGGAAACCGAGAGACACCAGGCTGACGGCCAGCACGATGGCGACGGCCTCGGCCACCGAGCGCAGGAAGTCGTCGACCGAGTGCGACACTGCCTTGGGCATGCTGGAGACTTCCTGCAGCGTCAGGCCGGCTGGCAACTGGGCCTTGAGCTCATCGAACTTGGCGCCCAAGGCGCGGCCCAGGTGCACCACGTCGCGCCCGGGCTGCATGGTGATGCCTATGCCCAGCACAGGGCCACCGCCCAGCCGCATCTGTTCGATCACCGGATCTTCGTAGCCACGGCGGATGGTGGCGATGTCGCCCAGCCGGATCGATTTGCCGTTGACCCGGATCAGCGTGTCCGCCAGGGCCCGGCTGTTGGCGTACTGGCCACTGGGCCGCACGAAGATGCGGTCGTCGGCGGTGGTCAGCGTGCCGGCGCCGGCCACGGCGTTCTGGCTGTTGATGGCCTGGGCGATCTGCTGCGGCGACACGCCCAGCCGCGTCAGCTGGGTGTTGGAGATTTCCACATAGATGTGCTCGGGCTGGTCGCCAAAGTAGTCCACCTTGGCCACGCCTGGCACGCGCAGCAGCACGGTGCGCAGCCTGTCGGCGTAGTCGTGCAGCTGGGCCGGCGAAAAGCCGTCGCCCTGCAGCGTGTAGATGTTGGTGTAGACGTCGCCGAACTCGTCGTTGAAGAAGGGACCCTGCACGCCGGGGGGCAGCGTGGCCGAGATGTCGCCGACCTTCTTGCGTACCTGGTACCACTGTTCGGCCACGGTGCTGGCGGGCGCGGAGTCCTTCATGGTGTAGAAGATCAGCGATTCGCCGGGCCGCGAATAGCTGCGCATGAAGTCGGTGTTGGGGGCTTCCTGCAGCTTCTTGGCGATGCGGTCGGTGACTTGTTCCTGCACCTGCTGCGCGGTGGCGCCGGGCCAGAGGGTCTTGATGACCATGACGCGAAAGGTGAAGGGCGGATCTTCCGATTGCGCCAGCTTCGAGTACGACAGCACGCCGAACAGCGTGATCAGCGTGATGATGAAGATGACCAGGGGCTGGTGCCGCAACGCCCAGGCGGACAGGTTGAAGCGGCCTTCTTCGTGGCGCTGCGCCGGGGTCGGAGCGTCGTGTTGCGGGCCGCTCATGAGGCGAAATCCTCGGGATGCAGCGGCGGCACGGCGCGGACTTTTTCGCCGGCGGCCACGGTGTGCACGCCTTGCCACACCACGCGTTCGCCCGCCTGCAAGCCCTTGGACAGGGTGACGGTGCGGGCGTCGTAGCGCAGCACTTCGACGGGGCGCAGTTCCAGGGTGTCCGCGTCCGGCTTGACGATCCATACCGCGGGCGCGGGGCCGTCATGGAACAGCGCGGTGGCCGGCACGGTGTAGGTCGTCAGGCTTTCGGCGGCGCGGTTGTCGAAGCTGATGTTGGCCGTCATGCCCAGGCGCACATCAGCGCCCGGCGCCTCCAGCGTGAGCTTGGCGCGGTACGTGCGGCTTTGCGGATCCGCGGCCGGCGCGATCTCGCGCAGCACGGCGGCAAACGTCTGGCCGGGCAGGGGGCCGAGCGTGACGTTGGCGCGCTGGCCGATGGCCAGGCCCGCCAGCACGCTTTCCGGCACGTCGCAGATGGCGTCGATATCGCCCGACCAGGCCAGGTTGTAGACCGGATCGCCCGCGGCCACGTTCTGCCCGGTGTCCGCCTGCTCCGCGGTGATGACGCCGGCATGGTCGGCCTGCAGCGTGGTGTATTTGAGCTGGTCGGCCGCCAGCGCGGCCTGCTGCTGCGCCTGGTCGCGTTGCGCCAGCGCGGCGGCGTAGGCGTTGCGGGTTTGCTCCAGCTGAGTCGCGGCGATCAGGTTTTCGCGCGCCTGGGCGCGGTCGCGGTCCAGCTGCTGGCGGGCGTAGTCCAGCTGGTGCTGGGCCGCCGTCAACTGCGCGCGAGCGCTGGCCGCGTTCTTGGCGGCGTCGGCCGGATCCAGTTTGGCGACGATCTGTCCGGGGGTGACGGCATCGCCCAGCCGGACCTGGCGCTCGATGATCTTGCCGCCCACGCGGAACGACAGCGGCGTGCTGTAGCGCGCCTGCACTTCGCCCGGCAGGGTCCAGGCCGGCAGGCGCTCATCCGCCTGGGCGGGCATGGCGACCACGGGACGCGGCGCGGCCGGCGGCGCTTCGTTGCGGCCGCAGGCGGCGAGCAGCAAGGCAATGGCCGCGGCGGCCGGCAGCGACAGCAGGCGCGGCCATTGGCGGGAGCGGGGGGGAGGCGGCGCCGCGTCGGCGGCAAGGTTGTGCGCGGCAGGGCGCGCGCAAGGGCCAGGGCAATTCACGTAACACCTCGCGGCGCTGAAAGTGGCGGAAACGGGCCGGATCCGGCCCCGTACGGCCTGGATTCTAATACAGGTATGAATTCGGATTCAATGGTGAATCTGAAATGCCGGCCAGTGCTAAACTCGCGCCATGTCAAAAGTCCGCCTTACGCGAGAGCAAAGCCGTGATCAGACGCGTCAGCGTCTGCTCGACGCTGCGCAATCGATCTTTGTAGCGAAAGGGTTTGTGGCGACCAGCGTGGAGGACATCGCCGAGCAGGCGGGCTACACGCGCGGGGCCTTCTATTCCAACTTCAGCAGCAAGTCCGAACTGTTCCTGCAGTTGCTCAGACGCGACCACGAAACCGTGATGAACGACATGCGCGCCATCTTCGAGGAAGGGGCCTCGCGCCCGCAGATGGAAGCGCGCGTGCTCGAGCACTATTCCACGCACTTCCATCAGAACGACTGTTTCCTGCTGTGGATGGAAGGCAAGCTGCAAGCGGTGCGCGATCCCGATTTCCGTGTGGGCTTCCTGGCGTGCATGCGGGAATTGCGCGCCGCCGTCACGGACTACGTGCGGCAGTTCTCGGCCCGGGTCGGCACGCCGTTGCGCATGCCGGCCGAACAGATGGCGCTGGGCCTGCTGGCCTTGTCGGACGGCATGCAGTTCAACTATGCCTTCGATCCGCAGGCCGTCACGCCGGAAATGACCGAGGCGGTGCTGGCCGGTTTCTTCCGCAGCGTGGTCTTCGGCGAACCCAAGCCCGAATAACGCGGCCCGCGCCTGGCCTCAGGCCAGCAGTTCCGAGATTTCGATGAGATTCAGATCCGGGTCGCGCAGGTAGACCGAGCGGATCTTGCCGGTGGCGCCGGTGCGCGGCACTGGCCCTTCGATGATGCGGGCGCCTGCGCGGTTCAGCTGGGCGATCACTTCCTCCAGGGGACGGTCGGCGATGAAGCACAGGTCCAGCGCGCCCGGCACGGGCAGGTGGGCCTTGGGTTCGAACTCGCGCCCGCGCACGTGCAGATTGATCTTCTGGTTGCCGAAGCGCAGCGCCTGGCGGCCCTCGCCAAAGGTCTCCAGGCGCATGCCCAGGATCCGGGTGTAGAAGTCCACCGTGGCGTCGGGGTCGGTGCAGGTCAGGACCAGATGGTCCAGGTGATCGATCATGGGATATCTCTCCTGAGGCCGGCCCGGCTTGAGGTTTCAGATTGTCAGACGGCCTGTGGCCGTGATAGTAATACCTGCGGCGCGGCCGGACTGAGGGGGGCCGCCGCCGGAATTTCCAACCCTTGGGCGAAAGGAGAGGCAGCATGACTTCAGAAACCCGACCATCCACCATCAATCGCCCAGTGTTTATCCCAGCGGCCGTGTTCACGCTGCTGCTGGTCGGATTCGCGATCCTGGCGCCCAAGGCGGCGCAAAGCCTGTTCGAGTCCGTGCAGGGCTGGATACTGGGCAATGCCAGCTGGTTCTACATCCTGGTCGTGGCCATCATCCTGCTTGCGGTGGTGTTCCTGGCGGTCAGCCGCTACGGCGACATCAAGCTGGGACCCGACCACAGCGAGCCCGACTACCGCAATTTCACCTGGTTCGCGATGCTGTTCTCCGCGGGCATGGGGATCGGCCTGATGTTCTTCGGCGTGGCCGAGCCCGTGATGCACTTCATGGCGCCGCCGGTAGGCGAGGGCGGCAGCGTCGCCGCGGCCCGCGAAGCCATGAAGATCACATTCTTCCACTGGGGCCTGCACGCCTGGGCCATCTATGCGGTGGTGGCGCTGATCCTGGCCTTTTTCAGCTATCGCCATGGCTTGCCGCTGACCCTGCGTTCGGCGCTTTATCCCCTGATCGGCAATCGCATCCATGGCCCCATCGGGCATGCCGTGGACATCTTCGCCATCATCGGCACGGTGCTGGGCGTGGCCACATCGCTGGGCCTGGGCGTGGCGCAGATCAATAGCGGGCTCAACCACCTGTTCGGCGTTCCGGTGGGCGTGACGGCGCAGATCATCCTGATTGTGGTGACCTGCGGCCTGGCGACCCTGTCGGTGGCCAGCGGCCTGGATAAGGGCATCCGCATCCTGTCCGAGACCAACCTGGTGCTGGCGGCGGTGCTGCTGCTGTTTGTGCTGGTGGTCGGTCCCACGGTGTTCCTGTTCCAGACCTTTGTGCAGAACACCGGCGCCTATCTGTCGGACATCGTCAACAAGACCTTCAATCTCTACGCCTACGAACCCACCGACTGGATCGGCGGCTGGACGCTGTTCTACTGGGGCTGGTGGATCGCCTGGTCGCCCTTCGTGGGCCTGTTCATCGCGCGCATCTCGCGCGGCCGCACCATCCGCGAATTCGTCACCGGCGTGCTGCTGGTGCCGGCCGGTTTTACCCTGTTCTGGATGACCGTGTTCGGCGATACCGCCATCCACATGATCCTGGTCGACAAGGTGCAGGGCTTCGCGGAGGTGGTACAGGCCGATTCCTCACTGGCGCTGTTCGCGTTCCTGGAGCAATTGCCCTGGAGCGGGGTGCTGTCCATCGTTGCGATCGCGATGGTGGCCGTGTTCTTCGTCACCTCGGCCGACTCGGGCGCGCTGGTGGTGGACTTGCTGGCGTCCGGCGGCTCGGACCGCACGCCCGTGTGGCAGCGCATCTTCTGGTCGCTGCTGATGGGCGCGGTAGCGATCGCGCTGCTGCTGGCCGATGGGCTGACCGCGCTGCAGACCGCCACCATCGCCAGCGCCTTGCCGTTCTCGGTGATCCTGCTGCTATCCCTGTGGGGCTTGTTCAAGGCGCTGAAGCTGGACGCCACCAAGCGTGGCATCCGCTACCAGTCGCTGACGCTGTCGCGCCCCACGCGCGGCGGGCAGTCATGGGAGCGGCGCTTGCGCAACATGGTCATGATGCCGCGCCGCGCCCATGTGCAGCGCTTCATCGGCGACGTGGTGCGGCCCGCGCTGGAAGACGTGGCTGACGAGCTGCGCAAGCAGGGTTATGAAGTGGCTGTGCGCGAGCACGGCAACGACGAGGGCGTGATCATGGAAGTCTCGCATGGCGAGCACCTGGACTTTTCCTATGCGGTGCAGCCTGAAGCCTTCGTGCGTCCCAGCCTGACGCCGGAAGAGGCCGCCGACGAGGAGGAGCGCAAGTACTTCCGCGCTGAAGTGCATCTGCGCGAAGGCGGGCAGGACTACGACATCATGGGCTGGAGCCGCGACGCCGTCATCGGCGACATCCTGGACCAGTACGAGCGCCACCGCCACTACCTGCACATGGTGCGGACCTAGCGTCCCTGCCCCCGCGCTCCCCTAAACCGCCAGCCTGCTGGCGGTTTTTTCATGCCCACACGCCGCGCAGGGGCTTGTACGCCATAGTCCGGCGCTATGCCAGTAATTGGATTAACCCTTTTGACGAAATGCCCGATATCGTGGATTATCCAAGAACATTCTTTGATAAATAGCGAGTCGATCATGAAGGCGAATTCAGGAGCGTGGGCCGTTGGGGCCGTGGCGCTGGCGGTGGCGCTGGCGGGCGGCGGGCTGTACTGGAAGTACGGCGGCGCACAGCAACAGGGCGGCTGGGCCATGGCGCCGGCCAAAGTCGCGGTGGCCACCGCCCGGCAGGCGGATTTCCCCGTGACCCTGAGCGGCATCGGTTCGCTGGAGGCGTCGCGCCAGGTGCAGGTGGCGGCTGAAGTGGACGGCCGGGTCGATCGGATCCTGTTCGCGTCGGGCGCGCAGGTCCAGGCCGGCCAGTTGCTGGTGCAGTTGAACGATGCCCCCGAGCAGGGCGAGCTGGCCAGGCTGCAGGCCCAGGCGCGCAACGCGCGCGCCTTGCTGGAGCGCACCCGCCGCCTGCTGCCGCAGCAGGCCGCCACGCGTGAACAGCTGGACCAGGCACAGGCCGACTACGACCAGGCCGCCGGCGATATCAAGCGGGTACAGGCGTTGATTGAACAGAAGCGCGTCAAGGCGCCGTTTGACGGCGTGCTGGGCGTGCGCCGGGTGAACCTGGGGCAGTTCGCCCGCGCCGGCGATGCGCTGGTGTCGTTGACCGACGCCTCCGCCGTGTACGCCAACATCACCCTGCCCGAGCAGGCCATGGGCGCGCTGCGCGCGGGCCAGCCGGTGACCGTAACGGTGGATGCCCATGCCGGACGCGTCTTCGAAGGCAAGATCACCACGGTGGAGCCGCAGGTCGACGCGGGTTCGCGCACCGTGCGTGTGCAGGCGACCTTGCCCAACGCCGACGGCGCCCTGGCGGCCGGCATGTACGCCCAGGGCCAGATCGGCCTGCCTGCGCGCCCGGGCGTGATCACCGTGCCGGAAACCGCGGTCAGCTACAGCGCCTACGGCGATTCGGTCTATGTGGTGACGCCGCCCAAGGAGGGCGGACAAGCCGGCACGACGGTGCGGCAAGCCTATGTGAAGACGGCGGAACGCGTGCGCGGCCGCGTCGTCGTGACCGAAGGACTGCAGGCGGGCGAGCAGGTCGTGACTTCGGGCCAGTTGCGCCTGCATAACGGCGCGGCGGTCGAGGTCGGCGCCGAGGACACCGTGGCGCTGGATGCCGCGCAGCAGACCCTGGCGCAGGTCCGGTGAGAGCGCGGAGCAGAACATGAAATTCACCGATCTCTTCGTGCGCCGGCCTGTGCTGGCGCTGGTGGTCAGCACCCTGATCTTGCTGCTGGGCATCAAGGCCCTGAGCGGCCTGCCGGTGCGGCAGTATCCGCTGACCGAAAGCACCACCATCACCATCACCACCCAGTATCCGGGCGCTTCGCCCGACCTGATGCAGGGCTTCGTCACCCAACCCATCGCGCAATCCGTGGCCACGGTGGAAGGCATCGACTACCTGTCGTCCTCGTCGACCCAGGGCCGCAGCGTGATCACGGTGCGGATGAAGCTGAACGCCGATTCCAACAAGGCCATGACCGAGGTGATGGCCAAGGTCAACGAGGTCAAGTACCGCTTGCCGCAGGACGTCTACGACCCGGTGCTGGTCAAGTCCGCCGGCGAGGCGACGGCCGTGGCTTATGTGGGCTTCTCCAGCAGCACTTTGTCCCTGGCCGCCTTGACTGACTATCTGTCGCGGGTGGTGCAGCCGCAGCTGTCGTCCATCGACGGCGTGGCCAGCGTGGAACTCTACGGCGGGCAGAAGCTCGCCATGCGGGTATGGCTGGACCCCAACCGGATGGCGGCGCGCGGCATTTCCGCGGGCGAGCTGGCCGACGCGCTGCGCGACAACAACGTGCAGGCGGCGCCGGGACAGGCCAAGGGCCTGTACGTGGTGTCCAACATCCAGGTCAACACGGACTTGGTCAACGTCGCGGAATTCCGCGACATGGTGGTCAAGCGCGAGGGCGACGCGATCGTGCGCCTGGGCGACGTGGCCACGGTGGAACTGGGCGCCGCGTCCACCGATTCCAGCGGCCTGATGGATGGCGAGCCGGCGGTGTACTTCGGGCTGAACGCCACGCCGGTGGGCAATCCGCTGGTGATCGTCAAGCGCCTGAACGAGCTGCTGCCTAACATCAAGCAGAACCTGCCGCCGGGCACCAGCGTGCAGGTGCCGTTCGAACTGGCCCGCTTCATCAGTGCGTCCATCGACGGCGTGGTGCAAACGCTGATCGAGGCCATCGCCATCGTGGTGGTGGTGATCTTCCTGTGCCTGGGCTCCCTGCGCGCCGTGCTGATCCCGGTGCTGACCATTCCCCTGTCCATGCTGGGCGGGGCGGCCATCATGGCGCTGTTCGGCTTCAGCGTGAACCTGCTGACCTTGCTGGCCATGGTGCTGGCCATCGGCCTGGTGGTGGACGACGCCATCGTCGTGGTCGAAAACGTGCATCGCCACATCGAAGAGGGCAAATCGCCGGTGCGCGCGGCCCTCATCGGCGCGCGCGAAGTGGCGGGGCCGGTGATCGCGATGACCATCACGCTGGCGGCGGTCTACGCGCCCATCGGCCTGATGGGCGGGCTTACCGGTTCGCTCTTCAAGGAATTCGCCTTCACCCTGGCGGGCTCCGTGGTGGTGTCGGGCGTCATTGCGCTGACCTTGTCGCCCGTGATGAGCTCGTTCCTGCTGAATAGCCGCGTGTCCGAAGGCTGGATGGCGCGTCGCGCCGAGCATTTCTTTGAAGGCCTGGGGAACGCCTATGGCCGCGTGCTTGACGTATCGCTGCATCATCGCTGGGTGACCGGCCTGATCGCCGTGTCGGTACTCGCCAGCCTGCCGTTCCTGTACAACGCCGCGCAAAGCGAGCTGGCGCCGGTCGAGGACCAATCCACCGTGCTGACCGCGATCAAGTCGCCGCAGCACGCCAATATCGACTATGTGGAGAAGTTTGGCCGCAAATGGGACGACGTGATGAAGACCCTGCCTGAACAGCAGGGGCGCTGGCTGATCAACGGTTCCGACGGCGTGTCCAACAGCATTGGCGGCGTGGACTTCGTGTCCTGGGAAAAGCGCCACCGTTCGGCCGACCAGATCCAGGCCGACATGCAGGCCATGGCGAACCAGGTCGAAGGCAGCAACATCTTCGCCTTCCAGCTGCCGTCCCTGCCCGGTTCCACCGGCGGGCTGCCGGTGCAGATGACGCTCATGAGCGCCTCGGACTATCCGGTGGTCTACGAGGCCATGGAAGGCCTGAAGAAGGCCGCGCGCGAAAGCGGCCTGTTCATGGTGGTCGACAGCGACCTGGACTACAACAATCCGGTGGTGCAGCTGAAGGTGGACCGCGCCAAGGCCAACAGCCTGGGCGTCACCATGAAGGCCATCGGCGATACGCTGGCCGTGCTGGTGGGCGAGAACTACGTGAACCGCTTCGGCATGGACGGTCGCTCCTATGACGTGATTCCGCAGAGCCTGCGCGAACAGCGCATCTCGCCCGAATCGCTGGCGCGCTACTACGTCAAGAGCGCCAGCGGCGCGCAGGTGCCGCTGTCCAACCTCGTGACCGTGTCCATGGGCGTGGAGCCCAACAAGCTGACCCAGTTCAACCAGCTCAATGCCGCGACCTTCCAGGCCATACCGATGCCGGGCGTCACCATGGGCGACGCGGTGCAATTCCTGACCGAGCAGGCCAAGTTCCTGCCCGCCGGCTTCAGCTACGACTGGCAGTCGGATGCGCGTCAGTACAGCCAGGAAGGTTCGGCGCTGATGATCACCTTCATCTTCGCCATCATCGTGATCTACCTGGTGCTGGCGGCGCAATACGAGAGCCTGCGCGATCCCTTCATCATCCTGGTGAGCGTGCCCATGTCGATCTGCGGCGCGCTGATCCCGCTGGCGCTGGGCATGGCCACCGTCAACATCTATACCCAGATCGGGCTGGTGACGCTGATCGGCCTGATCAGCAAGCACGGCATCCTGATGGTGGAGTTCGCCAACGAAATGCAGCTCAGCCACGGGCTGGACCGGCGCGCCGCCATGGAGCAGGCCGCCCGCATCCGGTTGCGCCCCATCCTGATGACGACCGCCGCCATGGTCATGGGTCTGATCCCGCTGCTGTTCGCCACCGGCGCTGGCGCGCACAGCCGCTACAGCCTGGGCCTGGTCATTGTGGTGGGCCTGCTGGTCGGCACGCTGTTCACGCTGTTCGTGTTGCCCACCGTCTACACCGTATTCGCCCGCGATCACCGCGCGGCGCACGATACGCCGCGCGCCCGCGAGCTGGCGCTGGCCCAGGCCGAGGACGCCGCAGCGCCCGGTGTCTCGGCCTAGCCCAAGGAAACCATCATGAAGCATCCACAACTTTCCCTACGCTTGCGCCGCGGCGCGACCGTACTGCTGGCCGCGTTGGCCACCGCCGGCTGCGCCGTCGGTCCCGATTACCAGAAACCCCAGGTCGCGCCAGTGACGCTGGCCAGCCCCGAACAGGCCCTGTTCTCCACCGACCAGCTGCAGCGCGACTGGTGGAAGCAATTGCAGGATCCCCAGCTGGACCGGCTGATCGATCTGGCGCTGTCCCGCAACCTGGACATCCGCATCGCGCAGTCGCGCCTGGCCGAATCGCGCGCGGTGCTGGACGAGAAGGAACTGGACCAGCTGCCGGCCGTCACCCTGGGCGGCGGCTATGAGCGCAGCCTGTCGCAGGCCAATGCCGGCGCCAGCGGCCAGCGCAACCTGGCGCAGAGCTACCGGGCGGGCTTCGACGCCACCTGGGAGCTGGACCTGTTCGGGCGTCTGCGCCGGGCGGCCGAGGGCGCGGCCGCCCGCAGCGAGGCGCAGGCCGCGGATCTGGCCCAGACCCGCATCGTGGTGGCGGCCGAAGTGGCGCGCAATTACTTCGAACTGCGCGGCGCCGAACAGCGCCTGGCCGTGGCGCGCGCCAACCTGGAGAGCCAGCGCGACAGCCTGCGCGTGATCCAGGCCATGGTATCGGCGGGCCGCGGCGACGAAGGCGACCTGGCCAGCGCGCGCGCCGAACTGGAGACTGTGCAGGCCAGCGTCCCGGTGCAGATCGCCGCCAGGCGGCTGGCGCAGTACCGGATTGCGGTGCTGGCGGGCCTGCGCCCGGTGGAGCTGGGCGAATTGGACGCGGGCAAGGCGCTGGCCCCCCTGGACACTCGCCTGCCGATCGGCGACGTGAGCGCCTTGCTGTCGCGCCGCCCCGACGTGCTGGCGGCTGAACGCGGCATGGCTGCCGCCAACGCCGACGTGGGCGTGGCGACCGCGGAACTGTATCCGCGCATCGACCTGGGCGGATTCCTGGGTTTCGTCGCCTTGCGCGGCGCGGATTTCGGCTCATCGGCCAGCCGCGCTTTCAGCGTGGCGGCCAATGCCAACTGGCCCGCCTTCCACCTGCCCACGGCGCTGGCGCGCAAGCGCGGCGCGGTGGCGCGCGCGGACGGCGCGGTCGCGAGCTATGAGCTGACCGTGCTGCGTGCGGTCGAGGAACTGGAATCGGCGCTGACGGAATACGGCCAGACGCAGCAGCGCCTGGGCAGCCTGGCGCAGGCGGCCGCGCACAGCGGCAGGGCGGCGGAACTGGCGCAGCTGCGCTACCGGGAAGGCAGCACCCCGTATTTGACGGTGTTGGACGCCCAGCGTACGCTTTTGCGCGCCCAGGACGCCGTAGCCGTGGCCGAAACCGAGTCCTACACCCGTCTGATCGCGCTGTACAAGGCGCTGGGAGGCGGATGGGAAGCGCCAGCGGCGGACTCGCAGGTGGCTTCCGGCTGACCGCCAGGCGCGGTTCGTGGCACCATAGGCATACATCCGGAGAATCCACATCCATGTCTGACAGTCCGTCCCATCCCGTCGCCTGGGAGCATCAGCCCGCGGATCGCGTGCTCATGGCCTTGAAGACGCGCGGCCCGCAGTCCGTCGCCGTCATTGCCAAGGCCATGGACGTGACCGCCGAGGCCGTGCGCCAGCAGATGACCCGCTTGCATGCGGAAGGATTGGTGGATTCCGAAAGCCATAGCGCGGGCCGGGGCCGGCCCACGCAGATCTGGTTTCTGACCGCTGCCGGACATGGCCGATTTCCCGACACGCATGCCGAAATGACGGTGCAGATGATAGGCGCCATCCGCCAGGCGTTCGGCGAAGAGGGCGTCGAAAAGCTGATCGAAGTGCGCGAGGCCGCCATGCTCAACGGCTATCGCCAAGCCATGCAGGGCGCCCGCAGCCTGAAGGAACGGCTGGAGCGGCTGGTGGAAGTCCGCTCCGCCGAAGGCTACATGGCCGAGTTGCGCAAGGATGGCCCGGACTACCTCTTCATCGAGAACCATTGCCCGATCTGTTCCGCGGCAAAGGCCTGTATGGGCTTTTGCCGCAGCGAACTGGAACTCTTCAACAAGGTGCTGGGAGCAGAGGTCCGGGTGCGGCGCGAAGAGCACATCCTCACGGGCGCGCGCCGCTGCGCCTACCGCATCGACAAGGCCGGCTGACCGGTCATGAGCCGGGCTGCTCCCAGCCGCCCAGCGCCTTGTACAACTCCACCGCGTTGACCAGCCGGCGCTGTTGCAGCCGGATGAACTCCTGTTCGGATTCGAACAAGCTGCGCTGCGCCTCCAGCATCTCCAGGTAGCTGGCCACGCCGCGTTCGTAGCGTCTTTCGGTCAGGCGCTGGCGGTCGCGGTCGGCGTCGCGCACCTTGCGCTGGGCGTCGATCTGCGCGCGCAGCGTGTCGCGGGCGGACAGCGCGTCGGCCACTTCGCGGAAGGCCTGCTGGATGCTGCCTTCGTATTGGGCTACCGCGATGTCCTTGCGGGCCTCGGCCAGCGACAGGTTGGCGCTGTTGCGACCAGCATTGAAGATGGGCAGCGTCAGCTTGGGCGCGAAGGTCCAGGTGCCCGTGCCCGAACCGAACAGGTCCGAGAAACTGCCGGCCGTGGTGCCGATGTCGGTCGTCAGCTGCACCGACGGGAAGAACGCCGCGCGCGCCGCGCCGATATCGGCATTGGCCGCTCGCAGCGTGTCCTCGGCCTGGCGCAGGTCCGGACGACGGATCAGCAGGGCCGAAGGCAGGCCCGCGGCCAGCGGCGTCAGGCTCTGGCTTTCCAGCGTGACGGCATCGGTGTCGGGCGGCAGCGAAAAGTCGCCCGCCAGTAAGCCCAGAGTGTGGACGGACTGGCGGTATTCCCGGCTCAGTTCGGCGTGCGTGGCGCGCGAGGATTCCACCAGCATCTGCGCCGTGCGCAGTCCCACGGCCGTTTCCAGCCCTGCGTCGTAGCGGCGTTGGGTGAGTTTGAGCGAGGCCTCGCGCAACGCCAGCGTGCTCTCGGTCAGACGCAGCTGCTCCGCCAGCGAACGCTGGTTGAAGTAGGCCGCAGCGGTCTCCGACACCAGCGACAGCGTGGCGGCGCGGTGCGCTTCCTCGCTGGCCAGGTAGCGCGACAGCGCGGCGTCGCTCAGGCTTTTCACGCGGCCGAAGAAATCCAGTTCGAACGCGGCGATGCCGACGGCGGCGCGGTAGCGGTCGGCCACCGGCATGCGCGGCTGGCCGGGTTCCGCGCCGCGTCCGCGGCTGAATTCGCCCGTGCCATCGATGGACGGCAGGCGGTCGGCCTGCTGCACGCCGTACAGCGCTCGGGCTTCCTGGATGCGCAGCGCCGCCACCCGCAGGTTGCGGTTGTTTTCCAGCGCGGCGGCGATCCAGGCTTGCAGCGCCGGGTCGTTGAAGTAGTCGCGCCAATCCTGCGGCACGGCGGCCTGTCCGTCCGCGGCCGGCGTGTCATAGGCGTGCGGCACGGGCGCGACCGGGCGTTCATAGGTAGGGGCCAGCGAGCAGCCGGCCAAAGCCAGCGCAAGCAGGGTCATGGCCATAGCCTTCATGGCGAGGTCTCCAGCGTTTCGCGGCCTTGCGGACGCGCGGGGCGCACGCGCATGCCCAGCACGCGGCCCACGATAAGAAAGAAAAGCGGCACCAGGAAGATGGCCAGCACCGTCGCGGTGATGATGCCGCCCAGCACGCCCGTGCCGATCGCGGCCTGGGCGCCCGAGGCCGCGCCAGTGGCCAGCGCCAGGGGCAGCACCCCCACGCCGAAGGCCAGCGAGGTCATCACGATGGGCCGCAGCCGCAGCCTGGCGGCCTCCAGCGTGGCGGACACGATGCCCTGGCCGTCGCGCACCAGGTCCTTGGCCACTTCCACGATCAGGATCGCGTTCTTGGCCGACAGTCCGATGGTGGCGATGAGGCCGACCTTGAAGTAGATGTCGTTGGGCATGCCGCGCAGCGTCACGCCCAGCACCGCGCCGATCACGCCCAGCGGCACCACCAGGATCACCGCCAGCGGGATGGACCAGCTTTCGTACAGCGCGGCCAGCGCCAGGAACACGACCAGCACCGACAGCGCGAACAGCACGGGGGCCTGGTTGCCGGACAGCCGTTCCTCATAGGACTGTCCCGACCAGTCGAAGCCGATGCCGCGCGGCAGCTCCGCCGCCAGCGCTTCCATGGCGCGCATGGCCTCGCCGCTGCTGTGCCCGGGGGCCGCCGCGCCGTTGATGGTGAACGAGGGGAAGCCGTTGTAGCGGTTGAGCTGCGGCGGACCCATGGACCATTTCAGGGTGGTGAAGGCGGACAGCGGCACCATCTGGCCCTGCAGGTTGCGCACGTGCAGGCGCGATACGTCCGCCATGTCGACGCGGCTCTTGCCGTCGGCCTGCACGGTCACGCGCCGCACCTGGCCATTGAGCATGAAGTCGCCGATGTAGTCCGAGCCGTACATCACCGCCAGCGCGGTGTTGATCTCGTCCACCGACACGCCCATGGCCTGGGCCTTGTCGCGGTCGACGCGCAGCTCCAGCTGCGGCGCTTCTTCCTGGCCCGCGAACACCACTTCCGCAAGCGCGGGGTGGCTAGCCGCCGCCGCCAGCAACTGCTGGCGCGCCTGGGCCAGGGCTTCGTAGCCCAGTCCGCCGCGGTCTTGCAGGCGGAAGTCGAAGCCCGAGGTCGAGCCCAGGTCCGGCAGCGGCGGGGAATTCAGCGCGTGCACCATGACGTTCTTGCGGTCGGCGAAGGCGGCGTTGATGCGTTCCACCACCGCGTTCACGTGCAGGTCGGCGGCGCCGCGCTGCTTCCAGTCCTTCAGCGTGACGAAGAACATGGCCGAGTTCGGTCCGCTGCCGTAGTTGCTGAAGCCGTTGACCGAATACACGTATTCGACGGGCTCATGCTCCAGCATGTAGCGTTCGACGTCCTTCACCATCGCCATGGTCTCGGCTTGCGGCGAGCCCTGGGGCAGGATGACCATGGCCATGAAGCTGCCCTGGTCTTCGTCCGGCAGGAAGGAAGAGGGCAGCCGCGCGAACAGCAATGCCACTGCGGCGATCACGGCTAGATAGGCCAGGCCGAAGCGCACCGGACGGGCCAGCACGCCGGACACCCGCGTGGTGTAGCGCGCGGTCAGGCGCGTGAAGGCCCGGTTGAACCAGCCGAAGAAGCCGCGCTTCTCGTGGTGGCCCGCGGCGATGGGCTTGAGCAGGCTGGCGCACAGCGCGGGCGTCAACGACAGCGCCAGGAAGGCCGAGAAGGCGATCGACACGGCCAGCGTCACGGCGAACTGGCGATAGATGTTGCCCACCGCGCCGTCGAAGAACGCCATGGGCACGAACACCGACACCAGCACCACCGTGATGCCGACGATGGCGCCGCTGATCTGGCCCATGGCCTTGACCGTGGCCTCGCGCGGCGGCAGGCCTTCCTCGGCCATGATGCGTTCGACGTTCTCCACCACCACGATGGCGTCGTCCACCAGGATGCCGATGGCCAGCACCATGCCGAACATCGTCAGCACGTTGATGGAATAGCCCAGCCACAGCATCACGCCCAGCGTGCCCAGCAGCGCCACCGGTACCACCAGCGTGGGGATCAGCGTGGCGCGGAAGTTCTGCATGAACAGGTACATCACGCAGAACACCAGGGCCACGGCTTCCAGCAGGGTCATCAGCACCTTCTTGATCGAGATTTCGACGAAGGTGGAGGTCTCGTACGGAATGTCCCAGGTCACGCCCGGCGGGAAATACTGGGCCAGCTCCTGCATGGTGGCGCGGATGCGTTTGGTGGTCTCGACTGCATTCGATCCCGGCGCCAGCTTGATGCCCAGGCCCGTGCCGGTCATGCCGTTCACGCGCGACAGGTACATGTAGTCGGTGCCGCCCAGTTCGACCCGGGCCACGTCCTTCAGGCGCAGAGTGGCGCCGTCCGACTGCGCGCGCAGCGGAATGTTGCCGAACTGCTCGGGCGTGTGCAGGGATTCGCCGGCGACGATGCTGGCGTTCAGCGGGGCGTCCTTGGGCACGGCCTGGTTGCCCAGTTCGCCGATGGTGACCCGCGCGTTATGGCTGCGCAGGGCCGAGACGATGTCGCCCGGGGTCAGGGCCATGGCCGTCAGCTTGGCCGGATCCGGCCAGATGCGCATGGCGGCTTCGGCGCCGAAGGACTGCACCTTGCCCACGCCTTCCACGCGGCGCAGGGCCTGCAGCACGTTGGAGGCGGCCAGCTCGCCCAGTTGCATGTCGTCCAGGCCGCCGTCCGACTTCAGCGACACCACCAACTGGATGTTGTCGGCCGCCTTTTCGACGCGCACGCCGTCGCGACGCACCGATTCGGGCAGGCGCGGCTCCACCGCCTTCAGGCGGTTCTGCACTTCCACGGCCGCCAGGTCGGGATTGGTGCCCTGCTTGAAGGTCAGGTTGATGCTGGCCCAGCCCGTCGAGTCGCTGCTGGACGAGGTATACATCAGCCCGGGGGCGCCGTTCATCTCGCGTTCGATGATGGCGGTGACGGCCTCTTCGACCACCTTGGCCGAGGCGCCGGGATAGCTGGCGCCGACGTTGACCACCGGCGGAGCGATGTCGGGATACTGCGCCACCGGCAGCGCGCGGATCGACAGAATGCCGACCAGCACGATCAGCAGCGAGATCACCCAGGCGAAGACCGGGCGATCGATAAAAAAACGCGCCATTGCGGTTTATCCTTTTTGGCCCGCGGCGGGCGTCCTTGCCTGGACGCCGGCCTCCGGGTTGCCGGCGGTGGGGGCCTGCGCGCTCGGCGCGGCCCGCTCCACCGGTTTGATTTTCTGGCCCGCCGCCAATTGGGCGGCGTTCTCGACGACGATGCGCTCGCCGCCCGCAAGTCCCTGCGTGACGATCCAGTACGGGCCTTGCAGCCGCTGCGCGGTGACGGCGATCTTCTTCAGCTCTCCGTCCGGGCCCGCGGCCAGCACGTGCGCGCCTTCGGCGTTGCGCAGCAGGGCGTTGCGCGGTACCAGGTAGGTGTCGCGGTTGATCGCCTGCTCCAGCCGCACGCGCACATACATGCCCGGCAGCAGGTCGCGGCCCGGATTCTCGAACAGCGCCCGCATGGTGACGTTGTCGGTGCCCGGATCCACCGCCAGGTCGGCGAACGACAGCGTGCCGCCGCGCCCGTACTCGGAACCGTCGGGCAGCAGCAGCCGCACCTGCACCTGGTCCGGCGCCACGCCTTCCAGGGCTCCGGCGCGGATCTGCTTCTGCAACTGCATCACCTCGGCGGCGGGCTGGGCGAAGTTCACATAGATCGGGTCGATCTGCTGTACCACGGTCAGCGGCGTGGCTTGGCCTTCGCCCACCAGCGCGCCTTCGGTGACCAGGGCGCGCCGCGCCCGGCCGTCGATGGGCGAGGTGACCCGCGCGTAATCCAGCTTCAGCTTGGCGCTTTGCAGGTTGGCGCGGGCCAGGGCGACCTCGGCCCGGGCCTGGCGTTCCTGCGCCACGCTTTCGGCGTGGTCGCGTTCGCTGATGGCGCGGTCCGACACCAGGTCGGCGTAACGGCGCAGCTTGTCGGCGGCGGCGGACAGGTTCGCCTGCGCGCGCGCCAGGTTTGCGGCTTCGGAATCGTAGGCGGCCTGCAAGGGCGCGGGATCGATCTGGAACAGCGAGGCGCCGCGCGCCACGTCCTGGCCTTCCTCGTACAGGCGCGCGGTAACGATGCCGGCCACGCGCGCGCGCACCTCGGCCTCGCGGTAGGGCTCCAGCCGGCCCGGCAATTCGGTGGCGACGCTGGTGGGCGTGGCCGCCGCGACGATGACGCCGACTTCGGCGGGCTCCTCGGCGGCTGTTTGGGCTTCCGGCTTCGAGCAACCGGTAATAAGAATTACTACGGAAAAAAAGGCGAGCGTGCGTAGAGAGACTCTTTGCTTCATTTTTAAAGTTGTCTGATGGGGCCGCAGAGGGCTGGGGTGGGGAAAGGCGCCGACTTTCCCGCGTGGGGAAGCGAGTCTATCATTTAATCCGTCACGCTTGATTAATTATTTTGTTCGGAAGTATGCTCCCCGCTACACACTTATTCACAGTGTGTGGAGAGGGCGGCTTCCGGTGTGGAAGCCGCCGTTTTTTTGCCATCGTTTTTTTAAGTAGGAGGTCCCCGCATGGCCCGCAAGACGAAAGAAGAGTCCCAACGCACCCGCGACCGCATCCTGGACGCCGCGGAGCACGTGTTCCTGTCCAAAGGGGTGGCCGCCACCACCATGAGCGATATTGCGGACTATGCGGGCGTGTCCCGGGGCGCCGTCTACGGCCATTACAAGAACAAGATCGACGTCTGCATCGCCATGTGCGACCGCGCGCTGGGCGAGGCCGCGCCGCTGACCCAGGTGTCGACCGAGGGCGAGGCGCTGGAATCGCTCTACTCCTCCATGCGGCAGTACATCCAGATCTACGCGCAGGAAGGTTCGGTGCAGCGGGTGCTGGAGATCCTGTACCTGAAATGCGAACGCAGCGACGAGAACGCACCCTTGCTGCGCCGCCGCGACCTGTGGGAGCGCCATGCCTTGCGCACCTCGGAGAAACTGCTGCGCGCCGCCGTCAAGCGCGAAGACCTGCCGCGCGCGCTGGACGTGCGCCTGTCCAACCTCTATCTGCACGCCCTGGTCGACGGGGTGTTTGACAGCATCTGCTGGTCCGATCGCCTCAAGGGCGATATCTGGCCGCGCGTCGAGCGCATGCTCCGCGCCGCTATCGATACCCTCCGGTTTTCCGCGCACCTGCTGACGCCGAAAGCCGCCTGATTCAGCCGGGACCACATGCCGGGCGCCTCAGGACCGCGCGCCCCTGAGCCGCGCGCGGCTGAGCCGGGCGCGCCTACAATCCCGGCATGACCCTCAAGCAACTCGAAGCCTTCTACTGGGCCGCCACCTGCGCAAGTTTCGCCGTGGCGGCCGAGCGCCTGCACCTGTCGGTGTCGTCGCTGTCCAAGCGCATCACCGAGCTCGAGGAAGGCCTGGGCCTATCCCTCTTCGACCGCAGTGGCCACAAGGCGGTGCTGACCGACGCCGGCCAGCGCCTGCTGCCGCAGGCGCGCGACCTGCTGGCCTCGGCCGAACAGATCCGGGCGTCGCTGGCGCAAAGCGCGGGCCTCAGCGGCCGTTGCCGCTTCGGCGTGGGCGAGTTGACCGCGCTGACCTGGCTGCCGCGGCTGATCCGGGGCGTGCGCACCGCCTATCCGGACCTGGTGCTGGAGCCCTATGTGGACATCGGCCAGGTGCTGGAGCAGCGCGTGGCCGACGGTGAATTGGACTTCGCCGTGATCGCCGGCCGTTCCTCGCGGCCCAATATCGCTTCCAGTTCCATAGGCCAGGCGGACTTCTCCTGGGCCGCCGCGCCTGCCGTGTTGGAGGGCGCCACGCGCATGACGCCCGCGCTGCTGGAACGCCTGCCGCTGGTCACACTGCCGGCAGGGGCCGGCACCACGCGCATCATCGACGACTGGCTGGCGGGCCGCGAGGCCGGCGGAGAACGCCTCTGCTGCAACAACTGGGGGGCGGTGGTCGGCCTGCTCATAGAAGGCACCGGCGTGGGCCTCTTGCCCAGCCATTGGGCCAGCGCGCTACAGGCCGAAGGCAGTCTGCGCGTGCTGGAAGGGGATAGGCCCCTGGCGGCCTTGCCCTACGCGTTCCAGCATCGCCGCGACGATACCCGGCCGCTGGTCGCCAAGCTGCGCGCCGAGGTCCAGGCCGCCGTGGATTTCGCGGCGCCTTGCCGCATTCCCTGAAAGCGCGTCCGCAAGGCGGCCGCCCGGCAGGCATTTAGGCTTACGACAGCCGCCGCTCTATACAATCGCCGCGCGCCTGGCGCAGAATCCAACAAGAACGTGCGCAGCGGGGGATGGACCCGGCGATGCAGCACGGCTCGGGTCTGTTCCCTCATGCCAGGCGGCGCGTCCGCGCGGGGAACCAGGCCGACCTGAACCGACGGAGATCTTTCATGCGTAAACTTTGCCTCGCCATGGCCATGGCGGGAATGCTGGCCAGCGGATTGGCGCAAGCCCAATCCACCCTGCGTATCGGCCTGCAGGACGACCCCGATGTGCTGGACCCGGTGCGCGCGCGTACCTTCGTGGGCCGCATCGTCTTCGCTTCCCTGTGCGACAAGCTGGTCGAGATCACCCCGGACCTGAAGATCGTGCCGCAGCTGGCGCAATCCTGGACCATCAGCCCGGACCACAAGGTGCTGACCTTCAAGCTGCGCACGGATGCCGTGTTCCATGACGGTACGCCGGTGGACGCCGCGGCCGTCAAGGCCAATCTGGACCGCGCCCGCACCTTGCCCGACAGCAACCGCAAGAGCGAACTGGCCACGGTCGCCAGCGTCGAGGCCCCGGACGCCAGCACCGTGGTGCTGAACCTGTCCGAACCCGACGCCTCGCTGCTGTCGCAGCTGTCGGATCGCGCCGGAATGATGATGTCGCCTGCCAGCTTCGACAAGGACCCCGGCGGCAAGCCGGTATGCTCTGGGCCTTACCAGTTCAAGGAGCGCGTGCAGAACGACCGCATCGTGCTCGAGAAATTTCCCAAGTACTGGGATGCGGCCAACTATCACTTCGACCGCCTGGTCTACACCCCGATCCCCGACAACACCGTGCGCCTGAACAACCTGCGCGCGGGCGACCTGGACATCATCGAGCGCGTGGCGCCCAGCGATGCCAAGGCCGTGAAGGACGACAAGAACCTGACCCTGGCGCCGGTGACCGGCCTGGGCTTCCAGGCCATTTCGGTGAACCTGGCCAATGGCGCGCGCGCCAACAACCCGCTGGCCAAGGACAAGCGCGTGCGCCAGGCCTTGGATCTTGCGATCGACCGCGACGTGCTCAACCAGGTGATCGGCGAAGGCATGTTCCAGCCCGCCTATCAGCCGTTCCCGCCGGCCAGCTTCGCCTACAACACCGCCTTCGAGCACAAGGGCCGCGATCCCAAGAAAGCGCAGGCCCTGCTGAAGGAGGCGGGCTATGACCGCGTCAAATTCGAGATCACCTTCGGCAACAACACCACCATGCAGCAGGTGTTCGAGCTGGTGCAGGCCATGGGCGCCGAAGCGGGCTTCGACATCACCCTGCGTCCGGTGGAGTTCGCCTCCCTGCAATCCTCGCTTGCGCGCGGCGACTTCGAAGTAGGGCAGAGCGGCTGGTCGGGCCGGGTCGATCCCAGCGGCAACATCCATCAGTACCTGAGCTGCAAGGGCAACCTGAACGACGGCAAGTTCTGCGACGCCGGCGTCGACAAGCTGCTCAACGACGCTCGCGCCGAATCCGACACCGCCAAGCGCCGCGCCATGTATGACCAGGTGCTGGCGACCATGCAGGACCAGCGTCCCATCGTCTACCTGTTCTACCTGCCGTGGACCTTTGGCGTGCAGAAGAAGTTGGAAGGCTTCGTGCCTTACCCCGACGGCCTGATCCGTCTGAAGGGCGTCACTTTGGCCAAGAAGTAAGCTCCCCCCTACCCGCTGGCGCGGGTCCCCCAGGGGGCGGCGCTGGCGGACCGGCGGAGCCGGATCCGCGGCGCCCCGGCTGGCGGCGTCCGCGGGCCTCTCCAGCGTGCCTATTCTTTTGATCGCCAGGCGCCCGCCGTACAGGAATTGTTCCGCGTTTCAGCGGCAGCCCTATAGGAATCATCATGTTTACGACTCGCCCGGAAATCCTTGGCACCTTCGGTGTCGTGACCTCCACCCATTGGCTGGCCAGCGCGGCCGGCATGTCGCTGTTGGAGCGCGGCGGCAACGCTTTCGACGCCTGCGTCGCCTCGGCCTTCGTGCTGCAAGTGGTCGAACCCCATCTGGTCGGCCCCGCCGGCGAAGTGCCCGCGGTGTTCTACTCCGCGCGCACCGGCCGCGTCGAGGTGCTGTGCGGCCAGGGCACCACGCCCGCGGCCGCCACGCTCGAACGCTACCGCGCCGAAGGCCTCAAGCTCATCCCCGGCAACGGCTTGCTGGCTACCGTCATCCCGGGCGCCTTCGACGCCTGGATGCTGCTGCTGCGCGACCACGGCAGCATGCGCGTGCGCGACGTGCTGGAGCACGCCATCTATTACGCGGAGCACGGCCACGCGTTGATGCCGCGCATCTCCAACACCATCGCCGGCCTCAAGGATTTCTTCCAGACGCATTGGCCGACCACCGCCGAACTCTATGTGCCAGGCGGCAAGGTACCCGAGGCCCGCAAGCTGTTCCGCAATCCGGCGCTGGCCCGCACCTGGACCCGCGTGCTGCAGCAGGCCGAAAGCGCCGGCGCGGACCGTGAGCGTCAGATCGAGGCGGCGCGCGACGCCTTCTACCGTGGCTTCATTGCGGAGGAAATCGACAAGTTTGCGCGCAACACCGATGTCATGGACGAGAGCGGGTCCACTCACCGCGGCGTTATCACCGCCGACGACCTGGCGGGCTGGTCGGCTAGTTATGACAAGCCGGTCACCTACGACTACCACGGCTACACGGTGGCCAAGGCCGGCTCCTGGAGCCAGGGGCCGGTCCTCCTGCAGACCCTTGCCCTGCTCAAGGAAATGGACCTGGCCGGCGTCAGCCCGACCAGCGCCGAATTCGTGCACCGCGTCACCGAGGCCATGAAGCTGGCCTTTGCCGACCGCGAGGCCTATTACGGCGATCCGGCTTTCGTCGATGTGCCGCTGGACCATCTGCTGTCCGACGCCTACAACGCCGAGCGCCGCGCGCTGATCGGCGAGTCGGCCTCGCAGGAGCTGCTGCCCGGCCAGGTGCCCGGTTTCGAGGCGCAGGTGAAGCGCGTCATGGACACGCTGGAACGCCTGTCCAAGGTCTCCGCGCCCGGCAGCGCCACCAACGAGCCCACGCTGGCCGACATGCGCGCCTCCGCCAAGCGCGGCGATACCACCCACGTGGACGTTATCGACCGTTGGGGCAACATGATCTCGGCCACGCCTTCGGGCGGCTGGTTCCAGTCCTCGCCAGTGATCCCGGAACTGGGCTTCGGGCTCAACACGCGCGCGCAGATGTTCTGGCTGGAGGAAGGACTGCCCGGCACGCTGGCGCCCGGCAAGCGTCCGCGCACCACGCTGACGCCTTCGCTGGCGCTGCGCGACGGCAAGCCCTATCTGGCCTTCGGCACCCCCGGCGGCGACCAGCAGGAGCAATGGCAATTGCTGTTCTTCCTGCGCCACGTGCATCACGGCCTGAACCTGCAGGAAGCGATCGACCTGCCCATGTCCCACACCATGCACTTCCCTACGTCCTTCTATCCGCGGGACCGCAAGCCGGGACATCTGGCGGTGGAGGCGAGCTTCGGCGCCGAGGTCATCGCGGCGCTGCGCCAGCGCGGGCACCAGATTGAGGAAGTGCCCGAGTGGTCGGTGGGCAGGTTGACCGCGGCTTCGCGCGATGCCGACGGCCTGCTGCATGCAGCGGCCACGCCGCGGCTGATGCAGGCCTACGCCATCGGCCGTTGAACGGCAGCGGCGGGCGCGCCTGGCGCCGCCCGCCGCCAGTCTTGTTGCGGCGTTTTGCCGGCATGGGGTATGTTTGTCGCATGACGCCTCCCCAGCAGAACCCGGCAGCCGCCGCTCATTCCCTGACGGGACAAGAACCCCTTTTCATCGTCCTCAACACCGGATCGGGACGCGGCGACGCGCAGATCCTGCAGGACATGATCCGCCGCATACTCGACGAGGCCGGGCGCCGCTACGAACTGATGCCCGTGCAGGATCCGTCGCACCTGACCAATACGGCCGAGGCCGCGGTCAGGCGTGCACAGGAGCAGCAAGGCGTGGTCATCGCGGCGGGCGGCGACGGCACGCTCAACGCGGTCGCAGGCGTCGTGCTGGGCAAAGGGGTGCCGTTCGGCATCCTGCCCCAGGGCACATTCAACTACTTTGGACGCAGCTACGGCATCTCGCAGGACACGGAAGTGGCCTTGCGCGGTTTCCTGCAAGGCCAGCCCAGGCCGGTGCAGGTCGGCATGCTCAACGGCCGGCTGTTCCTGGTCAACGCCAGCCTGGGCCTGTATCCGCAACTGCTCGAGGACCGCGAAGCCTACAAACAGAAGTACGGCCGCAGCCGCTGGGTGGCGCTGTGGTCGGGCCTGGTCACGCTGCTGCGCGCGCCGCGCCAACTAAGCCTGCTGCTGGATCATGGCGGACAGGCCCGTAACCTGCGCTCGCCCACGCTAGTGGTGGGCAACAACAAGCTCCAGCTGGAGCACATCGGCATCGAGTCCGCGGAACTGGACCAGAACCGCCTGATCGCCATGGCGGCGCGGCCCGTCGGCACCCTGGCGCTCTACGGCCTGCTGCTGCGCGGCCTGTTCAGCCGGCTGGGGGAAGCCGAGCATGTGGTCAGCTTCGCCTTCGACCGCCTGACGGTGGCCGTGCGCGGACGCCGGCGCGTCAAGGTGGCGATGGACGGCGAAATTTCCTGGATGGATACGCCGCTGGAATTCAAAGTGGCCGACGAACGGCTGCCGCTGGTGGTGCCGGCGGACTCGCAATACCTGGACCGTTCATGACCCGTATCCTGCATTTTTCCGATACCCACTTCGGCACGGAACGTAAACCCGTGGTCGAAGCCGCGCTGGACCTGGCGTGCACCCTCGCGCCCGACCTGGTGGTGCTCAGCGGCGACATCACGCAACGCGCGCGGCGCGGCCAGTTCGCTGCCGCCCGCAAATTCATCGAACGCCTGTCGCTGCCGGTGCTGACCGTGCCAGGCAATCACGACATTCCGCTGTTCAACGTATTTGCGCGCGCGCTGAATCCCTACGGCAACTACAAGCGGGCCTTGGGCCCCGTGCTGGAACCCGTGTTCGAAAACGCCGGCCTGCTTGCCATCGGCGTCAACACGACGCGCCCGCGCCGCCGCAAGGACGGCGAGATATCCGGCTCGCAGATCGCCAGGGTTGCCGAGCGGCTGCGCCAGGCCAAGCCGGGGCAGCTGCGCATCGTGGTCGCGCACCACCCGGTGCGCGCCAAGGTGGAGTCGGATCTCTCCAACCTCCTGATCGGGCGCGAGCGCGCGCTTGAAGCCTGGGCGCAGGCGGGCGTCGACCTGGTCCTGGGCGGGCATATCCACCTGCCTTATGTGCTGCCGCTGGATCCCGCGACAGCTTCCGGCGGCTGGGTCGTGCAGGCCGGAACCACCTGTTCGCGCCGCGTGCGCGGCAATGTGCCCAATTCGGTCAATGTCATCACTAGCGACGGGCGGGGCGATTGCCAGATCGAACGTTGGGACTACGCCGCCGGGGCGCATGCGTTTGCACCGGTAGACAAGACCCTGGTCGCGTTGTATTGAAAGAAAGCGGAAATTTCATCGTGACAGGCGCTTATTCATGACGGATGCGTATGCGGCTTGGGCCGCGGCCCATGCCTTGCTGCTATTCATCGTATTGCCATTGCTGGCCGGCGGCGCGGCGCTCCTGTTGGTGCGCCGCGGCCTGAGCTTGCGCGGCCGCGGTCGCGCCGCTTTCTTCATGACGGGTACCTGCGCCGCGCTCGCGCTCTTCCTGGTCCTGGCTTTTGCGATAGAAAGCGAGGGGGCGGTGGTGGCCTTTGACAGGGCCCTGGCCAGTTCGCTGAGCATGTCCATGTCCACGCCGCTGCTGTGGCTGCTGTCCTGGTTCACCTATCTGGGCGACCGGAAATTCCTGACCGGGATCAGCGTGCTGATGACGTTGTTCCTGTTGTGGCGCGGGGATTGGCGGCTGGCGCTGGTCTGCGCCGTTGCCACCGGTGTGGGTGGCGCGCTCAACTGGCTGCTCAAGCATGCCTTCCAACGGGTGCGGCCGGAGCACGATCATGGCTACGCCAGCGTGGCGGGGTGGAGCTTTCCCAGCGGCCATTCCTCGGCCGCGATGGCCGTCTACGGCATGGCCTGCTATCTGTTGTGGCGTTTGGCGCCGCCTGCCTGGCGCCTGCCCGGCATCGCGCTGCTGGCGGCGTTGATCATGGCGATCGGACTCAGCCGCATCCTGCTGCAGGTCCATTTCGCCAGCGACGTGCTGGCGGGTTTCGCGGTCAGCCTGGCCTGGCTGGCGCTGTGCGTGGCGGCGGCGCAGCGCCTGCGGCCGTCATCCGCCCAGGGCCAGGGCATTCAGTAGGCGCGCCTCCGCGCCTGGGGCGTCCGCCGTCGCGCGCAGGGGCGCGCAGGTGTAGCGGCCGCCCGCCGCGACGATGGCCTGATCCAGGCTGTGCGCACGCTCGGCGCACGGCGGTTCCAGGTCCACGATCAGCTTGCCCGCTACTGGCGCCGTTACGTTGCCGTCGCTGAAACGCTCCAGCGTGCGGTCGATCTCGCGCTCGCGCGGCAGGGCCAGCACGATGGTGTCGGATTCCTCCAGGGCCTCGCGCGCCGAGGTCGCCAGCGTGGCGCTGCCGCGGAAGTCCTCGCACCGCCCGGGTTCGATGTCGTAGAGGGTTAGCGCGATGTCCGGTTCGGCCGCCAGGAGGCGCTGCGCGGCCAGCGTGCCGGTCTTGCCCATGCCGACGATGCTGACGCGCATGCTCATGGCTTGGGCACGGACCACGTGCTCACGATATGGGCGAGAGGCTCGTCCGAGCCTTCGCCGGTCAGGATGACTTCGCCGGCCGACAGCCTGCCGACTTTCAGCAGCCTGGCGTCGGCATAGATGGCGCCCGCCGGACTCTTGCGCAGGAAATTGATCGTCAGGCTGGCCGTCACCGCGTGCGCCTGACCGGTGGCGCCCACCACCGCGGCGTACATGGTCAGGTCGGCCAGGCCCATCAGCATCGGCCCGGCAACGATGCCGCCCAGCCGCTGGTGGGCGTCGCGCGCCGGCAGCACCGCGCGCGCCGTGCCGCGGCCGATGCGCAGCACGTCTATGCCCAGCAGCAGCGAAAAGGGGTGCTGGTCGGCCAGCAGGATGTGGAAGTCGGCCAGGCTGATCAGCGGGGCGTCGGCCGGGGTGTCCAGGTCGGTTGCGGTCATCGTTGCTCCAGGGCGAGGCAGTAGTTGTCCAGCAGCGCTTGCGCGCGCTGGCCCAGGGATTTCAGGCGGCGGGTGTGCAGCAGCAGCAACAGTCCCATCAGATAAGTGAAGAGATTCATCTGTTCGACCGCGACCACGGCAGGCTCCCAGGATTTGGTCCGGGCCAGCGCGACGCCCAGCAGATCTATGCATTGGCGTAGGCGGGTGTTCAGCCGTTCGTCCATTTCCCGGCCCAGCCCGCGCGGCCCCAATCCCTGGAACAGGTACATGCCCAGGGAAAAATCGGTCCGCCGTTCGGCGTAGTAGCCGAAGAAGGCGTGGATGGCATCGCGCGCGGCGGCGGGGCCGGGGCCGGAGGAGGCCGCCTCGGCCAAGTGCGCGTGCAGGCGTTCCAGCGATTCCTCCAGCAGCGCGCCATAAATGGTTTCCTTGCCGGCGAACCAGGGATAGATAGCCCCGGTGGTGCAGCCAGCCTCCTTGGCGATCGCGCGGATCGTGGTCTTCTCCAGGCCGTCGCGTTCGAACACACGCTGCGCAGCGTCAAGCACCAGTTGGCGCCGCAACGCATTCAGTCGTTCGGAACGGTCGGCGCGGGAGGAGGGCGGGAGCATGTGGTTCGGCTCAGAAATCGACGATTCGATCATATCGACGATTTTTAGAAATAACAATGTTATTGATAGTGGACGATAAGGCCAGTTTCTGCTGCGCGGGTCTCGATGGCTAATGTGGAGTTCCGGCGTCGGCATCCGGCCCCAACGGCGTCGGAAAGAGCCATGTATTAGGTGACGGGGATGGTATCCGGGGTAGTCGAATAATTAGGGGCAGGGCTGAAAGTCGCATGAATAGGTGCTCGGACTTAAAACCGAGGGTAAGCCCTAGTGCGACCGGCCAGGGCATGCTGAGTTGTTGCAATATCCCAACAAGGCTGTCGTAAACCTGCACTTTTCTGGCGCCGACCATAGCCAGCCCCCCTGATTTTTGATGCAATAGCGTCAACTTCCCTTCGCGGAGTTAGGGGGGCGGCAGGCTGGTTTGCTGGATTGCTGCTCTTGTCACTCAAATCAACGGAGATTTCTTAAATGAAAAAGACTCTGCTCGCTGCCGCCCTGCTCGCCGGTTTTGCCGGTGTCGCCCAGGCAGAAACGTCTGTCACCCTGTACGGTATTATCGACACGGGTATCGGCTACAACAAGATCAGCGGTGGTCCCGATGCCATGAACGGCAGCCGTTTCGGCATGATCAACGGCGTCCAGAACGGTTCGCGCTGGGGTCTGCGTGGTTCGGAAGACCTGGGTGACGGCCTGCGCGCTGTTTTCCAGCTGGAATCCGGCTTTGATTCGGGTAACGGCAAGTCGGCCCAAGGTGGCCGCCTGTTCGGTCGTCAAGCCACCATCGGTCTGGCCAGCGACAGCTGGGGCCAACTGGACTTCGGTCGCCAAACCAACATCGCGTCGAAGTACTTCGGCTCGATCGATCCGTTCGGCGCTGGCTTCGGTCAAGCCAACATCGGCGTTTCGATGAGCGCTGCCAACACGCAACGCTACGACAACATGGTCATGTATCAGACCCCGTCGTTCAGCGGCTTCCAGTTCGGCATCGGCTACTCGTTCAACGCCGACGACAACAACGCGGATCAAACCGGCTGGCGCACGGCTGACAACACCCGCGCCATCACGACCGGTCTGCGTTACGTGAACGGCCCCCTGAACGTGGCCCTGACGTACGACCAGCTGAACGCTTCGAACAAGGCGCTGTTCGCTGATCAAGACGCGACCCCGCGTATGTACGCCATCGGCGGTTCGTACGACTTCGAAGTCGTGAAGCTGGCCTTGGCCTACGCTCGCACGACCGACGGCTGGTTCGCTGGCCAAGGCGTGAACACCGGTTCGGGCTCCCTGAGCATCGGCACCAACATCTTTGCTGACGGCTTCAAGGCCAACTCGTACATGGTCGGCCTGTCCGCCCCGATCGGCGGCGCAAGCAAGCTGTTCGGTTCGTGGCAAATGGTTGACCCCAGCAACGACCGTATCAACGGTGCTGAGACGATGAACGTCTTCTCGCTGGGCTACACCTACGACCTGTCCAAGCGCACCAACCTGTACGCTTACGGTTCGTACGCCAAGAACTACGCCTTCATGGAAGACGTCAAGTCGACCGCCGTCGGCGTCGGTATCCGTCACCGCTTCTAATCCTAAGCAGGGCGCAAGTCCTGCCTGGATTTAAAGTGCGCGAACGGGCTTCGGCCCGTTCGTATAAAACCACCCTTCGGGGTGGTTTTTTTCGTTTATGCGCCTGTGTTTTTGCGTGTGTTTGTGCGTGCATCGGCAGGCTGCTGTATGCTTGCGCACCGGTGCTGAAAACAGCCATTGTTCCATTTGAGGAATGCTGTCTTTCACCTGCTGTTCGAGCTACAGAGTTCAGCCAGAAGTAACCGCGCGAATGCTACAATCCTAAGGTTTGCGCATTTGACGGACGCCTGAATGAACCTGCAACAGTATTTTCCCGTCCTGCTGTTTATCGTAGTGGCCACCCTTATCGGGTTCGCGCTTCTAACGGCCGGCTCCCTCCTTGGTCCGCGGCGTCCCTACGCCGAGAAGCTCTCGCCGTACGAATGCGGTTTTGAGGCCTTCGAAGACGCCCGCATGAAGTTTGACGTGCGCTACTACCTCGTGGCGATCCTGTTCATTCTTTTTGACCTGGAAATCGCGTTCCTGTTCCCGTGGGCCATTGCCCAAGGCACGGTCGGCCTCGTCGGTTTCTGGACGGTCATGGTATTCCTGGCCGTGCTGACGGTCGGCTTCATCTACGAATGGAAAAAGGGCGCGCTGGACTGGGAATAACCCGCCGGGTTGTTCCACAGCACGCTATCAGAGACGAATATGGCTATAGACGGCATTCTCAAGCAAGGGTTCATCACAACCAGCGCGGACAAGTTCCTTAATTGGGCGAAGACCGGCTCCATGTGGCCCATGACCTTCGGTCTGGCCTGTTGCGCGGTTGAAATGATGCACGCGGGCGCGGCCCGCTACGACCTGGACCAATTCGGCATCATCTTCCGGCCCAGCCCGCGCCAGTCCGATCTGATGATCGTGGCCGGCACGCTGTGCAACAAGATGGCACCGGCGCTGCGCAAGGTCTATGACCAGATGCCCGAGCCGCGTTGGGTGGTTTCCATGGGCTCCTGTGCCAACGGCGGCGGTTACTACCACTACTCGTATTCGGTGGTCCGCGGCTGCGATCGCATCGTACCGGTAGACGTCTACGTGCCGGGCTGCCCGCCCACGGCCGAGGCGCTGGTCTACGGCTTGCTGCAAATGCAGAACAAGATCCGTCTGACCAACACGATTGCGCGCTGAGCTTCGCCGCGCCAGGCAGCAGTCCGCTGCAGCCGGCCCCTCGAAACCAGCGTATCGGTTCACCTAAGCGTACAAGATGATGACCAGGCTCGAAACCCTGAAAAACAATTTGCAGACCACCCTCGGCGCGGATATCGCCCTGACCGAGGCGTTGGGCGAGCTGACGCTCGAAGTGCCCGCGCAGCAGTGGTTCTCCATCTGCAACAAGCTGCGCACCGAAGCCGGCCTGCGCTTCGAAACCTGTATCGACCTGTGCGGCGTCGACTACCTGACCTGGGGCAACGGCACGCGCCAGATGCCCGAGGAAACCGCCGCCAAGATCCACCGCGCGCGCTTCGCCGTGGTGGTGCACCTGGTCTCGATCGAGCACAACTGGCGCCTGCGCGTGCGCACCTGGGCCGAGGATGACGAGTTCCCGATGGTCGCGTCGCTGATGGAATGCTGGCCGACCGTGGGCTGGTTCGAGCGCGAAGCCTTCGACCTGTACGGCATCGTCTTCGAAGGCCATCCGGACCTGCGCCGCATCCTCACTGATTACGGCTTCATCGGCCATCCCTTCCGCAAGGACTTCCCGCTGTCCGGCACCGTCGAAATGCGTTACGACCCGGAACAACGGCGCGTCATTTACCAGCCGGTCACGATCGATCCGCGCGAGATCACGCCGCGCGTGGTCCGCGAAGACTCCTACGGCTTGGGGCGTTAAATCATGGCAGAAATCAAGAACTACACGCTCAACTTCGGCCCCCAGCACCCGGCCGCGCACGGTGTGCTGCGCCTGGTGCTCGAGCTCGACGGCGAAGTGATCCAGCGCGCCGACCCGCACATCGGCCTGCTGCACCGCGCCACCGAAAAACTGGCCGAACACAAGACCTACATCCAGGCGCTGCCCTACATGGACCGCCTGGACTACGTGTCCATGATGTGCAACGAGCACGCCTACGTCATGGCCATCGAAAAGCTGCTGGGCGTGGAAGCCCCGCTGCGCGCGCAGTACATCCGCGTGATGTTCGACGAGATCACCCGTCTGCTGAACCACCTGATGTCGCTGGGTTCGCACGCGCTGGACGTGGGCGCCATGGCGGTGTTCCTGTATGCCTTCCGTGAACGCGAAGACCTGATGGACTGCTACGAAGCAGTCTCGGGCGCGCGCATGCACGCGGCCTACTACCGTCCGGGCGGCGTCTACCGCGACCTGCCGGATTCGATGCCGCAATACGGCGACACCAGCAAGTACCGCGGCGACAAGGAAATGCGCGTCATGAACGACGCGCGTTCGGGTTCGCTGCTGGATTTCATCGAAGACTTCACCAACCGCTTCCCGGGTTGCGTCGACGAGTACGAAACGCTGCTGACCGACAACCGCATCTGGAAGCAGCGTCTGGTCGGCATCGGCGTGGTCGACCCGGAACGCGCCAAGGCGCTGGGCTTCACCGGCCCGATGCTGCGCGGTTCGGGCGTGGCCTGGGACCTGCGCAAGATGCAGCCCTACGAAGTCTACGATCTGCTCGATTTCGACATCCCCGTGGGTGTCAACGGCGACTGCTATGACCGCTATCTGGTCCGTATCGCCGAAATGCGTGAAAGCAACCGCATCATCCGCCAGTGCGTGGAGTGGCTGCGCAACAACCCGGGCCCGGTCATGATCGAGAACCACAAGATCGCCCCGCCCAAGCGCACCGCCATGAAGACCAACATGGAAGAGCTGATCCATCACTTCAAGCTCTTCACTGAAGGTTTCCACGTGCCTCCCGGTGAAGCGTACGCCTCGGTGGAACACCCCAAGGGCGAATTCGGCATCTACGCGGTGTCGGACGGCGCCAACAAGCCTTACCGCCTGAAGATTCGGGCCCCCGGCTTTGTCCACCTGCAAGCGCTGGATGAAATGTCGCGCGGTCACATGATCGCCGACGCCGTCACCATCATTGGCACGCAGGACATCGTTTTCGGCGAAATCGATCGCTGATCCGCCCAGACAGTCACGAGCACGCCCGCATAACCCGGATTCAAACTATGCTGCTTTCCGAACAGGCCTACCAGAAAATCGACCGAGAACTCGCGAAGTTCCCGGCCGACCAGCGGCAGTCCGCCATCATGGCCTCGCTTGCCATCGCGCAAGAAGAGAAGGGCTGGTTGGCTACCGAAATCATTGAAGATGTGGCCAACTACATTGGCGTTCCGCCCATCGCGGTCCAGGAAGTCGCCACCTTCTACAACATGTTCGACGTCAAGCCCGTCGGCAAGAACAAGATCGCTGTCTGCACCAACTTGCCCTGTGCCTTGCGCGACGGCGAACGCGCCGGCGACTACCTCAAGCGCAAGCTGGGCGTCGATTACCGCGGCACCACTCCCGACGGCCAGTTCACGCTGGTGGAAGGCGAGTGCATGGGCGCCTGCGGCGACTCGCCCGTGCTGATCGTGAACAACAAGCATATGTGCGTGCGCATGACCGAAGAGAAGCTGGACGCGCTGGTCGCGGCCCTCAAGGTGCAAGGAGAGTCGGCATGAACGCGCCCGACCTGTACAAGCAGTTCGCGCAGGGGCTGGACCCCAATCCGCTGAACGACGTTTCCAATTCGATGTGCCTGCACGGCCGGCACATCCAGCCGCAGATCATGGCGGACGTCGACGGCGCCAACTGGCGCCTGGCCGACTACGTCAAGCGCGGCGGCTATGAAGCCCTGAAGAAGATCCTGACCACCGGCATGAAGCCGGAAGACGTGATCGCCGAGGTCAAGGCCTCGGGTCTGCGCGGCCGCGGCGGCGCGGGCTTCCCGACCGGCCTGAAGTGGAGCTTCATGCCGCGCGCCTTCCCCGGCCAGAAGTACCTGGTCTGCAACTCCGACGAAGGCGAGCCCGGCACGTTCAAGGACCGCGACATCCTGCGCTTCAATCCGCACATCGTGATTGAAGGCATGGCGATCGCGGCCTACGCCATGGGCATCAGCGTTGGCTACAACTATATCCACGGCGAAATCTTCGAAGTCTACGAGCGCTTCGAGGAAGCGCTGGAAGAGGCGCGCGCCGCCGGCTTCCTGGGCGACAAGATCCTGGGTTCGGATTACAGCTTCCAGCTGCACGCGTTCCATGGCTATGGCGCCTACATCTGCGGCGAGGAAACCGCGCTGCTGGAATCGCTGGAAGGCAAGAAGGGCCAACCGCGCTTCAAGCCGCCGTTCCCGGCCAGCTTCGGCCTGTACGGCAAGCCCACCACCATCAACAACACCGAAACCTTCGCGGCGGTGCCCTGGATCATCCGCAACAGCGGCCAAGCCTACCTCGAAGTCGGCAAGCCGAACAACGGCGGCACCAAGCTATTCTCGATCACCGGCGACGTCGAGCGTCCCGGCAATTACGAGATCCCGCTGGGCACCCCGTTCTCGACCCTGCTGGAGCTGGCGGGCGGCATGCGCGGCGGCAAGAAACTGAAGGCCGTGATCCCTGGCGGATCTAGCGCCCCGGTGCTGCCGGCCGACGTCATCATGGAATGCACGATGGACTATGACTCCATCGCCAAGGCCGGCTCGATGCTGGGCTCGGGCGCCGTGATCGTCATGGACGAAACGCGCTGCATGGTGAAGTCGCTGTTGCGCCTGTCGTACTTCTATTTCGAGGAAAGCTGCGGCCAGTGCACGCCGTGCCGCGAAGGCACCGGCTGGCTCTACCGCATGGTGCATCGCATCGAAAACGGTCACGGCCGTCCGGAAGATCTGGACTTGCTGGACAACGTGGCGGGCAACATCATGGGCCGCACCATCTGCGCCCTGGGTGACGCCGCCGCCATGCCCGTCCGTGGCTTTCTCAAGCATTTTCGCGACGAATTCGCGCACCACATCGAGCATAAGTCTTGTGTGGTCCCGCAATATCTGTAGGTCTCAGGAACAGCAATGGTTGAACTAACCGTCGACGGCAACAAGGTCGAAGTGCCCGAAGGCAGCATGGTCATGCATGCCGCCCAGAAAGTCGGGCTTTACGTGCCGCATTTCTGCTACCACAAGAAACTGTCCATCGCGGCCAACTGCCGCATGTGCCTGGTTGAAGTGGAAAAAGCGCCCAAGGCGCTGCCCGCCTGCGCCACGCCCGTGACCAACGGCATGGTCGTCCACACCTGCTCCGAGAAGGCTCGCGCCGCTCAGAAGTCGGTGATGGAATTCTTGCTCATCAATCACCCGCTCGACTGCCCGATCTGCGATCAGGGCGGCGAATGCCAGCTGCAGGACCTGGCCGTGGGCTACGGCGGCTCTTCCTCGCGTTACCAGGAAGAAAAGCGCGTGGTCTTCCACAAGGACCTGGGTCCGCTGGTTTCCGCCGAGGAAATGAGCCGCTGCATCCACTGCACCCGCTGTGTGCGCTTCGGCCAGGAAATCGCCGGCGTCATGGAACTGGGCATGCTGGGCCGTGGCGAACACTCCGAGATCACGACCTTCGTCGGCCGCTCGATCGAGTCCGAACTGTCGGGCAACATGATCGACATCTGTCCGGTGGGCGCGCTGACCTCCAAGCCCTTCCGTTACAGCGCGCGCACCTGGGAACTGGCTCGCCGCCGTTCGGTCAGCCCGCACGACAGCCTGGGCGCCAACCTGGTGGTCCAGGTCAAGGGCGACCGCGTCATGCGCGTGGTTCCCTTCGAAGACGAAGCCGTCAACGAATGCTGGATCAGCGACCGCGACCGTTTCTCGTACGAAGGTCTGAACAGCGAAGACCGCCTGTCGGCCCCGATGATCAAGGGCACCGACGGCAAGTGGCAGGAAGCTTCCTGGAGCGACGCGCTTGCCGCCGTGGCCCAGGGTCTGTCCCGCGTGCGCGACAGCTTCGGCGCCGGCCAGATCGGCGCCCTGGCGTCCGAATACGCCACCACCGAGGAATACGCGCTGCTGGGCCGCCTGGTCCGTTCGCTGGGTTCCGAGAACATCGACTTCCGCCTGCGCCAGACGGATGCGGCCTTTGACGCCGCCCTGACCGGCGCGCCTTGGCTGGGCATGCCGATCGCCGAACTCGACAACCTGGACCGCGTTCTGGTGGTCGGTTCGTTCCTGCGCAAGGATCATCCGCTGATGGCGCAGCGTCTGCGTCAGGCCGCCAAGCGCGGCACCCAGATCCTGATGGTCGACAGCGCCGCTGACGATCCCCTGATGCCCATCGCTGCCCGCATTACCGTGGCGCCGTCCGAGCTGGCGCGCGCGCTGGCCGAAGTGGCAGTCGCCTTGGCCCAGGCCAAGGAACAGGCCGTGCCGGCCGAGTTCGCCTCGGTCACGCCTGGCGAAAACGCCAAGCTCATCGCCGCCAGCCTGGCTTCCGGCGCCAACACCGCCGTGCTGATGGGCAACCTGGCCGTCGCCAGCGCCCAGGCTTCGACCCTGGCCGCCAACGGCCGCGCCGTGGCGCAACTGGCCGGCGGCAAGTTCGGCTTCCTGACCTCCGGCGGCAATACCGTCGGCGGTTACCTGGCTGGCGCCATTCCGGGCAAGGGCGGCAAGAATGCTGCCGCCATGCTGGCCGAGCCGCTGAAGGCCTACGTGGTCCTGCACGCCGAACCGCTGCTGGACGCCGACAACGGCCAGCAAGCCATCGCCGCGCTGCGCGGCGCGCAGTTCGCGGTGGCCTTGACGCCTTACCGTTCGGCAGCCGCTGAATGGGCCGACGTCATGCTGCCGGTGTCGCCGTTCACTGAAACCTCGGGCACCTACGTCAACGCGCAAGGCCTGGCCCAGAGCTTCAAGGGTACGGTCACGCCGTTCGGCCAGACCCGTCCGGGCTGGAAGGTCCTGCGCGTGCTGGGCAACGTCCTGCACTTGGCCGGCTTCGACGACGAGACCTCCGAGTCCGTGCGCGACGCCGCGCTGGCGGGCGGCATCGAAGGCCGCCTGTCCAACGAGATCAAGGCCCCGCTGGGCCTGGGCCAGGCCGGCACCGGCCTGGAGCGCGTCGCCGACGTGCCGATCTACCGCACCGACGCCATGGTCCGCCGTTCGGAGCCGCTGCAAGCGGCCCCGGCCTCGAAGAAGCCGGCTGCCGCCATGAACGGCCGCACGCTCACCAGCCTGGGCCTGACGGCCGGGGTCAAGGTGCGCGTGTCGGGCGCGCAGGGCGCCGTCGAACTCGAAACCGTGCAGGACGATGCCGTGGCCGACCGTGCCGTGCGCATCTCCGCAGCCTTTGAAAACACCGCAGCCCTGGGTGGCGCATTCGGTCAAATCAGCGTGGAGCGTGCCTGATGGAATGGCTTAATGTTCTTGAGAGCCAGGGTACGGCATTGCTGGGCCCGACGGTCTGGCTGGTCCTCTGGACCCTCATCAAGATTGTGGTCATCGCCGTGCCCATCATTCTGTGCGTGGCTTACCTGACCTACTGGGAACGCAAGATGATCGGCGCCATGCACGTGCGCATGGGTCCGAACCGCGTCGGCTTCAAGGGGCTGCTGCAGCCGTTCGCCGACGTGTTCAAGCTGCTGACCAAGGAAGTGGTGGTTCCGTCGCAGGCCAACAAGGTGCTGTTCATCGTGGCCCCCGTGGTCACGCTGATGCCCGCCCTGGCCGCCTGGGCGGTGGTGCCGTTCGGCCCCGACGTGGTCCTGGCCAACGTCAACGCCGGTCTGCTGTACATCATGGCCATCACGTCCATCGGCGTGTACGGCGTGATCGTGGCGGGTTGGGCGTCCAACTCCAAGTACGCCTTCCTGGGCGCGCTGCGCGCTTCCGCGCAGATGCTGTCGTATGAACTGGCCATCGGCTTCGTGCTGGTGACGGTGCTGCTGGTGTCGGGCAGCCTGAACATGTCCGAGATCGTGCATGTGCAGAACCGCGGCTGGTTTGCCGACAAGGGCCTGACGTTCATGTCGTGGAACTGGCTGCCGCTGTTGCCGCTGTTCGTGATCTACGTGATCTCGGCCGTGGCGGAAACCAACCGCCACCCGTTCGACGTGGTCGAAGGTGAATCTGAAATCGTGGCCGGCCACATGGTCGAATACTCGGGCATGGCGTTCGCGCTGTTCTTCCTGGGCGAATACGCCAACATGATCCTGCTGTCCTGCATGGCCTCGATCATGTTCCTGGGCGGCTGGGCTTCGCCGATCGACATCGCGCCGCTGACCTGGATTCCGGGTTGGCTCTGGCTGGGTCTCAAGACGTTTTTCGTGGTCTCGTTGTTCGTGTGGTTCCGTGCGTCGTTCCCGCGCTACCGCTATGACCAGATCATGCGCTTGGGTTGGAAAATCTTCATCCCGCTGACCGGCGTTTGGCTGGTCGTGGTGGCGATCTGGATGCAGACGCCCTGGAACATTTGGCGCTAAGCCGCCAGGCAGAGGCAGGATATGGAAGCGATCAAGGATTTCTTCGGCAGCCTGATGCTGACCGAGTTGCTCAAGGGCATGCGCCTGACGGGCAAGTATTTCTTCAAGCGCAAGGTCACCTTGCGCTACCCCCAGGAAAAGACGCCTGCGTCGCCGCGTTTCCGCGGCCTGCACGCGCTGCGCCGCTACCCCAACGGGGAAGAGCGCTGCATCGCGTGCAAGCTGTGTGAAGCCGTGTGCCCCGCGCTGGCGATCACGATCGAGTCGGACCAGCGCGATGACGGCACCCGCCGCACCACGCGCTACGACATCGACCTGACCAAGTGCATTTTCTGCGGCTTCTGTGAGGAAAGCTGCCCCGTGGACTCCATCGTGGAAACGCATATCCACGAATACCACGGCGAAAAGCGCGGCGACCTGTATTTCACCAAAGACATGCTGCTCGCCGTGGGCGACCGCTATGAAGCCGATATCGCCCGCCGCCGGGCCGAAGACGCTCCCTACCGTTGAAGCCCAGGACCTGATCCATGACTTTTACTACTGTCCTGTTCTACATACTGGCCGCCGTGCTGGTGATCGCGGCGTTCCGCGTGATCACCGCGCGCAGCCCGGTCACCGCCGTCCTGCACCTGATCCTGGCGTTCTCCAACGCGGCCATGCTGTGGATGCTGCTGGGCGCCGAGTTCCTCGCGCTGCTGCTGGTGCTGGTGTACGTGGGCGCCGTGATGGTGCTCTTCCTCTTCGTCGTGATGATGCTGGACATCCGCATGGATGCCCTGCGCCAAGGCATGAAGACCTACCTGCCGCTGGGCCTGATCATCGGCCTGGTGATGGTGCTGGAAATGGCCTTCGTGCTGGGTTCGACCTGGTACGGCGCGGGCCCGCAAGCCCCGGTTGCCGGCGACTACAACAACGCCCGCGCGCTGGGCGAAGCCATGTACACGCAGTACGTCTACGCCATTGAAGTGGGCGCCGCGCTGCTGCTGGTGGGCATGGTCGCCGCCATCGCGCTGACCCTGCGCCGCCGCCGCGACGTGAAGTACAACGACCCGGTGGCCGCCGTCCGCGTGCGTGCGAAGGACCGTTTCCGTCTGGTGAGCATGCCCGCCCAGAGCGAGCGCGCCCAGGCGCACAACGGCACCCCGACCGCCGCCGCGCCCCAAGGAGAACAAAAATGACGCTGACGCTGGCCCACTACCTGATCCTCGGGGCGATCCTGTTCGCCATCGGGATCTTCGGCATCTTCCTGAACCGCCGCAACCTGATCATTCTCCTGATGTCCATCGAGCTGGTGCTCCTGGCCGTCAACATGAACTTCGTGGCGTTCTCCAGCTGGTTCGGCGACACCGCCGGCCAGGTGTTCGTGTTCTTCATCCTGACCGTGGCCGCCGCTGAAGCGGCGATCGGCCTGGCCATCCTGGTGCTGCTGTTCCGCAACCTGAACACGATCAACGTTGACGAACTCGATCGCCTGAAGGGCTGAACGGGGTATTGGAAGAAAATGTCTAGCTCACCCAATCTCTACTTGCTCATCGCGCTGGCTCCGCTGGCCGGGGCAATTCTCGCGGGCCTCTTCGGCACCGGGTTCCTGGGCCGTCCCATCGGCCGCCGTGCGTCGCACATGATCACCATCCTGGGCGTGCTCATCTCCACCATCGGTTCGGTGGTGGTGCTGAACGACGTGCTCAACGGCCTGCGCTTTGACGGCGCGGTCTACACCTGGAGCCTGATCGGCCAGACCAAGCTGGAAATCGGCTTCCTGATCGATCCGCTGTCGGCCATGATGATGGTCGTGGTGACTTCGGTGTCGCTGATGGTGCACATCTACACCATCGGCTACATGGCGGATGATCCCGGCTACCAGCGCTTCTTCTCCTACATCTCGCTGTTCACGTTCTCCATGCTGATGCTGGTGATGTCGAACAACATGGTGCAGCTGTTCTTCGGCTGGGAAGCGGTGGGCCTGGTGTCGTACCTGCTGATCGGCTTCTGGTACACCCGTCCCACGGCGATCTTCGCCAACATGAAGGCGTTCCTGATCAACCGCGTCGGCGACTTCGGCTTCGTGCTGGGCATCGGCCTGCTGTTCGCCTACGCTGGCACCATGCACTACGGCGAAGTCTTCGCCCAGGCCGACAAGCTGGCCACCCTGACGCTGCCCGGTTCCGACTGGATGCTGCTGACGGTCGCCTGCATCTGCCTGTTCATCGGCGCCATGGGCAAATCGGCCCAGGTTCCGCTGCACGCCTGGTTGCCCGACTCGATGGAAGGCCCGACCCCGATCTCCGCGCTGATCCACGCCGCCACCATGGTGACGGCCGGCATCTTCATGGTTGCCCGCTTCTCGCCGCTGTTCGAACTGTCCGACGTGGCGCTGTCCTTCATCATCGTGATCGGCGCCATCGGCGCGCTGTTCCTGGGCATCCTGGGCATCATCCAGAACGACATCAAGCGCGTGGTCGCGTACTCCACGCTGTCGCAGCTGGGCTACATGACGGTCGCGCTGGGCGCGTCGGCCTATTCGGTCGCGATCTTCCACCTGATGACGCACGCGTTCTTCAAGGCGCTGCTGTTCCTGGGCGCGGGCTCCGTCATCATCGGCATGCACCATGACCAGGACATCCGCAACATGGGCGGCCTGCGCAAGTACATGCCCATCACCTGGATCACCTTCCTGCTGGGCACGCTGGCCCTGGTCGGCACGCCGTTCTTCTCGGGCTTCTACTCGAAGGAACACATCATCGAGGCCGCCGGCGCCGCGAACGTCTGGGGCGCGAACTTCGCGTACTACTCGACGCTGATCGGCGTGTTCGTGACCTCGCTGTACTCGTTCCGCGTGTACTTCCTGGTCTTCCACGGCAAGGAACGCTTCGATACCACCGGTCATGGCCACGGCCACGATGATCATCACGCAGCCGACGTCGACCACGAGCCGGACGGCCATGGCCATCATGGCACGCCTCACGAGTCGCCCTGGGTGGTCACGCTGCCGCTGGTGCTGCTGGCGATCCCGTCGGTCATCATCGGCGCCCTGGTGGTCGACCCGATGCTGTTCGGCAAGTTCTTCGACGGCGTCATCAAGGTCCTGCCGCAGCATCCGGCGATGCACGAGCTGCACGAAGAGTGGCACGGTTGGGTGGCCTTCGGCCTGCACGCCTTCCAGACGGTTCCGTTCTGGCTGGTCGTGGCGGGCGCCGTCACCGCCTGGTACTGCTACCTGATCAATCCCAAGGTTCCGGCCAAGATCAAGTCCAGCCTGTCCGGCATCAACAAGGTGCTTGAGAACAAGTACTACGTGGATTGGGTCAACGAGCAGATCATCGCCCGCGGCCTGCGCTGCCTGGGCCGTGGCCTGTGGCAGACCGGCGACCGCGGCATCATCGATGGCCTGTTGATCAACGGCAGCGCCCGTGTGGTGGGCTGGGTGGCAGCGGTCAGCCGTCACCTGCAGTCCGGCTTCATCTATCACTACGCGTTCGCGATGATCATCGGCATCATGGCGCTGGTGACTTTCTTTGTGCTGATTCCCCAATGATGGCAAGCGAGATGGCATCCAACACTTTCCCCTGGCTCACGCTTGCGATCTTTGTCCCGATCGTATTCGGCCTGCTGGTGCTGGCGGTGGGCCGTGACGACCGTCCCGGCCTGACGCGCGGCCTGTCGCTCGTCGGCGCAATCGCCGGTTTCCTCGTCACTATCCCGCTCTACACCGGTTTCGACTCCACCACGGCCAAGATGCAGTTCGTGGAGAAGACCTCCTGGATCGAGGCTTTCAACGTCAACTACCACCTGGGTATCGACGGCATCTCGATGTGGTTCGTGCTGCTGACGGCCTTCATCACCATCATCGTGGTGCTGGCCGGCTGGGAAGTCATCACCAGCCGCGTCGCCCAGTACATGGCCGCCTTCCTGATCCTGTCGGGTCTGATGGTGGGCGTGTTCTGCGCGCTGGACGGCATGCTGTTCTACGTGTTCTTCGAAGCCACGCTGATCCCGATGTACATCATCATCGGCGTCTGGGGCGGCCCGAACCGCGTTTACGCAGCGTTCAAGTTCTTCCTGTACACGCTGATGGGCTCGCTGCTGACGCTGGTCGCCTTCGTGTACCTGTGGAACGTGTCGGGCGGTTCGTTCGACATCCTGACCTGGCAGCAGACCAAGCTGGGCTACACCCCGCAGATCCTGATCTTCGTGGCCTTGCTGGCGGCCTTCGCCGTCAAGGTGCCGATGTGGCCGGTCCACACGTGGTTGCCCGACGCCCACGTCGAAGCCCCCACGGGCGGCTCCATCGTGCTGGCCGCGATCATGCTGAAGCTGGGCGCGTACGGCTTCCTGCGCTTCTCGCTGCCGATCGCTCCTGACGCCTCGCACAGCCTGGCCGGCATGATGATCACGCTGTCGCTGATTGCCGTGATCTACATCGGCCTGGTCGCTATCGTCCAGGACGACATGAAGAAGCTGGTGGCCTATTCGTCGGTGGCCCACATGGGCTTCGTGACGCTGGGCTTCTTCATCTTCAACACGGCCGGCGTCGAAGGCGCCATCGTGCAGATGATTTCGCACGGCTTCGTGTCGGGCGCCATGTTCATGTGTATTGGCGTGCTCTATGACCGCATGCACTCGCGCCGCATCGCCGATTACGGCGGCGTGGTCAACGTCATGCCGCGTTTCGCCACCTTCTTCATCCTGTTCTCGATGGCCAACAGCGGCCTGCCGGCCACCAGCGGTTTCGTCGGCGAGTTCATGGTGATCATGGGCGCGGTCGAGCACAACTTCTGGATCGGCCTGCTGGCGGCTACCGCCCTGATCCTGGGCGCTTCGTATTCGCTGTGGATGGTCAAGCGCGTGGTCCTGGGCGACGTCGCCAACGACCACGTGCGCGAGCTGACCGATATCAACCGCCGCGAGTTTGTGATTCTTGGCGTGATGGCGATCGCCGTGTTGTACATGGGGATCTATCCCAAGCCCTTTACCGACGTGATGCACGTTTCGGTGGAGGCCCTGCTGCAACACGTTGCCGTCTCGAAACTGTAAGACAAGACAATGATGCAATCCCAAATCGATTTCGCCCTGGCGACACCGGAAATCCTCCTGCTGGTTTTCGGCCTGGCTATCCTGCTCGTCGACGCGGTCAGCAATCACCCCGAGCGCAAGCCGACGTTCTTGCTGACCATGCTTGCATTGGGCGTGCTGACCGTCGTGTCGGCCCTGCAATGGAAGAACGGCGTTGTTGGTTCGACCTTCAACGGCCTGTACGTCACCGACGAACTGTCGCATCTGCTCAAGATCGCGTCCTATATCGCTGTCGCCGCGACGCTTGTGTACGGCCGTGTCTACGCGCAAGTACGTGACATGATGCGGGGCGGCGAACTCTACGTCCTGACGCTGTTCGCGCTGCTGGGCCAGATGGTCATGATCTCCTCCGGGAACCTGATCTCCATCTACCTGGGTCTGGAACTGATGTCGCTGGCGCTCTACGCGCTGATCGCGCTGCGCCGCGACGATGTCGTCGCCACCGAAGCCGCCATGAAGTACTTCGTGCTGGGCGCGCTGGCTTCGGGCTTCCTGCTGTACGGCATGTCGATGATCTACGGCGCCACGGGCCACCTGGATCTGGCCGAAGTGTCCAAGGTCATCGCTGCGGGCAAGGCCGAGAAGCTGGCCCTGGTGTTCGGCATCGTGTTCCTGGTGTCGGGCCTGGCGTTCAAGCTTGGCGCCGTGCCGTTCCACATGTGGGTGCCGGACGTCTACCAGGGTTCGCCCACCGCCGTGACGCTGATCCTGGGCGCCGCGCCCAAGCTGGCCGCCTTCGCCATCACGCTGCGCCTGCTGGTCGACGGCCTGCACGGCCTGGCCGCCGACTGGCAGCCGATGCTGATGATCCTGGCGGTGCTGTCGCTGGCCATCGGTAACCTGACCGCCATCGCGCAGACCAACTTCAAGCGCATGCTGGCCTACTCGACCATCTCGCACATGGGCTTCGTGCTGCTGGGCCTGATGTCGGGTTCGGTCGCGGGCAAGCCGGAACTGTCGTCCGCCGCCTACGGCGCCTCGCTGTTCTACATGCTGACCTACGTGCTGACCACGCTGGCCAGCTTCGGCATCGTGCTGCTGCTGTCGCGCCAGGGCTTCGAGTGCGAGCACATCGACGACCTGAAGGGCCTGAACCGCCGCAGCCCGTGGCACGCCGCCATCGTCCTGCTGCTGATGTTCTCGCTGGCCGGCATTCCGCCGCTGGTGGGCTTCTACGCCAAGCTGGCCGTGTTGCAGGCGCTGATCAGCGCCGGCCACGTGACGCTGGCCGTGATCGCGGTGCTGTTCTCGCTGATCGGCGCGTTCTACTACCTGCGCGTGGTCAAGGTCGTGTACTTCGACGAGCCGGCCGCCGATGCCGCCCCGATGGTCGCCACCTGCGGCCAGCGCGGCGTGCTGTCGGTCAACGGCGCGCTGATCCTGATCCTGGGCATCCTGCCGGGCGGCCTGATGGCCCTGTGCGTGCAGGCCATCCGCAGCTCGCTCAGCCTGTAAACGGAAAACGGGGCCATGAACCAGACTCTGGCGGTATGGCTGTTGATCGCGCTGGCCCTGGTCAGCGCGAATCTCCCGTTCCTGACGGAGCGGGTCTTTGCCGTCATGCCCTGGAAGCAGGGCGGGGTGGCGGCGGTCAAGCCGTTCTGGATGCGCCTGATCGAAGTGCTGGTGTTCTACGCCATCGTCGGCGCCTTGGGTTTCGCGTTCGAATCGACCCTGGGCAACCGCTTTTCCCAGACTTGGGAGTTCTACGCGATCACCTTGAGCCTGTATCTGGTGCTGGCTTATCCGGGGTTCGTGTACCGTTATCTGTTCAAGCGGCATCCCCGGCTGCGCGCCTGAAGGCTGCCTGACTCATTCCGAAAAAACGCCCCATAGGGCGTTTTTTTTTGCGATATAGGGGAATGTCCTAGCCCACGCCGTCCAGCTCCTCTGACGGTCTCCCCGCCATCGCCAGTGGCATTCCCAGGCTTAGCGGTATCGCTCGTGGTAGGCGGGGCTGGAGTTCGTCGCGCTGTTGACGTGCTGGTCGAAACCTATCTGTATTTAGTGTTGTTTTTTTTCATTTCATGTGAGTGAAAAGTCATTTTTCAGGTTCCGTTCAGCGCCCGAGTTCACAATCGCAACCGGTAGAAAAACAAGAATCGTTGCTATTTACATTCGGAGAAGCTGGTTTGAAGCCCCAAGATACGTATTCGCTGAATACGCTCACGACCTCCCTGGCCGCCGCTATTGCGGTCCCCGCGCTGTTTATCAGCCCTTACGCCGCCGCCCAATCCGCGGATTCGGGCGTGACGCAACTTGCGCCCGTGCGGGTGGAGGGTGAGGGGTCGTCGTACCAGACCTCCACGGCACAGTCGCCCAAGTTCACGGCGCCTTTGCTGGACACTCCGCGCACCGTCCAAGTCGTGCCCAAGCAAGTGATCCAGGACCAGGCTGCGTCCACGCTGCAGGATGTGCTGCGCAACTCCCCCGGCATCACGTTCGGCGCGGGCGAAGGCGGCCGGCCGGGCGGCGACCTGCCCATCATCCGCGGCCAGAACTCCGCCGGCAGCATTTTCCTGGACGGCATCCGCGACTCCAGCACGCAGGTGCGCGATACCTTCAACCTGGAACAGGTCGAAGTCATCAAGGGTCCGGACTCAGTCTATTCGGGCCGCGGCGGCGCCGGCGGCAGCATCAACATGGTCAGCAAGACGCCCAAGGCCACCGACTTCACTGAAGCCACGGCGCAGATCGGCACGGACAACAACTACCGCGCGACGATCGACAGCAACTGGCGCCTGGCCGACAAGGCCGCTTTCCGCCTGAACGTCATGGGCAACAAGGGCGACGCTCCCGGCCGCGACGACGCGGTGGACTTCGAGCGTTGGGGCGTGGCGCCGTCGCTGACGCTGGGCGTGGGTACGCCGACGCGCATCACGCTGAGCTACTACCACTACCAAGACGACAGCATGCCGGATTACTCCATCCCGTATGACCCGAAGACGGGCCAGCCGGTGACGGAGACCATGGGTGTAAGCCGCAAGAGCTTCTACGGGCTGACCGGCCGCGACTTCATGAAGACGCGCGACGACGTGGCGACCGTGGATTTCCAGCACGACTTCTCGGACAAGCTGCAGCTGCGCAACGTCACCCGCTATGGCCGCGGCACGACCGACTTCGCCGCCACCAACCCTGACGACAGCAAGGGCAACATCCCGAACGGCCTGGTGTACCGGGCGCTCAAGTCGGGCTACTACGTCACCAAGAGCTTTGCCAACCAGACCAACCTCACGGGCGAGTTCGATACCGGCAGCCTGAAGCACTCGTTCGACCTGGGCTTCGAGTACAGCAATATCAAGCAAGACAAGGACGGCTATACCGAGTCGGGCGTTCCTGCTGGGACCAGCGGTTGCGTGACCGGCACGGCGAACGGCAAGAATACCTACGCCAACCCGGCGCTCTGCGCCTCGTTGTGGGATCCGGATCCGGGTACCTACTACCCTGGCCATCTGCAACGCAACAACAATCCGGCTCGCTACAACACGGATACGGTCGCGCTCTACGGCTTCGACACGATCAAGTTCAACGAGCAATGGCAGGCCAGCCTGGGCCTGCGTTGGGACAACTACCGCACCAGCGGCAGCAACATCGCCAAGGGCCGCAACGACCCGGCCAGCACCCCGGCGTTCTACAGCACCAGCCGAGAGGACAATCTCTTCAACTACCAGGTCGGCCTGGCCTACAAGCCGGCGCCCAATGGCACGATCTACGCCACCTACGGCACCTCTTCCACGCCGTCGGCCATCGCCTCCAGCGCGATCAGCGACGCCGTGTCGGTCACGAGCCAGTCGCTCGAGCCGGAAAAGAGCCGCACGGTGGAACTGGGCACGAAGTGGCAGGTGTTCGATGACCGCCTGACGCTGTCGGCGGCGGCCTTCCAGGACATCCGCAAGAACACCAGCGTCGCCGTTTCGGCCACCGAGACCGCGCAGGTCGGCGAAGCCAAGGTGCGCGGCATCGAACTGGGCTTCTCGGGCAGCATCACGCCCAAGTGGAACGTGTTCGGCGGCTACACCTTCATGAACAGCGAGATGACCAAGGGCGCCTACAACAGCGGCGCCGTGGGCCAGGACCTGCCGAACACCCCGCGCAATGCCTTCAGCCTGTGGACCACCTACAAGGTGCTGCCCAAGCTGACGGTCGGTGGCGGCGCGTACTACGTGGACAAGGTGTACGGCAACTCGGACGCGACCAAGAACGCGGACGGCACCCCCAAGGCGCGCTGGGTGCCTTCCTACTGGCGCTTCGACGCCATGGCGGCGTACGAATTCAACGACCACATGTCGGCGCAGTTGAACGTGCTGAACATTTTCGACGAAACGTACTACACCAAGGCCTATGCCGCGCACTACGCGGCGCTGGGCACGGGCCGGGCTGCGCTGCTCTCGCTGCGCGTGCGGTACTGATACCTTGCTGCAATGAAGAAAGCCACCGCGAGGTGGCTTTTTTCATGTCTGGGTCCGGGGGCTGGCGCCCGGTGTGGTCTGATCAGCTTTCGAACCAGTTCAGCACCCCATCCAGTCCCGACACATTGAGCGCGTAGCGCGTCTGCTGACGGACCAGCGGCTTGGCGTGGTAGGCGACCGGGAAGCCGGCGATGCCCAGCATCTTCAGGTCGTTGGCGCCGTCGCCCATGGCGATGATCTGATCCTGGGAGGCGCCGTGCTGGCGGGCGAACTCGCGCAGATGGGCTTCCTTGGCGTCGGCGTCCAGGATGTCCCCCAACACCTTGCCGGTCAACACGCCGTTGGCGATTTCCAGGGTGTTGGCGTGCGCGCTGTCCAGATTCAGGCGTTGGCGCAGGCGTTCGGTGAAGAAGGTGAAGCCGCCGGAGACCAGCAGGACCTTGATGCCGGCGACCTGGGCCGTGGTGATCAGGCGCTCGGCGCCGGGATTCAGGCGCAGCTTATCCGTGTAGACCTGTTCCAGGGCGTCGGCTGGCACGCCTTCGAGCAGGGCGACGCGGCGGCGCAGGCTTTCCGAGAAGTCCTTGATTTCGCCGCGCATGGCGGCCTCGGTGATTTCGGAGACCTTGTCCTTCAGGCCCGCTACGCCGGCGATCTCGTCGATGCATTCGATGTTGATCAGCGTGGAGTCCATGTCCATGGCCAGCACCTTGCAGGCCGACAGCTTCAGGCCCGCGGGCAGGAAGGCGGAGTCGACGCCATGGCGCTCGGCCCAAGCGACGACTTCGGCGCGGGTGGTCTCGTCGTGCTGCACGTCGAGCAGGCGGGCGGCGGTGGCGCTGATGCGCGCCACGCCTTGCGCCTGGGCCAGGGCCGCCAGCTGTTCCGCGTGTTCCACGGTCAGGCCGGGGGATTGGACGACAAGGTGATGGGTAGTCATAAAAATCAGTGTGGTTGGACGGTTACTTCAGGGCGCGCAGCACGGCGCGGACGGCGTCGGCGCGGGCCGGGATCTGCGCGGCCTTGATCTCAACCCGCAATTTATCCTGTCCCGCCAGTTTGATGTGGCGTTGGCGCTGCACCAGTTCGATGATCTTGGCCGGATCGACCGAGGTCTTGGGGCCGAATTGCAGCAGCGCCTGGGTTTCGCTGGCGTCGATCTTGACGATGCCCAGGGGCTGGGCGGCCAGGCGCAGGCGGTGCGTGGCCAGCAGCGTCTGCGCGGCCTCGGGCAGCTTGCCGAAGCGGTCGATCAGTTCTTCCTGGATGTGGATCAGGTCGTCTTCGTCCGCGGCGTGCGCCAGGCGCTTGTAAATGCCCAGGCGGGCATGGACATCGGCGCAATAGTCGGACGGCAGCAGCGCCGGGGCGTGCAGGTTGACTTCGCAGGCCAGGTTGAAGGGGGCATCCAGGTCGGGTTCTTCGCCGGCGCGCAGTGCGCGGACGGCTTCGTTGAGCATCTCGTTGTACATCGAGAAACCCACTTCCTGGATGTTGCCCGACTGCGAATCGCCCAGCACCTCGCCCGTGCCCCGGATCTCCAGGTCGTGCATGGCCAGATAGAAGCCTGAGCCCAGCTCTTCCATGGCCTGGATGGCTTCCAGGCGCTTCTTGGCGTTGTTGGTGATGGCGTCTTCGCCCGGCGTCAGCAAGTAGGCATAGGCCTGGTGATGGGAGCGCCCGACCCGGCCGCGCAACTGGTGCAGCTGGGCCAGCCCGAAGCGGTCCGCCCGGTGGATCACGATGGTGTTGGCGCTGGGCACGTCGATGCCGGTTTCGATGATGGTGGTGCACAACAGCACGTTGTAGCGCTGCTGATAGAAGCCCTTCATCACCTGTTCCAGCTCGCGCTCGGGCATCTGGCCGTGCGCCACCGCGATGCGGGCCTCGGGCACCAGTTCTTCCAGTCGGGCGCGGCGGTTGTGGATGGTCTCGACTTCGTTGTGCAGGAAGTAGCACTGGCCGCCGCGCTTGAGTTCGCGCAAGAGCGCTTCGCGCAGGGTGCTGCCGTCTTCGCGCCGCACGAAAGTCTTGATGGCCAGGCGCTTCTGCGGCGCGGTGGCGATGACGGAGAAGTCGCGTATGCCTTCCAGCGACATGCCCAGCGTGCGCGGGATGGGCGTGGCGGTCAGGGTCAGCACGTCGACCTCGGCCCGCAGCGCCTTCAGCGCTTCCTTCTGGCGCACGCCGAAGCGGTGTTCCTCGTCGATGATGACCAGGCCCAGGCGCTTGAACTTCACGTCCTTGGACAGGATCTTGTGGGTGCCGATGACGATGTCCACGCGGCCGTCGTTGATGCCTTCGACGGCGGCGGACACTTCCTTGGCCGAGCGGAAGCGCGACAGCTCCACCACCTTCACGGGCCAGTCGGCGAAGCGGTCGGAGAAGGTCTGGGCGTGCTGCTCGGCCAGCAGCGTGGTGGGGCAGAGCAGGGCGACCTGCTTGCCGTTGGCCACGGCCAGGAAGGCGGCGCGCAGGGCGACCTCGGTCTTGCCGAAGCCCACGTCGCCGCAGACCAGGCGGTCCATGGGGCGGCCGGAGGTCATGTCGGCGATGACGGCTTCGATGGCGGCGGCCTGGTCGACCGTTTCTTCAAAGCCGAAGCCTTCGGCGAAAGCCTGGTAGTCGTTGAGCGGCAGATTGAAGGCGTAGCCCTCGCGCGCGGCGCGCTGGGCATACAGGGCCAGCAGTTCGGCCGCGGTGTCGCGGACCTGGCGGGCGGCCTTGCGGCGCGCCTTGTCCCATTGGCCGGAGCCCAGCTGGTGCAGGGGCGCGGCCTCCGGATCGGCGCCGCTGTAGCGGGCGATCACGTGCAGCTGCGACACCGGCACGTACAGGGTGCTGCCGTTGGCGTATTCGAGATGGAGGAATTCCATCCCGCCTTCGCCCATGTCCATGTTGACCAGGCCGTGGTAGCGGCCGATGCCGTGCTGCGCATGAACCACGGGGTCGCCCGCGCGCAGCTCGGACAGGTCGCGCACCATGGCTTCGACGTTGCTGGCGCGTTCCTGGTCGCGCTTGCCGCGGCGGCCGGTGGTGGCCAGGCCGGGGTACAGGTCGTTTTCGGTGAGGAAGGCCAGATTGGCCTGGGGCAGTCCGAAGCCGGTGGACAGCGGCGCGGCGACGATGCCGAAATGGGCGTCCGAGGCCAGGAAGGCTTCGATGCTGTCGGGCTGCGCGTCCGGGGTGACGCCGAACTCGTTCAGCATCTGCACCAGGGTCTCGCGCCGGCCGGCGGAGTCGGCGCACAGCAGCACGCGCGTCTGGCCGCCTTGCACCAGCGCGCGCAGCTTGGCGATGGGATCCTCGGAGCGGCGCGCCACGCTCACGTCGGGCGCGGCGCGGAAGTCGGGGTGCGGCTGGCCGGCAGTGAGCGACAGCCGGCGGAAGTCCTTCAGCCGGGCGTAGAGCGTCTCGTTGTCCAGGAACAGCTCGGGCGGCGGCAGCACCGGCCGTTCGCGGTCGCTTTTCAGGAAGCCGTAGCGGCTCGAAGTGTCCTGGTTGAAGCGCTGGATGGTGTCGTCGATGTCGCCCACGGTGACGGTGACCGTGCCTTGTGTCAGGTAGTCGAACAGGGTCGCCGTTTCTTCGAAGAAGAGCGGCAGGTAGTACTCGACGCCGGCGAACGGGATGCCGTTGCCGATGTCCTTGTAGGGCAGGGCGCGCGACGGATCGCCCTCGAAGACCTCGCGGAAGCGCGCCCGGAAACGGTTGCGCGCGTCCTCGTCCATGGGGAACTCGCGGCCGGGCAGGAGCTGCACTTCGCGCACCGGATACAAGCTGCGCTGCGTGTCCACATCGAAGCTGCGGATGGTCTCGATTTCGTCGTCGAACAGGTCCAGGCGGTAGGGCACTACCGAACCCATGGGGAACAGGTCGATCAGTCCGCCGCGCAGGCAGAACTCGCCCGGCGCGGTCACCTGGGTGACATGGTTGTAGTTGGCCAGCGTCAACTGGGCGCGCAGCGCGGCTTCGTTGAGCTTGTCCTTCTGCTTGAAGGAAAAGGTGTAGGCCGCCAGGAACGAGGGCGGCGCCAGCCGGTACAGCGCGGTGGTGACCGGCACCGTCAGCACGTCCACCGACTTCGTCATCAGTGAGTGCAGCGTGTGCAGGCGCTCCGAAATCAGGTCCTGGTGCGGCGAGAAGGCGTCGTAGGGCAGCGTTTCCCAGTCGGGCAGCTGGCGCACCCGCAGGTCCGGGGCGAACAGCTGGATTTCCTCGGCCAGGCGCTGGGCCTCGACGGGCTCGGCCGTCAGGATCACCAGCGGCGCCGATGCTTGCCGCGCCAGGTCCGCCAGCAGCCAGGCGTCGCCGGAGCCCGGCGGGCGCGGCTGGGCATAGCGCGCGCCGGCCTTCAGCGCGGACAGGGTAGGGGCCGTCGCGGGGACGGGAGGCGCGGCTGGGGCGGAGGTAGAGGGGGCGGGCATCAGGCTGGAAGCAGGCATCAAGCGGAAGATTATAAAATCACCGCACCATGTCTGCCTCTCTCATTGCAATCGTGCCCGCTGCGGGCGTAGGGGCCCGCGCCAGCCGGCCCGGGCATGAAACCGTGCCCAAGCAATACCGTCCGCTGGCCGGACAGCCCATGCTGCGCCACGCGGTATGTGCGCTGCTGGCCGACGAGCGCATCTCGCAGGTGCGCGTGGCCGTGACGCCCGGCGACGGCTGGGTGGATGCGGCCCTGGCCGGCCTGCCGCGCACCGTGTGGCGAGCCTGCGGTGGGGCGACCCGCGCGGATACCGTGGCCGGCGCGCTGGCCGACAGCGGCGTGGCCGACGACGCCTGGGTGCTGGTGCACGACGCCGCGCGCCCCGGCTTGCCGATGGCTGCCCTGGGCCGGCTGATCGACGCCTGCCTGGCTGATCCCGTGGGCGGCCTGTTGGCGCTGCCCGTGGCGGACACCGTCAAGGGCGGCCATGAGCGCGTAGAGCGCACGTTGGACCGCAATGGCCTGTGGCTGGCGCAGACCCCGCAGATGTTCCGAGCCGGCGTGCTGCGCGATGCGCTGACGGCAGCTTCCGTGAGCGGCGCGGCGGTCACCGACGAGGCCTCGGCCATCGAGGCGGCCGGCTACGCACCACTGCTGGTACCCGGCGCCATGCGCAATTTCAAGGTGACATGGCCGGACGATTTCGAACTGATGGAAAAATGGCTATGAGTATTCCTTTCCGCGTCGGCCAGGGTTTCGACGTGCATGCGCTGGTCGAGGGCCGTCCGCTGATCATCGGCGGCGTCACGATTCCCCACTCGCATGGCCTGCTTGGGCATTCGGATGCGGACGTGCTGTTGCACGCCATTACCGATGCGTTGCTGGGCGCCGCCGGCCTGGGCGACATCGGCCGCCACTTTCCGGATACCGATCCGGCCTTCAAGGGCGCAGACAGCCGCGTGCTGCTGCGCGAGGCCATGGCGCGCGTGCGCGCCGCGGGCTGGGAACCGGTGAACATCGACGCCACGCTGCACGCGCAGGCGCCCAAGATCGGTCCGCACGCGCCGGCCATGGTGAAGAACATCGCCGCCGACACCGGCCTGGCCGAAACCGAGGTCAACATCAAGGCCAAGACCAATGAGGGCCTGGGCTACCTGGGTCGCAAGGAAGGCATTGCGGCGACGGTAGTGGCCTTGCTGGCGCGTGCGGCTTCCTAGTTTGCGCGAGGGCTCCGCGCAACACGACCGAAGGCGCTTTTCCGCTGCTCATTTAGTTTGGATACATCTTTAACAAATGAATAAGCGGGTCGAATTGATCTGGCATATTCTGCGCTACTTCAATTCGACTACTGAGACATTCGGATGCATTTACGTGGCATCGCCCTGGCTTCCATCTTCAGCGCGGTAAGCCTGCCCGCGCATGCGCAGTACGAGCAGCAGCTGGGCCCGCTGGCCGGCGCGGTCAAGCAGCAGATGCTGGAGGGCTGGACCGCTGGCGTGCAGGATGGCTGGTTCACCCTGCACAATGCGAACAAGGCCGACAGCGAACAGACCCTGTACATGAATGTCGGGCCGGCGCCGGAATCGGGCCGGGTGACCGACGTCAATGTGGTCGTCAAGTCTCCGAATCCGAAAGCGTCCATCGGCGTGGCGCTGAGCAACCGCGCCAACAAGAGCCTGTGCCTGCTCGAACTCACGGCCGACAAGAACACGCTGCTGTTCTGTCTGCAGGGCCAGAATCGCCGCGACATCGCGTCGCTGCCCAACATAGCGAAGCTGGACGGTACCGACCGCATCAGAGTGGTCGAACTGCCCGGCGCGGCCCGTTTCATCGTGAACGGCCAGCAGATCGGCGATGTCAGCAATGAGCCCGCCACGGGCGCCGAGCTGGGCATCATGGCCTACGACGTAGGCACCTTCGGCGTTGCCGACTTCAAGATCACGATGACAGGCGGCCAATCCGGCGCGGCGCCGGCGGCCGGCACCTTGCCCGCGCGCGGCGGCAACGCAGGCGGGGGCACGGCGCAAAAACCCCAGGCGCCGGCTCCGGCCGCTGGACAGGGCGGCGGCGACTACAACCCGGCCTTGCCGGGGGAAGGCCCCTATCCGCGTTTTGGCGGCGACACCATGCGCATCGTGTCGGTGTACATCGGCATCATGCGCAGCATCTTCATGCACGAGTTCGGGCACGCGCTGATCGGCGAGCTGGAGCTGCCCTCGACGGGGGCGGAAGAGGACGCGGTCGACATCTACTCGGCGCTGCAGATCGTCGAGCCGACCATGTATCCGTCGGACAACAAGGAAGTGAACACGATGGCGCAGGACGCGGCGAAGTACGCGGCCTTGCAGTGGTACTACAGCGGCAAGGTGGCCGAACGCAGGGGGGCCGACGCCTCCTCGGCCTGGCAAGACGAGCACACTGGCGACCTGAAGCGCTTTCGCAACATGCTCTGCATCATGTACGGCGGCAACCCTGCCGTGTTCGAGTCCATTGCCAAACACGTCGGGCTGGAGGACCGGACCCGGGCGCGTTGCGCGGATGAATTCAACAAGCAGAATCGCGCCTGGAACAAGATCCTGGCGCCTCACACACGCGTGGGCACCTGGACGCCCGAAGGCCAGCAGCCGGTGAATGCGCCCGGTGCGCCGGTGAAGGTGGTGTTCCAGCCGTCCAAGCGCAAGATCGGCAACTTGTTTGCGAACAATCTGTCCGAAGCGATCTCGAACAACATCAAGCTGCTGGGCGAACGCTACGTGCTGCCGCGCCCGATCAACGTGGTGTTCAAGGACTGCGGCCAGCTCAATGCCTGGTACAGCCCGCGCGAAGGCTCGATCACCATGTGCTATGAACTGATCGAAAACATCGCGGTGATGATTTCCGACATCGAGATGGGCACCGTGGGCGGCGAGGTCGCGGCCCAGGGCGGCGGCGCCCCAGGCTCGGCCGCGCCGCGTCAGCAGCCAGCGGCAGCGCCGGGGCAGGGCCTGCCTGCCAGCGCCATCGACGAACTGAAAGACTTTGGCGTGCCTGCCACGACCATGCTGTTCACCGCGCCGTACAAGGGTCCGACGCCTAACAAGATCTACCGCGCCCAGGTGATCACGACCGCCGATCTGGTCGGGATGATCAAGAAAGACAAGAATCTCCTGATCGTCGACACCAGCGGGCTGCGCGACACGGTGCCCATCGGCTATCCGCTGGCGGATGCGGGTTCGGATGGCAGCGTCACGGATCACCTGCAACAAGGCTTCGACGCTTGGCTGTTGAAGAACAACGGCGGCGATCGCAAGGCGCCCGTCGTGATCCTGGGCGCGGGCATGAACGATCGTTCCGCCTACAACGCGGCGCTGCGCGCCGGCACGCTGGGCTGGACCGTGTACTGGTACCGCGGCGGCGTCGAGGCCTGGGCCGCGAACGGCCTGCCCACCACGTCGAGCATGCCGAAGAAATAAGCGATCGACGGTCCTGCATAACAAAAACCCGCCTGCGCATGTATCGCAGGCGGGTTTTTTATTGCGCGAGGCTGTTTACTTGCCTTGGGCAGCCAGCGCCAGGGCGGCGGCGTTGACCACGGCGGCGATGCGGCCGGCGTCACGCAGCTGTTCGGTCGACAGGCCGTCGTTCTTCAGGTTCTCGTAGTGCGAAGCCACGCAGAAATGGCACTTGCCGATGATGGAGGCCACCAGCGCGAACAGCTCGAAGCGCTTTTTGTCCACGCCGCCGTGGGTGGCGTAGGCGTTCATGCGCAGTTGGGCCGGCAGGCTCTTCAATTGGGCGTCGCCGGTCATTTCGACGTAGGGATACCAGGTGTTGTTCATGCCCATGAGGGCCGAGGCCGTCAGCGCGGCGTTGGCGTCGCCTTCCGACAGGCCGCTCTTGAAGGCTTCGACCAGCACCGGGCTGCGCGCGGCGTAGGCGGCGGACAGGGCGGCGCCGACGGCATCTTCGGGAGCCAGGGTCGAACGGGCGATCACGGCGTCCAGATTCAGGCGGATATCCTTGGCCCAATCCGGCAGTTGTTCCTTAATGGTCGTAAGAAATTCCATAGCTTTTACCTATAATCTAGAGCAGTTAAAGCCCAGCGCAGGACCCGCTAGCGGGTCCCGGGCCGGGCTGGAAATTACAGCGTAGCGCCGCCAACCGTACGGTTGCACGGGCACAGCTCGTCGGTTTGCAGACCGTCGAGCAGACGCAGAACTTCTTCCGGGTTACGGCCGACGTTCAGGTTGTTCACCGAAACGTGCTGGATCGTGTTGTCCGGATCAACGATGAAGGTGGCGCGCAGGGCAACGCCAGCACCCTTTTCACGCACGCCCAGCTGGTCGATCAGGGCGCCGGTGGTGTCGCCGAATTGGTAGTGACCCAGCTTGTTCAGGTCCGGGTGCTCACGGCGCCAAGCCAGCTTGACGAATTCGTTGTCGCTCGAACCGCCCAGCAGGACGGCGTCGCGGTCTTCGAAATCCTTGGCCAGCTTGTTGAAGCCGACGATTTCGGTCGGGCAAACAAACGTGAAGTCTTTCGGGTAGAAGTAGATGACCTTCCACTTGCCGGGGAACGAGCTTTCGGTGATGTCTTCAAACGCCGACACGCCGTTTTCTTCGTGCTGGTTGAAGCCGGGCTTGACGCCGGTGACCTTGAAGGGTTCGAGTTTGTCGCCAACAGTTTTCATGTTTACTCCCAGTTGTTGGTGGAATTAAGGCTGTGCCTCAAACCATAAATTCTACGCTATGGATTATCGTTGTCTAATTGATAATTCCTAAACTTCGCTTTGGGCAACTCTATCCTTGCGGTCAGGCCGCCGCCTTCGCGGGGCAGCATCCGCAGTGAGCCGCCCACGTGCTTGAGCAGGCGTTCGACGATGGCCAGGCCCAGTCCCGCGCCGCTGACGCCGGTGCGTGCCGCCTCGCCGCGCGAGAACGGCCGCAGCAGGCGATCGACGTCCTCGGGGGCGATGCCGGGACCGCGGTCGGATACCTCGATCGCGATCATGGAGCCTTCAGCTTGCAGTGTCATGACGAGATGCGCCATGCCGTCGCTGGAACGGCCGTAGCGGCGGGCGTTCTCGATCAGATTGCTGACCACGCGCTTGAGGTCCAGCGCCGTGATGCGGGCGCGCAGGCCAGGTTCAAGCGTGGCGTCCAGCTCTCCGCCCAGCGATGCGGTATGGCTGCGTTCACGTTCGTAGAGTTCCGCCAGCACCGCGGAGATGTCCGTGGCCAGTTGCGGCAGCGTGCCGGCGGGGCGCGCGTACTCCATCAATTGGCCGATGCTGTGGTCGATCTGGCCCAGATCTTCGTCGATGGCCTGGCGGGCGTCCTCGGACACCCCGCTCAGCTCGATTTCCAGCCGCATGCGCGCCAGCGGCGTGCGCAGATCGTGCGAGATCCCCGCCAGCATCAGTTCGCGGTCGGCCTCGGCCTGCCTCAGGTCCTTGGCCATGCGGTTGAACGAGGCGTTCAGGTCGCGGATCTCCAGCGGCCCCTGTTCCGGCAGGGGCGCGGGGTTTTCGCCCCGCGACAGCACCTGGGCGGCCCGGGCCAGCCGCGACAGCGGCCGGTTGACGAAGCCCACGCTGACCGCGGCTCCCACCAGGGACAGCAGCAGCGCCGTGGCGCCCCAGCCCAGCCATTCGATCCCGCCCGTCAGGCCGATCTGCTCGCGCTCGAACACCAGCCAGTAGAGGTCTTTTTCTATCTGGAAACTGACCCAGAAGCCGGGCACCTGGTTGACGCCCCAGGCGATCTGCGTTTCCGGGCCGAAGCGCGTGCGGATGTGCTGGGCAACGCGTTGCCAGTAATCGTCGTCGGGGAGGGCTTCGGCGAAGTCGGTGACCTCGCGCGGATAGACCTGGATGCCTTCGTTGGTGGCCAGGTCCAGCAGGAGCTTGCTGCGTTCGTCGTTATGCGAATAGATCAGCGCGGTGCGCGTGATATTGACGGCCGTGATCACCCGCTGCGCCATTTGATTGGCGCGCGGTCCCAGCTCCATGCTGAAAAATACTTGTAGCCACGCGCCCAGGGAGACGAGCATCAGCGCGGCGAGCAACAGGAACGTGCGGCCGAACAAGCCGAGCCGCAAACGTGATGTCAGGTTCCTGAAGGTTCTGCGCAAGCGGGGCACGAGGCTGCGCTCCTGCCCGGGGCGGGCGAGTCGGTCAGCTACCACCGTCCGGCACAAACACGTATCCGAGACCCCAGACGGTCTGGATGAATACGGGCTTGGACGGGTTCGGCTCGATCAGCTTGCGCAGGCGCGAGATTTGCACGTCCAGGCTGCGATCGAAGGCTTCGTATTCGCGGCCGCGCGCCAGTTCCATGAGCTTGTCGCGCGACAGCGGGATCTTGGGATGGCGGGCGAACACCTTCAGCACCGAGAATTCGCCGGTGGTGATCGGCACCTGTTCGCCGTTGCGCGTGAGCGTGCGGGTGGACAGGTTCAGCGTGTAGGGGCCGAAGGCGATGGATTCGTTTTCCTGGCTGGGGGCGCCGGGATGTTCCTCGGTGCCGCGGCGGCGCAGGATCGCGTTGATCCGCGCCAGCAGTTCCCGGGGATTGAACGGCTTGGACAGGTAATCGTCCGCGCCCATTTCCAGGCCGACGATGCGGTCGATTTCTTCCGCCTTGGCCGTCAGCATGATGATGGGGGTATTGTCGTGACCACCGCGCAGCCGGCGACAGATGGACAGGCCATCTTCCCCGGGCAGCATCAGATCCAGCACGAGCAGGTCGAAATGCTCGCGTTGCCAGAGTTTGCCCATCTCTTTGGCGTCTTCGGCAACGAAAACGTTGAATCCCTGCTCGGATAAATACCGACGCAGCAAATCGCGCAAGCGCGGATCATCGTCGACGACGAGGATTTTTCGGGTGGGAGTGGTGTTTTGCGTATTCATGGCCGGAAATGTAACAGTGGCGAGAACCAGCGGCTAGTGGGCGTTCACAAGATATTACACATTGCGAACCATGGTTGAAATCCCCCCGGCATCAGCCTGATAACCGGGGGCGGACTCACGGTATTTCGTACAATCTGCATCTATGGAACTAAACCTGCTGGCTTTGGAAACCTCTTCGTCCCGTTGCGGCGTGGCCCTGTTGCGGGCGGTCGATGGCCGCCTGGAGGTCAGCGTCAGGGAGCATGAAGGTTCCCAGGAGCACGCGGAACGGCTCTTGCCCATGGCCAACGAGCTGCTGGCGGAGTCCGGACTGGCGCCTGCCGCCTTGCATGCGGTGGCTTTTGGCCAGGGTCCGGGCGGATTCACCGGCCTGCGGGTGGCCTGCGGAGTGGCTCAAGGCATGGGCCTGGGCCTGGGCATCCCGGTACTTCCCATTGTCTCTCATCAGGCGGTCGCCGCACAGGTGGAGGCGACGCCGGCGGATGCGATCGTGGTGGCGCTGGATGCCCGCATGAACGAAGTCTATCTGGCCGTCTACCGCCAGGCGGGCGTTGCGGACGGTGAAATCTCGTGGGAAGTCCTGCAGGCGCCCCTGCTTATCGCCGCGGCCGAAGTCGTGCCCTGGACTGCCCATCATCTGCCGGCCTGGTCGGCCGCTGCGGGCCAGCCGCTGGAACTGCTGCTGGCTGGCGACGCATGGGATGCCTACGCGTCCGACATGGAGCATCCCGCAGAGTGGCGCCGCGCGGACAGCGCGCGGCGGCCAGAAGCGGCTAGCGTCGCCCGTCTGGCGCGGCAGGGCTGGATGCGGGGCGAGGCCGTGGCGCCCGAGCTGGCCGCGCCGCTCTATGTGCGCGACAAGGTGGCGTTCACCACCGCCGAGCGCATGCGCGGGGAGGGCGGCAATCCCAAGGCCCAGCCGTCGTTGGCGCCCTGGGTGCCCCAGCCGATGACCGATGCCGATCTGGACGAGGTCGTGGCGCTGGAGGCGCACGTGCAGGCCTTTCCCTGGACCCGCGGCAATTTCGCTGATGCCCTGGCGGCCGGCTATGGCGCCTGGGTGCTGCGGCGCGAAGGCAAGCTGGCGGGGTTCTGCGTCCTCATGTTCGCGCCCGACGTGGCGCACCTGCTGGTGATCGCCGTGGCCAAGCCGCTGCACCGCCAGGGCCTGGGCGGCGTGCTGCTCGGCTGGTGCGAGCAGCAGGCGCGTGAACGCGGCATGGAGGGTGTGCTGTTGGAAGTGCGCCCGTCCAACGAGTCGGCCATCAATTTCTACAAGCGGCACGGGTATTTGCAGATCGGCGTGCGGCGGGGCTATTACCCGGCCGAAAAAGGCGGCAGGGAAGACGCCCTGGTCATGCAGAAGCGTTTCGCGACGGACGGAGCGGCGGCATGAGCCAGCCCACAGCAGCGTCGCCATCGGCCGCGCCCCGCGTCAACCCGCTGCAGCGCATCTGGCTGCGCGAGATCGGCATGGAGCGGCTGTGGCTGCGCCCGGCGCCCGCGCCTAGTCGGCCCGCAGTTGAACCGCAAGTCCCTGTTTCCAAGGAAGTTTTGACGGAACGTGCGCAGGCGCCCGCGGTCGGGTCGCCGCCGTTTGCGCCGCCATCCGCCGAGGCGCCAATGCCGGCAGCAGCTGCACCGGCCGCCGCGGCGCCAGTTTCTGAAGCGCCCGCTCCCGCAGCATCGGCTCCCGCCGCGCCTGCTTCCGGCCGTCCCGGCATACCGGCTTCGATCCTGAACCGCAGCGGCCCGCCGCCGCGTCCTGTGCCCAAGGCGGCGGAGGAGGCTGCGCCGCCGCCACCGGTACCCGTGGCCGAAGCGATCCGCAATGCCACGCTGGAAGAAATGCACGACCAGGTCGTCGCCTGCGCTGCCTGTGGCCTGTGCAAGGGCCGCCGCAACGCGGTCTTCGGCCATGGCGGCCAGCCCACGCGCTGGCTGGTGGTGGGCGAAGCGCCCGGCGAGCAAGAGGACCGGCAAGGGCAGCCCTTCGTGGGCCGCTCGGGCCAGTTGCTGGACGCCATGCTGTCGTCGGTGTCCATGAGCCGCGAGCGCGACGTGTTCATTACCAACGTCATCAAGTGCCGCCCGCCCGGCAACCGCAATCCCAAGCCGGAGGAAATCGCGGCTTGCAGCCCCTACCTGATGCGCCAGATCGCGCTGCTCAAGCCTGAGCGGATCCTGGTGCTGGGCCGTTTCGCCGCCCAGACGCTGCTCGGCACGGACGCCACGATAGGCAGCCTGCGCGGCCGCATCCATCAGTTGAAGACGGACGAGGGGGTGGAGATTCCGGTGGTCGTCAGCTACCACCCGGCCTACCTGCTGCGCAGTCCCAGCGAGAAGGCGCGCGCCTGGCAGGACCTGCGCCTGGCGGTGGCGCGGCTGAGCTGAGCCCGGCGCACTGAAAGGCGGACAACGAAAAACCGGGCCTCGGCCCGGTTTTTCGTTGCTGCGGAACCGCTGCGCCGACCTAGTGCGAGGAATCCAGCGCGCGGCCGTGGCCTTCCTGGCCGATCTGGTCGTGCAGTTCGGGGTTGGCCTGCAGGTTGCGCTTGCTCCAGCGCATGAAGACCACCATCAGCACGGCGACCACGGTGCCGAAGATCACGATGATGATGTTGATGGGCAACTGCAGCCACAGCAGCAGCGTGTACATGGCGACCATCAGCAGGATGTTGAGCTGTTCGTTGAAGTTCTGCACGGCGATGGAATGGCCGGCCGACAGCAGCACGTGGCCGCGATGCTGCAGCAGCGCATTCATCGGCACCACGAAGAAGCCGGCCAGGCCGCCCGTGATCAGCAGCAGCAGGTAGACGCTCCAGGGCGAGTAGACCAGCGGCATCAGCAGCACCACCAGGCCCATCGCGGCGCCGACCGGCAGCACGGCCAGCGCGCGCCGCAGCGGAATGCGGCCCGCCAGGATGGAGCCGACCACCGTGCCCAGCGCAGCCACGCCCATCAGCATCGAGGCCTTGTCCAGTTGGTATCCCAGGTGGCTGCGGCCCCATTCGATGACGATCAGCTGCAGGGTGGCGCCGGCGCCCCAGAACAGGGTGGTGACGGCCAGCGAGATCTGCCCCAGCTTGTCTTTCCAGAGCACACAGACATAACCCCAGAACGTGCGGATGAGCCGCACCGGGTTCTTCTGCTGCGGCGGGTAGCGCACGTGGGTATGCGGAATCAGCAGGTTGCACAGCGCCGCCAGCAGGTAGACGAAGGCGATGACCAGGATCGCGGCCTCGGCCGGGGTGTGGACCAGCTTGCCGATGAAGGAATGGCTGAGCAGGGCGCTGGAGACAGAGGACGAAATCAGCACGCCGCCCAGCACCGTGCCCAGGATGATGGAGAAGACCGTCAGGCCCTCGATCCAGCTATTGCCCTTGACCAGCATGGTCGGGGGCAGCATTTCGGTGACGATTCCGTACTTGGCGGGGGAATAGGCCGCGGCGCCGATGCCGACAATGGCGTATGCCGCGCAGATCAGGTAGGTCTGGTACTGGGGGGCGACGCCGATGCTGGCATACGAGAACATCAGCATGCAGCCGACCACCTTCAGCGCGTTGGTGGAGAACATCACGCGGCCCTTGGGGAAGGAATCCGCCAGCGCCCCGACGAAGGCGGCCAGGACCACATAGGCCAGCGCGAATGACCACTTCATCATGGGCGCCATCCAGTCCGGCCCATGCAGCTCCTGTATCAAGGCGATGGCTGCAATGAACAGCGCGTTGTCCGCCAATGACGAGAAGGCCTGCGCGGCCATGACCAGATAGAAACCACGTTTCAAGAATGTCCCCGTTCTCAGGCCTGGCCCCGGCCAGTCCGCGTGAAAATTTATGTGTCGCGCAAAAAAGTGTCAGGGAGTATAGCCGGACCTCAGGTGGCGGCCATTGAGCGTTTGCCCGCGGGTTGACCGCCGGCAAGCCTCAGGGACAACTCGTCTTGACCCTTGCTGACGTTTGGGGACAGACTGCCTGCGGTATCATACGACCCATGTGTAAGCCGGCCCTCCAGGGGCCGGTTTGCAATCTGTGCGGCAGGTCCGTTAACGCCTTTCGTTCAACCCACCCCGTCGTCATCGTATTGTGCGTCTTACTCAGCTAAAACTCGCCGGCTTCAAGTCCTTCGTCGATCCCACCGTGATTCCCGTGCCCAGCCAACTGGTGGGTGTGGTGGGTCCCAATGGCTGCGGAAAATCGAACATCATTGATGCCGTGCGCTGGGTGCTGGGCGAGGCCAAGGCCTCGGAACTGCGCGGCGAGTCCATGCAGGACGTCATTTTCAACGGCTCCGGCAACCGCAAGCCGGCGGCGCGGGCCTCGGTGGAAATGGTGTTCGACAACAGCGAGGGGCGCGCCGCCGGCCAGTGGAGCACCTACGCGGAAATCGCGGTGCGCCGCGTGCTGACCCGCGACGGCACCAGCAGCTACTTCGTCAACAACCAGCAGGTCCGCCGCCGCGACATCCACGACATCTTCCTGGGCACCGGCCTGGGCGCCCGCGGCTACGCCATCATCGGCCAGGGCATGATCAACCGCCTGATCGAGGCGCGCCCCGAAGAACTGCGGGTGTTCCTGGAAGAGGCGGCCGGGGTGTCGCGCTACAAGGAACGGCGCCGCGAGACCGAAAACCGCCTGTCCGACACGCGCGAGAACCTGACCCGCGTCGAAGACATCCTGCGCGAACTCAACAGCCAGCTGGAAAAGCTGGAGGCGCAGGCCGAAGTGGCCACGCGCTACCGCGAGCTCCAGGCCGACGGTGAAAAGAAGCAGCACGCGCTGTGGTTCCTGAAGGAAACCGGGGCGCGCGAAGAACGCGCCAAGAAGGCCCAGGAGATGGCGCAGGCCCAGAACGAGCTGGAAGCCGCCATCGCCGGCCTGCGGGCGGGCGAAGCTGCGCTGGAGTCCCGCCGCCAGGCCCATTACGCCGCCAGCGACGCGGTGCATACCGCCCAGGGCGGGCTGTACGAGGCCAACGCGCAGGTCAGCCGCCTGGAAGCCGAAATCCGCCACGTGGTCGATTCCCGCAACCGCCTGCAGGCGCGCCGCGACCAGCTGCAGCAGCAGATCGGCGAGTGGACCGCCCAGCGCGAACATTGCACCGAACAGATCGCCCAGGCCGAGGAAGACCTGGCCGCGGGCGCCGCCCGCACCGAAGAGGCGCGGGCCAAGGCCGAGGACGCCCAGGCCGCGCTGCCGGCCGTGGAGCAGCGGGTGCGCGAAGCCGCCTCGGGGCGCGACGAGATGCGCGCCGCGCTGGCCCGCGTCGAACAGAATCTGGCCCTGGTGGCCCAGTCGCAGCGCGACGCCGACCGCCAGATGCAGGCGCTGGACCAGCGCCGCGAGCGCCTGCAGCAGGAATTGCGTGAACTGCACAGCCCTGATCCGGTGCGCCTGGAGCAACTGGCCGGCGACCGTGTCGCCGGCGAGGACCAGCTCGAGGAAGCCCAGGAAGCGCTGGCCACCCTGGAAGGCCGCGTGCCGGAAGCGGATGCCGAGCGCAGCCGCGCCCAGGCCGCCGCCCAGACCGACGTGCAGAACCTGGCGCGCCTGGAGGCCCGCCTGTCGGCCCTGGTGAAGCTGCAGGAAGACGTGCAGAAGCAGGGGGCGCTGGAACCCTGGCTGGCCAAGCATGAGCTGGCCGGGCTGTCGCGCCTGTGGCAGAAGCTGCACATCGAACCCGGTTGGGAAACCGCCCTGGAAGCCGCCCTGCGCGAGCGCATGGCCTCCATGGAAGTGCGCAACCTGGATTGGGCCCGCGCCTTCGCCGAGGATGCGCCGCCAGCCCGTCTGGCCTTCTACCAGTTGCCGGTCGCGGCGCCGGCGCCCGCCGCGCCTGCCGGCCTGACGTCCTTGGCCAGCCTGCTGCGCATCACCGATCCCGACCTGCGCACACTACTCAACGAGTGGCTGGGCGGCATCTACACGGCCACCGACGTGACCCAGGCCCTGGCCATGCGCGCCAGTCTGCCCGCGGGCGGTGCCTGCGTGGTCAAGGCCGGCCACCTGGTCGACGCCCACAGCGTGCGCTTCTACGCGCCGGATTCCGAGCAGGCCGGCCTGTTGGCGCGCCAGCAGGAAATCGAGAACCTGCAGCGCGAGATCAAGGCGCAGCAGCTGATTGCCGACCAGGCGCGCGCCGCGGTCGCCCGCGCCGAAGTCGCCTGGCAGCAGGTGTCCCAGGCCATTGCCCCGGCGCGCCAGCGCGTGGCGGAAGTCACTCGCCGGGTGCATGACATCCAGCTGGAGCACTCGCGCCTGCAGCAGCAGGCCGAGCAATCCGGCGAGCGCGCCTCGCGACTGCGCCAGGACCTGGAAGAAATCAAGGTCCAGGAAGAGGACCTGCGCGCTGCCCGCGAAGAGGCCGAGGCCCGCTTCGAGGCTCTGGACGAAGAGCTGGCCGAACACCAATCCCGTTTCGCCGATGCCGAGATCGACGGCGAAACCCTGGCGGCCCAGGCCGAAGCGGCCCGCGCCGGCCTGCGCGAACTCGAACGCGCCGCCCAGGAAGCCGAATTCGCCGAACGCGGCATCCAGGTCCGCATCACCGACCTGCAGCGCAACCAGCAATTGGCCGCCGACCAGAGCCAACGCGGCAGCGTCGAATTGGAGCAGTTGCTGGTGGACCTGGCCGAGCTGGACGCCTCGGCCTCCCAAGCCGGCCTGCAGGACGCCCTGGAAGCGCGCGCCGAGCGCGAGGAAGCGCTGTCGCGCGCGCGCCAGGAACTCGAAAACCTGGCGGCCCTGCTGCGCGGCGCGGACGAAGACCGCCTGCAGCAGGAACAGACGCTGGAACCGCGGCGCGCCCGCATCATGGAATTGCAGTTGCAGGAACAGGCCGCCCGCCTGGCCGAGGAGCAGTTCACCGAACAGCTGAATGCGCGCGAAGTCGACCGCGAGGCATTGGCCCAGGACCTGGCCAACCAGTCCGACGAATGGCGCCGCGCCAGCTGGCTGCAGTCCGAAGTGGGCCGCATTTCGCGCCAGATCGAATCCCTGGGCTCGGTCAACCTGGCCGCGCTGGACGAATTGAACACCTCGCGCGAGCGCAAGGGCTTCCTGGATTCGCAAAACCAGGACCTGATGAGCGCCATCGAGACCCTCGAGGACGCCATCCGCAAGATCGACCGCGAGACGCGCGAGCTGTTGCAAGAGACCTTCAACGTCGTCAACGGCCACTTCGGCGAGCTGTTCCCCAAGCTGTTCGGCGGCGGCGAGGCCAAGCTGAGCATGACGGGCGAGGAAATCCTCGACGCCGGCGTGCAGGTCATGGCCCAGCCTCCGGGCAAGCGCAACAGCACCATCCACCTGCTGTCCGGCGGCGAAAAGGCCCTGACCGCGACCGCCCTGGTGTTCGCGCTGTTCAAGCTCAACCCCGCGCCGTTCTGCCTGCTGGACGAGGTGGACGCGCCGCTGGACGACGCCAACACGGAACGCTACGCGAATCTGGTCGCCAACATGAGCGAGCAGACCCAGTTCCTGTTCATCTCGCACAACAAGATCGCGATGCAGATGGCCAAGCAACTGATCGGTGTAACCATGCAAGAGCAAGGGGTTTCGCGTATCGTTGCGGTAGACATAGACTCGGCCGTCCAGATGATGGCCTCCGAAGCGGCATAAACCCAATATTCAGAAGGGCGTCGGGGTTTCGGCGCGGGATTTATACATGAGTGATTTGCAGATCGGGCTGATAGCCCTGGGCGTATTGCTGATACTGCTGGTGCTGGGATTCAACTGGTGGCAGGACCGGCGTGTCCGGCGCAAGATGCAGACCCATTTCCCCTCCACCGAACAGGATCCGCTGTTGGGGGCGGGCGCGGCAACCGGCGCTGCGTCGGCTGCGGGCGCCGCGGCGGCGCGCCGCGAACCCGGCATGGGCGGCGAGACCCCTCGTGCCCAGCCCGGCCAGCCGGCGCCGGTCGATCCCGGCAGCGATGCCGACGATACCGAAGAACCCGATCCCGCCTGCGAAGTGGTCATCGAGATCAACTTCGCCGACACCGTGCGCGGCGCCGACTTGCTGCCCTACATGCAAAGCCTGCGCCACGTCGGCCGCAAGCCCATGCGCGTGTTCGCGGAAACCGACCAGCGCCGCCACCGTGCGCGTGTCCATGCCGGCGAATCCTATGCGTCCATGCAACTGGCCGTGCTGCTGGCCAACCGCAGCGGTCCGCTGACCGCCATCGAATGGTCCCAAGCCTGGGCCCGCGCCCAGGACATGGCCGAGCGCTTCGACGCCACCATTGAAGGTCCGGACCAGCAGGCCGTTCTGGAGCAAGGCGCCCGCCTGGACGACACCTGCGCCGCCCTGGATACCCAGGTCGGCCTGACCTTGTTGCTGGGCACGGCCCAACCCGCCGCCGAAGTGCTGTCGGTGGCGCGCGACCTCGGTTTCGTCTCGGACGGCAGCCGCCTGGCCTGGCCGGCGGAAAATGGCGTGGCCCGCTTCACCCTGGCGCGCGGCGACGGCGCGGCGTTCGATGCCGGCATGGGCGGAATCGAACGCCTGTACCTGCTGCTGGACGTGCCCTGCAGCCCGGCGGACGAGCGCGCTTTCGGCCGCATGGTCGATGTGGGCCGCGACCTGGCTGCCCGCCTGCGCGCGGACCTGGTCGACGATCAGGGCAAGCCGCTGGCCGATGGTTCGGAAACGGTCATCGACGAGCGCCTCCAGGTGCTGTTCGGCCAGCTTGAACAAGCGGGCCTGCCCGCCGGCAGCGAGCGCGCCCTAAGGGTGTTTGCGTAAATGAACAGCACGTCTGGCGGTGAAAGCGCGGCGCAGGCCGCGGCGCGCTTGCGCGCCGAAATCGAACAGCACAACGTTCGCTATTACGTCTACGACGAACCGTCGATCTCGGATGCCGAGTACGACGGACTGATGCGCGAACTGCAGGCCCTGGAGGCCGAGCATCCGGAACTGGTGACGCCGGAGTCGCCCACGCAGCGCGTGGGCGCGGCGCCCGTCTCCGCCTTTGGCAGCGTGCGCCACATGGTGCCGATGCTGTCGCTGGGCAACGCCTTCGACGAAGAGGACGTGGCGGCTTTCGACCGCCGCGTCACCGACACGCTGCGCGGCGCGGGCCTGCTGGGTCCGGCGCAGCAAGCCGATTACTTCTGCGAACTCAAGCTGGACGGGCTGGCGATCAGCCTGCGCTACGAGGATGGCCGCCTGGTGCAGGCCGCCACCCGCGGCGACGGCCAGACCGGCGAGGACGTTACCTCGAATATCCGCACCATCAAGGCGATTCCGCTGCAGCTCAAGGGGACGTTCCCCAAGGTGCTGGAAGTCCGCGGCGAAGTCCTGATGAACCGCGCCGATTTCGAAAAACTGAACCAGGCCCAGGCCAAGCGCGACGAAAAAGTCTTCGTCAATCCGCGCAATGCTGCCGCGGGCAGCCTGCGCCAGCTGGATCCGCGCATCACCGCCAAGCGGCCGCTGCGCTTCTTCGCCTATGGCTGGGGCGAGGTACAGGGCTTGGCGGGCACGCAAGGCGGCCTGTTCGCCGAAGCGTCGGCGGGTGCGGCCGAGGCCTCGCAATTGCCCGAGAAATCCCATGGCGCCATGCTGGACTGGCTGGCCTCGCTGGGCCTGCCGGTCAACGTCAAGCACAACCACCGCGCCAGCGGCGCCGAGGGCCTGATGGCCTTCTACGCAAAGGTCGGCAAGCTGCGGCCCGAGCTGCCCTACGACATCGACGGCGTGGTCTACAAGGTGGACTCGCTGCCGGCGCAAAAGGTGCTGGGCTTCGTGGCGCGTGCGCCGCGCTTTGCGCTGGCGCACAAGTTCGCCGCCGAAGAGGCCACTACCACCTTGCTCGATATCGAGGTGCAGGTGGGCCGCACCGGCGCCATCACGCCGGTCGCGCGCCTGAAGCCGGTGTTCGTGGGCGGGGTCACCGTCACCAACGCCACGCTGCACAACGAAGACGAGATCCGCCGCAAGGACGTGCGCATCGGCGATACGGTCATCGTGCGCCGCGCGGGCGACGTGATTCCCGAAGTGTTGGGCCCGGTGCTGGAAAAGCGGCCGGACGACGCGCGCGAATTCGTCATGCCCACGGCCTGTCCGATTTGCGGCTCCGCCATCGAACGCCTGGAAGACGAGACCATCGCGCGCTGCACCGGTGGCCTGTTCTGCGGCGCGCAGCGCAAGCAGACGCTCTGGCATGCCGCCAGCCGCAAGGCGCTGGATATCGAAGGCCTGGGCGAGAAGCTGGTGGACCAACTGGTCGACAGCGGCCGGGTCAAGACCCTGGCTGACCTGTACAGCCTGCGCCCGCTGGAGTTGGTGGGGCTGGACCGCATGGGCCAGAAGTCCGCCGACAACCTGGTGGCCGCCATCGACAAGGCGCGCGCGCCGGCCTTGAACCGCCTGCTGTACGCGCTGGGCATCCGCCACGTGGGCGAAACCACGGCGCGCGACGTGGCGCGCCATTTCGGCAGCATCGACGCCATCATGGACGCCGATGAGGACGCCTTGTCCTCCGTGCCCGATGTGGGTCCGGTGGTGGCGGCCTCGATTCGCCGCTTCTTCGCCGAGCAGCACAACCGCGACGTGATCGAACAGCTCAAGGCGCAGGGCGTGAATCCCGTGGCCGAGGCGGCGCCGCAAGCGACCACCCTGGCCGGCAAGACCTTCGTGCTGACCGGCACCCTGCCCAACTGGACGCGCGAAGAAGCCTCGATGCGCATCCAGGCCGCCGGCGGCAAGGTCAGCGGTTCGGTGTCCAAGAAGACGGCCTATCTGGTGGCCGGCGAAGATTCCGGCAGCAAGCTCGCCAAGGCGCAGGAATTGGGCGTGGCGGTGCTGGACGAAGACGCACTGAAAGCCTTGCTGGGCGAGCAGGGCGGCTGAGGCCGTCCGGCCGCCAGATCCAGATTAGATCGTGCTGCGCGGCATCATGTCGCGGATGGTGGCGGCTGCGTGTTGCAGGGCGGGCAGATGCTGGCGCTTCAACTCGTCTGGCGAGCGCGATCCAAGCACCATGCTGACGCTCAAGCCCGCCACGGCCTTGCCCTCGTGGTTGTACAGCGGCACGGCCACGCCCGCGAAACCGTCCACCAATTCGCTGACCGAAATGCAGTAGCCGTCCTGGCGCACCTGCCGGATCAGCTTGCGCAGGGCGCTGCGCGACACCGTCGTGTAGGGCGTCAGGCGCTTGAGGTCCGCGTTTTCCAGATACTCGTCGAGCGCTTCGTCATCCAGCGTGGATAGCAGCGTGCGGCCCAGCGAATGGGCGTAGGCGGGCAGGCGGCTGCCTACCGACAGGTCCAGCTTGAGCAGCTTGGGGCCTTCCTCGCGCGCCAGGAATACGACGTGTTGCCGGTCCAGCACGCCCAGCGAGCAGGTTTCGCCCACGGTCTGCGCGACTTCGCGCATGGTCGCGCGGGTCAGCTTGGGCAGGCTGAGCGAAGCGAAATAGGCGTATCCCAGGTCCATGACCTTGGGCGTGGGCGAGAAATCCCTGCCGTCCTGGCGCACATAGCCCAGCTTTTCCAGCGTCAGCAGGATGCGCCGCGATGCCGCGCGCGTCACGTCCAGCTGTTCGGCAGCTTCCTGCACGGTCACGCTGGCCACGCCCGTGGCGTAGATCTGCAGCAATTGCAGGCCGTTGGCCAGGCTGTCCAGAAACTCCTCTTTCCTTTCTTTCGGTTCCGGCAATGTCGTGTCCATGTATCGGCGGTCTTGTCGTTGGAGGCTCGATTGTAGTTTGACATCCGCGGCAATCTCCATAAAATGCGAATTAGCGAACAATTGTTCGTTAATTAGATGGGTCGGCCAGGGCACCCGCCCGGTACGTCCCGCAACAACGGAGACATGCCATGTGCAGGAGACTATTGAGCGCCTTGGGCGCATACGCCCTGGCGGCGGGGGTGGCGGCCACTTCCGCCGCCAGCGCGGCCGAGGCCTATCCCAGCAAGCCCATTCGCTTCGTGGTGCCCGCCGCGGCTGGCGGTCCTACTGAAATCGTCACCCGGCTGCTGGCTGAACGCATGACCCAGAGCATGGGCGTGTCGGTCATCGTCGAGGCCAAGCCCGGAGCGGGCGGCAACATCGGCGCGGACGCCGTGGCCAAGTCGGCCCCGGACGGCTACACCATCCTGATGGGCACGATAGGCACCAACGCCATCAACCAGACCCTGTACAAGTCCATGCCGTTCCAGCCGCTGAAGGACTTCGCGGCGGTAACGCAGGTCGTGTCGTATCCGCTGGTCGTGGTGGTCAACCCCAAGCTGCCCATCTACTCGGTGGCGGACCTGATCGCCTACGCCAAAGCCAACCCCGGCAAGCTCAACCGCGCCTCGGGCGGCAGCGGCACTTCCATGCACATGTCCGGCGAGCTATTCAACGAGATGGCGGGCGTGCAGATGCAGCACATCCCTTACAAGGGCAGCCTGCCCGCGCTCACCGACGTGATCGGCGGGCAGGCCGACCTGGCCTTCGACAGCCTGGTCATCGCCCAGCCCCTGATCAAGGCCGGCAAGCTGCGCGCCATCGCCGTGACCGGTCCGCAGCGTTCCCCGGCCGCGCCCGACGTGCCGACCGTGGCCGAAACCCTGCCTGGCTACGCCATGACGTCCTGGATAGGCGTGTTCGCGCCCGCCGGCACGCCGCGTCCCATCGTCGAACGCCTGCAGCAGGAAATCGCCCGGGCGCTGGCTGATCCCCGCGTGCGCGAGCAATTGGTCTCGCAGGCCGCCGACCCTGTAGCCAGCAAGCCCGACGACTTCGCCCGCTTCACCGCCGACGAAACCGAGAAGTGGGCGCCCGTGGTCAAGGCTTCCGGCGCATCGGTTTCCTGAATCCCCAAAGAGGAGTGACACATGCAGTCCATCGATTTTCAGGCCCGCCGCAAGCGCGTCGCCCAGCACGCGCGCGAACTCGGCTTTGACGCCTACCTGGGCACCCGCCAGGGCGCGCTGCATTACCTGAGCGGCGCGTTCATGCCCTGGCGCGGCGCCGTGCTGGTCACCGCCGACGGGCATTGCGAGTTCATTTACTGGGCCATGGACGCCTCGCGCGTGCGAGCCGAAGGCCATCAGATGGAGATGTACGAGTTCGAGTTCTCGGACTTTCCGCAACTGATACGCCAGCGTCTGGAGCACCACGGGTTGACGCGGGGCAAGGTCGCGCTGGACCTGTCGCACCCGGGGGCGGCGCAGGTGGCGCCGGGCATGCTGACGGCCGCCGAATACTTCGACCTGACCAGCCATTTGCCCGACATCAAGTTCGAGAACGGCGTGGACGTGATCGACGACGTCATGCTGATCAAGGACGCGGCCGAGATCGAGCGCCTGCGCCATGCGGCGGAGGTGTCCGACTACGGTTTCGAGCAGGGCATGAATGCGGTGCGGGCCGGGGCGACCGAGAACGAGATCGCCGGCGAGATCGAGCGTGCAATCCGGCGGCGGGGCAGCACCTGGTCCTGGGCCGTGACGGGCGGCACCGAAGTCGGCGCGGGCGAGCGCACGGGCTTTCTACGGGGCGTCACCCAGCAGGCGACGGACCGCGCGATCCGGCCGAATGAATTCGTGATCCTGGACCTGCATCCGCTGCTGGATCTCTATATGGCGGATACCGCCTTGCCCGTGTTCCTGGGCAAGCCGGACCCGGCGCAGAGCAAGCTGATCGATTGTTGGGAAGAAACCGTACAGACCATGTTGGCGTCCCTGACGCCCGGTAGGCCGATAGCGGAGTGTGCCAGCCGTGGCATCGCCGTGTTCGAAAAGCATGGCTTGAGCGAGTTCGGCCTGCCCCTGTTCGGCCATGGCCTGGGCACCTGCGCGCGTACCCGGCCCTTCATCAACCTGCGCAGCCGCGACCTCGTCACGCCCGGCATGGTGGTGGCGCTGGGCACGCATCTGTACCGCCCGGGCCTGGGCGGCATGCGGCTGGAGTACCCGGTGCTGATCGGCGAGCACGGCGCGGAGCCGCTGGTGCGCACCGAGGCCCGCGTGCACCGTCTTCCCTGAACCTAGGCAGGAGCCTCATGATGAAAGCGATACCCCTGAGTCCGCTGATCGGCGCGGCCGTGCATGACGTGGATCTGGAAACGCTGGACGACGCGGCGTTCGAGGACGTGAACGCGCTGTTCCTGCGCCATCAGTTGCTGGTTTTCAAGAACCAGCGCCTGTCGCCCGAAGGCCAGTTGCGCTTCAGCCGCCGCCTGGGCGAGCTGGATATCCACGTGCTGGCCCAGTACAACCACGCTGAGTATCCCGAGATATTCGTGCTGTCCAACGAGGTCAAGAACGGCGTGCCGGCAGGCATCGCCGACGGCGGTTCGTACTGGCATTCGGATTTCGCCTTCCGCGAATGTCCGGCCAAGGCCACCATCCTCAATGCCCAACTGATACCGCCGGAAGGCGGCAACACCTTGTTCATCAATATGTACCGGGCCTACGAGGAGCTGGACGGCGCCGTCCAATCCCAGCTGGCGGGCCTGCAGGCAGTGCACCGCTACCGGCCCAAGAACACCAGGGCCGAGGAGGGCACCCAGGTGAAGATGGACGCCAGCCAACTGGCAGGCACGCCTGACGTGGAACACCCCATCGTGCGCACGCATCCGGAGACGGGTCGCAAGGCGCTGTATGTGCACCCTGGCATGACCGCCGAAGTATCCGGCTGGGGCGAGGCGGACAGCCAGGAACTGCTGGAACGCCTGTTCGCGCATTGCACGCAGGAGAAGTACCAGTACGCGCTGCAATGGGAACCGGGCGACGTGGTCATGTGGGACAACCGCTGCGTGATGCACAAGGCCACCACCCGCGAACTGCCAGCCAGCATGCGGCGCACGATCTACCGCACGACGGTCATGGGCGAGCGTCCCGTCTAGGAGCCGCCGGTGGCCGCAAACCAGCTCATCGATCATGCCGCTGGCGTGGCGCAGGTCGACTCCCTGCCGCTGGACAGTGGCGAGGCCTTGGCGCCAGCCCGGCTGGCCTGGGCCCGCTACGGCCCGCCGCCAGAGCGCGCGCGTGCCGTGGTGTTGCTGCTGCATGGCATATCGGGCAGCCAGCAGGCCTTGAGGACGGACGAGGGGGAGGTCTATCCCGATGCCGGCTGGGCCAGCCCCTGGTTGGGGCCGGGGGCGGCGCTGGACACGCGCGACACCTGCGTGCTGGCGCCCAACGCACTGGGATCGTGCTTTGGCAGCAGCGCGCCGACCGGCGCCGCGGCCAGCGCGTTTCCAGCCGTATCGATCGCCGATGGCGTGCGCCTGCAGGGGGAATGGCTGCGCGCGATCGGCGTCGAACGGCTGGATGCCGTGGTGGGCTATTCCTTTGGCGGTTACCAAGCTTTCCAGTGGGCGGTGGCCGCGCCGCTATCCGTCGGACGGGTCGTGGCGCTGGCCTCGGCGCCGCGCGGCGGCGGCAGCATGGCGGACGCGCAGCGCCTGCGGCGACTCGCTGCTGCGATTGACTCGGACGATGCGGATGCGTGGAACGAATGGGTCGAACTGCGCTGTGCGACCTTGCGCCGCTACGGCTATGCCCGGTGGCTGGCCGACGCTGGCGAGTCCGACGTTGAGCCGCGCTTGCGGGCCGAGGCTGGGGCCTGGGCGGCGAGCTTCTCGCCTTGGTCCATGGCGGCGCTCAGGACGTCGGCCTGCCGCTACGACGCGCGCGGCGCGCTGCTGGAGTCGGCCACACCCATGCGCTGGCTGCGTTGCGCGTCGGACGAGCTGTTCGCGCCGGATGATCCGGCCGCCCAGGCGCAGCTCCCGTATCCCGGCAATGTCGTTCAGGTGAGTGTGGCGGGGCGCTACGGTCACCTGTCACCGCTGCTGGAGGGGCCTCTCTGGAATGCCCATCTGAGGCAGGCGCTGGCCTAGCGGGCGGGGAGCCGGCCCGGCCCAGGAAATGCAGGCGAAAAAATGCCCGCTTGCGCGGGCATTTTTCATCTGTGCGGCAAGGCTTACTGGATCTTGGCCTTTTCGCGCAGTTCCTTCTGGTAGTCGGCCAGGGTTTGCTGGCGCAGCATTTCTTCCAGCTGCGGGCGCACCTGGTCGAGCGGCGGGAATTCCACCGGACGGGTGTCGTCGACCATGATGATGTGCCAGCCGAACTGGGTTTGCACCGGCTTGTCGACCAGTTCGCCCTTCTTCAGCTGCGTCACGGCTTGCGCGAACGGCTGGACGTAGTTGGTCGGGGGAGCCCAACCCAGGTCGCCACCCTTTTCGGCGCTGCCGGGGTCCTTGGAATTCTTCTTGGCCAAGTCGTTGAACTTGCTCTTGTTGCTCTTGATCTGGGCCAGCAGGTCGTTCGCCGTCTTCTCGTCTTCGACGAGGATGTGGCGGACCTTGTATTCCATCTTGCCGGCCTGTTCCTTCTTGATCTTCTCGTACTCAGCCGTGACCTTGGCGTCCGACACCGGGTGCTTGGCCAGGTAGTCGGCCATCAGGGCGCGGACCAGGATGCCTTGGCGGGCCAGCTCGACTTCGGTCTGGACGTCGGCCTGCTTGGCGATGCCGCTGGCTTCGGCGGCTTGCACGAAGATCTGGCGGTTGATCATTTCCTGCTTGACCTGTTCGCGCAGTTGCGGCGAATCGGTGGCGCCCTGGCTGACCAGCAGCTTGACGAATTGATCCAGGCTCTTTTGCGGAATGGCCTTGCCGTTGACGGTAGCCACGTTCTGAGCGAAAGCCGGCACGGCGATGACGCAGGCTGCAGCCAGCATGACGATGCGTTTCATGAATATCCTTTTACTTTCTATTTGGGAGCCTGGGCATCTAGCGCAAGCGCATGAATCGGATAGGGGATCAAATCTTGCAAATGATGATACACCAGCCTATGCCGCGCAACGGCCGAGAGCCCCGCAAAGCAAGGCGCTACGATGATCACGCGATAGTGGCCGGCGCCGTTTTTACTGCCTTCGTGGCCGGCATGCAAATGCGAGTCGTCCAGGATGTCCAGGCTGACGGGTTCCAGGACGGCTAGCCGCTCCCGGATCAGGGAAATGCGGTCGGTGGTGTCTGACATGGAGGTATAGGTTTAGTTCCGGCGCCGGCTAGGGGCGCCGGCCGGGGAATCGGGCCGCTTCAGGGCTGGCGCGGCGGGGTGTCGGAGGAGGGGGCCTGATCCTCCGTCTGGATGTGCTTGCCCAGCCAGATCGACTGGCCGATCACGAAGACCACCATCAGGCCCATCAGGCCGAAGGCCTTGAAGCTGACCCATTGAGACTCGGTGAAATGGCCGGAAAACGCCACGTACAGGTTGAGCGCGCCCGCAATCAGGAAGAAGCCGGCCCAGACCAGGTTCAGCCGCTCCCAGGCGGCGTCAGGCAGCTGGATCTGCTTTTCCATCAGGCGGCGGATCAGGTTGCGGCCGAACAGCAGGCGCGCAAACACCAGCGCGCCGCCGAATAGCCAATACAGCACCGTGGGCTTCCACTTGATGAAGACGTCGCTGTGCAGCCAGATCGTGGCCCCGCCGAATACCAGGATGACGGTCAGGTTGATCCAGTGCATGGCCTCGGTGGCGCGGCCCGTCGCCTTCAGCCAGACGATCTGCAGCACGGCCGCGGCCATGGCGACGCCCGTGGCGATGAAAATGTCCGTGTACCGATAGGCAATGAAGAACAGGAACAGCGGAAACAGGTCGAACAGGAACTTCTTCATTCAGTCTTCTATGGGTTCAAACGTCATCGACAGGGAATTGATGCAATAGCGCAGTCCGGTGGGCTCGGGGCCGTCGGGGAAGACGTGTCCCAGGTGCGAGTCGCAGACGTTGCACAGCACTTCGGTGCGGACCATGCCGTGGGTGGTGTCGCGTTCTTCGCGCACCAGTTCCGGATCCAGCGCCTGGAAATAGCTGGGCCAGCCGCAGCCGGCATCGAATTTGGTGTCGGAAGCGAACAGCGCCGTGCCACAGCCCACGCAGCGGTAGATGCCGTGGCTGAACGTATTCCAGTAGCGCCCGGTGAAGGCCCGTTCGGTACCCTTTTCACGGGTGACGACGTATTCTTCGGGGGAAAGCTGGGCACGCCATTCGGCGTCGGATTTTCGTACTTTGTCCATATGAGCTCTTGGAGTCCCGATGCCCGAAATGGTTCGGGCATAATCCCGCCCCATGTTAATCGAGTTTGACCAGGCGGTTGTTTCCACGCCCCAGGCGCAAGTGCTGAATGGGGTGAGCCTGACGCTGGCCGAACGCCGCATCGGCATCGTCGGTCCCAATGGCGCCGGCAAGAGCACGCTGGCGCGGCTGATCAACGGCTTGGTGCTGCCTTCCGCTGGCAGCGTCAGGGTGGGCGGGCTGGACACCCGCCGCGACCTGAAGGCTGTCCGTCGTCAGGTCGGTTTCGTATTCCAGAATCCCGAAAATCAGATTGTCTTCCCCATCGTCCGCGAGGACCTGGCGTTCGGCCTGAAGCATCTGGCCCCGGACCGGCAGCAACGCGAAGCCCGCATCGACGCCCAATTGGGCCACCTGGGCGTGGGCCATCTGGCGGACCGGACCAGCCACACGCTGTCCGGCGGCGAACGCCAACTGGTGGCGCTGGCCGCGGTGCTGGTGATGGAGCCGGCGCTGATCGTGTTCGACGAACCCACTACCCAGCTGGATCTGCGCAACCGTAATCGTGTGCGCGATGCCATTGCGGGCCTGCCCCATGACGCCATCGTCGTCAGCCACGATCTGGAGCTGCTGGAGGATTTCGACCGGGTCGTGGTGGTGCGCGACGGCAATATCGCGGCCGACGACAAGCCGGCCGCCGCGCTGCGCTGGTACCGGGAGCACTGCGCATGATGGAACCGCTGTACGTCGCGGGCGACTCCTTCCTGCACCGGCTGCCGGCGTGGCTGAAGCTGTTGGCCCTGATGGCGGCGGGCGCGGGCCTGTTCCTGTTGCGTGACCCGCGTTGGCTGGCGCCAGCCTTCCTGGCGGCGGCCGCGCTGGTCTGGTCCACGGGCGTGGCCGCAGCCACGGTCTGGCGCCAGGTAAAAGGATTGGCATGGGTGCTATTGGCCGTGGGCGCGTTCACCGCCTGGTTCCAGGGCGGGATGGAGGCGCTGGCCGTGCTGCTGCGCGTCGCTGCGATGGTCGGGCTGGCATTGGCTGTCACGCTCGCCACCCGCACGTCCGATCTGATCGCCGTCTGCGAAAAGGCGCTGATGCCGCTTGAACGCATGCGGCTGGTGGATGCCGGCAAGGTCGCGCTGGCCCTGGCGCTGGCCCTGCGTTTCGTGCCCGAGATCTGGCGCAATTTCCAGGAAATCCGCGAAGCGCAGGCGGCCCGCGGGCTGGGCGCCAGTCCGGTGGCGCTGATCGTGCCCCTGATCGTGCTGACGCTGAAAAGGGCGCAGGAAGTATCCGAAGCAATAGACGCGCGCAGCCACTGAGGGCTGCGCGCCCTGTTCCATCTCCCAAAGGGGAAAAACCGTGAAATCCAGTAATACCGTGCTGATTGCGCTGTTCGCGGCGCTGATCGTGGTCCTGAGTCTGATTCCGCCGATTCCGCTGCCGGCCATCCCGGTGCCGGTGACGCTGCAGACCCTGGGGGCCATGCTGGCGGGCGCGATGCTCGGACCCGTCCGCGGCGCGCTGGCCTGCCTGCTGTACCTGGCGCTGGCGGCGGTCGGGCTGCCCGTGCTGCCGGGCGGCCGGGGAGGGCTGGGCGCCTTCTTTGGGCCAACGGGCGGCTTCCTTGTCGGCTTGGTAGTGGGCGCCTTCGTGACGGGCTGGCTGGCGCGCAGCCTCGCGGGACGCGCCGTCGGCGGCTGGGCGAAGTTCGCCGGCTATGTGGTCGCATGCGTGGTCGGCGGCATCGCCGTGGTCTACGCCTGCGGCGTGCCATGGCTGGCCGCGGTGACGAAGATGGGCCTGGCCAAGGCGGCGATGGCGGTAGCCGTATTCCTGCCCGGCGACTTGGCCAAGGCCGTGGTCGCGGCCTGGGTAGCGTCGCGGGTTGAGCGCGTGTGGCCGATGTTGGGGCGCTGAGACGCGCGCCGCTTTCCAAGGGAATCCCCCAACTGACGGCTGGCGAACTTATCTAGTACAAGTTCGCCATTAACGAATGCGTTTGCTAAAACGTGTTTCGGGTAGCACATCAGGGAATTACCGGAGTTGCGCATCGTCATCTGATACTGTTTTAACCCTATAATATTTTTTTCTGTATAACTTTAACTAGGCTCGCCTTAGCCTCGACCGAGGCGCCCAAGAGCCACCACAGGAGACAAAAATATGCGCAAGCACTTCGGCTTGTCCGCGGCGGCTGCCGCCATTGCCCTGGCCCTGCCGCTACTGGCGAGCGCCCAGGTCAAGGTTGGCGTGACCGTGTCCAGCACCGGCCCCGCCGCGTCGCTGGGTATCCCCGAGCGCAACACCGTGGCCCTCCTGCCCAAGGAAGTGGCCGGCCAGAAGATCGAATGGATCGTCCTGGACGACGCTACCGACACGACGCAAGCCGTCAAGAACTCGCGCAAACTGGCCACCGACGACAAGGTCGACGTGCTGATCGGCACCTCGGTCACGCCGGGCTCATTGGCCATGGTCGACGTGGCCGCCGAAGCCAAGGTACCGATGATCAGCGTGGCCGCCAGCGCCAAGATCGTCGAGCCCGTGGACGACAAGCGCCGCTGGGTCTTCAAGACACCGCAGAACGACGCGCTGATGGCCGGCGCCCTGGCTGACGCCATGGCCAAGTCCAAGGTCAAGACCCTGGGCTTCATCGGCTTTGCCGACGCCTACGGCGACGGCTGGCTGGACGTGATGCAAAAGGCCGCCAAGGCCAAGGGCATCGAAATCGTCGCCATCGAGAAGTACAGCCGCACCGACACCAGCGTGACGGGCCAGGTGCTCAAGCTGGTCGGCGCCAAGCCCGACGCCATCCTGATCGCCGGCGCCGGCACCCCCTCGGCCCTGCCGCAGAAGGAACTGAAGGCCCGCAACTACGGCGGCACCATCTACCAGACCCACGGCGCTGCCAACAACGACGTGCTGCGCGTTTGCGGCAAGGACTGCGACGGCATGCTGCTGCCCGCCGGCCCGCTGCTGGTCGCGGCTCAGTTGCCGGACAGCAACCAGGTCAAGAAATCGGCCCTCGCCTATGTGGAAGCCTACGAAAAGGCCAACGGCGCCGGTTCCACCAACACGTTCGGCGGCCACATGTGGGACGCCGGCCAGTTGGTCGTGGCCGCACTGCCGGTGGCGTTGAAGTCGGGCGCCAAGCCCGGCACGCCGGAGTTCCGCGCCGCCATGCGCGACGCCCTGGAAGGCGTGAAGGACCTGGCCGCCTCGCAAGGCGTGTTCAACATGTCGCCGACGGACCACGCCGGCTTTGACGAGCGCTCGCGCGTGATGGTCAAGGTGGAAGGCGGCAAGTGGGTCTACCAGCCCGGCCTGTAATCCCCAGGATCGCCCGATCCAAGGGTGCATAAAGCGCGGCGGCGCCCGCCGCGCGGCACCCCAGCAATGCTTCGCACCGGCCTTTCCGGCCGGTGTGTCGTATCAGTGTCCCGGGTGCGGCCGGAACACCAGAATAAATAAGGTTGTTAGATGGATTCCACAATTGCGCTGATCCTGCTGCAAGACGGTGTCGTCAACGGCGCCATCTATGCCCTCCTGGGCATGGCTCTGGTGCTGGTATTCGCCGTTACGCGCGTCATTTTCATTCCCCAGGGCGAGTTCGTGGCGTTCGGCGCCCTGACCCTGGCCATGCTGGTGGACGGCAAAGTGCCGGGCACCGCCTATCTCCTGCCGCTGTTGGGCGTCGTCTGCCTGGCGCTCGAGCTGCTGCGCGCGCTGCGCACCCGCAGCGCGGCCGCCTTGCCCAAGGCCATCGCCACCTGTGTGGTCCTGCCGCTGGCGCTGCTGTGGCTGACCGTGACCTACACCGCGCCCGGCAATTCGCTGTGGCTGAACATGCTGCTGACGCTGCTGCTGGTGATCCCGATGGGTCCGATGGTCTATCGCATCGTCTACCAGCCGCTGGCCGAAGCCACCGTGCTGGTCTTGCTGATCGTTTCCGTGGCCGTGCACTTCGCGCTCACCGGCCTGGCGCTGGTGTTCTTTGGCGCCGAAGGCTGGCGCACTCCCGCCTTCGTCAGCGGTCAGATCGACCTGGGCTTCATGACCTGGTCGGCGCAAAGCCTGTTCGTGGTGGCGACCTGCGCCATCCTGATCATCGGCCTGTGGCTGTTCTTCGGCAAGACGCTGTATGGCCGCGCCCTGCGCGCAACCGCGGTCAACCGCCGCGGCGCCCGCCTGGTCGGCATCAGCACCACCATGTCCGGCAGCCTGACCTTCACGCTGGCGGTTGCCATCGGCGCCATGTCCGGCATGCTGATCGCGCCCATCACCACGGTGTATTACGACACCGGCTTCCTGATCGGCCTGAAGGGCTTCGTCGGCGCCATCATCGGCGGTCTGGCCAGCTACCCCGTGGCCGCCGCGGGCTCGCTGCTGGTGGGCGTGCTGGAATCCTTCTCGTCCTTCTGGGCCAGCGCCTATAAGGAAGTGATTGTCTTCACCCTGATTATCCCGGTTCTGGTGTGGCGTTCGTTCAGCACCCATCACGTGGACGAAGAGGAATAAACGTCATGAACCGCATTTTGCTCGTCCTCTTTCTCGTCGTCCTGGCGGGCCTGCCGCTGGTGTCGGCCACGCCCGAATTCTGGGTGACGCAACTCAACTACATCGGGCTGGCCAGCCTGGTGGTGCTGGGACTGGTGCTCCTGACCGGCGTGGGCGGCCTGACCTCGTTCGGCCAGGCCGCGTTCGTGGGCCTGGGCGCCTACACCACCGCCTTCCTGACCACGCAATACGATGTCTCGCCCTGGCTGGCGCTGCCGGCCGGGCTGGTCCTGACGGCCGTCGTGGCCTATCTGCTGGGCGCCATCACCCTGCGCCTGTCGGGCCACTACCTGCCGCTGGGCACCATCGCCTGGGGCCTGTCGCTGTACTTCCTGTTCGGCAACATCGACTGGCTGGGCAAGCATGACGGCATCGCTGGCATCGAGCCCATCAGCATCTTCGGCATGTCGCTGGCCAGCGGCCGCCACATCTATTACCTGATCTGGGTGTTCGTGCTGCTGGCGCTGTGGGCGACCCGCAACCTGCTGAACTCGCGTCCCGGGCGCGCCATCCGCGCGCTCAAGAGCGGCGCCGGCATGGCCGAATCCATGGGCGTGAACACCGCTGCCTACAAGGTCGTGATCTTCGTCTGGGCGGCATTGCTGGCCTGCGTGTCCGGCTGGCTCTATGCGCACATGCAGCGCGCCGTCAGCCCCAGCCCGTTCGGCATCAACTACGGCATCGAATACCTGTTCATGGCGGTGGTCGGTGGCGCCGGCTACGTCTGGGGCGCCTTGCTGGGCTCCAGCGTCATCCTGGTGCTGAAGGACCAGTTGCAGAACCTGTTGCCCAAGCTGCTCGATACCAACGCCAACTTCGAGATGATCGTCTTCGGCGTGCTGCTGATCCTGATGCTGCAATACGCCCGCAACGGCCTGTGGCCGATCCTGGCGGGCTGGTGGGGCAGCATCACCGGCGCCGACGGATCGCGCCGGAACCTGGCGCCGCCCGCGCCGGCGCCGGCCCTGCCGACGCGCGCGCGTCCGCAAGCGGGCCAGGTGGTGCTCGAAGTGGATGCCATCCGCAAGGAGTTCGGCGGCCTGGTCGCGGTCAACGACATTTCCTTCAAGGTCGCCTCCGGCGAAATCATGGGCCTGATCGGCCCGAACGGCGCTGGCAAGAGCACGACCTTCAACCTGATCAGCGGCGTGCTGCCGGTGACGCGCGGCAAGGTCACCTTCATGGGCCAGCGCATCGACAGCCGTTCGGCGCGCGAGATTGCCAAGCTGGGCGTGGGCCGCACCTTCCAGCACGTGCAACTGCTGCCCGGCATGACGGTGCTGGAGAACGTGGCGCTGGGCGCGCACCTGCGCTCGGACGTCGGCGTGCTGGCGGGCGCTTTGCATTCGGATCGCGCCCGCGAGGCGCAGCTGTTGCACGAAGCCGCGGAGCAGATCAAGCGCGTCGGCCTGGGCGAGTACCTGTACGAGCAGGCGGGCAACCTGGCGCTGGGCCAGCAACGCATCCTGGAAATCGCGCGCGCCCTGGCCTCCGACCCGGTATTGCTGCTGCTGGACGAACCCGCCGCCGGCCTGCGCTACAAGGAAAAGCAGGACCTGGCGCGCGTGCTGGAACAGTTGCGAGCCGAGGGCATGAGCATTCTGCTCGTCGAACACGATATGGATTTTGTGATGCGTCTGACCAACCACCTCGTGGTGATGGATTTCGGCACCAAGCTGGCTGAAGGCGTGCCGGCCGACGTGCAAAAGAACCCGGCGGTGCTGGAAGCCTACCTGGGCGGCATCGATGACGACCTGCCCGAAGCGGACCAGGCCAAACCCGTGTCGGCAGGAGGCGTGTGATGAGCGCTCCCGTACTCGAAGTCACCAACCTGTCCGCCCGCTACGGTAAGGTGGGCGCGCTGGTGGGCGCCTCGCTCACCGTGCCCGCTGGCAGCATCGTTACCGTGATCGGCGCCAACGGCGCCGGCAAATCCACCATGCTGAACGCCATGATGGGTGCGCTGCCGCAGACCGGCCACGCGGCCGGCACCGTGCAGTACGCCGGCACCGACGTGTCGGGCTGGCAGGTCGAACGCCGCGTCGCGGCTGGCATGTCGCTGGTGCCCGAGCGCCGCGAACTGTTCGGCACCATGTCGGTGGAAGACAACCTGCTGCTGGGCGGCTTCCGCCGCTACCGCGCCCGCGAAAGCGGCTGGCGCGACACGCTGAACGAGGTGTTCGACCTGTTTCCGCGGCTGCGCGAGCGCCGTGCGCAGCAGGCCGGCACCCTGTCGGGCGGCGAACGCCAGATGCTGGCGGTCGGCCGCGCGCTGATGGCCAAGCCCAACCTGCTGATGCTCGACGAGCCCAGCCTGGGCCTGGCGCCGCGCATCGTGCGCGAGATCTTCCACATCATCGCGCGCCTGCGCGAGACCGGCGTGGCGATTCTGCTGGTCGAACAAAATGCACGCGCGGCGCTGCAAGTGGCCGACTACGGCTACGTGCTGGAAACCGGCGAAGTCATCCTGCACGGTCCGGCGCGCGAACTGGCCGGCGACCCCAAGGTCATCGAAAGCTATCTGGGCCTGGGCAAGGGCGGCGAGCAAGGCTGATCGACCTCGTGTGCACGAAGGGCCGGACGCCGCAAGGCATCCGGCTTTTTTTATCGCTCGAAGACTTCGACCACCCGGAAGCGTTCGCACGCCAGCATCATGTCCGGCGCATAACCGCCGTTGCGGCCGAAGTAGGCGATGTGCGCGTCGCGCCAGGCCTCGTAGGGGCCTTCCCCTTCGGCCAGCGCGAACGCTTCATCGACCTGGTCGAAGCGCTGGATCAATACGCTGAGCGTCTCGATCACGCAGGCGGGGCGGCCCAGGCCGTCCAGCACCACGTCGCGCCGGCCGGCCTGGGGCACGGGTTCCTGTTCATTGAAGTCGCGCAGCGCGCCGCAGGTGGCCGTCTTCGTGCCGGCCAGCACCAGCGCCAGCAACTCGTCGGCCAGTTCGGGCGAATCGCCGAACTGGAAGGTCACGGCGTTTTCATAGGGGGCGGGCGGTTTCATGCCAGCGGGGTCCATTGCAGTATCAGCTCCTGTCCCATCGCGGGATCGGAAGTGGAAGGGGCGCCGGTTTCGATGCGGCCGGCCAGGCGGCGAGTGTAGGCGGGGTCGCCGTTGTCGCGCACCGTCAGGTCATACCAGCCTGCGCTGCGGGTCAGATCCCAGGCCAGGCTGACCGCCTCGCCGGGAGCGATGGGCGTGTCGCCTTCCTGGGGATAGCCATAGGCGTTGGCCTCCACCCGGAACGAACGGGCCTGCGGGGCGGGATTGCGCAGCGTCAGTTGCAGCGACGCGCCCGGCCCCTGATAGCTGGCCGTGACTTCCAGCGGTTGCAGGCCGGCGCGGCCGGTGCAATGGCGGTGGAAGCCGTTGGGGCCCAGCACCCACAGATCGTAGCGGCCATTGTCGGCAGCGGTCTGCCATGCGTCTGCGAGACGCTTGCCCGCTTCCACGGTGTAGCGGCGCGGGCCGCGCTCCAGGTGCAGCCGGTCATACACATGCAGCACCGCGCCAGCCGCGCCGGTATTCTCGAAGCGCAGCGTCACGCTCTCGCCATTCGCAACCGCATGGACCTGCAGCGCGTAGGGCAGAGGACGCGATGGGCGCGTGCCAGTCTGCTGCCGCGCCAGCCCCGGCTGCAGCGGCGCGGGTGGCGTGACCGTGCCGGGCAGCGCCGATGCCAGTCCGGCGCGTTCGGTCGTGGCTGGCAAGCCGCTGGGCAGGCCAGCGCCGTCTGGCGCGGCGAAGTCGAAGATCGATGTGAGGTCGCCGCAGACGGCGCGGCGCCACGGCGAGATATTGGGCTCGGCCACGCCGAAGCGCTGCTCGATGAAACGCAGCACGGAAGTGTGGTCGAACACCTGGGAATTGACCCAGCCGCCCGTGGTCCAGGGCGACAGCACATACATGGGTACGCGAGGGCCCAGGCCGTAGACGCCGTGCAGGTGGGCGAGGGTATCGTCCTTTTCCGCGCCGGCGACGATCTCGTGATACTCGCCGCGGGTATCCGCCGTGGAGGCTCCGGCCAGCGCGCCCGAGGCATCGCGCGAGGGCGGCGCGGGCGGCGGCATATGGTCGAAGAAGCCGTCGTTCTCGTCGAACATCAGCAGCAGGACGGTCTTGCTCCAGACCTCGGGGTTGGCCGTCAGCGCATCCAGCACGCGGGCCGTGTAGTCGGCGCCCTGGGCCGGGCTGGACGGGCTGGGGTGCTCGGAGCCGGCCTTGGTCGCACAGATCCAGGACACTTGCGGCAGGGTGCCGTCCAGCACGTCCTGGCGCAGCAGGTCCAGGTCGCGGGTGGTGAGCGCCTTGTCCTTCAACGCGGCCACTGACCCGGGCAGGCCTTGATAGGCATCGCGGTAGGCCTTGAACCCGGCGGTGGGGTTCAATGAATAGTTGTCCGCCATGTTCTGGTAGATGCGCCAACTGACGCCGGCCGCCTCCAGCCGCTCGGGATAGGTCGTCCAGGTATAGGCGCGCGCCGGATCGCCGCCGGCGAGCTTGTTGTAGGTATTGCCCAAGGCCGGACCGTTGCCGCGGCCCAGGCCGTCGTTGGTGCCCGTCCAGACGAACAGCCGGTTGGTATTGGTGCCGCCGGTGAACGAGCAGTGGTAGGCGTCGCAGACCGTGAAGGCGCGCGCCATGGCGTACTGGAAGGGCATGTCCTCGGCTGAGAAGTACGCCATCGAGTGGTTCTTCTTGGCGGCCGGCCAGTTGCCCATGCGGCCTGCGTCCCACGCGTCCTGGGCGTTGGACCAGGTGTGCGGCGTGCTGGCCACGCGCATGGTCTCGAAAGCTTCGCGCGTATCCAGGTGGAAGGGCAGCACCGTGCGCGGCGCGCCTTCATCGGGTTTGTCGTTGTACTGCGCCCAGACGGTGCGACGGCGCGCGTCCGGGCTGTCCGGCACGGGTATGGGAAAGCGGTCGCCGAACCCGCGCACGCCCGCCAGTCCGCCGAAATAATGGTCGAACGAGCGGTTCTCCTGCATGAAGACGACGATGTGCTCCACGTCGCGGATCGTGCCCGTGCGGCGCGCGGCCGGGATCGCGAGCGCGCGGCGGATGGAGGCGGGCAGCAGGGCCAGGGCGCTGCCGGCGCCGGCCAGCGAGGCGCCGCTGCGGAGAAAGTCACGTCGGGTCTGCATGAGGCATTCCTGAGAACGAAACTGCCCGCACAGGGGCGGGCAGTTTGGATGGGCGGCTAGGGCGGCGGTGATCCTACTTCGCGCCGGTGCTTTCCGCGTAGTCCATGTACAGCTTATGCGCGCGGCGGGCCATCGGGCCGTATTCCAGCTTGCGGTCTTCCACGCGATTCACGTGCACCACCTTGCCGTAGTTGCCGGACGAGAACACTTCGTCGGCTTGTTCGATGTCGGCGCGGGTCAGGCTGCGTTCCTGCACGTCGACGCCGTCGGCCTTCAGCAGGGCCAGCACGCGGCGGCGCGTGATGCCATTGAGGAAGGTGCCGTTGTCGGCCGGCGTGGACACCACGCCGTCCTTCGCGATCCACAGATTGCTGGTGGCGAATTCGGCGATATTGCCCGCGCCGTCCAGCATGATGGCGTTGTCGAAACCCTTCTCGGCGGCTTCGCGGATGGCGCGTTGGCCGTTGGGGTAGAGGCAGGACGCCTTGGCGTCGGTCGGCGCCATATTGGGCCAGGAACGCGCAAAGCTGGAGAAGCAGGCGGAGAAGCCCTGGTCGCCTGGCATGGGCACCTTGAACACATGCAGCACGAATTGGGTCTTGTCGGCGTCCGGCAGCAGGAAGCCGTCGGCGCAATAGAACATGGGCTTGATGTAGAGCTCGGTGCCTTGCGGGAATTTCGCGACGGCTTGCAGGCACAGCTGCTGGATTTCTTCCCAGCCGAGCTGGGGCTTCATCAGCATCTTTTCGGCCGAGCGCACCACGCGCTGGCAGTGCAGGTCCAGGTCCGGCGTCAGGCCGCGGAATGCGCGCGCGCCGTCGAACACCATGCTGGCCATCCAGAAGGCGTGGTCGGCCGGGCCGAGCAGTTTGGGGTTTTCAGTGGTCCAGTGACCGTTGTGCCAGAACAAGGCATCCATGGTTGTCTTCCTTCACTTGAATCGGGTTGGCGCTATCGGCGCGCCGAAACGTCAGGATACATGAGGCGGCGGCCGGGTTCCGGTTGTCATTCGCGAGCCAGCGCCGCCTGCACGCGGTCGGCCGCCTGCGCCGGCATCCATTGCCGCCAGACGGGGCCATACTGCTTGAGGAAATAGCGCGCGGCGTCCTCGGGTTCCTTGCCTTCGTTTTCCAGCCAGCCCAGCGTGGCGTCGATGGCGTCGCTGGGCACGGTCAGCTTGCCCAGGAACTCGGCGAGCTGCGGCGCCTGCTTGGCGAACTGCGCATTCACGCCGGTGACCACGGGGTTGGGCTTGAACTCGGTGGCCACGGGATGGGCGCACTTGGGATCGGTCATGCAGGTGTAGGCGGCCTGGTCGAAGGCGGGCAGTTCCAGCTTCACCAGGTCCAGCGCCCCGACCAGGGAGGTGGGCGTCCAGTAGTAGAAGACGATGTCGCGCTTGCGCTTGTACGCGGAGACGATGGCGGCCTTCTGCGCAGCGCCGGAACCGGGCGCGAACATCGCGTAGTCCTTTTCAAGCTTCAAGGCGCGCAGCAGGTTCTCGTTCAGGGTGCCGCAGGCCCAGCCTGCGGGGCAGCCGTAGATGCGGCCGCGCCCGGGCTCCTCGGGATCGGCGAAGACTTCCTTGAAGCGCGCCAGGTCGGCCGCGGATTTCAAATCGGGGTGGCGTTCGACGGTGTAGCGCGGCACGTACCAGCCTTCGCCGGCGTCGTACACGTGGCCCACGCCCAGCACCTTGCCGCTGGCCAAAGCCTTCTTCCATGCGCCTTCGATCTGGCCGGGCCAGACTTCCGGGGTGACGTCGACGTCGCCGCGTTGCAGCGCGGCCAGCATGGGCAGGGTCTCGCCGATCTCGACCGTGGTCTTGCAGCCGTAGCCATGTTCCAGCACATAGCGTTCGATACCGGCCAGGACCAGGTTGGATTCCCAGTTCAGGCCGCTGAAGCGGACCGGCCGGTTGATTTCGCAGACGGGAGCGGCAGGATCGGCGGCTTGCGCGGCGGCGGGGATGAGGGCGGCTGCCAGCGCCAGGGCGCCAAGGACGGGGGCGAGCGGATGCGGGTTGCGCATGGTCAGGCACCTGTTGGGTTGGGTGCCGTTCATTGTACGGGTGCCAGCGGGCGCGCCAAATGAAACGGGGCCGCGGATGGCGGCCCCGTGCGACTTGCGTTGCCTGGATCAGGCGCGGGCGCTGCGCCGGCGGTTGATCAGGGCGCCAATCTCGCCCACGATGCCGCGGCGGAAGGCCAGCACGCAGATCACGAAGATCAGGCCGATCACGATGGTGACCGATTCACCCAGGCGCAGGAACCAGTCCACGCCGGTCAGGTTGGCCATCATCTGGCCGAAGTCGCCCACCTTGTTCTCCATCAGCACCACGATGAAGGCGCCGAGGATGGGGCCGGTCAAGGTGCCCAGTCCGCCTATCAGCGTCATCAGGATGACCAGGCCGGACATCTGCCAGGTGGCGTCGGACAAGGTGGCCGACACGAAGACCAGGGTCTTGGTGGCGCCCGCCAGGCCAGCCAGCGCGGCCGACAGCACGAAGGCCAGCAGCTTGAAGCGGTCGACGTCGTAGCCCAGCGAGATGGCGCGCGGCTCATTCTCGCGCAGCGCCTGCAGCACCTGGCCGAAGGGCGAGTTCACCGTGCGCCAGATGATGAAGTAGCCAATGATGAAGATGGCCATCACCACGTAGTACAGGTTCAGGTCTTTGGACAGGTCGATCAAGCCGAACAGGGTGCCGCGCGGCACGCTTTGCAGGCCGTCCTCGCCGCCCGTGAACTTCGCCTGGAGGAAGAAGAAGAACACCATCTGCGACAGCGCCAGGGTGATCATGGCGAAGTAGATGCCGCTGCGGCGGATGGCAAGGGCGCCCATCGCCAGGCCCAGCAGCGCCGCCACGGCTACGCCGAACAGCAAGCCGATCTCGGTGGGAAAGCCCCACACCTTGAGCGCGTGGCCGGTCGCGTAGGCCGCGCTGCCCAGGAAGGCGGCATGTCCGAACGACAGGAGACCAGTGAAACCCAGCAGCAGGTTGAATGCGCACGCGAAGAGCGCGTAGCACATGATCTTCATGGCGAAGATCGGATACACCCCGACAAAGGGGAGCATGGCCACCACGACGGCCAGTACCGCATAGCCCAGGAATTGACGATTCATTTTTCTTTTCCGAACAGCCCGGCCGGGCGGATCAACAGAACGATGGCCATGATGATGAACACGACCGTGCTGGAGGCCTCGGGCCAGAACACCTTGGTCAGTCCTTCAATCACGCCCAGGCCCAGACCGGTCACGATGGCGCCCATGATGGACCCCATGCCCCCGATCACGACCACGGCGAACACGACGATGATGAGGTTGGAGCCCATCAACGGAGAAATCTGCAGCACGGGCGCGGCCAGCACGCCAGCAAAGCCCGCCAGCGCCACGCCGAAGCCATAGGTCAGCGTGATCATGCGCGGCACGTTGACGCCAAAGGCCTCAACCAGCCGCGGGTTCTCGGTGCCGGCGCGCAGCAGGGCGCCCAGGCGGGTGCGTTCAATGACGAACCAGGTTGCCAGGCACACCACCAGGGAGGCCACCACGACCCAGCCGCGGTAGTTCGGCAGGACCATGAAGCCCAGGTTGGTGGCCCCGCGCAGCGCGTCGGGCGTGGGATAAGGTTGGCCCGAGACGCCGTAGAAGCTGCGGAACAGGCCTTCTATGAGCAGCGTCAGGCCGAAGGTGAGCAGCAGGCCGTACAGGTGATCGAGCTTGTACAGATGCCGCAGCAACAGCTTTTCTATGATGATGCCGAACAGCCCGACGATCAGCGGCGCCAGGATCAGCATGACCCAGTAGTTCAACCCCAGGTACGACAGCCCCATCCAGGCGACGAACGCGCCCAGCATGTAGAGCGCGCCGTGCGCGAAGTTGATGACGTTCAGCAGCCCGAAGATGACGGCCAGCCCGAGCGACAGCATGGCGTAGAAGGAGCCGTTGACCAGGCCTAGCAACAGCTGGCCGAACAAGGCCTGTATGGGGATGCCGAAAATGTCAGTCATCTTGTGAAAATCCTGCGCGTACGAATGGAAGCGAGCTAGTCAAAACCTGATCCGGTCAGAATGCGACCCGGCGCGAAACAAGGCCCTGTCAAAAACGCGGCCCGGCGCTTAGATTCGCCGGGTCGCGTCTGGGGGCACTGGGGCTGGTTTACTTCTTGACCAGCTTGCAGGTGGACTCGGACAACTTGGTGTAGACCTCGTCGCCAGGGAGCGTCGCCACGACCTTGTAGTAGTCCCACGGGGCCTTGGATTCGGCCGGCGTCTTGACCTGCATCAGGTACATGTCGTGGATCATGCGGCCGTCTTCGCGCACGTAACCGCCTTGCGCGAAGAAGTCGTTGACCTTGTTCGACTTCATCCACTTCATGACGGCGTCGCCGTCGTCCGTGCCGGTGGACTTGATGGCGTTCAGGTAGAAGGCCGTGGCCGAGTAGTCGCCCGCCTGCAGCATGGAAGGCTTGCGGCCGACCTTGGCTTCGAACTTCTTGGACCAGGCGCGCGAGGCGTCGGATTGGTCCCAGTACCAGCCGTCGGTCAGGTACATGCCCTGGGTGGCTTGCAGGCCCAGCGCGTGCACGTCGTTGATGAAGACCAGCAGGCCGGCCATCTTCATGGTCTTGGTCACGCCGAATTCATTGGCGGCCTTGATCGAGTTGATGGTGTCGCCGCCGGCATTGGCCAGGCCCAGGATCTGCGCCTTGGAGGCTTGCGCCTGCAGCAGGAAGGACGAGAAGTCCGACGCGCCCAGCGGCGCGCGCACCTGGCCCTTGACCTCGCCGCCAGCAGCCTTGACCACGGCCATGGTGTCACGTTCCAGCGCGTGGCCGAAGGCGTAGTCCGCGGTCAGGAAGAACCAGCTCTTGCCGCCGTCCTTCACCACGGCGGAACCGGTGCCGCGCGCCAGGGCCACGGTGTCGTAGGCGTAGTGCACGGTATAGGGCGAGCATTGGGCGTTGGTCAGGTCCGACGCGCCCGCGCCGATCGCCATGAAGGGCTTCTTCTTCGCGGCGGCCACGCCGGCCATGGCCAGGCTGGTCGACGAGTTGGTGCCGGCGATGATGACGTCCACCTTCTGCTCGTCGAACCATTCGCGCACGCGCGCCGAGGCGACGTCGGCTTTGTTCTGGTGGTCGGCCGACACGACTTCGATCTTCTTGCCGTTGATCGAACCGCCGGCGTCCTCGATTGCCATGCGCACGGCTTCCAGACCGGCCTTGCCGTCGATGTCGGAATACACGCCCGACATGTCAGTGATGAAGCCGATGCGGATGACATCGTCGGAGATACCTTGCGCGTGGGCGGTTGCCCCAGCAAATCCCAGGCCCGCCATGGCCAGTGCAGCAGTGATGGTGTGCAGCTTCATGGGATGACTCCTCTCTTCCCTACGGTGTAGTGTTGCCGGATTTCCGGCGGATGACACAGGTTCTAGACGCCCAGCAGTTCGTTGAGCGTGTCCTGTTTTTCTGAAAGTTCTGCGGCTTCGAAGTGCTCGACGATCTGGCCGTGCTCCATGACATAGAAGCGGTCGGCCAAGGGCGCGGCAAAGCGGAAGTTCTGCTCCACCATGACGATGGTGTAGCCGCGCTGCTTCAGCGCCGTGATCATGCGCGCCAGCGCCTGCACGATGACAGGGGCGAGGCCTTCGGAGATTTCGTCGAGCAGCAGCAGGTTGGCGCCGGTGCGCAGGATGCGCGCCACGGCCAGCATCTGTTGTTCGCCGCCCGACAGGCGCGTGCCAGGAGAATTCCGGCGCTCCTGCAGGTTGGGGAACATGTCGTAGATTTCGGCCAGCGACATGCCGCCGCCCAGCGAGCCGACGACCGGCGGCAGCAGCAGGTTTTCTTCGCAGGACAGGCTGGCGAAGATGCCGCGTTCCTCGGGGCAATAGCCCACGCCCAGGTGGGCGATCTTGTAGGTGGGCAGGTCGATGGCTTCGGTGCCGTGGATGCGTACCGAACCCTTGCGCGAACCCGTCAGGCCGAGGATGGCCCGCAGGGTCGTGGTGCGCCCGGCGCCATTGCGTCCTAGCAGCGTGACCACTTCGCCTTGTCCAACGCGCATATCCACGCCGTGCAGGATATGCGATTCCCCGTACCAGGCCTGCAGGCCCGAAATTTCCAGTGCCGGGGTGCTCATGCGTGCGCTCCTTGAAGTTCGCCCTCGGTGGTGCCCATGTAAGCCTGCATCACGGCCGGATGGCGGGAGACTTCGGCGTACGATCCTTCGGCCAGCACGCTGCCGCGCGCCAGCACAGTAATGGTGTTGGCGATGGAGGACACGACATTCATGTTGTGTTCCACCATCAGGATGGTGCGCCCGGCGCTGACGCGCTTGATCAGCTGCGTGACGCGGTCCACGTCCTCGTGGCCCATGCCCTGCGTGGGTTCGTCCAGCAGCATCAGCTCGGGTTCCATCGCCAGCGTGGTGGCGATTTCGAGCGCGCGCTTGCGGCCATAGGGCAGGTTTACGGTGGTCTCGTCGGCGAAGGCGCCCAGGTCGACCTGTTCCAGCAGCGCGCGGGCGGGCTCGTTCAGCGCCGCCAGCTGCTTGTCGCTTTTCCAGAAGTGGAACGACAGGCCGGTCTTGCGCTGCAGGCCGATGCGCACGTTTTCCAGCACGGTCAGGTGCGGGAACACCGCCGAGATCTGGAAGGAGCGGATCACGCCGCGCCGCGCGATCTGCGCGGGACGCTCGCCGGTAATGTCGATACCGTTGAACTTGATGGTTCCCGACGTGGGAGAGAGAAACTTGGTAAGCAGGTTGAAGCAAGTGGTCTTGCCCGCGCCGTTAGGCCCGATCAAGGCATGAATCTCGCCCCGCTTGATACGCAAATCGACCCCATTGACCGCGACGAATCCGCGGAATTCCTTGGTGAGGCCTTTTGTCTCCAGGATCGTGTCGTCCATGTTCGCTGCACCGGCGTTGTATTTATTTCGGTCTCCACCTGCCGTCGTTGCGCCAGGCCCCCGCAGGGTCCGGAAAACTGGCGAAGCCTCGCCGTTTTCTTATGAGTTGCCGGCGAGTATGCGCACCTATTTATCAAAATTCCATGAGGGTTTGTCATAGGTTTTGCAGTGCGGAATGGGCAATTGTCGGCAGGCCGACAATGCTTGCGCCACAAGGGAAGAGAGCCTTTCCATAATGGAAATGCAATGCAGCAAATATGCGTTGATCGTCATCAACGCGTCATGGATTTCATAGCGAGGGAAAACCCGGTTTGCGGCGCGCCGGATGCCGTGTCGGCGCACCAGCGCAATGCGCTGTTCAGGCGGGCGTTTTCTGCTTGAATTCGCAGAGATCGGAAATGCCGCATTGAGGGCATTTGGGTTTGCGCGCCACGCAGATGTAGCGGCCCAGCAGGATCAGCCAGTGATGCGCGTCCTGCATGTATTCGCGCGGCACGAACTTTTCGAGTTTCTGTTCGACTTCCAGCACGTTCTTGCCGGGCGCGATGCCGGTGCGGTTCGACACGCGGAAGATGTGCGTGTCGACCGCCATCGTGGGCTGGCCGAACGCGGTGTTGAGCACCACGTTGGCGGTCTTGCGTCCAACGCCGGGCAGGGCTTCGAGCGCCTCGCGGGTTTGCGGCACTTCGCCGCCATGCTGCTCGATCAGGATCTTGCAGGTGGCGATGGTGTTCTTCGCCTTGGTGCGGTACAGCCCGATGGTCTTGATGTAGTCGGCCAGGCCTGCTTCGCCCAGCGCCAGCAGGGCCTGCGGCGTGCCGTAAGCCGGGAAGAACTTGCGCGTGGCGATGTTGACCGATTTGTCGGTCGCCTGCGCCGACAGCAGCACCGCGATCAGCAGCTGGAACGGCGTGTCGTACTCGAGCTCGGTGGTGGGGTGCGGGTTGGCGGCCTGCAGGCGGGCGAAGATCTCACGGCGTTTGGCTGCGTTCATGATTGCGTGGGGTTGCGGCGGGCCCGGGCGCGGGCCAGCGCGGATTCAATGGCGGAACGCTTGCGGTCCTCGTCGCGCGCCTCGTCCACGGCGGGCGTGGGGGCGCTGATGGCAGCGGCCGTTTCGGGCGCCATCAGGCGCGCATTGTCGGCGGCCAGGCGCTCGACCCGCGCCAGGTGGCTGCGATGGCGCTGGCGGCTGATGGCGGCATCCTGCGCGCTCCAGGCGCGGCCCGCCGGCACCATCTGGATGCAATCGACCGGACAGGGCGCCACGCACAGGTCGCAGCCGGTGCACCAGTCGGCCAGCACGGTATGCATGTGCTTGTTGGCGCCCACGATGGCGTCCACCGGACAGGCCTGGATGCACAGCGTACAGCCGATGCAATGCGCTTCGTCGATGCGTGCGACCAGCAGCGGCCCGGGTTCGCCGCGCGTGGCGTCCAGGGGCAGGACGGGAGTGTCGAGCAGGGCCGCCAGCGCGGCGATGCCTTCATCGCCTCCGGGCGGGCAACGGTTGATCGGGGCGGCGCCGTCCGCGATGGCGTCGGCATAGGGCCGACAGCCGGTGTATCCGCACTTGGTGCATTGCGTCTGAGGCAGCAAGGCATCGATGCGGTCGGCGAGTGAGCGACAGGACATGGATGTGAAGAAGAACCCGTGGGGCGGGGCGCGAAAAGACAGAAGCCGGGGGCCTGAATGCAGATCGCGCGCAACCCATCAAACAACAGTGGTATTACCAGCCACCATTGTTTGATGGGTTGCGCGCGTCGGAGGTCCGGGTTCTAGTCCCGCTTGACTCGCGCAGCACCCATCCTACGCAGATTGCCGGATGAATTCGGCAATTTTAGGACAGATCATTTCGCGCCAGCGGCGGCCAGAGAAAATGCCGTAGTGGCCGCAGTTCGGCGCCGTGTAGTGCGTCTTGCGCTCGGCCGGGATGTTCTTGCACAGCTTGATGGCGGCGCGCGTCTGGCCCTGGCCCGAAATGTCGTCCAGCTCGCCTTCGATGGTGAGGAGGGCGACCTTCTTGATGTCAGCCGGGCGCACCAGCTTGCCGTCCACTTCCCAGGTGCCGTTGGGCAGCTGGAACTCCTGGAACACCATGCGGATCGTGTCCAGGTAGAACTCGGCGGGCATATCCAGCACGGCGTTGTATTCGTCGTAGAAGCGGCGGTGCGCTTCGGCGTCGCTATCGTCGCCACGCAGCAGGTCCAGGTAGAAGTCGTAATGCGACTTCATGTGGCGGTCGGGGTTCATGGCCATGAAGCCCGCGTGCTGCAGAAAGCCTGGATAGACCTTGCGGCCGGCGCCCGGATAGCGCGGCGGCACCGGATGGATGACCTGGTTCTCGAACCAGGAGTAGGGCTTGGTGGTGGCCAGGCGGTTCACCTGCGTGGGCGACTGGCGCGGATCGATGGGTCCGCCCATCATTACCATGCTGCGCGGCTGGCAGGGATCGTTGGCGGAGGCCATCAGCGAGACGGCGGCCAACACCGGCACCGTGGGCTGGCACACGGAAATGACGTGCACGTCGGGGCCCAGGTGGCGGATGAAGTCCTGCACGTAGCGCACGTAGTCGTTCAAGTGGAACGGGCCGGCCGACAGCGGCACCATGCGGGCGTCGACCCAGTCCGTGACATAGACGTCGTGGGCCGGCAGCAGGGCGCGCACGGTATCGCGCAGCAGGGTGGCGTGGTGGCCGGACAGCGGCGCGACCAGCAGGACCTTGGGATCGTCCTGGCCCGCGTGGCGGACGTCGCGCTGGAAGTGCAGCAGGCGGCAGAACGGCTTGTCCATGGCCACGCCTTCGATGACGCGGACCGACTTGCCCTTGATCTCGGTGGTGGGCAAGTTCCAGGCAGGCTTCTGGTATTCCTTGCCGATGCGGGTCATCAGCTCATACCCGGCTGCCATCTGGCGGGAGATCGGGGTATAGGCGAGAGGGCTGTAGGGACTGGAAAACAGCTGGGAACCGGCGTCCGTGAATGCTGCAAACGGAGTCAGGAAGGCGCGCTGCATTTCGTGCAATTGATACAGCATTTGAGAAAAGTCCTTCTGGGTCGTGCGTGTGTCCCGATTATTGCTCCGGGCACTAACGATATTTCTAAACAGCCTGAAGAAACGCCGACAAAAAAAGCAAATCTGTTGCTAAAAAGCGACCCAATGCCCATTGAGCACCAGTTTAGGGCGCTTTTTACACCGTGCTGTCATACCAAAAGGAGGGTTTATGCACTAAGTCGGACGAACCGAAGCTACCAGTAGTTTTCCACTGCCAGGTTGCCGGGGACGCCGCGGCGTCCGGGCTTGAAGCCGCGTTCGCCCAGCAGCTTGCGGGCGTCCGCCAGCATGTCCGGGTTGCCGCAAAGCATGATCTTGGCCTGGTCGGGATCCAGCGGCTGGCCTGCCAGTTGCTCCAGGCGGCCGTCGGCGATCAAGGTGGTCAGGCGTTCCTGCGGCATGCCGGGCAGGGCTTCGCGGGTGGCGATGGGCAGGTAGACCAGCTTCTGCGGATCCGCCGCGAAGAATTCGGCCAGGGCCGGCTCGGCGCGCCAGGATTCGATTTCGCCGCGGTAGGCGAGCTCCGCGGCGGTGCGCACGCCGTGCACCAGGATGATGCGGCGGTAGGCGCGCCAGACGGCGGGGTCGCGCAGGATGGAAAGATAGGCCGACAGGCCGGTGCCCGAGGCCAGCAGCCAGAGATCGCCGCCGGGCGCAAAGCGCTCCAGGGTCAGGAAGCCGTAGGGCGTCTTTTCCACATAGAGGTCGTCGCCGGGCTGCAGCCGCGCCATGCGCGGGCTGAACTGGCCTTCGGGGACCACGATGGAATAGAACTCCAGCCAGGGTTCATGCGGCGCCGACACCATGGAGTAGGCGCGCCACAGCGTGGGTTCGCCTTCGGCGGCGCCGGCTTCGGGCAGACCGACCCGGGCGAACTGGCCCGGCTGGAACGTATACGCGTCGTCGCGCGTCACGCGCACGGAGAACAGCTTGTCAGGCACCCAGGTGTGGACGTGGGTTACGGTCTGGCGCGTGTATTTGGAGTCGTCGGTCATCGGCACATCGCGCGAGGCCGGCCGCCAGGCTGGGGCCGGCGTTCGCGGATTATTTTTCGAGGTATTGCAGCTTGTCCTGCTTGCCGTTCCATTCGTCGGCGTCGGGCAGGGGCTTCTTGGCGCGGCTGATGCTGGCGAATTCGGGCGAGAGTTCGGCGTTCAGCGCGATGAAATTCATTTGGTCCTGCGGCACATCTTCTTCGGCGTAGATGGCATTGGCCGGGCATTCCGGGATGCAGACGGCGCAGTCGATGCATTCGTCGGGATCGATCACGAGGAAGTTCGGACCCTCACGAAAACAGTCCACCGGGCACACGTCTACGCAGTCGGTGTACTTGCACTTGATACAGTTTTCGGTGACAACGTGGGTCATTCAGGAACTCCGGGAGCGGCGGCTTTTGTGTCTTGTTGGGCGGATTTTACCCAATGCCGCGCCGATGTGCCGGCAATACCCGTATTGACATAGTGGCCCTTCGCCCTTAACAGCAGGGGCTCTATGCTATGGTGTCGCGAAACGAAACGCGCCATCATGATAATCACTTCGCTGCTCGACACCGATCTGTATAAATTCAGCATGATGCAGGTGGTTCTGCATCAGTTTCCAGCTGCCCAGGTCGAGTACCGTTACAAATGCCGCACGCCCGGGGTCGACCTGCGTCCCTATCTGGATGAAATCCGCGAGGAAGTGCGCCAGCTATGCCAGCTGCGCTTCACCGAGGACGAGCTTAAATATCTGGGCGGCTTGCGCTTTATCAAAAGCGACTTCATCGATTTCCTGGAACTGTTCCACCTGCCGGAGCGCTGCATCCATATAGCGGAAGGCGAGGGGCCGGGCGAAATCAGCATCGAGGTCAAGGGCCCCTGGCTGCACACGATCCTGTTCGAGATCCCCGTGCTGGCCATCGTCAACGAGGTCTATTTCCGCAACACGCGCAAGAATCCCGATTGGGAAGAAGGCCGCAAGCGCCTGCAGTCCAAGATGCACCTGGTGCTGGACGATCCCGCGCTGGCTGACTTCCGCGTGGCCGAATACGGCACGCGCCGCCGCTTCTCCAAGGTCTGGCATGAGGAAATCGTGTCCACCATGAAGGCGCAGATGGGCGAGCATTTCGCCGGCACCAGCAATGTGCTGCTGGCCAAGCAGCACGAAGTCCTGCCGCTGGGCACCATGGGCCACGAATACCTGCAGGCCTGCCAGGCGCTGGGTCCGCGCCTGCGCGATTCGCAGGTGTACGCGCTGGAAGTCTGGGCCAAGGAATACCGCGGCGACCTGGGCATCGCGCTGTCGGACGTCTACGGCATGGATGCCTTCCTGCGCGATTTCGACATGTATTTCTGCAAGCTGTTCGATGGCGCGCGCCATGACTCGGGCGATCCCTTCGTCTGGGGCGAACGCCTGCTCGAGCACTACCGCAAGAACCGCGTGGATCCGCGCGCCAAGACGCTGGTGTTCTCGGATTCGCTGACCTTCCCGCGCGCCATCGAACTGGCCCGCCAGTTTTCCGGGCGCTGCAAAGTGTCCTTCGGCATCGGCACCAATCTGACCAACGACCTGGGCCATGAACCCTTGCAGATCGTCATGAAGATGGTCCGCTGCAATGGCCAGCCAGTGGCCAAGGTGTCCGACGCGCCGGAAAAGACCATGTGCGACGATCCGGCCTACCTGGCCTATCTGCGCCAGGTGTTCCAGTTGCCTCCCGCCTGAGGGCGGCTCGGGGTAAATTGCGGGTTCTTCTGCATTGTTCCACCCAACCCACTCGAATCTAGGGGACTATTCATGAGCAGCATCAAGCGCTTCCACGTGGCCAAGCGCCTGTCCGACATGGCCGTGTACAACGGCGTCGCGTACCTGGCCGGCCAGGTGCCGGACGATTCCACGCTGGACATCACCGGCCAGACTGAACAAGTGCTCGCCACGATCGACCGCCTGCTGGCCGAAGCCGGCACCGACAAGACCAAGATCCTGATGGCCCAGATCTATGTGGCCAACATGAAGGAATTCGACGGCATGAACAAGGCCTGGGACGCCTGGGTCGCCGACGGCAATTCGCCTCCGCGCGCCACCGTCGAGGCCCGCCTGGCCAATCCGGATTTCAAGGTCGAAATCGTTGTGACGGCTGCCGTCTAAGACGCTTCCCCGCGCCGGGCGCTATCGGCGCCTGGCCGGTGGCGGACTTTCGAGTCCGCCACCATCTTTCTCCCTACGCGTACGCCGGCTACTGCCCGAGCAACAGCGTCGCGGCCAGCAGGCTGCCCAATTCCTCGCATCTTGCAAGATCCGCGCCGGCCACGGTCTTGGGCGCCAGGATCTGCTGCGCGGTCTGCGCACCCATGTTGACGATGAGCGGCGGCGCCAGGGCGCTGAGCCGCCAGCCGGTGCAGATGCGCTCGACCTGCCGCGCCGCGCCCGCGCCATCGCTGCCCGCGCTGATGGTACAGGCATAGGGCAGCCCCTGTATCCGGTCCAGCACCGCGTAGTAGTTGCGGTCGAAGAATTCCTTCATTTCGCCGCTCAGCGAGCCCAGGTTCTCGGGGGCGCAGAACAGATAGGCCTGACTGGCGAGCAGCGCTTCGGCCTGGGTGTCCGCGGCTCGTTGCAGGACCACGCTCAGATCGGTCGCCTGCTCCAGCTGTGCGGCGGCCGCCCGCGCTCCGCGCGCCGCAGCCTCGGCCATCTGTTGCGCGGCGCCGGTGCGCGAATGCCACACGATCAGCAGCTGTTTCATGCGTAGCGTTCCAGGGGATCCTGCCGGTAGTAAGCCCGCAGCAGCCCATACCATTGCGGCAGCGCTTCGTGCATGGGGTGGGGATCCACGAAGAAGTGTTCCGAGCTGACCGCGAAGAACTCGGCCTCGTCGGTGGCGGCATAAGGGTCCATGGGCAGTTGGCCGTACCAGGCGTCGGCGGCCTCGCTTTCCGGATCCACATCGTGCGGGATGGCGGCTTCGACCGCCTCCACGGCCGCGATGAAGCGGTCCAGGCTGTCGTCCAGGATGCGGCGCCAGGCCTGGGGCTTGAGTTCGGGGTGCGCAGCCAGCGAGGGCATGCCGTCGGCGTAGCCCGAGCGCAGGTCCAGCTTGTGGGCGAACTCGTGGATGACCACGTTGAAGCCGCCATCGGAGAGCTGGGTGTCTTCCCAGGACAGCACCAGCGGCCCGCCTTCCCAGGCTTCTCCGGCCGCGTCCTCCATGTATTCGTGCACCACGCCGTCATCGTCCTGGCTGGAGCGCGGGATGCGGAAGCTGGCCGGGTACACGATGATCTCGTCCCAGCCTTCATACAGTTCGGGCGCGAGGTTGAGGATGGGCAGGCTGGCCTGGGCCGCGATGCTCAGGCGCATGAAATCCGAGACCTCCAGTCCCTGCGCGCCATTGATGTTCTTGCTGGCCAGCAACCAGGCGGAACGCGCCTGCAGCTGAGCCGCTTCTTCGGTGTTCAAGGCCGCCAGGAACGGGTGGGCCTCCAGTACCTGTTGCCACAGTTCCGGCGAGATGCGGGCCTGCATTTCGGCCACCGCGGAGGGGCGGGCGCCCCGGCCCTTGAGCCAGCGCAACATAAGCTTCAGTTCCTTCCATATGCCGGGGCTAGCGGCTGCTTTTGGTGTCTACAAACCCTAGTGTAGAGTGTCGGGATATCCAACTACATCCGCCTGCCGTCCGTCATGTCCGCCCCGCCTGTTCCCGACGCGCCTACGCCTTTCGACGCTACCTGGCGCCAGGAGGTAGGCGCCGGCCTGGATGCCGACGGCATGGCGCTGATCGACCAGGCGGTGGCCTGGGCCGAGCCGCGTTTCGAAGGACAACAGGCGCTGACCGGCGAGCCGCTGGCCGGGCACGGCGCGGGCGTGGTCCGCATCCTGGCGGCCCTGCATACCGATGCCGCCACCCGCGCGGCGGCGCTGCTGGCCGCCTTGCCGACCGACCTGATGGCCCCCGCGCCGTCACTGCGCAACGACCCGGTTGCGGCGACTTTTGGCGCCGAGATCGCGCGGCTGGTGCAGGGCACGCGCGCGCTGCTGCGGTTGGGCGTGGTGGCGCGGCAGGCGAGCGACGCCGCGGCCGAAAGCGGTTCGCAAAAGGAAATGCAGCGCAAGATGCTGCTGGCCATGGCGGCCGACCTGCGCATCGTGCTGATGCGGCTGGCTTCGCGCTTGCGCACCTTGCGCTGGCACGCGGAAAGCAAGGCACCGTGCTCCACCGATTTCGCCCGGGAAACCCTGGACCTGTACGCGCCGCTGGCCAACCGCCTGGGGATCTGGCAGATCAAGTGGGAAATGGAAGACCTGGCGTTCCGCTTCCTGGAGCCTGAAAAGTACAAGCAGATCGCTCGCCTGCTGGAAGAAAAGCGGGTGGAGCGCGAGGCTTTCATCGCCGGCGCGATCGAGCGCCTGCAGACCGGATTGGCCAAGGCGGGGGTCGAAGCCGAGGTCAGCGGCCGGCCCAAGCACATCTACAGCATCTGGAACAAGATGCGGGTGAAGCGGCTGGATTTCTCGCAGATGTACGACCTGCGCGCGCTGCGCATCATCGTGGACGACGTGCGCGGCTGCTATACGGCGCTGGGCATGGTGCACGAAATGTGGACGCCGATCTCAGAAGAATTCGACGACTATATTTCGCGGCCCAAGCCCAACGGCTACCGGTCGCTGCACACGGTGGTGGCCGACGACGACGGCCGTCCGTTCGAGGTGCAGATCCGCACGCGCGAAATGCACCAGTTCGCCGAGTACGGCATGGCCGCGCACTGGCGCTACAAGGAAGCGGGCGCCAAGGGCGGCCAGGTGGCGGCCTCCAGCGAATATGACCGGCAGTTGGCGTGGATGCGCCAGCTGCTGGCCTGGAACAGTGATGTCGAGGGTGGCGGCGAACCCGCCAAGCCCGCGCCCGCCAAGCCGGTATCGGGCAAGCAGCGCGGCCCGGCGACGCCGCCGCCCCATACCGATGAGCGCATCTACGTGCTGACGCCGCAGGCGCGCGTGATCGAGTTGCCGGCCGGCGCCACGCCGGTGGATTTCGCCTATCACCTGCATACCGATCTCGGCCACCGCTGCCGCGGCGCGCGGGTCGATGGGCAGATGGTGCCCTTGCAGACCCATTTGTCCACCGGCCAGACCGTGGAGATCATCTCCGCCAAGTCCGGCGGGCCGTCGCGCGACTGGCTCAATCCGCAGCTGGGCTTCCTGGCCAGCCCGCGGGCCCGCGCCAAGGTGCGCATGTGGTTCAACGCGATCGAATTGCAGCAGCGCATCACCCAGGGCCAGGGCCTGGTCGAAAAGGAATTGCAGCGCCTGGGCAAGACCGCCGTCAATCTGGAGCAGTTGGCGCAGAACCTGGGATTCGCCCGCGCCGACGATTTGTACGTGGCGGCGGCCAAGGAAGAATTCAGCCTGCGGCAGATCGATACGCTGTTCCAGCAGCCCGGGCCGGCCGTCGAACCGCAGCCGGCCGCCTTGCGCCATGCCAGCGCCGGCAGTGCCGAGAAAAGCGGCAAGAGCGGCGTGCTGGTGGTGGGAGTAGGGTCGCTGTTGACGCAGTTGGCGCGTTGCTGCCGTCCGGCGCCGCCGGACCTCATTGCTGGCTTCGTTACGCGCGGGCGCGGCGTGTCCATTCACCGCAGCGACTGCCACAGCTATCTGGCGCTGGCCGCGCGCGAACCCGAGCGCGTCATCGAGGTGGCTTGGGGCGAGACCGCCGACACCTTCTATCCGGTGGATATCAGCGTGCGCGCGCACGACCGTTCCGGCCTGCTGCGCGACCTGTCCGAAGTCTTTGCGCGGCTGCGCCTGAACGTGGTGGGCGTGAACACGCAGAGCAAGCAGTCGCTGGCTCATATGGTGTTCACGGTGGAAGTGCGCGGCGGGGAATCGCTGTCGCGCGCGCTGGACGCCCTGGCCGAAGTGCAAGGCGTGTCGTCGGCGACGCGTCGCTAGGCGGGAAACCCGGGCCGGGCGGCCCGGGCGCAAGCGGGACTCAGTCGTCCAGCTGCTCGTGCGCGCGGTCGCGCATGTAGAACGCGGCGATCAGGCCCAGCGCCACGCCGAACATCACGTAGTAGGCGGGCGCCATCGGCGAACCGGTGGTCTTGATCAGCCAGGTCACGATGAACTGCGCGAAGCCGCCGAAAATCATCACGGCCACGTTGTAAGCCAGGGACAGGCCCACCGAACGCACGCGCGCCGGGAATAGCTCCGCCATCACCGTGCTGAACACGCCGAAGAATGCCGACACGAACAGGCAGACCACGACTTGCACGGCCAGCAGGCGGCCGATGGACGGCGCGTCCGACAGCCAGTAGTACAGCGGGTACAGCACGATCAGGTAGCCGATGAGCGAGCCGATCACGATGGGGCGGCGGCCGACGCGGTCGGACCAGGCTCCCATGAAGGGCGTCAGCAGCACCATCAGCGCCGCGCCCGCCATCTGCACCAGGAAGGTCTGGTTCAGCGGCAGCTTCAGGATCTGGGTGGAGTAGGTCACCAGATACGTGAAGGTGATGTAGATGGACACCGTCGCGGTCACGACCAGGCCCACGCCGATCAGGGTTTCGCGGGTATGCGTCTTCAGCATCTGGCCCAGACTCAGGCGCTGCACTTCGCCGCGCGCGGCGGCCTGGCGCTCTTCTTCCTTGAGCTGCTTGAAGGCGTCGGTTTCATCGACGTTGCGGCGGATATAGATGGCGATGGGGACAATTACCAGGCCGAAGGCGAACGGCAGGCGCCAGGCCCAATCGGCGATTTCCTGGGGCGTGAAGAATTCGGTGATGAGCGTGCCGCAGGCCGCGCCGATCAGCAGGGCCAGCATCTGGCCGGCCATCTGCCAGGAACCATAGAAGCCGCGCTTGCCGTTGGGCGCCATTTCGATCAGTAGCGCGGTCGAGGTGCCGAATTCGCCGCCGGCGGAGAAGCCCTGCAGCAGGCGCGCAATCAGGATGAAGATCGGGGCCAGGATGCCGGCCGCGTGGTAGGTGGGGGCGACGGTGATCAGCGCGATCGACACGGCCATCAGCGAGGTCACCATGACCATGGCCGCCTTGCGGCCTTTCTTGTCGCCATAGAGGCCGAGGATGATGCCGCCGACCGGACGCATGAAGAAGCCGACGCCGAAGATGGCGGTGGTCATCAGGATCGCGTTCAGCTCGCTGCCGGGTACGCTGGGGTCGGTCGGGAAGAACAACTTCGAGATGATCGGCGTCATGAACGCGAACACCAGGAAGTCATACCATTCGAGGGCGTTGCCTATGACTGCCGCCACGATGTTGCGCGTGGGAACTGCTTTGTGCTGCACGGTTTCTCCTTGGGGGGTTGCCTAACCGGGCGACATTCTAGGCGCTTGTGTGCCGGGGTTCGTTCGAGACGCGGATGCGCGCTGGCCTTACACTCCTCTTTTTCCCCAAGAGAGTAGTGACATGAACGCGCGCACCTGGCTGGAAACGCTGGTTGGCTTTGACACCACCAGCCGCAATTCCAATCTTGCCCTGATCGAAACCGTCCGGGATTGGCTCAAGGGCCAGGGCGTCGACGCATGGCTGGCGCACAATCCGGAGCGCACCAAGGCCAACCTGTTCGCCACCTTGCCCGCCCAGGATGGCGGCATGCAGGGCGGCATTGTGCTGTCCGGCCACACCGACGTGGTGCCCGTGGATGGCCAGGACTGGAGCACGGATCCGTTCAAACTCATCGAAAAAGACGGGCTGCTCTATGGGCGCGGCAGCTGCGACATGAAGGGCTTCATCGCCAGTTCTTTGGCGCTGGTGCCGGAATTTCTGGCCATGCCGCGCAAAAAGCCGATGCACCTGGCGTTCTCGTACGACGAGGAAGTCGGCTGCGCCGGCGCGCCTTATATGCTGGCCGATCTGCACGAGCGCGGCATCCGCCCCGAAGGCTGCGTGGTGGGCGAGCCCACCGGCATGCAGGTGGTGGTGGCGCACAAGGGCATCAATCTGTTCCGCTGCAAGGTGCACGGCAAGGCGGCGCACTCGTCGCTGACCCCGCGCGGCTGCAACGCCATTGAATACGCCGCGCGCCTGATCTGCCGTATCCGCGACCTGGCCGACAGCTTCAAGGCCAATGGCCCCTACGACCAGTTCTACGACGTGCCATTTTCCACGATGACCACCAACCAGATCCGGGGCGGCATCGCGGTCAACACCATCCCCGAGCTGTGCGAATTCACCTACGAGTTCCGCAACCTGCCGGGCATGCAGCCCGACCAGATCCAGGCAGAAGTTGAAAAATACGTGCGCGAAGAGCTCCTGCCGCGCATGCAGGCCGAGTTCGACGGCGCCAGCATCGAAATCGAGACTGGCGCGGCGGCTCCCGCGCTTGAGGCTTCCGAGGAGGCCGCCATCACCCAGCTGGTGCGCGCCCTGACCGAAGACCGCGCCACCCGCAAGGTCGCCTACGGCACCGAGGCTGGCCTGTTCCAGGGCATCGGCATTCCCACGGTGGTCTGCGGCCCCGGCCATATCGAACAGGCCCACAAGCCTGACGAGTACGTCGCGCTGGACCAGTTGGCCGCCTGCGACACCTTCCTGCGCCGCCTGGGGCAGTCGCTCTGACGGCAAGGCGACGATTGCCGGGGCGGCCAGGGCGTAGCGCCCGGCCGCTGCCGGCGTCAGGTAAAATGACGGGTTGCAAACCGGATTTGCGGCCGGCAGTGGCCGCCGCGATACCCGGGGGAGATGCTTGGTGAAACCTTACGACTTTCCGGATGCCCAGGGCCATTTCGGCCCTTATGGCGGTGTTTTCGTGGCGGAAACGCTGATGCACGCGCTCGACGAGCTGCGCGCGGCCTATGACCATTACCGTGTCGACCCCGCCTTCCAGGAAGAGTTCAACTACGAACTCAAGCATTTCGTGGGCCGTCCCAGTCCGGTCTACCATGCCCGCCGCTGGTCGGAAATGGTGGGCGGCGCCCAGATCTGGTTTAAGCGCGAAGACCTGAACCACACCGGCGCCCACAAGGTCAACAACTGCATCGGCCAGGCATTGCTGGCCAAGCGCATGGGCAAGCCCCGCGTCATCGCCGAAACCGGCGCTGGCCAGCACGGCGTGGCCACCGCCACGGTGGCGGCCCGCTACGGCATGGAATGCGTGGTCTACATGGGCAGCGAAGACGTCCGCCGCCAGGCGTCGAACGTCTACCGCATGAAGCTGCTGGGCGCCACGGTGGTGCCGGTCAACTCCGGCTCGCGCACCCTGAAGGACGCGCTCAACGAAGCCATGCGCGACTGGGTCACCAACATTGAAAACACCTTCTACATCATCGGCACGGTGGCGGGTCCCGACCCCTATCCCCGCATGGTGCGCGATTTCCAGACCGTCATCGGCAACGAATGCCTGACGCAGATGCCTGAAGCCGCTGGCCGCCAGCCCGACTACGTCGTGGCGGCGGTGGGCGGCGGCTCCAACGCCATGGGCATCTTCCATCCCTATATTCCCTACGAAAACGTGCGCCTGATCGGCGTCGAGGCGGCGGGCGAGGGCATGGACAGCGGCCGCCACGCCGCTTCCCTGGCCGCGGGCCAGGTGGGCGTGCTGCATGGCAACCGCACCTACGTCATGCAGGACGCCGACGGCCAGGTCCAGGAAACCCATTCGGTCTCCGCCGGCCTGGACTATCCCGGCGTCGGTCCGGAACATGCCTGGCTGAAGGACTCCGGCCGCGCCGAATACGTCGGCATCACCGACGCGGAAGCCCTCAAGGCCTTCCACGACTGCTGCCGCATCGAAGGCATCATGCCTGCGCTGGAGTCGTCGCACGCCATCGCGCAAGCCGTGAAGATGGCCGCCACGCTGCCGCGCGACGCCGTCATCCTGGTCAACTTGTCGGGCCGTGGCGACAAAGACATGCATACCGTGGCCGAACAGGCCGGCATCGAGCTCTGAGGCCCTGTCCATGACCACTCGCACCGACCGCATCGCCGCCGCTTTTGCGCGCACCGCCGAATCCGGCCGCGCCGCGGCGCTGATTCCCTACATTGCCGCGGGCGATCCCTCGCCCGCCGCCACCGTTCCCCTGATGCACGCGCTGGTCGAGGCCGGCGCCGACGTCATCGAACTGGGCGTACCGTTCTCCGATCCCATGGCCGACGGCCCGGTGATCCAGCGCGCCGCCGACCGCGCCATCGCGCAGGGCGTGGGCCTGGCCCGCGTGCTGGACCTGGTGGCCGAGTTCCGTCAGCGCGACACCGCCACGCCGGTGGTGCTGATGGGTTACGCCAACCCGATAGAACGCATGGGCCAGGCCGAGTTCGCGCGCCGCGCCGAGCAGGCTGGCGTGGACGGCGTGCTGGTGGTGGACTATCCGCCCGAAGAAGTCGTCGAGTTCGCGGCCACGCTGGGCGAGCATGGCATCGCCCCGATCTTCCTTTTGGCGCCCACGTCCACGGAAGCGCGCATCAAGGCCGTAGCCGCGGTCGCCCGCGGCTACGTGTACTACGTGTCGCTCAAGGGCGTCACGGGTTCGGGCTCGCTCAATACCGATGACGTGGCCGAGCGTTTGGCCGTGATCCGCCGCCACGTGCGCGATATTCCGGTAGGCGTGGGCTTCGGCATCCGCGACGCCGAAAGCGCCCAGCGCGTGGCGCGCGCGGCCGACGCCGTCGTGATCGGCAGCAAACTGATTGAAACCATGGAGCAGGCGGCGGCGGACGCCCCCGCGGCCCAGAAAACCGACGCCGCAGTCACCGCCGCCAGCGGCTGGCTGCGCACCATCCGGCAAGCGCTGGATCAAGTAAAACGAGCAAGCGCGTCGGCCTGAGTGGCGGGCGTGACCTCATACGGGATGAATAATCAATGAGCTGGATCGAAAAACTCCTGCCTCCTCGCATCAACAAAACCAGCGAAAGCGGCCCGCGCCGCGTTCCCGAAGGCCTTTGGGTGAAATGCCCGTCGTGCGAATCGGTGCTGTACAGCGAAGACTTGGCGGCCAACCTGCACGTCTGCCCCAAGTGCGACCACCACATGCGCATCGGGGCTCGCGCCCGCATCGATTCGCTGCTGGATGTCGAGGGCCGGGTCGAAATCGGCCAGACCACGCGTTCGGTCGACACGCTGAAGTTCAAGGACACGCGCAAGTATCCCGAGCGTCTGCAGGAAGCGGTCAAGCAAACCGGTGAAACCGACGCCATGGTGGTCATGAGCGGCTCGATCCGCGGCGTGTCCGCAACCCTGGCCTGCTTTGAATTCGAATTCATGGGCGGCTCCATGGGCTCGGTGGTGGGCGAGCGCTTTGCGCGCGGCGCCCAGGCCGCCCTGGACAACCGGACGCCGTTCATCTGCGTGGCCGCCTCGGGCGGCGCGCGCATGCAGGAAAGCCTGCTGTCGCTGATGCAGATGGCCAAGACCAACGCCATGCTGACCCGCCTGTCGGCGGCCGGCCTGCCGTTCATCAGCGTGTTGACCGACCCCACCATGGGCGGCGTGTCGGCCAGCTTTGCCTTCATGGGCGACGTGGTCATCGCCGAGCCCAAGGCGCTGATCGGCTTTGCCGGCCCGCGCGTGATCGAACAGACCGTGCGCGAAAAGCTGCCGGAAGGCTTCCAGCGCGCCGAGTTCCTGCTGCAGAAGGGCGCCATCGACATGGTCGTGGACCGCCGCCAGCTGCGCGAGGAAATCGCCCGCCTGCTGGCCTTGCTGACCAATCAGCCCGCGGATGTGGTGACGGCCTGAATCTTGCCTCCATCCTGCCGGCCTTTTTGGGCGGACTGGATGGGCGGTGATCGGATGCCGCCGGCAGCCTCGGGCTCCCGGCGGCATTCTCGTTTAGGGAGTTTGTCAGGAGGCATCTGAAGGACGTTATTCGGAACAGTCTTTTCCATCCGCGATGTTGCCTGCCTGCGACAGAAATCAAGTCGTCCGGCCCGGATTTTGCTATGTTGCGTACTAGGTTTGAAATCTACGGAGTTTTCCAATGCAGTTGACCAAGAAGAAGATGCTTACCGGCCTTGTGGGACTTGCCCTGGCTGCAACCGCGTCGCTGGCAAGCGCCCAATCGTCCGAAGGCACCCAGGGCGGCGTCAGCATGCATTACGGCATTGGAGACCACTATCAGCGCCTGACGCTGAACTACGAAACGCCATCTGTCTGGACCTACCAGTTCGGCGGCAACTGGGGTCGCCTGGACCTGACGCCTGAACTCGGCGTGTCGTACTGGAAGGCTAGCGGTTCGCGTTCGCCCAGCCATGTCTGGCAGCTCAACGCCATCCCGATGTTCCGCTGGTGGACTGGCGAACGCTTCTACATCGAAGCGGGTATCGGCGCCACGCTGTTCTCCAGCACGCGCTTCGCCGACGAGAACATAAGCACCGCCTTCCAGTTTGGCGACCACATCGGCATGGGCTTTCTGGTGACGCCGAACAATCGCATCGGCCTGCGCTATTCGCACTTCTCCAATGCCAGCATCAAGCGCCCGAACCCGGGCCTGGACGTGGTGCAGCTGACCTACACCTACCAGTTCTGATTCCGCCTTGCGCGAGCCTGGCGCGGCCCCAGGGCGCGCCAAACAGAAAGATCCACCCTCAGGGGTGGATTTTTTTTGGGCTGCCGCGCTGCGTGGCTTTCCGCTCAATCTAAAACAACAAAAATATTATGTTCTGACGCTGCGTACACATACTTGTTGGTAAGGAGTGCAATGGCCAGAATGCCCAGGCACCGCACAACACACAATGAGCCGCCGCGCGGCCCCTGATTCTCCGCAGCACGCATGGCCGCGCCAGGCGAGGGGACGCGACGACGACAAACGGAGACCAACGCATGAACTACCCCTGTACGCCCGCGCGTCTGCTGACGCGCATGGCCACCGCTATTGGCCTGGCCCTCGCGCTGTCCTGCGGCGCATCCGCCGCATCGGCCGAGGAGTTTCCGAACAAGCCGCTGCGCATGGTCGTGGGTTTCGCTCCTGGCGGCGGCGCGGACATCGTGGCGCGCCTGGTGGGCGCCAAGATGGCCGAAAGCCTGGGCCAGCAGGTGGTGGTGGAGAACCGGGCCGGCGCCACTGGCACCATCGCCGCCGACAACGTGGCCCGTTCGCCTGCCGACGGCTATTCGCTGTTCCTGGGCTCGCAGTCCACCATGGTGGTCGCCCCTTCCTTGTTCCCGTCCCTGCCGTTCAAGCCTGAAAAGGACTTCGCGCCGGTGTCGCAGGTGGTGACCATGCCTCTGATCCTGGTGGTCAATCCGGCGTTGGTGGACGCGAAGACCGTGCAGGAGCTCACCGAGCACATCCGCAAGGCGGGCGACGGCGCCATGAGCTACGCCTCGTCGGGCCAGGGCGGTCCGCAGCACATTGCCGGGGAACTGTACGCGCACATGGTGGGCACCAAGGTGACGCACGTGCCCTACAAGGGCGAATCGGCCGCCATGGCGGATGTGCTGGGCGGGCACGTGCCGTACATGTTCGCCAATCTTCCTGTGGCCTTGCCGCACATCAATTCGGGCAAGGTCCGGCCGCTGGCCATTACCAGCCTGAAGCGCGATCCCAAGGCGCCGCAGATTCCGACCCTGGCTGAATCGGGCTTCAAGGACTTTGAAGTGTCGACCTGGTACGGCGTGTTTGCGCCGGCCAATACGCCCAAGCCCGTGGTGGGCAAGCTTGCCGATTCCATCCGCGCGGCCCTGCAACAGAGTGACATGCAGGCCAAGCTGAGCGAGCAGGGTTTCACGGTGGTGGGTAGCGATTCCGAGACCTTCACACGCTTCGTGGGGGCGGAGTTGCCGCGCTGGTCCGTGCTGATCCGCGACATAGGCATCAAACCCGAATAGCCGGCCTGCCCGCGCCAGGGCATCCGCGGCCGGGCGTTCCCTTCATTCCTGCGAGACCAAAATATGATCGACTTAAGCGAAAAGCGCGCTGCCGGCCCCGTCATCCGCCTGCACTCCGCGGACAACGTGGTGGTGGCGCGCGTACCCATCGGCATAGGCGCGGCCGTGCCTTCCGAGGGCATCGTCAGCCGCAGCCAGATTCCGGCCGGCCACAAGATCGCGGCGCGCGACCTGCGCGCCGGCGAGCCCATCCTCAAGTACAACGTCTGCATCGGTTTTGCGGCCAGCGACATTCCGGCGGGCACCTACGTCCACTCGCACAATATGGACTTCCAGGAGTTCGACCGCGACTACGCGCACGCCCGCGACTACGTGCCTACGCCGGTCTTGCCCGAGTCCGAGCAGGCGCGCTTTCTCGGCATCGTGCGCGCCAATGGGCAGGTGGCCACGCGCAATTACATAGGCGTCATGGCGACGGTCAACTGTTCGGCGACGGTGGTGCATCGTATTGCCGAGGCTTTCACCCCGGAACTGATGGCGGCCTATCCCAACGTGGATGGCGTGGTGGCGCTGAGCCATGGCATGGGTTGCGGCATGGAGATGTCGGGCGAACCCATGGACCTGTTGCGCCGGACGATGGGCGGCTATGCCTGCCATGCCAACTTCGCCGCTGTGCTGATCGTCGGGCTGGGCTGCGAGCGCAACCAGCTGGATGCCTTGCTCAAGGATCAGGGCCTGGAGGCGGGCGCGCGACTGAAGACCTTCATCATGCAGGAGACCGGCGGCACGCGTAAAACCATCGAGGCCGGCGTCGCCGCAGTGCAAGCCCTGCTGCCGCAGGCCAATGAGGTCGAGCGCGTGCCGTTGCCGGCGCGGCACCTGACGGTGGGGCTGCAATGCGGCGGGTCGGACGGCTTTTCGTCCATCACCGCCAATCCGGCGCTGGGCGCGGCCATGGACATCCTGGTGCGCCACGGCGGCACCGCCATCCTGTCCGAAACGCCGGAGATCTACGGCGTGGAGCACACGCTGACGTCGCGTGCCCGCAACCGCGAGGTCGGCGAGAAGCTGGTGCAGCGTATCCGCTGGTGGAAGGAAGAGTATTCGCCCGGGCGCGACGTGCAGATCAACGGCAAGGTCAGCCCGGGCAACCAGATGGGCGGCCTCGCCAATATCTTCGAGAAATCGCTGGGTTCTTCGATGAAGGGCGGCACCACCGCGCTGATGGAGGTCTACCGATACGCGGAGCCGGTGCGCCAACCCGGCATGGTATTCATGGATACGCCCGGCTTCGATCCTGTCTCGGCGACCGGGCAGATTGCCGGCGGGGCCAACATGATCTGTTTCACGACCGGACGCGGCTCGATGTTCGGCGCCAAGCCCGTGCCGTCGATCAAGCTGGCGACCAACACGCCGATGTATGAAAGGCTGACGGAAGACATGGACGTCAATTGCGGCGCCATCCTGGACGGCACCGCGACGTTGCAGGAAGTTGCGCAGCGCATCTTCGAGGAAATCCTGCTGGTGGCTTCCGGCACGCGCAGCAAGAGCGAGCTGCTGGGGCTGGGCGACCACGAGTTCGTGCCCTGGAACATCGGCGTGGTGAGCTGAGGCGCGCAGCCGCATACGCAAAAACGCCCCCGCGGACGGCCATCCAGGACCGTGCGCGGGGGCGTTTTTTTGCCGCGGATGTGCCGCTGTGTTGTGCGATTCCGCAGGCGGCGGCGCGCCTGCGGGACTGGCGATTAGTTGTCCGCCAGCGCTTGCGCGCCCGGCATGTCGAAGCCGTTGTCATCCAGGGCGGCCTGCAAGGCGGTGCGCTGTTCGGCGTTCAGTTCCACCAGGGGCGGGCGTACCGTCGCCCAGGCGGGGTCGCCGGACTTCCAGGCGATGGCGGCCTTCATCGCGGGGATCATGGGGAATTTGCCGAACACGTTGCGGGTCGCGTTCAGTCCGGCCTGGCGGGCGTCGGCGTCGGCTTCCTGCCAACGCTGTTGCAGCGCGACGATCGGGCCCGGGTTGACGTTGCCGGTGGCCGTGATGCAGCCCACGCCGCCGGCGCGCAGCGTCTGCAGCAGGAAAGCCTCGCTGCCCGCGTAGACCCGGAAGCCGCGCGGCGCAAAACGCTCGATCATGGCCGCCGTGTTATTCCAGTCGCCGCCGCTGTCCTTCACGCCCGCGACCTGGCCGGGGTAGCGGTCCAGCAGGCGGTCTATCAGGTCCAGGCTGAGCGGCACCTGGCTCACGGGCGGGATGTGGTACAGGTACATGCGCAGCCGGTCGTCGTCCACGCCTTCGATCAGTTCGGCGTAGTAGCGGAACAGGCCCTCGTCGCTTACGCCCTTGTAGTAGAAGGGCGGCAGGACCAGCACGCCCATGCTGCCGCTGCGCACGGCGTGGCGGGTCAGCTCGATCGCGTCGGGCAGCGCGCAGGCGCCGGTGCCGGGCATCAGCGCGGACGGCTCCACGCCAGCTTCCAGCAGCGCGTCCAGCAGGCTGCGTTTTTCAGACAGGGCCAGCGAGTTGGCTTCTGAGTTGGTGCCGAATATGGCCAGGCCGACGGATTGCTCGCGCAGCCAGCGGCAGTGCTTCACGTAGCGTCCCAAGGCCGGGCGATAGGCTGCGTCGAATGGCGTCAGGACCGGAGAAAAAACGCCGGGAATGCTGGCTTGGGTGCTCATTGTCTCTACTCGTTGTCTGATGAATGAAAAGGGCGCGCCAGGCGGCGCGACGGCAACGTCTGATTCTGGCACCGAACCGGCCGATGAACATCTGCTGTTTAATTGCTTCAATCCATAAAATTGTTGTGGTTTGCCCTGGCGCAAACCGAGCATACAGAAAAAAGGGGACGTTTTGGATACGCGATATGTGCAGAGTTTTGTGTCAGTGGTCGAATGCGGATCACTGGCGGAGGCGGCGCGCCGGCTGGACCTGACGCCTGCCGCCATCGCGGCACGGGTGCGCACCCTGGAAGAGGAATTGGGCGCCACGCTCATCAAGCGCGTCGGCCGCAGCGTCAAGGCTACCGAGGCGGGCCTGAAAGTGCTGGAGCGCGCCCGCGGCGTGCTGCGCGAGGTGCGGGACCTGCGCGCCAGCGCCAGCGACGATGCGCCCTTGGGCGAACTGCGCCTGGGCGTGTCGGTGTCGGCGCTGACGGGCATCATGCCCATCGTGCTGGCGCGCCTGTACCGGCGCCTGCCCAAACTTGCCGTCTTCATCGAGCCGGGCACGTCCAATCACCTGTATCACCGGGTGATCAACGGCGACCTGGATGCGGCCTTCATCGTCAAGCCCCAGTTCAACCTGTCCAAGGGCTATGCCTGGAAACTGGTGGCGGAAGAGCCGCTGGTGGTGCTGGCGCCGCCCGACACCGCGAGCAACGACGCCCATGACCTGATGAGCACGCAGCCCTTCATCCGCTACGACCGCAACGTCTGGGGCGGCCGCCTGGCGGACCAGTACCTGCGCCAGCACGGCATCGTGCCGCGCGAGCGCCTGGAGGTCGACGGCCTGATGGGCATCGCCTGCATGGTGTCGGAAGGATTGGGGGTGTCGCTGGTGCCCGACTGGGCGCCGGATTGGCTGGACAGCCGGCGCGTCAAGCGCGTGCCGCTGCCGGGGCGGGCGCCGCTGCGCCGCATGGGGATCCTCTGGGCCCGGCACATGCCGCATTCGGCGCTGGCGGAAGCGTTCGTGGAAGAAGCCGGGCTGGCCTTGAACCTGCCTGCGGAGCGGATAGAAGGCGATTGAGAGGCGCGGGGCGCCGGCGAGTCGCATGGGGCCTGGCGCACCGGGGATGGGCCGCGTCAGCATGACCGCGCATCGGGTCCACCATGAAAAACACCCCGGAAACTGGATCGAGATCCAGCTCCCGGGGTGCGGGGTATTGCGCGTCGCAAGCCTTTGCGGGCTTGCGGCTTAGTGGCGCGTTTCGACCTGAACCAGCGGCTCGTTGGAAACGGACGCGACCGGCTTGCGCTCGCGGCCCAGGCGGACCGGCGTATGCGCCGCGGCGATGCGCAGCTGGGTCTGTGCGTGGCGGTCCGGATCGGTTTCCACCCACTGCAGGCCAGCAGCGTTGACCACGTCATGCAGGGCTTGGGCCTTGGCCGACGGAGCAACTGCCGGCACCACGATGGGCTGGCTGGCTACGGGCGCGGCGGCAGGCGCCGGGGCCGCCGTTTCCTGGACCACCGGCGCGGCAGGGGCGACGGGGGCGGCAGGGGCGGGCGTGAGCACGGGTTCGACGGCAGCGGCTTCCACCGGTGTCTGTTCGGACGCTGCGGGGGCGGAAGCCTCGCTCGCGGCTTGCACGGAAACCGGCTGCGTTACCTCGGGGGCCACCGTCTGCACGGGCTGGGCCACGGCTTCAGCGGCTTGCACGGGTTCGACCTGTTGGGCTGCAACCGGAGTGGCGGCAACCTTGGCGGGTTCAGCCGGTGCGGCTGCAGCCTCTTGGACTTGCACCGGAGCGGCTTCGACTTGCTGAGGCTGGGCCGGAGCGGCTGCGACCTGCTGGACCGGGGCCGGCTCCACGGCTTGCGCGGCGCTCACGGCGGGCTGGGCAGCGGAGTCTTCCGATTGCTCGGCGCCGTCATCGTCGGCGCCATCTTCGAGCTGCTCATCGCTGCCGGCCAGACCTGCTTCGTCCGGGCTGCGGCGGCCACGGCGGCTGCGGCGGCGGCGGCGCTTGCGCTCGGGATCGGCCGCGCCTTCGGCGCCTTCGATGCCGGGCACGCCATCGGCGGCCTGTTCGACGGTTTCGGAGGTTTCGGCGACCAGCTCGGCAGCTTCAGGGGCAGGCTTGGTCTCGGGCAGAGCGGTGGCAACCGTCTGCGCCAGGGCGGCGACCATGCTTTCCTGTTCGCTCATCGGCGCGTCGGACTGGCCTTCCTCGCGGCGGTTGCGGCCGCGGCCGCGACGGCGGTTGCGACCGGCGCCGGCATCTTCGCCGCCGGCTTCCACGGCTTGCTCGGGACGATTGGACGCCAGGGCCGCTTGCGTGGCCTGGGTGTCGCGTTCGCCGCGGGCTTCGTTGCGGTTGTGGCGATCGCCGCGTTCCTGGCGTTCGCCTTCGGGGCGGCGGTTGCCGCGCACGTGATGGCGGCCGCCCTCGCTGCCTTCGGCGCCTTCGGTGCGCGACTCGCCGCGGCGGTTGCGGTTGCGGTCCGAACCATGGCGTTCGCCACGGCGTTCCTGGCCGTCATGGCCGCTGCGGCCCTTGCCGCGGCCGGAGCTGGCGCGCTTGGCGCTGTCTTCCTGGGCGGCGGGAGCGGGCTTGGCCGCCTCGGAGCTGCCTCCCAGCCAGCCGAACAGGCGCTTGAACAGGCCGCCCAGGCCGCCGGCTGCTGCCGGAGCGGGAGCCGCCGCGGCGGGAGCCGGGGTTGAAACCGGAGCGGGCTGCGAAGGCGTGATGCCCTTGACCAGCGCTTCCGGACGGGACTTGATCTCGTGCTCGCGCGGCTGCCAGGGGGCGTCCGTGGCCGGAGCTTCAACCAGTTCGAAGCTGGTCTTCAGTTCTTCCAGGCGCGGATCGTCGTGGCGCAGGCGCTCGATGTGGTGGTGCGGCGTTTCCAGATGCTTGTTGGGGATCAGCATCAGGTTGACCTTGAGGCGGGCTTCCATCTTGGTGATGTCGGCGCGCTTTTCGTTCAGCAGGTAGGTAGCCACGTCGACCGGCACTTGGGCGTGCACGGCGGCGGTGTTTTCCTTCATGGCTTCTTCTTGCAGCAGGCGCAGCACGTGCAGGGCGCTGGACTCGGCGTCGCGGATCACGCCGGTGCCGTTGCAGCGCGGGCAGGTGATGTGCGAGCCTTCGTTCAGGGCCGGGCGCAGGCGCTGGCGCGACAGTTCCATCAGGCCGAAGCGCGAAATCTTGCCCATCTGGACGCGGGCGCGGTCGAAATGGAGGGCGTCACGCAGGCGCTGTTCGACGGCGCGCTGGTTCTTGCTGTCCTCCATGTCGATGAAGTCGATGACGATCAGGCCGCCCAGGTCGCGCAAACGCAACTGGCGGGCCACTTCGTCGGCGGCTTCCGAGTTGGTGCGCAGCGCGGTTTCCTCGATGTCGGCGCCGCGCGTGGAGCGGGCCGAGTTGACGTCCACGGAAACCAGGGCTTCGGTGTGGTCGATGACGATGGCGCCGCCCGAAGGCAGCGTCACCGTGCGCGAGTAGGCCGTTTCGATCTGGTGTTCGATCTGGAAGCGGGAGAACAGCGGGATATCGTCGCGGTAGCGTTTGACGCGCTGGACGTTGTCCGGCATCACCACGCTCATAAAGGCCGTGGCCTGATCGGCGATCTCGTCGGTATCGATGAGGATCTCACCGATTTCCGGGGAGAAGTAGTCGCGGATGGCCCGGATGACCAGGCTGGATTCCAGGTAGATCAGGATGGGCGCGGAGTTGTCGCGCGCGGCGCCATCGATGGCCGTCCAGAGCTGCAACAGATAGGACAGGTCCCACTGGAGTTCTTCGACGTTGCGGCCGATGCCGGCGGTACGGGCGATGATGCTCATGCCCTGGGGCAGATCGAGCTGCTCCATGGTGTCGCGCAGTTCCTGGCGGTCCTCGCCCTCGACGCGGCGCGAAACACCGCCGCCGCGGGGGTTGTTGGGCATCAGGACCAGGTAGCGGCCAGCCAGCGAGATGAACGTGGTCAGGGCGGCGCCCTTGTTGCCGCGCTCTTCCTTTTCAACCTGGACGATCAGTTCCTGGCCTTCGCGCAGGGCGTCCTGGATGCGGGCGCTGCGGACGTCCACGCCTTCCTTGAAGAAGCTGCGGGCTACTTCCTTGAAGGGCAGGAAGCCGTGGCGGTCTTCGCCGTAGTTGACGAAGCAAGCCTCGAGGCCGGGTTCGATCCGGGTGATGACACCTTTGTAGATGTTGCCTTTGCGTTGTTCGCGGCCGGCAGTCTCGATGTCGAGGTCGATGAGTTTTTGCCCATCGACGATAGCGACGCGTAATTCTTCCTGATGCGTCGCATTGAACAGCATGCGCTTCATGAGAGGGGTTCTCCGTTGTCATGACGCGCCGATATCGGCGCGTGACCTCGGGTCACTCGGGCTGCGGCTGAAGCGGGCAAGAAATGCGGACCGTACCTGGGCGGCGCCCAGGCGTATCCGCCGCGGGTCAGGCGGGCACGTCGAGCCGTGGGGCTCGGGGTTCTGTCAGCAGGAGGGTCAGCTTCACTGAATGTGGTTTGACGGAAAAGTGCTGTGAACGGCAGTTGCGGTCGGATTGGTTGCCCACGCGCAGCTGGTGCTTTAAATATGCGACGATTCTTGCGGTGCTTCAGAGCCGCTTGCGGCATGCAACGGACCTGCTGGGACAGCGGGCAAAATGAATGCCACACCACTATCCGGCAGGGCGCGGTTGCGCCGGCGACCAAATGACCCCAGGGGTTGAATGAGCAGGCAGTACAATGGCGGCCCGCGCGCTCGACGGAGTTGCGTAACGTTGCATCTCTACGTCAGGCGGCTAGTTCAGCCCCTTTAGGCTGTCCCGATTATATGTCGCTTTCCGCAATGCGCAAAGAAACTTCCTCCTCGAAAACCCTCTCTAAAGCTCCCCCCGCCGTCCGCATGGTGGAGGTCGACGCCGAGCAGGCCGGCCAGCGCCTGGACAACTTTCTGGCCAGACTGTGCAAGGGCGTCCCCAAAACCCACATATACAAGGCCATCCGCGGCGGCGAGGTGCGGATAAATAAGGGACGTACTTCGGCCGACTACAGGGTCGCCGAAGGCGATGTGGTGCGTATTCCGCCCTTGCGCTTGCCCGATCCCGGCAAGCCCCGTCCGGTGCCCGGCGCAGAGTTCCCGGTGGTGTTCGAGGACGAGGCCCTGCTGGTGGTGGACAAGCCCGCTGGCGTGGCGGTCCATGGCGGCAGCGGCGTGTCCTTTGGCGTGATCGAGCAATTGCGGGCAGCCCGGCCCGGCGCAAAATTCCTGGAGCTGGTCCACCGCCTGGACCGGGAAACCTCTGGCCTCTTGATGGTGGCCAAGAAGCGCAGCGCCTTGCTGGCGCTGCACGCCATGCTGCGCGAAGGAAAAGGGGATAAGCACTACCTGGCCCTGGTCGAGGGCGATTGGGTCAATGACCGCCAGCACATCAAGCTGGGCCTGTCCAAGTGGACCACCCAGTCCGGCGAACGCCGGGTAAAGGTCGATCCAGACGGCCAGTCGGCGCACACCATCGTCACACTCAAGCAGCGGCTGGGTGGCTATAGTCTGGTCGACGCTGAATTGCGCACCGGCCGTACCCACCAGATCCGGGTGCATCTGGCCGCCAGCGGCTTTCCCATCGTCGGTGACGATAAATACGGTCACGATGAGGTGCGGGCGGAGTTCGCTCGCATGGGCTTTGGCAGGATGTTCCTGCATGCCCATCAATTGACCTTGGCCCACCCGGTGACGGGCGAGCCCCTCACGCTTACCGCCGAGCTGCCCCCCGCCTGCCGGCAAATACTGAAACAACTGGAGTCGGTCTGATTATGTCGTATTCGCTGGTCGTTTTTGACTGGGATGGCACCCTGATGGATTCCACGCACAGCATCGTGGCAGCCATCCAGGGCGCCTGCCGCGACCTGGAACTGGCGGTGCCGTCGGCATCCGACGCCAGCTGGGTGATAGGCCTGTCCCTGGAAAGCGCCTTGCGCCGCGCGGTGCCGGACCTGACGCAGGCGATGCTGCCGCGCTTCCTGGAGCGCTACCGCACGCATTACCTGCTGCGCGACCCGGAGTTGCGCCTGTTCGAGGGTGTGCAGGAACTGCTGGCCGAACTGGCGGGGCAGAACGTGCGCCTGGCGGTGGCGACCGGCAAGAGCCGCGTGGGCCTGACCCGCGCGCTGGCCGCAACTGGCCTGGGGCCGCTGTTCGACGCCACCCGTACCGCTGACGAGACTTTCAGCAAGCCGCATCCCGCCATGCTGCATGAACTGATGCAGGAGTTGGACGTGGATCCGGATCGCGTGGTGATGGTGGGTGACACCTCGCACGATCTGCAGATGGCGATCAATGCCGGCGTGCACGGCCTGGGCGTGACCTATGGCGCGCATACCCTGAAGGAACTTGAGGGTTGCTCGCCCCAAGCTGTGCTCGACAGCGTGCCGAAGGTGCGCGAGTGGCTGTTGCCGCGGGTCTAGCCGCTGTCTGTCGCCCGGGTTTCCCCGGGCGCGGAACGCCTGCCGCCGGCTCGGGTCTATAGGAAATACCCGCAAGCGCCGCCTGCCGCGGAATATCATGGGGCGGCGCGGCGTCCATGGCTTGCGCAGGGCGCGCCCATGATCCTGCGGGCGCTACACCGGAGACCATGATGCTGATACGCAAGCCCGACGATTTTCTTCCGTCCGAGATCACCTCCGAGGCCGTCTGGCGTTCGCGCCGCGAACTGATGTTGCGCGCCGGGGTGGTTGCCGCCGCCGCGGGCCTGCCAGGCTGGGCCACGCGCAGCGCGCATGCCCAGGAGGCCGGCGCGCTGCCGGGCAAGGCCAACGCCGCCCTGAGCGTCATGGACAAGCAGACCTCGCTGGCCGACATCACCTCGTACAACAACTATTACGAGTTCGGCATGGATAAGGATGATCCAGCCGCCAACGCCGGCAAATTGCAGACCCGTCCCTGGAGCGTGAGCGTCGAGGGCGAAGTCGGCAAGCCGCGCACGTTTTCCATAGAGGAACTGCTGAAGCTGGCGCCGATGGAAGATCGCGTCTACCGGCTGCGCTGCGTCGAGGGCTGGTCCATGGTGATCCCCTGGGTGGGGTATTCGCTGTCGGCGCTGCTCAAGCAGACGGAACCCACGGGCAACGCCAAGTACGTGGAATTCGTGACCGCCGTGCAGCGCGAGAACATGCCCGGCGTGCGCTCCGGCGTCCTGGATTGGCCCTACGTGGAGGGCCTGCGTATCGATGAGGCCATGAATCCCCTGGCCATGCTGGTGTTCGGCGTCTACGGCCGCGTGCTGCCGAACCAGAACGGTGCGCCGCTCCGTTTGGCCGTGCCCTGGAAGTACGGTTTCAAGTCGGCCAAGTCCCTGGTGAAGATCCGTCTGGTGGAAAAGCTGCCCGTGTCGTCCTGGATCAAGGCCGCGCCGCAGGAGTATGGCTTCTACGCCAATGTGAACCCGGACGTGCCCCATCCACGCTGGAGTCAGGCCACCGAGCGCCGTATCGGCGAGGACGGCCTGTTCTCGCCCAAGCGCAAGACCTTGATGTTCAATGGTTATGGCGAGCAGGTGGCGGCGCTCTACCAGGGCATGGATCTAAAGGCGAACTATTGAGGCGTTCGTATGCCTGATGGCACTCCGCAGGCGGTTCCCGCTGCGCCGCCACGCAAGACACAGCTTTCTGCCAAGGCGGTAGGGCGTTTCAAGCCGTTCCTGTTCCTGCTTGGGCTGACGCCTTTCGCGCGCTGGATCTGGCTGGGCGTGAACAACGGGCTGACGGCGAATCCCGTCGAGTTCCTGACCCGTTCCTCGGGCACCTGGACCTTGGTCTGCCTGCTCGTGACGCTGGCCATCACGCCGCTGCGCCGGCTGACCGGCCAGCCCGCCCTGGTGCGCTTGCGCCGCATGTGCGGCCTGTTCGCGTTCTTCTATGGGTCCATGCATTTCATGGCCTGGGTCTGGTGGGACCGCGGTTTCGATCCGGCGGGCATGCTGCGGGATATCGGCGAACGTCCCTTCATCATGGTGGGATTCGCGGCGTTCGTGCTGATGACCGCGCTGGCGGCCACCTCGACGCAATGGGCCATGCGCAAGCTGGGCAAGCGCTGGCAGAGCCTGCATCGCGCCATCTATGCCATCGGGCTGCTGGCGGTGCTGCATTACTGGTGGCACAAGGCAGGCAAGAACGACCTGACTCAACCCGCGCTCTACGCCGCCGTGCTGGCCCTGCTGCTGGGCTGGCGGCTGTTCGCGTGGCTACGCGCGCGGCGCTGAGGCTGGCCGGTTCTACAACATCGCCAGCATGATGGCGGCGGTTTCGGCGTCGGGCTGGCCGTCGTACAGCGCCGGCCGGTAGTGCATCTGGAAGGCGGCCAGTGCGCCGATCGTGGCTGGATCCAGCGCGCCGTCCTGCGGGCAGGCGTAGCCCAACCGCGTCAACTGCTTCTGGAACCACGCCACGTCGGGGGCGCCCTGGATCTGCAGGCGCGCAAGGTGCTCGGCGGCGCCGGTTTCGTCATACCAGCGCCCGATTCCCGACGCGGCCAGGGCTTTCCAGGGGAAAAGGGGGCCAGGGTCGACCTTGCGCTGCGGGGCGATGTCGCTGTGGCCCACGATGTTTTCGGGCGCGATGCCGTGGCGCTGCGCAATATCGCGTACGAGTATGGTCAGCGCGCGCAATTGCCGGTCGTTATAGGGGTGCCAGACGGGCTTGCCGTCCGTGCCCTCCGTCCAGCCTGGATTGACGATTTCTATGCCGATGGACGTGCTGTTCATGGCGATGTTGCCGTACCAGGAGCTGGCGCCGGCGTGCCAGGCGGCGCGGCTCTCGTCCACCAGCCGGTAGACGTGTCCAGCGTCGTTGACCAGATAATGGGAGCTGACCTTGCCCTTGGAGAGCAATTCCATCGAACGGGCGTCGTCGACGCTGGTGTAGTGCAGCACGATGCTGCGTACCCGGCTGGCCTGGCTGACCGCGGTGATCGAAGTGTCCAGGTCCAGGCCGGCGGGGCCGCGCGCGGCGCACCCTGCCAGGATGGCCGCGGCAAGCGGCGCAAGAATCAGGCGGCGCATGGGTCAGCGCGCCAGGAAGAGGAACAGCGTGGGCAGCTTGTCGAGCTGGGGCGCTGGCTGCTTTTTCCAGTCGGCCACGCTGCGGGTGACGATCCATTCGTCGACGGTCGTGACCGAGCGCGCCACGCACAGCTTGGTGTCGCCTTTCAGGCTGGCCAGCAGCGTGGCGAACATGGCGGCGTTGCGATAGGGGGTTTCGATCAGCAGTTGGGTCTGGTTGTGCTTGGCCGAGTGCTGTTCCCAGGCGCGCAGCTGCTTGGCGCGTTCCGCCGGATCCACAGGCGCGTAGCCATGGAAGGCGAAGCGCTGGCCGTCCAGTCCGCTGGCCATCAGGCCCAGCAGGATGGAGGATGGGCCGACCCAGGGCTTGACGGCGATGCCCAGGCGGTGAGCGGCGTCCGCGACCTTGGCCCCCGGATCCGCGACGGCGGGGCAGCCGGCCTCGGAAACCAGGCCGATTTCCGCGCCCTTGAGCGCAGGCTCCAGCCAGGCCTTGATCTGGGCGGCGTCGACCTTGTCGTTCAGGGTGTGGATGGTGATTTCCTGCAGCGGCCGGACGGTGCCGATCAGCTTGAGGAAGGCGCGGGCGGTCTTGGCGTTTTCGGCGATATAGGTGTCCAGCCGGCCCGCCAGGGTGCGGACCTCGGCGGGTAGCCAGCGCTCGGGCGGGGCTTCGCCCAGGCCGACCGGGATCAGGTGCAGCGCGCCGCTCATGCGGCGGCTCCAGGGGCGTCCAGCGGATCCAGGCCGAACTGCGTCAGCATGCGAGTTAGTGCGATCAGCGGCAGGCCGATGATGGCGGTGGGGTCGTCGCTCTGGATGCTCTCCATAAGCGCGATGCCCAGGCTTTCCGCCTTGGCGCTGCCTGCGGTATCGTAGGGTTCCTCGGCGCGCAGATAGGCCTCGATGGCGCCGTCCGTCAAATGGCGGAAACGGCAGCGCGTGACAATGTCGGCTTTTTCCACCCGTTGGCCGTCGGTGACGGCCAGGGCGCTGTGGAATTCCACGATTTGACCCGACAAGGCCCGCAATTGCGCCAGGGCGCGCGGGAAATCCCCCGGCTTGCCTATGGGCTGTCCGTCCACGGTGGCCACCTGGTCCGAGCCGATCACGATGCTGCCGGGATGCTTGGCTGCGACCGCCATGGCCTTGGCCACGGACAGGCGCAGCGCCAGGGCTTCCGGCGTTTCGCCGGACTGTGGCGTTTCGTCTACATCGGGGGAAATCGCCGTGAAGGGCAGGCGCAGGCGGGACAGCAGTTCTTTGCGGTAACGCGAGCTGGACGCGAGGATCAGGCTAGGCTTTGAAGGCATGCGATATTTGACGTTAATGCGTAAGTCACAGTATTATCTAACGTTTTGCGGGATTTTTGCATGGCTGGGCGTTAAGCCCGCTGCGGCGGGTGGTTAAACCCACTGCATACAGGCGCATGCACAACCCCGCGAATGCAAAGGACTGAACATCAAGCGCATCGATGCATACGCATTTGCCCACATGGGCAAGGAAGCGCAAGGAACCATACCTCTTGTGCGGTTTACGCGCGCGGTTGACGGGCTACCCGAACAACCGCTGGGCGAGGCCGGGCTGGTGACGTGGTCCGTGCGCGGCGAAATGGGTAAATCCGGCCTCTTGCTGGGCCGGCCGCTGCTGCATGTCCATGTTCAGGCGAATCCGGTTCTGGTGTGTCAGCGGTGCAATGAACCGTTTGTGTATCCGATCGACAGCGAAGTCCTCTTGCAGCTGGTCAAGTCCGAAGCCGATCTCGACGACGATGCTTCCTATGGGGAGTCATCCGGCGAGGACGACGAGGACGAAGAAGGAAATGGTTTTGTGTCCAACCTGCCTGAAAAGGTGGTGGGTTCGCATCATTTTGATCTGCTGGCCCAGATCGAAGATGAGCTCATTCTGAGCGTTCCGTATGTGCCCAAGCATGATGTATGCCCGGGCGCGCTGGCCAAGGTCAGCGAAGCTTCTCCCGAGGAGCCCGCTGTCAAGCGTCCGTCGCCGTTTGCGGTGCTGGAACAACTGAAGCACAAAGATTGAGATCAACATCGGGCCGCATCGCGTACAATGCGCCCCGTTTCTAGGAGTCATCATGGCCGTTCAACAAAACAAGAAGTCCCCGTCCAAGCGCGGTATGCACCGCTCGCACGATTTTCTGGTGAACCCGCCGACGGCGATCGAACCCAACACGGGCGAAGCGCATCTGCGTCACCACATCAGCCCCAACGGCTTCTACCGCGGCCGCAAGGTCCTGAAGACCAAGGCCGACGAATAAGGCCCCCGGGCCGAACTCGTACTCGGACCATTTCGGCTGAGCGCTGATACCTGGCACCCGTGATACGCATCGCCATAGACTGTATGGGCGGAGACTTCGGTCTGCCCGTCACGATTCCGGCTGCGATCGAGTTCGCCCGGCAATTTCCGGATACCCGGCTATTGCTGGTCGGGCTTCCCGACGCTATTGAAGCGGCGCTCTCCGAGCACCGTGGGGTAGCGCGCGATCGCATTGAAATCGTGGCGGCTTCCGAAGTCGTCACCATGGACGACCCGGTTGAGGTCGCCCTGCGCCGCAAAAAAGACTCCTCCATGCGCCTGGCCGCCCAGTCCGTCAAGGACGGGCGCGCCGACGCCTGCGTTTCCGCGGGCAATACCGGCGCGTGGATGGCCATTTCACGCTATGTGCTCAAGACGCTGGACGGCATAGACCGCCCCGCGATCGCCACGTCCATTCCGAACCAGACGGGCCGCGCCACCACGGTGCTGGACCTGGGCGCGAATGTGGACTGCACGGCCGAGCACCTGCTCCAATTCGCCATCATGGGCGCCGCGCTGTCGCAGGCGGTGGACCATCGCGAGCGTCCCTCCGTGGGCTTGCTCAATATCGGCGAAGAGGTCATCAAGGGCAACGAAGTCGTCAAGGAAGCCGCCGAGCTTCTTCGAAGCAGCCCGCTCAACTTCTACGGCAACGTGGAAGGCAATGACATATTCAAGGGCACGGTCGACGTCGTCGTCTGCGACGGTTTCGTCGGCAACGTCGTGCTCAAGTCCGTCGAAGGGCTGGCGAAGATGTTGTCCAGCGTCATTCGCGAAGAGTTCAAACGCAATCTGATCACGCTGCTGGCCGGCGCGGTGGCCAAGCCGGTGCTCAACCGCCTGCGCACCCGCGTCGACAACCGCCGCTATAACGGCGCCGCCTTGTTGGGCCTGCGCGGCGTGGTCATCAAGAGCCATGGTTCCGCGGACGTCTACGCCTATGGATTTGCGTTGCAGCGCGCCCGCGAAGCCGTAGTGAGTAAACTGCTGGAGCGCACCGCCGAGACGGTCGCTCAGATTACCAAGCGCGTTCAGTCTGGCGAGGGCCCAACGGCATCGCCGCCGAACGTGGCTGGGGACACCGCTTGATGGATACCGCAATGAAATATTCCGTGATCGCGGGCACCGGCAGCTTCCTGCCGGAACGCGTGGTTTCGAATGACGAACTGGCGGCGGAACTGGCGACGCGCGACATCGCCACTTCCGACGAATGGATCGTCGAGCGCACCGGCATCCGCCAGCGCCACCTGGCCGAACGCGGCGTGACCACCAGCCAGCTTGCCACCGAGGCCTCGCGCCGCGCGCTGGCCGACGCGGGCGTGGACGCGTCCGAGGTCGACCTGATCGTGCTGGCCACGTCGACTCCTGATTTCGTGTTCCCGAGCACCGCCTGCATCGTGCAGGCCAATCTCGGCGCCAAGGGTTCGGCGGCATTTGACGTGCAGGCCGTGTGCAGCGGTTTCGTCTACGCCATGACCACCGCCGACAGCTTCATCCGCGCCGGCCGCGCGCGCTGCGCGCTGGTCATTGGCGCCGAAGTCTTCTCGCGCATCCTGGACTGGAACGACCGCGGCACCTGCGTGTTGTTCGGCGACGGCGCCGGCGCCGTGGTGCTCAAGGCGTCCGACAAGCCCGGCATCCTGGCCGCGCAATTGCACGCCGACGGCAGCCAGGCCAAGATCCTGAACGCCGCGGGCAACGTCGCCTATGGCGACGTGACCGGCGATCCGTTCCTGCGCATGGACGGACAGGCTGTGTTCAAGCAGGCCGTCACGGTGCTGGACCGTTCCGCGCGCGATACCTGCGCCGAAGCGGGCGTCGAGATCGCCGACGTCGATTGGCTGATCCCGCACCAGGCCAACGTGCGCATCCTGAATTTCCTGGCGCGCAAGCTTGCCGTGCCGGTCGAGAAGGTCGTCGTCACCGTCGACAGCCACGCCAACACCTCGGCGGCCAGCGTGCCGCTGGCCCTGGATGCCGCGCGCCGCGACGGCCGCGTCAAGCCGGGCCAGTTGATCCTGATGCAAGGCGTGGGCGGCGGATTCACCTGGGGCTCGGTACTGGCCCGCATGTAAGGGCGCGCTCCGGCGTGGCGTGGCGCATGCGCCGCGGCCGCCGGAACGATGTGCCTGGCATTCCACACAGACACTGAATCAATCCATACGGTCCATCATGAAAATCGCTTTTGTCTTTCCTGGCCAAGGTTCCCAAGCTGTCGGCATGCTGGACGCCTGGTCCGGCGTCGCGGCCGTCACCGACACCGTGGCGCGGGCCAGCCAGGCGCTGGGGCAGGATCTGGGCGCGCTGATCGCGCAGGGTCCCGCGGAACAGCTCAACCTGACCACCAATACCCAGCCCGCCATGCTGACCGCCGGCGTCGCGATGTACGCGGCCTGGTGTGCCGCAGGCGGCCGCAAGCCCGATGTCGTGGCCGGCCACAGCCTGGGCGAGTACGCCGCATTGACGGCTGCGGGCTCGCTCGCGCTCGAAGACGCCGTGCGCCTGGTGCGCGTGCGCGCCGATGCCATGCAGGCTGCCGTGCCGGTGGGCACCGGCGCCATGGCCGCCATCCTGGGCCTGGACGACGACGCCGTGCGCGCAGCCTGCGAGGCCGCTGCCCAGGGCGAGGTCGTCGAGGCCGTGAACTTCAACGCGCCCGCGCAGGTCGTGATCGCGGGCCACAAGGCCGCGGTCGAGCGCGCCTGCGAGCTGGCCAAGGCCGCGGGCGCCAAGCGCGCGCTGTTGCTGCCGGTGTCCGCACCGTTCCATTCCAGCCTGCTCAAGCCCGCCGCCGAAGTGCTGGCCGGCGCGCTGGCTGGCGTGACGGTGTCCGCGCCGCAAGTGCAAGTGATCAACAACGTCGACGTGGCTTCGCCTGTCGAACCCGGGGCAATCCGGGATGCGCTGGTGCGCCAGGCATGGCATCCTGTGCGCTGGGTTGAAACCCTGCGCGCGATGAAGGCGCAGGGCGTCACGCACATCATCGAATGCGGTCCCGGCAAGGTGCTGGCCGGCCTGACCAAGCGCATCGACCCCGAACTCACGGGCATGGCCATTACCGATCCTGCTTCGCTTGAAGCCGCGTTGGCCGCCGTCAACGGAAATTAAGAACATGGACAACACCTCGATCGAACTGCAGGGCAAGATCGCGCTGGTGACCGGCGCCACGCGCGGCATCGGCCGCGCCATTGCCCAGGAACTGGCTGCGCGCGGCGCCACGGTCGTCGGCACCGCTACCTCCGAATCGGGCGCTGCCGCCATCACCGAAGCGCTGGCGCCGTTGGGCGGCCGTGGCGTGGTGCTGGACGTGACCGACGCCGCTGCCTGCGATGCGCTGATCGATGCGCTGGGCAAGGAAGGCGGCGGTCCCCATATCCTCGTCAATAACGCCGGCATCACCCGTGATACGCTGGCAATGCGCATGAAGGACGAGGACTGGTTGGCGGTCATCGACACCAATCTGGCTTCGGTTTTCCGCCTGTCGCGCGCCGTGCTGCGCAACATGATGAAGGCCCGCTGGGGACGCATCATCAACGTCACGTCGGTGGTAGGTTCCAGCGGCAACCCCGGCCAGGCCAACTACGCGGCCGCCAAGGCCGGCGTGGCTGGCATGTCGCGCGCCCTGGCGCGCGAGCTGGGCAGCCGCAACATCACCGTGAACTGCGTCGCCCCCGGTTTCATCGATACCGACATGACGCGCGCGTTGGGCGAAAATCAGACTGCGGCTCTGTTGCAGCAGATTCCGCTCGGCCGCCTGGGTTCGCCCGCCGACATCGCCCACGCAGTGGCGTTTTTGTCCGGACCGCAGGCGGGTTACATTACCGGCACCACCCTGCACGTCAACGGCGGGATGTACATGCAATAAGTCACGAATCGCGCGTAGGCGGCCAGTTCCGCCGCGCCGCCGCCGGACTCGATCGGCGCGGCAACGCGAGATTCAACCGGAAACGCCGCACACCGGTTTCCTGCGCCACTCCCGGCGACAGATCAAGTGCGCGGTGTTATTTTTCTCACGGCCAGGCGTCGCAAAACTCAGCGCTTGGCTATAATTCGCGGGATTTTTCCCATTTGGAGATCTGCATGGAAAGCATCGAACAGCGCGTCAAGAAGATCGTCGCTGAACAACTTGGCGTCAACGAAGCCGAGATCAAGAACGAATCCTCCTTCCTTGACGACCTCGGTGCCGATTCGCTCGACATGGTCGAACTGGTCATGGCGCTCGAAGACGAATTCGAGACCGAGATCCCCGACGAAGAGGCCGAAAAGATCACGACCGTGCAACAAGCGATTGACTACATCAATTCGCACGGCAAGCAGTAAGCTGGGCTTTTACCCTTCTGGTTGCCTCGCGACATCCGTCGCAGCCAACCGGGAAATCGGGGCGGTTTCAGGAATTTGCCGTGTGGTCCGCATGCGGGAAGGGCGTAGTCAAGCCCGACCCGCTTTCGTGTGGACCGCACGTGCAGCGCATCCCGAAAACCGCCTTTCTTTTGTCTGTTTGAGGAGTCATCCGTGAAGCGACGTGTCGTCATCACTGGCCTGGGTATCGTTTCTCCCGTCGGGAACGACTTGACCACCGCTTGGGACAATATCGTCAACGGACGTTCTGGCATCAGCCGCATCACCCGTTTCGATCCCTCGGCCATCACCACGCATATTGCCGGCGAAGTCAAAGACTTCGACATCAGCACCTATATCTCGGCCAAGGAAGCCCGCCAGATGGATACCTTCATCCATTACGGCCTGGCCGCCGGGATGCAGGCATGGCGCGATTGCGGCCTGGAAGTCACCGAAGCCAACGCAGAACGCATCGGCGTGATCGTGGGTTCCGGCATTGGCGGCCTGCCGCGCATCGAGGAAACCCAGGTCGAATACCTGGCCAAGGGTCCGCGCCGCATTTCGCCGTTCTTCGTGCCCGGTTCGCTGATCAACCTGATCTCCGGCCATCTGTCCATTACCTATGGCATGAAGGGTCCGAGCTACGCCGTGGTGTCGGCTTGCACCACCGGTCTGCATTGCATTGGCGATGCCGCGCGCCTGATCGAGTACGGCGATGCCGACGTCATGGTGGCTGGCGGCGCCGAATCGACCGTGTCGCCGCTGGGCATCGGCGGTTTCGCCGCCATGCGCGCCTTGTCGACCCGCAATGACGATCCTGAAACGGCTTCGCGTCCCTGGGACCGCGACCGCGACGGCTTCGTGCTGGGCGAGGGCGCAGGCGTACTGGTGCTGGAAGAGTACGAACACGCCAAAAAACGCGGCGCGCGCATCTACGGTGAGCTCGCGGGCTATGGCATGAGCTCGGACGCGCACCACATCACGGCTCCCGACAAGGACGGCCCGCGCCGCGGCGTGTTGAACGCGCTGCGCAACGGCGGCTTGAACGCGGAAGACATCCAGTACGTCAACGCCCACGGCACCTCGACGCCCCTGGGCGACAAGAACGAGACCGATGCGCTGAAGCTGGCTTTCGGCGACCACGCCAAGAAGCTGGTGGTCAATTCGACCAAGTCCATGACCGGGCACCTGCTCGGCGCGGCCGGCGGCATCGAGGCGGTGTTCACCACTCTGGCGGTCTACAACCAGGTGTCGCCGCCCACGATCAACATCTTCAATCAAGATCCGGAATGCGATCTGGATTACTGCGCCAACGAGGCGCGGCAGATGAAGATCGACGTCGGCCTGTCCAACTCGTTCGGCTTCGGCGGCACCAACGGCTCGATGGCCGTTCGCCGGGTCTGATTTGGACGAGCCGTTCGGGGGACGCTGGGCGTTGCGCGTGCCTGTCCTGCGGCCAAAAAGTGCCACGGCGTTTTTTGGCCTGGCGCTGGCCGCCGCTGGCGGCAGCGCGCTAATGGCCGCGTCCTGGCACGGCATGGCATGGGCGGCGGGCACGGCGATCGCGCTGCTGCTGGTCCTGGCCGGGCTGTTACACTCGGCACGGAGCAGCCTGTCCCCTGTATCCGCCTTGCGCGCGGCAGCCGGGGAAGGGCGCTGGCAGGTACGCCTGCCGCAAGGCTGGCAGGACGCGAGACTGTTGCAGGAACAGCGCGGTCCGCGCTGGCTGACGCTCACTTTGCAGCTCTTGCCCACCGGGAGTACGGCCTTTACCAACAGCACAATTACCCTCATCGTCTGGCAGCGGACGTTGCGACCTGAGTCCTGGCGGCGCCTGTGCCTGCTCGCCGGCGCGGCGCGTCCCGCCCGTCCGGCGGCCCGCATGCGGGAGGCGTCATGAGCGAGCGCGAAGTCGACGCTGAGCTTGTCGCGCGCGTCCAGCGGGGCGACAAGAAGGCTTTCGACCTGTTGGTGCTCAAGTACCAGCGCAAGATTCTCCGCCTCTTGGCCCGCATGATCCGCGACCCCTCGGAGATCGAGGACGTGGCCCAGGAGGCCTTCATCAAGGCCTACCGCGCTTTGCCCCAGTTTCGGGGCGAGAGCGCCTTTTACACTTGGTTGTACCGGATCGCCATCAATACGGCGCGCAACTGGCTGGCCTCGCAGGGCCGGCGCCCCAGCGCGCCCAATGCGATAGAAACGGAAGACGGTGAAACTTTTAACGAAACCGACAACCTAACCGATATAAGCACGCCGGAATCCATGGTCGCCAGCCGCGAAATCGCCGAGACGGTGAACGCGGCTATCGAGGAATTGCCTGAAGAATTGCGCACCGCAATTGTCCTGCGTGAAATCGAAGGTATGAGTTACGAAGACATCGCCCAAAGCATGGATTGCCCTATCGGTACGGTGCGCTCCCGCATTTTTCGTGCGCGTGAAGCCATTGCCGTCAAGTTGCGTCCGTTGCTAGGCACCGATGCCGAGCGTCGCTGGTAAGGAGTGGCAGTCATGCAAACAGCAGCCAAATCCGTTGTGATCGCCGAGGCCTCCTGGGAGGAATCGGTTTCCGCCTGGATGGACGGAGAAGAATCCGACGACATATTTCCCGGTTTGTTGTCCCGCGAGGGGCGCGAGACCTGGGACACCTATCATCTGATCGGTGATTCCCTGCGCAACGCCGATCTGGCGCTGACCCCCAGCGCGGCCTTCCAGGCCCGCCTGGCACGGGCGCTGGACGCGGAATTGCCCATTGTTGCGGCGCCTCGGCGCCGCTCGCCATTGCGGGTCGGCCTGTCCGGCCTGGCCGTGGCCGCGGCGGTCGCGACCGTTGCCTGGGTGGCGCAGCCTTACCTGACCGGCGAACCGGCCACTGAGGTGCGCGTGCTGGCTGATGCCAGCACCACGCCGGCTGCGAGCGCCGAGGATACGGGCCTGCGCGACTATCTGGAGGCGCATCGCCAGATGGCCGGCCCCAGCGCCGTGCGCCAGGTGTCCTTCGACACCGGAGTGGGGCGCTGATGGCGTTGGTGCTTCCCTCGCGTTGGCCGGTGCTGGGTCGGGCCGCCACGCTGCAGGCCCACCGCGCCGGCTGGTTTGCCGCCACGCTCCTGACCGCTTTCCTGGCCGCGCATGAACCCGCGCGCGCGGCCGATGCCGCGCCTGCGGCCGCCGACGACGTGGTCCAGCTGCTGACCCGTATCCAACAAGCCGCCCGCAAGCAGGACTACGCGGGCGTCTTCATGTACCAGCAGGGCGAAACGATCCAGTCCTCGCGCCTGGTGCACGTCATGGACGGCACCGGCGAGCGCGAACGCCTGGAAATCCTCGACGGCCAGCCGCGCGAGTACCTGCGTCACAACGAAGACGTGCAGTGCCTGATCCCCGAGCGCAAGACGGTGCTGCTGGAGCGCCGCCGCGGCGATCGCTTCCCCGGCTTGCTGCTGGGAGAAGCGGCGAATCTGTCCGAGTTCTACAAGATTCGCGCCGAATCCGCGCTGCACCGCGTGGCCGGGCGGGAGTGCCGCCTGATCACGATTGAACCGCTGGACAAGCTGCGCTACGGTTACCGGCTGTGCGCGGATGTCGAAACCAATCTGCTGCTCAAGGCCCAGACGCTGAATGCGGCCCGCGGCGTGGTCGAACAAGTCTCGTTCACCTCGCTGCGGTTGGGCCCGGAAGTCGATCCCCAGTTGCTGACCTCGCGCTGGAGCACGCGCGACTGGAAGGTGCTGGAACCCTCGATGAAGCCCGTGGACCTGGCCGCCCAAGGCTGGCGCATTCCGGCGCCCAAGGGTTTCAAGCCGGTCATGCAGGTTGCGCGTTCGATGGGCAAGGGCGTTACGGTCAACCAGATGGTATTGTCCGATGGACTGGCGGCCATTTCCGTGTTCATCGAACCCTACGACAGCCAGCGCGGTCACCGTCCTCCCCACGGCGCCGCGCAACGCGGGGCGATCACCGTCTATGGCACGCGCATCGCTGATTTCTGGCTGACCGCCGTGGGCGAAGTGCCCGTCGCGACGCTGGAACAGCTGGCGCAAGCCACTGAATATGTGCCCGCCGCGCCTGCGGCAGCAACGCCCCCAGCTGAGCCCAAGTGATCGGCCAGCTGCGGCAAGCAGCAATTTCGGAGTAACACTTATGAAAGCAATGACAGTGTCGAATGCATTTTTCCGGCGCTTTCTGGTGGCGGCCGCGGCCAGCGTCATGATGGCCGGCGCCTACGTGCCTGCTGCTGTCGCTCAGGCGTCGGCGGCGACGCTGCCTGATTTCACGAGCATTGTCGAAAAGGCCGACCCCGCGGTCGTCAACATCCGCACCACGGCCACGGTGCCGGTGCGCGGCATGGGGCCTGGCGGCGGCAATGATCCCTACGAACTGTTCCGCTGGTTCTTCGGCCCCGAATTCCAGCCTCCCGGCGGCGGCCAACCCGGCCCGTCGCAACGCCAGCGTCCGCAGCCTTCCCAGCCTGAAGAGCGCACCGTGCCGCGCGGCGTGGGTTCCGGCTTCTTCATTTCGGACGACGGCTACATCCTGACCAACAACCACGTGGTGGTGGACGCGACGGACATCTACGTCACGCTGACCGACGGCCGCGAGTTCAAGGCCAAGGTCATCGGCACGGATGAACGCACCGACGTCGCGCTGATCAAGATCGAAGCCAAGGACATGACGCCGCTGGTCATCGGCGATCCCAAGAAGCTCAAGAAGGGGCAGTGGGTGCTGGCCATCGGTTCGCCGTTTGGCCTGGATTCCACCGTGACCTCCGGCATCGTCAGCGCCATCGGCCGCGATACCGGCGAATACCTGCCCTTCATCCAGACTGACGTGGCGGTCAACCCGGGCAACTCGGGCGGTCCGCTGATCAATCTGCAGGGCGAGGTGGTGGGCATCAACTCCCAGATCATTTCGCGCAGCGGCGGCTTCATGGGCATTTCGCTGGCGATCCCGATCGACGAAGCCATGCGCGTCGTGGACCAGCTGCGGGCTACCGGCAAGGTCACGCGCGGCCGCGTCGGCGTGCAGATCGGCGAAGTGGGCAAGGACGTGGCCGAAGCCATCGGCCTGCCCAAGGCCGAGGGCGCGCTGGTCAGCAGCGTGGAAGCCGAAGGTCCCGCCGAGCAGGCTGGCGTGCAGCCGGGCGACGTGATCCTCAAGTTCAACGGCGAACCCATCAAGCGCTGGTCCGATCTGCCGCGCATCGTGGGTGAAACCAAGCCCGGCACGCGCGCCGACATGGAAGTGTGGCGCAAGGGCAAGAACCTGACCCTGTCGGTCAAGGTCGGCGAAATCCCGACCGAAAAGGCCGCCAACGCCAGCAAGAAGGGCGCGGCGCCGGTGCCGGAAGTCACCAATGCGCTGGGCCTGGGCGTGGTCGACGTGCCGGCCGACGTGCAGAAGAAGCTGCGCATCAAGGGCGGTGTCCAGGTCAAGGTGGCCGAAGGCGCTGCCGGCAAGGCCGGCCTGCAGGAAGGCGACATCGTGTTGGCCCTGAACGACACCGACGTCACGGGCGCCAAGCAGTTCGGCGAACTCGTGGCCAAGCTGGACAAGGGCCGCGCGGCCGGCCTGCTGGTGCGCCGCGGCGACCAGACGCAGTGGGTGGCGGTGCCGGCATCGAAGTAATGCCGGGCCCGTCCCCCGAGTTCGCAGAAAAAAGGCTCAAGACCGGCTAAAATGGCTGGTTGCCGCAAGAGGGGGCGCATGGCGCCCCCTTGTTTTGCCCGGGCCAGGCCCGTTGGCACCCTCCTCGTCAGCCGTGCGTATTCCGGCGGCGGTGTCTTCCGGCCCCGTGCCGAGTGTTCCGTCCCTTATAACTTCAAGCATGCAGCATATTCGCAACTTCTCCATCATTGCCCACATCGATCACGGCAAATCGACCCTGGCCGATCGCCTGATCCAGCGCTGCGGCGGATTGGCGGATCGCGAGATGTCGGCGCAGGTCCTCGATTCCATGGAAATCGAGCGCGAACGCGGCATCACCATCAAGGCCCAGACCGCGGCCCTGCACTACAAGGCGCAGGACGGCAAGGTCTACAACCTGAACCTGATCGACACCCCGGGACACGTGGACTTCTCGTATGAAGTCAGCCGTTCCCTGTCGGCGTGCGAAGGCGCGCTGCTGGTGGTGGATGCCTCGCAGGGCGTCGAAGCGCAGACCGTGGCCAATTGCTACACCGCCATCGAACTGGGCGTGGAAGTGCTGCCCGTGCTGAACAAGATGGACCTGCCGCAGGCCGATCCCGATGGCGCGCGCCAGGAAGTCGAGGACGTGATCGGCATCGACGCGTCGCAGGCGGTGCTGGCCAGCGCCAAGACCGGCATGGGCATCGACGAGATCCTGGAAATGGTCGTCGCCCGCGTGCCGCCCCCCAAGGGCGATCCGGACGCGCCGCTGCAGGCGCTCATCATTGATTCGTGGTTCGACAACTACGTGGGTGTGGTGATGCTGGTGCGCATCATCAACGGCGTGCTCAAGCCCAAGGACAAGATCCTGCTGATGGCCTCGGGCGCGACCCACCTGTGCGAACAGACTGGCGTGTTCACGCCGAAGTCGCAGCAGCGTCCGCATCTGTCGGCGGGCGAGGTCGGTTTCATCATCGCCGGCATCAAGCAGCTGGAAGACGCCAAGGTGGGCGATACCGTCACCCTGGCCAACAAGCCTGCCGCCACGCCGCTGCCCGGTTTCAAGGAAGTGAAGCCGCAGGTGTTCGCGGGCCTGTATCCGGTGGAAAGCTCCGAGTACGACCAACTGCGCGATTCGCTCGACAAGCTCAAGCTGAATGACGCCGCCCTGATGTTCGAGCCGGAAGTGTCGCAGGCCTTGGGCTTCGGCTTCCGTTGCGGCTTCCTGGGCCTCTTGCACATGGAAATCGTGCAGGAACGCCTGGAGCGCGAATTCGACATGGACATCATCACCACCGCGCCGTCGGTGGTGTATGAGGTCGAGCAGCGCGACGGTTCGGTGATCACGGTGGAAAGCCCGTCGCGCATGCCTGAAGTGGGCAAGATCGCAGACATCCGCGAACCCATCGTGAAGGTCACGCTGTTCATGCCGCAGGACTACGTGGGTCCTGTGATGACGCTGTGCAATAACAAGCGTGGCTCGCAAGTCAACATGAGCTACCACGGTCGCCAGGTGCACCTGGTGTACGAGATCCCGCTGGCCGAGATCGTGCTGGACTTCTTCGACAAGCTGAAGTCGGTGTCGCGCGGCTATGCCTCGATGGACTACGAGTTCCTGGAGTACCGCTCGGCCGACGTGGTGCGCGTGGACCTGCTGATCAACAACGACCGCGTCGATGCGCTGGCCGTGATCGTCCACCGCAGCAACGCGCGCCATCGCGCCCGCGACGTGGTCACGCGCATGCGTGGCCTGATTCCGCGCCAGATGTTCGACGTGGTCATCCAGGCCGCCATCGGCGCTGAAATCATCGCGCGCGAAAACGTCAAGGCGCTGCGCAAGAACGTGCTGGCCAAGTGCTACGGCGGCGACATCTCGCGCAAGAAGAAGCTGCTGGAAAAGCAGAAGGCCGGCAAGAAGCGCATGAAGCAGGTGGGCAGCGTGGAAATTCCGCAGGAGGCGTTCCTCGCCATCCTGCAAGTGGAAGACAAATAGAACCCGAAAAGGCGGTTAGCTGATGAGTTGGAACTTTGCCCTGATTCTTTTTGTTTTGCTGGTGTTGACCGGCATTATCTGGGTGCTTGATCTGGCAGTGCTGCGCAAGGGCCGCGAACGCCGGGCCCAGGCGGCAATGGCGCAATACGATACGGCCCTGGTCGGCGACGCCCAGGAAGCCGAGCGCCTGCGCCGCGAAGCCGGCGACGCCGCGCGCCGCATGCCGTGGTGGATCGAATACGCCGTCAGCTTCTTCCCGGTGATCCTGTTCGTGTTCATGCTGCGCTCGTTCGTGGTCGAGCCGTTCCGCATCCCGTCGGGTTCCATGTTGCCGACCCTGCAGTCGGGCGACTTGATCCTGGTGAACAAGTTCAGCTACGGCCTGCGCCTGCCGGTCATCGACAAGAAGATCATCGAGGTAGGCAAGCCCCAGCGCGGCGACGTGTTCGTGTTCCGCTACCCCGTGGATCCGGACGTCGACTACATCAAGCGTGTGGTTGGCCTGCCGGGCGACGAGATCGCCTACCTGGACAAAAAGCTCTACATCAATGGCGAATTGGTGCCGCATGTACGCGACGGCGACTACTTCGAACCGGACCGTGTCTCGTATATTGCGCAATATAAAGAGAAGTTGGGCGAAGTTGAGCACAAAATCCTGCTGGATGAGGGCAAGCCGCAGGAGTACAACGCGATGTGGCAATTTCCCAACCGCCAGAACTGCCAATACAGCCGTAATGGGGTACGCTGCAAAGTACCCGAGGGGCAGTTCTTCGCCATGGGCGATAATCGGGATAACAGCGCCGACAGCCGATACTGGGGCTTCGTTCCGGAATCCAATATCGTCGGGCGCGCGTTCTTCATCTGGATGAATTTCAGCGATCTCAGCCGCATCGGCCGCTTCAACTGATTATGTCGCTAGCCACGCTAGAAAACCGCCTGGATCACCACTTCAGTGATCCGGCATTGCTCGAACAGGCGCTGACGCATCGCAGCCACGGCGCGCGCCACAACGAGCGCCTGGAATTCCTGGGGGATTCCGTGCTGAACTTCGTCGTTGCGGCGATGCTGTTCGAGCGCTATTCCAAAATCGACGAAGGCGATCTGTCGCGCCTGCGCGCCAATCTGGTCAAGCAGGCCTCGCTGGCGGACATCGCCCAGCGGCTGGAGCTGTCGCAGTACCTGCGCCTGGGCGAAGGCGAATTGAAGAGCGGCGGCTTCCGCCGTCCTTCCATCCTGGCGGACACGGTCGAGGCCCTGTTCGGCGCCGTGTTCCTGGACGCGGGCTTCGATGCCGCGCGCCGCGTGATCGTGCGCCAGTACCAGCCGGTGCTGGCCTCGGTCGATCCCAAGACCCTGGGCAAGGATGCCAAGACCTTGCTGCAGGAATTCCTGCAGGGCCGCAAGCTGGCGCTGCCGCTGTACACGGTGGTGGCCACGCATGGCGCGGCCCACAGCCAGCAGTTCGAAGTCGAATGCGCCATTCCGGCGCTCGAGATCAAGGTGATGGCGCCCGGCGCCAGCCGCCGCGCCGCCGAGCAATCGGCGGCCAAGCTGGCGCTGGAGGCCGCATTGGCCGTCAGCCCGGCGACCAAGGCTGCCCGCAAGTCGGGCAAGGCGCGCAAAACCGCGCAATTGTCGCTGCCGGTGGCAGTGGCTCAAGAGACTAAATGAGCGATACCCCTTTTCGTACCGGCTTCGTCGCCATCGTGGGCCGCCCCAATGTGGGCAAGTCCACCCTGACGAATGCCCTGATCGGTTCCAAGATTTCCATCGTGTCGCGCAAGGCGCAGACCACGCGCCACCGCATCCACGGTGTGCTGACGCGCGAGCACGAACAGTTCGTGTTCGTCGATACGCCCGGTTTCCAGACCCGCCACGGCGGCGCCATGAACCGCATGATGAACCGCGTGGTCACGCAGGCCCTGGCCGATGTGGACGTGGTGGTGCATGTGGTGGAAGCCGGCAAATGGTCCGAAGGCGACGCCAAGCTGCTGCCGCTGCTGCCCGCGCCCGAACGCACCATCCTGGTCGTGTCCAAGATCGACGCGCTGAAGAACCGCGACGACCTGTTCGCCTTCGTGTCCAAGATCATGGCGCTGCATCCCTACGGTGCGGTGGTGCCGGTCAGCGCCACCAAGAAGCAGCAGCTGGATCAGTTGTTGGAAGAGATCGCGTCGCGTCTGCCGGAAGGCGAGGCGATGTTCGAGGAAGACACGCTGACCGACCGCCCCATGCGCTTCATCGCCGCCGAACTGGTGCGCGAGAAGATCTTCCGCCTGGTCGGCGACGAGCTGCCCTACGGCTGTACCGTCGTCATCGAGCAATGGGAAGAGACCGCCAAGGGCGCCAGCATCAACGCCTGCGTGGTGGTCGAACGCGACAGCCACAAGCCCATTCTGTTGGGCACGGGCGGCATGCACATGAAGCGCATCGCCACGGAGGCGCGGCAGGACATCGCCAAGCTGCTGGACAAGCCGGTGCACCTGGAGGTCTACATCAAGGTGCGCAAGGGCTGGTCCGACCGCGAGGGTGCGCTCCGCGATCTGGGCTATGAGTAGAAGGGCGCCTCGCGTCCAGGATCGCCCCGGATATATGTTGCACGCCACCGCGTGGCGTGAGACTTCCCTTATCGTTCAGACTTTCTCGCGCGATCATGGCTGTGTGGCCATGGTCGCCAAAGGCGCCAAGCGCCCGTACTCCGTGCTGCGTCCGGTGCTGTCCGCGTTCCAGCCGCTGCTGCTGTCGTGGACCGGCAACGGCGAGGTCAAGACCCTGACCCGCGCCGAGATCGCCGGCATCCGACCGCTGACCGGCACCGCGCTGATGTCGGCCTGGTACATGAACGAGCTGCTGCTGCGGCTGCTGCCGCGCGAAGACGCCCACCCGCTGCTGTACGACGCCTACGACTTCGCCTTGCAACAGTTGTCCGGCGGCACCCGCGCGGCGGGAGCGCTGCGCCGCTTCGAATGGACTTTGCTGCGTGAAACCGGCTATGGCGTGGACGAAGCGCCGCCCGATTTCGACGACCCAGCGATCGAGCCGGCGCTACGTCGCGACCTGCGCGAACGGCTGGCCGAAATCCTGGCGGGCCGGCCCTTGTCGACCCGCCGCGTGTTGATGGACCTGCAGCGCATCTGAGCGCATCGCGACCCGGCCATGACCTTCACGCTCAAGCAGGTCGAGACCTTCCGCACCGTCTATGAAACGGAAAGCGTCACCGCCGCCGCCAGGCGGCTGGACGTGTCGCCCGCCACCGTCAGCGCGACCCTGGCCGCGCTCGAAGCCAGCATCGAGCTGCGCCTGTTCGAGCGCGTGCGCCAGCGCATGCAGCGCACGCCTGAAGCGACCTTGCTCTATGAAGAAATCCGCCGCTTGAACGTCGGCCTGGAAAGCCTGGGCCGCAAGATCCGCGCGATCCGCGGCGCGGCGCAGCCGCGGTTGCGCGTCGGTTGCATCCATGCCTACAGCGGCGCGATCATCAGCGACACGATTGCGCGCTTCCGGACCCGCTATCCGGACACCGGGCTGTATCTGCAGATCCGCGACTCCAACACCTTGCGCGACATGGTGGTGTCGGGCGAACTCGATCTGGCGGCAGTCGCCGACGAGTCCGAACTGGAAGGCTTGCGCGGGCACCGGCTGGCCAGCCTGCGCGCCGTGGCGGTCTTTCCCAAGGGCCATCCGCTAGCGAGGCTGGAACAGGTGGAGTTTTCGCATCTGGCTGATGCGGACGTGATCGCCCTGAATGCCGAGGACGGTTCGCGCAAGCGCCTTGATGTGCTGCTGGCGCAGGCGGGGCAGAACCTGAAGGTGGCCATCGAAACGCCATACTCAAGCACGGTGTGCCAATTGGCGCTGGCAGGGCACGGCGTGGGCATCGCCAATCCGGCCACGGCGGTCGGCATGGCGGCGGCTGGCCTGAGCTATCGCCCGCTGGCCGCGCCGGTGCATTTCGAATGCCACATGATTCTGCACGGCAGCCGCCCCTTGTCCGAAGCCGGCAAGTTCTGGGCGACCTGCCTGCGCGGCGCGTTGGCGCCGCTGGTGGACAGCTTCGGCGTCTAGCGTCCTGTGCCGGGACGCTAGCCGCGGCGTCCGTCCGAGGTCACGATCAGCACGACCGAAGATTCCGCGTCCAGCAGGCCCGAGCGCCGCAGCCGGGACACGGCAGCCAGCGCCGCGGCCGACGACAGCTCGGTCGCCAGACCCATGCGTTCCAGCCGCTGCTGCGCTTGCGCGGCCGCCGCGTCTGATACTTCCACGGGCGTGCCGCCGGATCGCGACAGAGCTTCCAGCGACTGCAGCGTGCTGGTGCTGCCCGCGATCGAATACTGGTCCGTCACGCCGTCCCATTGCTTGCGCGCGTCGCCTGTCGCGCGGGCGCGCGACAGGCGGGCGTACGGTTCCACCGCATGCAGCCGGGGCAGGCGGGCGATCCGTCCGCTTTGCAGCAGATGCTGCCAGCCCAGGAAGATGCCCCACAGCAGGTCGCCGCGCGCGGTAGGGACGACGATGTCGCTGGGTACGCCGCAGGCTTCCAGGATTTCCAGCGCAATGGGCTTGTAGCCTTCCACGCCGTAGGGATGGGTGCCGACGGGCGGATTCAGATAGTTGGTGCCGGCGAAGGCGCCGTGATTGCGGCACAGGTCCTCGACATGGGGCCAGCGGCTCAGGCTGTCCTCGAAGGCGGTCAGCCGGGCGCCGAAGCGCTGCATGGCCTCACGCTGCAAGGGCGGGCAGTTGGTGGTGATGGCGATGTCGGCCTCCAGCCGCGCGGCGGCGCAATAGGCGGCCAGCGAGACCCCGGCATTGCCGCTGGACGCGGCCGCCACGCGGGTGGCGTCCGCCAGGCGCGCGCGCGACACCAGTTGGGCCGCCATGCGGTCCTTGTGGCTGCCGGTGGGATTGGCGCTTTCGCATTTCAGCCAGAGCTGGCCTATGCCCTCGGTCTGCGCCAGCGCGGGCATGGCGAGGCAGGGAGTGGCGCCTTCGCCCAGCGTGACGGCGTCCAGCACCGGCAGGGGCATGGCGTCGTCCGTAGATGGTTCGTAGAGGCATTCCAGGCCGGCGGGGTGGCCGGCTTCCAGGCAGCTGGGGCAGCCTTCGGGGTAATCGGCGGGCGGCCACAGGCTGGCGCAACGGATGCAGCGCAGGCCGGACAAGCTAGGGTTCATCTGCATGTGTCAGTACTTCGAAGCGAGGGAATCGAGGGGCAGGGCGGGCGCGACCTGCAGCAGGCAATCGCCGTCGTCGCTGCGGGCGATGGCGCGCAGGCAGACCACGGTGCCGGCCTGCGGACTGGTCAGGGCTCGCGGCGGCAGGTCGGGGCGGGCGGGTTCGATCAGTTGGCCGATGCGCTGGCGCGCGCCGACCATTTGCCCCAGTCCGATGGCAGGCACGAACACGCCGGCTTCGTGGGCGCGCACGGTGGCGGTGGGAGCGTCCAGGTCGTAGAGGCGGACTTCGGGGTTTAACGCCGGGGGCCGGTCTGGCAGGAGGCCCAGTTCGCCCAGGCAGCCCAGCAGGCCGTCGCGGCAGCGGTCGACCAGCGCCTGGCTGGTTTCGCGCCCGCCGCCGATCTCGGCGCTCAGGCGCAACACTCCATGACGGCTGGCGGCGGCCGGCATCGAGCCGGACTCGGTGCCGCGGAAAAACATGCAATCGGGCAGCCCGAAGGCGCGCGCCAGGGCGGGCAGGCGTTCATCATAGGCATCGTTGCCGTAACGCGTGATCACCGAGGACGGCAGGTAGCGCAGCGACGCGCCGCCGCTGTGCACGTCCACCAGCGCCTGTATGCGGGGCAAGAGCCGGGCCTCCAGCGCGGCCGCCACGCTTTCGGTGTAGCCGCGCGCGGGGGCGCCCAGGAAGGCGCGATTCAGATTGCCGTCGTCCGAGGGCGACAGGCGCGTGCCGGCCAGCGAGGCTTCGGCGTTGGCCGCGGGCAGCAGATAGACCGTGCCGCGCCGCAGGATGCCGGGCAGCAGGCGCCATAGTTCCAGGATGGCGGCCTGGCCTTCCCATTCGTCGCCATGCACGCCCGCCATCAAGGCGACGGCGGGGCCTGGCCCCGCCTCGATCCGCAGCATCGGAATGGTGACGCGCCGGTAGGCCGAGGCGTTGGTCGCGGCGGCGCAGGAGAAGTCCTCGCGGCTTACCGTGGCCATGCGGTGGCTCCTGCGGATGTCGAGATCCGGCTCAGTCCAGCGTGGTGCCGGCGGCCTTGATGATGCCTTCCCATTTGGGCAGCTCCTTGCGTATCTGGTTTTGTACGTCCTGCGGCGTGCCGCCTAGCGGTTCCTGGGAGCGGCTGCGCAGTTCCTTGCTGACGTTGTCCGAGCGCAGCGCCGCGTTCATCGCCGCGTTCAGCCGCGCGATGACCTCGGGTGGCGTGCCGGCGGGTGCGACCAGCGCGCTCCAGGCCGACTGCTCGTAGTCGGGATAGCCTTGTTCCGCCACCGTGGGCACGTCCGGATTGGAGGCGGCGCGGGTCCGGGTGGTGACCGCCAGCGCGCGCAGGCGGCCGTCCTTCAGGTTGCCGATCAGCGGCGGCAGGTTTTCCATCATGGAATCGACGTGGCCGCCCAGCAGGTCGGACAGCTGCGCGGCCGTCGCCTTGTACGGGATCTGGCGCACGGCGGCGCCGGTCTGGGCGATGAAGAGCTTGACGCCGACCTCGCTGGTGGTGCCCGGGTCGGCCGAGGTCATCGTCAGGCGTTGCGGCTGGGCGCGGCTGGCTTCGATGAATCCCTTCAGATCGCGATAGGGCGAGGACGCATTCACCACGATGACGTTGGGCGTTTCGGCGACCAGGCCGATGGCGGCGATGTCGCGGTCCAGGTCATAGAGCTGTTGCTTGAACAGGAAACGATGCAGCACCAGGGTGCCGACGTGGGCATAGCCGATGGTGTAGCCGTCGGCCGCCGCGCGCGCCAGGGCCTGGGTGCCGATGCGGCCGCCCGCGCCGACGCGGTTTTCCACCACCACGGGCTGGCCCAATTGGCGGCTCATTTCCTGGCCCACCAGGCGTGCGGTGATATCAGCGTTGCCGCCGGCCGCGGCCGGCACGATCAGCGTGATGGCGCGCTCCGGATAGGCAGCCTGCGCGGCGGGCGCGGCCAGGCTGAGCAACAGGGCGGCAAGACAGGCGGTGCGTTTCATGACGTTTCCCCAGGCATTGAGAGCTGCGCCATTGTGCGGTCGGGGCTTGGGGAATACGTTTGGTTAAATGAGATGGATGTTCAATAAAACCTAAGATTTATCCTCGTTGCGCCGGTCCGCGGTCCGCCCCAGGCCATGCCCTACCGCGGCGGCGGCCAGCGCGCAGATTGCGCCCAGCGCGGCAACCAGGGCCACGCCGTAGCCCAGCGTGTCCACGCCGGCCTTGACCCAGCCGCTGGCCGCATCGCCCGCACGGTAGACCACGGTGTCGATGACGTTCTTGGTCTTGTACTTGTCCTCGGGCGGGACCGCCGTGAACAGCATTTCGCGCCCCGGCCGGATCAGCGCGTACTCGCCGACGCGGCGCACGATCATGGCCGCGGCCAGCACGCCGAACACGGGAAAGGCCGCCAAGGCCAGGAACGCGACCGTCATGGTCAGTGGCACGGCGGTCAGCAGGAAGCGCAGTCCCAGGCGGGTGGCGACGCGGCCGGTGATGAAGATCTGCGACGCCAGCGACAAGGCCTGCACCGTGAAGTCCAGCGCGCTGAAGACGCGGATGCGTTGGGCCGTGTCGGCAAAGGCATGCGCCACCAGCCGGGCCTGCTCCATGTAGAGAAAGGTGTTGAGCGTGGCCAGCAGGATGACCAGCAGTGAAATTCCCAGCAGATAGGGGGACTGGAAGATGCGGGAGATGCCTGCCAGGATCGAACCTTCGATCGGCTGTCGCATGTCGTCCGGCGCCGCGTCCTCGCGGTTGGCCGCGCGCCAGCGCAGCAGCCAGCGCTTGAGCGGCAAGGTGGCGGTCAACAGCAGCGCAGACAGCAGCAGCAGGCCGGCCGGCCCCAGCGCGCCGGCCAGCAAGCCGCCCAAAAGCGGGCCCGCCAGCCCGCCGGCGCTTGCGCCTGCCGCGATCAGCGCGAACAAGCGCTTGGCGGATTCCATGCGGAACACATCGGCCATCAGGCTCCAGGCGATGGAGACGACGAACAGGTTGAACACCGACAGCCAGACGTAGAAGCTGCGCGCGGCCCAGACGCTGCCGGGCCGCAGATACAGCAGGGCGGCGAAAGCGGCCATGCTGAGCGCGAAGACGGCGTAGACCCAGGTCACCAGCATGGCGCGGGGCACGCGCGCCGAGAGCCAGCCGAACAGCGGCACTACCGCCAGCATGGCGACGAAGGTCGCGGTGAACAGCCACTGCAACTGGTCGACGCCAGCCTGGATACCCATGGTCTCGCGGATCGGCCGCAGCATGAAATAGCCGCAGAACAGGAAGAAGAAAAACGCGAAGCCGCAGGCCGCCGGCGCCAGTTCTTCCCGAGGAAGGCCCAAGGCCTGCGCGGCGCGGCCTGGCAAGCTGCCGGGGGCGGGCGCCATGGCGTCAGGCCAGCAGGGCGGCGATGCGTTCCCGCATGGCGGCATCCGGCATCCGCCCGAAGCCGGCCTGCGCGTTGTCCGCCATATTGGCCGGCTTGGAGGTCGCGGGGATCACTGCGGTGACCGCGGGATGGCCGATGATGAACTTCAGGAAAACCTGGGGCCAGGACTCGCAATCGATCTCGGCGGCCAGCTTGGGCAGCGTCATGCCCTTGACCCGGCGGAACAGCGCGCCGTCCTGGAAGGGGCGGTTGATCAGCACCGCGACGCCATGGGTCTGGCAAGCGGGCAATAGCCTTTTTTCGGCGTTGCGGTCGGCCACGGACAGGTTGATCTGGAGGAAGTCGGGCTTTTCCCGTTCCACCAGTTCGGTCAGCTCATCATGGGCGTGATCGGTGTAGTGGGTGATGCCGACATAGCGGATCACGCCTTGCTGCTTCAGCTCGCGCAGCAGCGCCAGCTGATTGACGGTGTCGATCAGGTTGTGCACCTGGACCAGGTCGAGCTTGTCGCTGCCTAGCGCCTGCTGCGATTGCCGCAACTGGCGCATGGCCGATTCATGGCCCTGCGTGCTGATCTTGGTTGCCAGGAAAGTCCTGGCGCGCAGGCCGCCGTCGCGGGCCAGCAGCGCGCCGGTGACCGCTTCCGCCTGCCCATAGCTGGGGGCGGTGTCGATCAGCTTGCCGCCCTTTTGCAGCAGCGTGTCCAGCACCTGGGCCAACGGCGCCATGGCGGCCTTGTCCGTGGGCGAAACGTTGAAGGTGTCGGCGGTGCCCAGCCCGATGACGGGCAGCGCCTCGCCGGATACGGGTATGGTCCGGGACCACATCGGCGTCACCACGCTGAGCGCGCGGGCCGGCCAAGCGGATCCGATCAGGGCGCTGGCTGCGGCGGTCTGGAGGAAGCGGCGGCGATCGGGCATGGCGTGGCTCCGGCGGAAAGGTGCCCGGCGGGCAAAGAAAAAGGGCCTACACGTGAATGTAGGCCCTTTGTGCCGGTTTGGCTGCGTTGCGATTATTCGCGGTTGCCGCCGAAGATGCCCAGCAGCATCAGCAGGTTCGAGAAGACGTTATAGACGTCCAGGTAGATGGCCAGCGTGGCGGACACGTAGTTGGTTTCGCCGCCGTTGACCACGCGCTGCAGGTCGACCAGCATGAAGGCCGAGAAGATGACGATGGCCAGGACCGAGATGGTTAGCATCAGCGCGGGCAGCTGCAGGAAGATGTTGGCCAGGGCCGCCACCAGGATCACGACTGCGCCGATGAACAGGAATTTCTGCAGTCCCGACAGGTCGCGCTTGATGGTGGTGGCCAGCGTGGCCATCGTGCCGAACACGATCGCGGTGCCGCCGAAGGCCGTCATGACCAACTGCGAGCCGTTGCTCATGCCCATGACGAAGCCCAGCAGGCGCGACAGCATCACGCCCATGAAGAACGTGAAGGCCAGCAGCAGGACCACGCCCAGCGAGCTGTTCTTGTTCTTTTCGATCGCGAACATCAGGCCGAACGCGCCCACCAGGAACACGATGGCGGACAGTCCGGGGCTGGCGCCCATGACGCGGTTGATGCCGGTGTACATGCCCACGGCAGCGCCCAGCACGGTCGGGATCAGCGAGAGCGCCAGGAGCCAATAGGTGTTGCGCAAGACCTGATTGCGCGCGACCTCGCCCGGCGCGCCGGCTACGGCGCCGGAACGGTTAAAGGGGGACGGACGATATTCGTTCATGGAGAACTCCTGTGTACGGCAGAGTAATGGTTGCCTAGAAGGCTTAGAGGGGTAGGATACCTTACAGTTCCCTGAAGAATCCAGTTCTGCCTAGGATTAGACCAGAGGCGGGAAATAGGTTCCAGACGGGTCAACCCGGCCTGACATCCTGCAGCACCCTGGCGACGATGCGCGGCAGTTCCGCGTCCATGCGCGCCTGGATTTGTTCAATGGCCTGGGCCAGGGCCTCGCGCATCAGCTGCTCGACTTCAGCTTGCAGACGGGCGCTCAGCACCGTGGCGTCGGGCAGCCCGGCGCGCGAGGCCGGGACTGGCGTTTCCAGTATAGCGGTATCGAGGGACGTATCGCTGCTGTCCGCCAGGTCCGTCAGTAGCGGAAAGGCGTCGTCGTCATGGGCCGCTGCCGTGTCGTCGGCCAGTTCGGTCAACAGGGGCGCGTCTGCGTCGTCCTCGGCCGAGGGCGGATAGAGCGAGGGCTCGGCCCGTTGGGTCAAGGTAGGAATGCCGTGGTCGGCGGGGCGAGAGGGCATGGGTGGCTCCCGGATGTCGAGATGGCGCGCCGTACGGTCGGGGCGCTCAGCCGTCCGGCTGCTGGCGGCTGAGGTCGTGGCTTTGCGGCGTGTGGCCCGCGGTCAGGTAGGTCCGCCAGCGCTGGCGGGCCGCCTGTTTGTCCTCGGGGTCGTCGGAGACGATTTCAAGCAGGCGCTCGAAAGCCTCGAAGCCGGGAGGGCAGTCGCTGTCCAGGTTCAGCAGCCAGGACGGCTGGGGCTGTCCGCCCTGGCTGGCCGCAGCGGCGGCCTGCTGGGGATCTCCGGCGGTGAGGACCACCGGCGTTTCGGCGGCCAGCGGATCGTTGGCCAGCACGTGCGGCACGAAAGACGTGTCATCGAATGCCCAGAGCATGCGATCGAACGCGGCCAGGCGCGAGCCATCCCTACAGTACACCACCAGCCGCTGCCCGGCCAGGTAGCGCTTGCGCACCACCTGGCAGGCGGTGCGCAAGCGGTCGGGCGCGCCGAAGGCGAAGTCGATGCGCGTCATGCCGGGTTCCGTTGCTGCGGTTTCAAGCCTGGTCCAGCAGGTACTGCATCAGCAGCGGCACGGGGCGGCCGGTGGCGCCCTTGTCCTTGCCGCCGCGCCAGGCGGTGCCGGCGATGTCCAGGTGGGCCCAGCGGTACGAGGTGGCGAAGCGCGAGAGGAAGCAGGCCGCCGTGACCGCGCCCGCCGGCGGGCCGCCGATGTTGGCGAGGTCGGCGAAGTTGGACTTGAGCTGTTCCTGGTAGGCGTCGTCCATCGGCATGCGCCATGCCGTGTCCAGCGACTGGCGGCCGGCGGCTGCCAGCGCGTCGGCCAGGGCGTCGTCCTTGGAGAACAGGCCGCTGTTGACGTTGCCCAGGGCCACCACGCAAGCGCCGGTCAGGGTGGCGATGTCGATGACGGCGGACGGCTTGAAGCGTTCGGCGTAGGTCAACGCGTCGCACAGCACCAGGCGGCCTTCCGCGTCCGTGTTCAGGATTTCAATGGTCAGGCCGGCCATGCTGGTGACCACGTCGCCCGGCTTGTTGGCCTTGCCGCTGGGCAGGTTTTCGCAAGCGGGGATCAGGCCGACCACGTCCAGCGGCAGCTCCAGTTCGGCCAGGGCCCGGAACGAACCCAGCACGCTGGCGGCGCCGCACATGTCGTACTTCATTTCGTCCATGGTGGCGGCGGGCTTGAGCGAGATACCGCCGGCATCGAAGGTGATGCCCTTGCCGACCAGCACGATGGGACCTTGCGCGGCCTTGGCGGCTTTCTTGGCGGTCTTGTTGCCGGCGTGGCGCAGCACGATGAAGCGCAGCGCTTCCTCGGAGCCGCGCGCGACCGACAGGAACGAGCCCATGCCCAGCGCTTCGACCTGCTTGCGGTCCAGCACTTCCACCTTCAGCGACTTGAATTCGCGGGCCAGGCGCTTGGCGGTTTCGCCCAGGTAGGTCGGCGTGCAGATATTGCCGGGCAGGTTGCCCAGCGTGCGGGTCAGGTCCATGCCGTTGGCGATGGCGCCGCCTTCGCGCAGGCCCTTCTGGGCCTGGGCCGCGTCGGCGCGCTCGACGACCTGGACGATCTTCTTGAGCTTGGGGCGGGCGTCGCGGTCGGGCTTGCCGAAGCTGGCGTCGTAATGATAGGTGGCGCTGCCGGCCGCGATGGCGGCGCTGCGCGCGCGGGCGATGACGGCCACGTCGGCGATCGGGTTGGCGACCAGCGTGGACACGCCCTCGGTCAACTGGGCCGACACGCAGGCCGCGGCGAAGGCTTGCTCGGCCGAAGCGTGGGCGCGGGCCGAATACTCTTCCTGCTTGCCCAGGCCGACCAGCACCACGCGCTGCGCGGACACGCCGGGCAGGTTGCGCAGGGTCAGCGTGGAGCCGGCGCGGCCGCGGAACTCGGCCTTGACCACCGAACGCACGGCGCCATTGGAGGCGCGGTCGATGAGGTCGGCGGCGGGGCTCAACACGCCTTCGGCATACACCCCGACAGCCAGGGCGGCGGTTTTGACTTGGTGCAGGGAAGCAGTGGTCTGTGTGCTAAATTCCATGAGGGTTTCCCGTGTACGTCTGTGTAGAATGCGGTCGATTATCCCGCATATTCTCCCATGTCTCTATTCAAACGCTCTGTCGTCAGCGAGATCACCAGTCACGCTGGCGTTGTCTTTTCCACGTTGCTCATCGTGTGGCTCAGCGTGCTGCTCGTGCGCCTGCTCGGTGAAGCCGCTGGCGGCAACATCGGAGCCGACGTCGTGGTGGTGCTGGCCGCGCTGTCGACCATTACCGCCTTGCCGACCATCCTCGCGGTCTCCGTCTTCATCGCGGTCCTGACCACCGTCACGCGCAATTACCGTGAATCCGAAATGGTGGTGTGGTTCGCCAGCGGCCTGTCGCTGGCCGATTGGCTCCGCCCGGTGCTGCGCGTCGCCATCCCCGTGGCGCTGGCGGTGGCGGGCTTGACGCTGGTGGCGGCGCCCTGGGCGTACCGCCAGATCGGTGAATACCACGAACGCTTCGAGCAGCGGTCCGACCTGTCCAAGGTCACGGCAGGCCAGTTCGCGGAATCGTCCGGCGGCAACCGCGTGTTCTTCGCCGAAGATCCCCTTACGCCCAGCGATGAACTGGGCAATGTGTTCGCGCGCGAAAACGGCCCCGAATGGCTCAGCGTGCTGACCGCAAGCAAGGCGCACAGCGAAACCATGCCCAACGGCGACCGCTTCCTGGTGCTGGGCGAAGGCCATCGCTACGACCTGAAGCCGGGCACCCCCGAGATCCGCCTGGTGCACTTCGATAAGTACGGCCTGCGCCTGGAAAGCAAGTCGGGCGGCGATCCCGTGGCGGAAGCGCGCGCCAATGCGGAGCGCTCGGCCAAGGCGCGCACCACGCCCCAACTGATCGCCGACAACACTAACAGCAGCTGGTCGCAAGTCATGTGGCGCATCTCGCTGCCATTGGCCGCGCTGAACCTGGCGCTGCTGGCGATTCCCCTGGGCGCCGTCAATCCGCGCCTGGGTCGATCGGGCGACCTGCTCATCGCCGGCCTGGTGGGCCTGCTGTACATGAACCTGATCAACCTGTCGCGCGCCTGGATCTCCAACGGCAAGCTCAGCTTCGGCCTGGGCGTGTGGGCGATCCACGCCGCGGTGGCGGCGCTGACGGTCTTCCTGCTGATGCGGCGCCTGCGCGTGAAGGCGCCCAAGAACAGCGCTTGACGCCACCAGATCCGACGCCTTGCGGCCCGCCCAGAGCGGGCCGCGGCGTTTTCAGGGCAGGTACTTCATCGTGCCGCCCTTGCCGGCCAGCAGGTCGGCGTTCTTCAGCACCGACTTGCGGATGAAATCCCATAGGGCCGTCACGCGCTTGAGCTTGCGCAGGTCTTCATGGCAGTACATCCAGAACGAGCGCGTGATCTCGACCTCATCCGCCAGCACCGGTGTCAGCCGCGGATCCTGCGCGGCGATGAAGCAGGGCAGGATCGCCAGCGACTGGCCCTGCAACGCGGCGTGGTATTGCGCCACCACGCTGGTGCTGCGCAACACCACCTTGCTGGCGGGCAGCAGGTCTTCCAGATAGCGCAGCCGCTCGCTGAACAGCAGTTCGTCGACGTAGCCGATGAAGGTGTGCTCGGCCAGGTCCGCGCGCTCCCTGATCGGCGGATGGCGGGCCAGATAGCCGGGCGTGCCGTACAGGCGCAGCGTGTAGTCGCACAGCTTGCTGCACACATAGGGGCCGCGCTGGGGGCGCTCGATGGTGATGGCCAGATCGGCCTCGCGCTTGGACAGGCTGACGAAGCGCGGCACCGGCAGGATGTCCAGGGTGATGTGCGGGTAGCGGCGCTGGAAGTCCGCCGCCAGCGGCGTCAGCACATAGCTGCCGAAGCCCTCGGTGGCGCCGATGCGCAAATGGCCCGACAGCGCCTGGCCGATGCCCGACAGGTTTTCACGGGCGGAGTGCACGGTGCTTTCCATCTGCTCGGCATGGACGAACAGGCGCTGGCCGTCCTCGGTCAGCACGAAGCCCGCGCTGCGCGACTTCTCGAACAGCAGCGTGTCCAGCTCGGCTTCCAGTGCGCGGATGCGCCGCGACACCGTGGTGTGTTCGACCCCGAGCTTGCGTGCGGCGGCGCTGACCCGCTGGGTGCGGGCGACTTCAAGAAAATATCTCAGGCTGTCCCAATCAAGCACTTTCCGCCTCTCCCGGGCCGGCCGCGCAGCGCGCCGCCGGCTAAATTCCACTTGTGCATGAATGCACAAGGAATGTGCATTTCTAGTGTTGCTTGTTGATTTTCACACATCTACACTGGGTCGGCGGGCTCAGAGCCTGACGACAGGCTCTCCGGGGCTCAAGCCCTGGGACCGCAGGCCGCGCAGACGGCGCCATAACGCATAAAACTCAGGAGACAAATCCATGAAATTGCACGCACGCGGGCTGGCCGTAGGCTTGTGTCTGGGCGCCGCATTGGTCGGCCAGGCTCAGGCGGCGGACAAGCCGCCAGTGAAGATCGGCATTCTGACGGACATGTCTGGCACCTACGCCGGCATGGGGGGACCAGGTTCGGTGGCGGCGGCGCAACTGGCGATCGACGACTGCCTGGCGGCGGAATGCAAGGGCATGAAGATCGAGCTGGTGTCCGCGGACAACCAGAACAAGGCCGACGTGGGCGCGGCCAAGGCGCGCGAATGGTTCGACCGCGACGGCGTTACCGCCATCGCCGACTTGACCAACTCGGCGGTGGCGCTGGCGGTGCAGGGCATCGCGCGCGAAAAGAACAAGGTGGTGATGTTCTCCGGTCCCGCGACCACGGCGCTGACCAACAAGGAATGCTCACCCGTGGGCTTCCACTGGATGTTCGACACCTATTCGCAATCCGCCGGCGGTGCCAAGGCCACGGTGAGGGCCGGCGGCAAGTCCTGGTACTTCATTACCGTGGACTACGCCTTCGGGCACTCGCTGGAAGCCGATACCGCCAAGGCCGTGCAGGCGCTGGGCGGCACGGTGACAGGCAGCGTGCGCCATCCCCTGAACGCGCCGGACTTCGCCTCCTACCTGCTGCAGGCGCAGGCTTCCAAGGCCCAGGTCGTGGCGCTGGCCAACGGCGGCCAGGACACGGTCAACGCGGTCAAGCAGGCGCGTGAATTCGGCATCGTGGCCGGCGGCCAGCGTCTGGTGTCGCTGCTGATCTTCCTGTCCGACCTGCGCGCGCTGGGCCTGGAAAGCGCCCAGGGCCTGTCGTACGTGGACGGCTTCTACTGGGACTACGACGACGCCACGCGCCAGTGGTCCACGCGCTTCGAGAAGGCCTTCCGCGGCCTGAAGCCCACCATGACGCAGGCCGGCGTTTACTCCAGCGTGCGGCACTACCTGCGTTCGGTCGCGGCTTCCGGCAGCACCGACGGCAAGGTGGTGGCCGACAAGATGCGCGCGCTGCCCATCGAGGATCCGATCATGCGCAACGCGTCCATCCGTCCCGATGGCCGCGTGATCCACGACATGTACCTGTATGAAGTGAAAAAGCCGGCAGAGTCCAAGGGCGGCTGGGACTATTCCAAGCTGGTGGCCACCATCCCGGCCGCCGAGGCCTTCCAGCCCCTGGCGGATTCGAGCTGCCCGCTGGTCAAGAAGTAAACCCTGGGGCGCCGGCAGGCCATGGCCGCCGGCGCGCCTGAAGATCCATGACGCGGATTCCATCCGCATCGACTACGCAGTGTGAGGAGCATCAAATGAGTGAAGTCCCCCGCGTTCCGCTATTGATCGGCGGCAAGCTCGTGCAGTCCAAAACCACCGAATGGCGGGACGTGATCAATCCCGCTACCCAGGAGGTCGTCGCCAAGGTGCCCTTCGCCACGCGCGAAGAACTGGACCTGGCCATCTCCAACGCCAAGGAGGCTTTCAAGACCTGGCGCAACAGCGGGCAGGGCGCTCGCATGCGCGTCATGCTGAAGTTCCAGGAACTGCTGCGCGCCAACTCCGGCAAGCTGGCCGAAATGATCACCCGCGAGCACGGCAAGACCCTGCCGGACGCCGAGGGCGAAGTCGGCCGCGGCCTGGAAGTCGTGGAGCACGCCTGCTCCATCGCCAACCTGCAACTGGGCGAGTACGCCGAAAATGCCGCGTCCGGCATCGACGTCTACACGCTGATCCAGCCGCTGGGCGTGTGTGCGGGCATCACCGCGTTCAATTTCCCGGTCATGCTGCCTTGCTTCATGTTCCCGATCGCCGTGGCCTGCGGCAACACCTTCATCCTCAAGCCCTCCGAGCAGGACCCGACCTCCTCGCTGTTCCTGGCGCAGCTGGCGCTGGAAGCCGGCCTGCCGCCTGGCGTGCTGAACGTGGTGCATGGCGGCCCGGAAACCGCCAACGGCCTGTGCGAACACCCGGACATCAAGGCGGTCTCGTTCATCGGCTCGACCCGCGTCGGCACCGAGATCTACAACCGCGCCTCGGCCGCCGGCAAGCGCTGCCAGTCCATGATGGGCGCCAAGAACCACTGCGTGATCCTGCCGGACGCCGATCCCGAGGTCGCGCTGAACCAGCTGGTGGGCGCCGCCTTCGGCGCGGCCGGCCAGCGCTGCATGGCCTCGTCCGTGGCCGTGCTGGTGGGCGAAGCCCGCAACTGGCTGCCCGACTTCGTCGAGCGCTCCAAGAAGCTCAAGGTCAATTCCGGCATGGACCGCGAAGCGGACCTCGGCCCCCTGGTTTCGCCCAACGCCAAGAAGCGCGTCGAAAGCTTGATCCAGAAGGGCGTGGACGAAGGCGCCAAGCTGCTGCTGGACGGCCGCAGCCTGAAGGTCGCCGGCTTCGAGCAGGGCAACTTCGTGGGCCCGACGATTTTCGACGGCGTCACCGAAAACATGACCATCTACACCGAGGAAATCTTCGGACCGGTCCTGTGCGTGGTAGGCGTGGAAACGCTGGAGGACGCGGTGGCGTTCATCAACCGCAACCCCAACGGCAACGGCGTGGCGTTGTTCACCCAGGATGGCGGCGCGGCGCGCTACTTCCAGAACAACATCGACGTCGGCCAGGTCGGCATCAACGTGCCGATCCCCGTGCCGGTGGCGTGGTTCAGCTTCACCGGTTCGCGTGGTTCCAAGCTGGGCGACCTGGGCCCCAACGGCAAGCAGGCGGTGCAGTTCTGGACGCAGACCAAGACCGTCACTGCGCGCTGGTCGGCCCATGCCAAGAGCGTGAACACCACGATCTCGATGCGCTGAAGTGGGGACGCCTCGCATGTAAGCTTATATAAATAAGTTATATAACGAGGTGTCCTTATTACTTATAATTGGCCCGTCTATCAGGGGCCAATTCATGAACCTGCAGCAATTTCGTTTTGTGCGTGAAACCATCCGGCGCGACTTCAACCTGACCGAAGCCGCCCGGATGCTCTACACCTCACAGCCCGGCGTCTCCAAGGCGATCATCGAGTTCGAGGACGAACTGGGCATCAAGATCTTCGAACGGCACGGCAAGCGCATCAAGGGACTGACCAAGCCCGGCCTGGCGGTGTCGCAGGTCATCGACCGCATCATGCGAGAAGTCGACAACCTGAAGAAGGTCAGCGACGAATTCGCACGCCGCGACGAGGGCGGCCTGGTCATTGCCTGCACCCACACCCAGGCGCGCTACCTGCTACCGCGCGTGATTCCCGCGTTCCGCAAGCAATTTCCCAAGGTGCACCTCTCGCTGGCCGAAGGCAGCCCCGCGCAACTGGCCGAAATGGTGCTGCACGAGCAGGCCGACCTGGCCTTGGCGACGGAATCGCTGGCCTTGACGCCCGGCCTGGCAACCTTGCCGGTATATGCCTGGGAACACACCGTGGTGGTGCGTCCGGATCATCCCCTGGCCGAATTGACCTCCAGCGCCGCCAAGCGCCTGTCGCTGGCGCAATTGGCCGAGTTTCCCATCGTCACCTATGACCGCGCCTTCACCGGCCGCAGCACCATAGACGAAATCTTCGCCAACCAGGGCATCCATCCGGACATCGTGCTGGAGGCCATCGACGCCGACGTCATCAAGACCTACGTAGACGTGGGCCTGGGCATCGGCATCATCGCGGGCGTGGCCTACGATCCGCGCCGCGACGGCAATCTGGTGGGCCTGCCCGTGGGCCATCTGTTCGGCACGCATACGACCCGGGTGGGCGTGAAAGCAGGGGTGTTTCTGCGCGACTACGTCTACACCTTCCTGGAAATGCTGGCGCCTTCGCTGACCCGCGCGGTGGTAACCGAGGCGGTGCAGGGCACGCCCAAGTAGCAGCCCGGTTCCCTGCGGACTGAAGGCGCGGCGCCATTGGGCGGCGCGCCTTTTTTCTTGGTGCGTCGCGGTCCGCGCTATCCCCTTTGATAGGCTCATAAAAATAATTAAATAAGAACTGATCTCATTTGAGTTGACTAAAAAATAGGAATCATTATCATTACATCCAGTCTCAACGACCCAGTGAGGTTCATCATGACGGCAGGATTAAGTGCAGTGGTAGTGGGCGCCGACCGCCTCGGCAACATCCCGGATCTGCTCAAAGGACACAATATTTCGATCACGCACCACATCAGCGGCCGTGATCCCTCGCATCAAAAGAAGACGTTGCAACTGCCCTCGGGCACCCAGCTGGTCATCCTGCTGACCGACTTCCTGGGCCACAACGTCATGAAAACCTTCCGCAACGCCGCGCAACGCGGCGGCATCCGCGTCGTGGCTTGTCGGCGTTCGGTGTGCAGCATGCAACAGGCCCTGCAGCAATGCGGCCTGTGCCCGCGTTCGGGCTCGGTGCACTGACAGCGCGGTCTGCCGCCGCCAAACAAAAAACTGGGGAGGCCGAAACGGCCTGCGGCCCCTGGGCCGCGAAGAGAGATGAAAAACGCCGCCGGACTGGAAAGTCCGGCGGCGTTTTGCTTGTGGCGAGGAGAGCCTGGCGGCTATCCTGGAAAGGTGTCAGTTGGCTGCGCGGGCGGACGCCATCAGGCTGTTGTCCAGGCGGCGCGCGCCGTTGTAGCGCTTGGACCAATAGGCCATGGTCATGTTTTCGACGCGGACCACGCCGCCGGCGCTGGGCGAGTGCACGAAGCGGTCATCGCCCAGGTAGATGCCCACGTGCGAATAGCGGCGGCCCAGCGTGTTGAAGAAGACCAGGTCGCCGGCCTTGAGTTCGTTCTTGGCGACCGAGACGCCTTGTTGCGCCATTTCGGCGGCGTTGCGGGGCAGCTTCAGGCCCAGCGAACGTTCGGCCGTGTAGGTGACCAGGCCGCTGCAATCGAATCCGGTATCGGGGGAATTGCCGCCGAAGCGGTAGCGGATGCCCAGGTGGTTCAGGGCTTCGCTGACCAAGGCGTTGTCGCTGTTGACGCCCGAATGGGTCTTCTGGCGTTCACGCTTGAATTTCTGGCTTACCAGCACGCCGATGGGATCATCGGTGGTGGCTACCCATTCCGTTTCGTAGGGATCGATCTCGGACGTATGGGCGGTTGACTTTTGATTTGTAGCGGCACAACCTGCCAGACCCACCACGCATGCAACCAACGCCAGCAAACGCAGACCGCGAGTTGCCTGGCCGGAGGAAGGATTCAGTCTCGCGTGGTTGGAGTGTCGATGCATGCGCCTGGGGGTGACTTGCAGATAACGGCAAAAAACACGGAATTCGCCGTGAATGTGGCCGAGATGTCAGCAAAATCAACATTGTTCTACAACTTCGCGGGGATTCTACCAAACTTTTAAGACCAGTTCGTTACGAAACCGGCGTTAATGTCCATGCAGCGTGGACATTTGGCAGAACATTTTGACTTGCGGCAAGCCTCGTGCAAGGTTTGCCTACCAGAATGACCGAATGATGCGAGAAGAAATCAATCAGCCTTAAGGCGTAAGAAAGATAACAGGAGACATAAATGCAAAAAACCCGGGATTTCCATTACCGCTCGATCCATGACCGCGACGTGTTCTGGCGGGAAGAGGCCAGCCGCATCCACTGGGAGACGCCTTTCGAGTCCGTGCTGGACTTTTCCCGGCCGCCGTTCGCCAAATGGTTCACGGGCGGGCGCACCAATCTCTGCTACAACGCCGTCGACCGCTGGCTGCCGACCCAGGCCGACTCGCCGGCCCTGATCTGGGTGTCCACCGAGGTGGAGCGCGAGCGCGTCTACACCCGCCAGGAAATGTACGAAGAGGTCAACGCCGCGGCCGCCATGCTCAAGGAACTTGGGGTGGGGCGTGGCGACCGGGTGCTGCTTTACATGCCCATGGTGCCGGAAGCCGTGTTCACCATGTTGGCGTGCGCGCGGATCGGCGCGGTGCACTCGGTGGTGTTCGGCGGCTTCGCCTCGGTCAACCTGGCCCAGCGTATCGACGATGCGGCCCCCAAGGTGGTGGTCTGCACCGACGGCGGTTCGCGCGGCGGCAAGGTCGTGCCTTATAAGCCTCTGCTGGACCGCGCCTTGGCGCTGGCCAAGACGCCGCCGGCCTCGGTGGTGGTGTTCGACCGCGGCCTGGCGCCGTTCGAACCCGTGGCGGGGCGCGACCTGGACTACGCGACCCTGCGCCAGCGCCATCTGGGCGCGCGGGTGCCGGTGGAGTGGCTGGAGTCGTCCGAGCCCAGCTACATCCTCTATACCTCCGGCACCACGGGCAAGCCCAAGGGCGTGCAGCGCGATACCGGCGGCTATGCCGTGGCGCTGGCCTCCTCCATGGAATACCTGTTTGACGGCCGCGCCGGCGAAACCTTCTTCTGCACGAGCGACATCGGCTGGGTGGTGGGCCACTCCTACATCATCTACGGCCCGCTGATCGGCGGACAGGCGACGGTGCTGTATGAAGGCACGCCGGTGCGCCCCGACGGCGCCATCCTGTGGAAGCTGGTGGAGCAGTTCGGCGTCAACACCCTGTTTTCGGCGCCGACCGCGGTGCGGGTGCTCAAGCGCCAGGACCCGGAGCTGCTCAAGCGCCACGACCTGTCCTCGCTGCGCGCGGTCTACCTGGCGGGCGAGCCGCTGGACGAACCCACGGCGCAATGGATCTCTGGCGGCCTAGGCAAGCCCATCATCGACAATTACTGGCAGACGGAATCGGGCTGGCCCATCCTGTCGGCCCAGCCGGGCGTGGAAAAAGTGCCGACCCGTTTCGGCAGCCCGTCGTTCCCGGTGTACGGCTTCGATGCGCGCATCGTCAGCGAGTCCACCGGCGAAGACCTGGGCCCCGACCAGAAGGGCGTGGTGGCCATCGTGCCGCCGCTGCCGCCGGGCGCCATGTCCACCATCTGGGGCGACGACGAGCGTTTCGTGCAGACCTATTTCACCTCCATTCCCGGCCGCCAGGTGTATTCCACCTTTGACTGGGGGCTGGTGGATGCCGATGGCTATTGGTTCATCCTGGGCCGCACCGACGATGTGATCAACGTGGCGGGCCATCGGCTGGGCACGCGCGAGATCGAGGAATCCGTCAACAGCCACAACGCGATCGCCGAATGCGCGGTGGTGGGCGTGGCGGACTCGCTCAAGGGGCAGGTGGCGATGGCGTTCGCGGTGCTCAAGAATCCCGCCGGCGCCGAAACCGAGGAAGGGGCAAAGCGCCTGGAAGGCGATATCATGCGGCTGGTGGAAGATCAGCTGGGAGCTGTGGCGAGGCCCGCCAGGATCCGGTTCGTGGGCGCGCTGCCCAAGACCCGTTCCGGCAAGGTCCTGCGCCGCGCGATCGTCGCGGTATGCGAAGGACGCGATCCCGGCGACCTGACCACCATAGAAGATCCATCCGCCCTGGAACAAATAAAGGAGTCGCTGCAATGAATACCAAGCCCGTGCTGAGCGCCGAAGACGTCAAGAAGATTTTGGCTGCGGCCGAAGCACACGCCCTGCAGAACAAGTGGGCGGTCGCCATCGCCGTCGTTGACGACGGCGGGCACCTGATGGGCATGTTGCGCCTGGACGGCGTTGCGCCGATTTCCTCCCACATTGCGCCGGCCAAGGCCAAGACGGCAGCCATGGGCTGCCGCGAATCGCGCATCTACGAAGAAATCATCAACAACGGGCGCTATTCGTTCCTGTCGGCGCCGCACCTCGAGGGCATGTTGGAAGGCGGCGTGCCGATCGTGGCCAATGGCCATGTGGTGGGTGCGGTCGGTGTGTCGGGCGTGAAATCGACCGAAGACGCGCTGATCGCGCAAGCTGGCATCGCCGCACTGGGCCTATGAGCCACGGCGAGCCGTCGGAAGCGCCGGTCGGCGCTTCCGCGCAGAACGCTGGAGCAGGGGGCGACGGCCCCCTGAATCCCGGCGTGGCCAAACGCGAGGTCTGGGCCTGGGCCATGTACGACTTCGCCAATTCCGGCTACACCACCGTGATCCTCACGGCGGTGTTCAGCACATATTTCGTCGGTGTGGTCGGCGGGCGCGCGCCCTGGGCCACGCTGGCCTGGACCGCGACGCTGTCGCTGTCCTATCTGCTCATCATGCTGACCATGCCCACCCTGGGCGCCCGCGCCGATGCGCGCGCCAGCAAGCGCCGCCTGCTTTTCACGAGCACGGTGGGCTGCGTGGCCGCCACGCTGGTGCTGACGCAGGCCGGGCCTGGCGACGTCTGGCTGGCGCTGGCCGCCATCGTCATTTCCAACTACTGCTACTGCGTCGGCGAATCGGTGGTCGCGGCCTTCCTGCCGGAACTCGCCCGGCCCTCGGCGCTGGGACGCGTCTCGGGCTGGGGCTGGAGCTTCGGCTATTGCGGCGGCATGCTCACGCTGGGCCTGTCGCTGGTCGTGGTGACCTTGGCCGAGGCGCGCGGCGAAACCGCCGAGCATTTCGTGCCTTGGGTCATCGTCGTCACCTGCACGGTGTTCGCGCTGGCGGCACTGCCGTCGTTCTTTCTGCTGCGCGAACGCGCCAAGCCGCAGGCCGGCAAGCAGGAAGCCCTGCACATACTCAAGCGCCTGGCCTATGCCTGGCGCGAAACCGGCCAGCACTTTCCGGAATTCCGCCGCCTGCTGATGTGCATCGCCTGCTATCAGGCGGGGATCTCGGTGGTGATCACGCTGGCTGCGGTCTATGCCTCGGAGGTCATGGGCTTCACCACGCCGCAGATCATGCTGCTGGTGTTCACCGTGAACATCGGCGCGGCGGCCGGCGCGTTCTCTTTCGGCTACGTGCAGGACCGCATCGGCCACAAGCCGGCGCTGGCCGTGACGCTGTGCGGCTGGATCGTGATGGTGCTGGTGGCCTACGCCGCGGTGACGGCGCCCGTGTTCTGGGTGGCCGCCACGCTGGCGGGGCTGTGCATGGGCACCACGCAGAGCGCGGGCCGCGCCATGACCGGCGCGCTCGCTCCCGCCGGCCGGCTGGCCGAGTTCTACTCGCTGTGGACCTTCGCGGTGCAGTTGGCCGCCGTGATCGGTCCGCTCACCTACGGCCTGGTGACCTGGGCCACGCATGGCAATCACCGCCTCGCGATCCTGGTGACCGGCCTGTTCTTCGTGGGCGGCCTCATCCTTTTGTCGCGCGTGGACGTGAAGCGCGGGCTGGCGCGGCGCGCGGCTTGAGGCGCGCGGTACGCGCAGGCCGCAGCGGCTGCTATCCTTATGGACTGTCCGGTGACGTCGCTACGATTGGCGGCGGCACGCCTTGATTGCCCGGCGCCGGCCTTGCCTCGCGGGCTCCGGCCCGCATTTTGCGTAAGGTGCCCGTAAGAGCGTGGCGATACGGTTGCGGTTGGGTAAAGAACAAGCGGCACAAACAACAGAATTACCGATTGGAGACAAAGATCATGTCGAACGCTATTGAGTCCGTACTGGTGGAAACCCGGGTGTTCCCGCCGCCCGAGCGCGCCGCGCAAGGCGCCGCGATCCCCAGCATGGAGGCCTACAACGCGCTGTGCGCGCAGGTCGAGAACGATTTCGACGGATTCTGGGCCGGGCAGGCGCGCGACAACCTGCAATGGTCCAAGCCGTTCACGCAGGTGCTGGACGAATCGGACGCGCCGTTCTACCGCTGGTTCGGCGACGGCGAACTGAACGTGTCGGCCAACTGTCTGGACGTGCACCTGACCAACGGCAACGCCGACAAGACCGCCATCATCTTTGAAACCGACGACGGCAAGGTCAACAAGGTCAGCTACCGCGAACTGCTGGCGCGCGTCTGCCGCTTCGCCAACGGCCTGGCGGCGCTGGGCTACAAGAAGGGCGACCGCGCCATCATCTACATGCCCATGTCGATCGAAGCCGTGGTGGCCATGCAGGCCTGCGCGCGCCTGGGCGTGACGCACTCGGTGGTGTTCGGCGGCTTCTCGGCCAAGAGCCTGCAGGAGCGCATCATGGACGTGGGCGCGTCGCTGGTCATCACCGCCGACGAACAGGTGCGCGGCGGCAAGACCATCCCGCTCAAGCCCGCCGTGGAAGAAGCCTTCACCATGGGCGGCTGCGAGGCCGTGACCAAGGTCATCGTGTACCGCCGCACCGGCGGCAAGGTGCAATGGAACGAAGGCCGCGACCTCTGGATGCACGACGTCGAGGCCGGCCAGCCCGACACCTGCGAGCCCGTGCCGGTCAACGCCGAGCACCCGCTCTTCATTCTCTACACCTCCGGCTCCACCGGCAAGCCCAAGGGCGTGCAGCATTCCTCGGCGGGCTACCTGCTGTGGGCGCTGCTGACGGTGAAGTGGACCTTCGACGCCCGCAAGGACGACGTCTACTGGTGCACGGCCGACGTGGGCTGGGTCACCGGCCACACCTACATCACCTACGGCCCGCTGGCGGCCGGCCTGACGCAGGTCGTGTTCGAAGGCGTGCCGACCTATCCCAACGCCGGCCGCTTCTGGGACATGATCGCGCGCCACAAGGTCACCACCTTCTACACCGCGCCCACCGCGATCCGCTCGCTGATCAAGGCCGCCGAGGCCGCGCCCGAAGCGCATCCGCAGAACTACGACCTGGACAGCCTGCGTATCATCGGCACGGTGGGCGAACCCATCAATCCCGAAGCCTGGATGTGGTACCACAAGAACATCGGCCGCGAGCGCTGCCCCATTGTGGACACCTGGTGGCAGACCGAGACCGGTGGCCACATGATCACGCCGCTGCCGGGCGCCACGCCGACCAAGCCGGGTTCCTGCACCTTGCCGCTGCCGGGCATCGCCGCCGCCATCGTCGATGAGACGGGTGGCGATGTGGAGCAGGGCAATGGCGGCTTCCTGGTCATCAAGCGTCCCTGGCCCGCCATGATCCGCAACATCTGGGGCGACCCGGAGCGTTTCAAGAAGAGCTACTTCCCGCCCGAATTGCGCGGCTACTACCTGGCTGGCGACGGCGCGCAGCGCGATGCTGACGGCTACTTCTGGATCATGGGCCGTATCGACGACGTGCTGAACGTGTCGGGCCACCGCCTGGGCACGATGGAGGTCGAGTCGGCCCTGGTGGCGCACGAACTGGTGGCGGAAGCCGCCGTGGTGGGCCGTCCCGACGACACCACCGGCGAAGCCGTGGTGGCCTTCGTGGTGCTCAAGCGTTCGCGTCCCGAAGGCGACGAGGCGCAAGCCATCGCCAAGGTGCTGCGCGACTGGGTGGCCAAGGAAATCGGCCCCATCGCCAAGCCCAAGGACATCCGCTTTGGCGACAACCTGCCCAAGACGCGTTCCGGCAAGATCATGCGCCGCCTGTTGCGCGTGGTCGCCAAGGGCGAGGAAATCACGCAGGACGTGTCCACGCTGGAGAACCCGGCCATCCTGGAACAGCTGGCCAAGTCCTTGTGATCGTTCCCGTCCGCATGATGGACGGGAATGGCCTGCCTGTGACCGCCCTGGCGGGTAAGGCAGGCGCATAATGTCATACGCCCGTATCGGAACCGCCGGTACGGGCGTATTTGCTTTTCCGCGTCCAGAATTCATTCCCACGGAGTCGTGCCAGTGAGCCGCAGCAGTTTCGATCGTGCAGGGCTAGCCCTGATGTTCAGCACCATCCTGGTCTGGGCGGGCAGCTGGATCGCGATGAAACTGATCGTCCCGTATATCGGCCCGTTCGACTTCGTGGCGCTGCGCTATGTATCGGGCGGCGTGGTGCTGTTCGCGCTGGCCATCGCGATGCGGCGTCCGCTGGCGATGCCGCCCTGGAAGCTGACCTTGCTGATCGGCCTGACGCAAACGGCCGGATTCCAGGGCTTTGTACAGACGGCGCTGGTATCGGGCGGCGTGGGCAAGGTCTCGCTCATGGCCTACACGATGCCGTTCTGGGTGATCCTGTTCGCGTGGTGGTTCCTGGGCGAACGCCCCACGGCGCGGCATGGTCTGGGCATCGCCATGGCCGCCATCGGGCTGGTCTGTTTCGTCGAACCCTGGAACGGCCTGGGCGATATCCGCCCCGTGTTGTTGGGGCTGGGCAGCGGTTTGTGCTGGGGCGTGGGCACGGTGTTGTCCAAGCGCATGTTCGAGCGGCACGCGCCGGATGTGATGACTTTCACGGCCTGGCAGATGCTGCTGGGCGGACTGGTCATGACGCCTGTCGCCTTTCTGGTGCCGCAGATGCCCGCGATATGGGGCTGGCAGCTTTGGACCGGCATGGTCTACATCGTGCTGATCGCGACGGCCGCGGGCTGGCTGTTGTGGCTGCTGGTGGTGCGCCTGGTGCCGGCTTCGATCGCGGGACTGTCCAGCCTGGGCGTGCCCGTCGTCGCTATGTTGTTCGCCTGGGCGCTGTTGTCCGAACAACCCAGTCCTGCCGAGCTGGGTGGCATGGCGCTGATTCTGGCCGGCATCTGGGTGGTGAGCCGCGCGGCGCCGGCCGTGCGCGCCGACTAATCTTTTTCAGAATTCCTTTTCCATACCAGGATTTTCCATGATCGATCTGCGTAGCGACACCGTCACCCGGCCATCCGCGGCCATGCTGCAAGCCATGGTATCCGCGCCCCTGGGCGATGACGTGATGGGCGACGACCCGACCGTGATCCGTCTGCAGGAGGCGGTTGCCGAACGCACCGGCAAGGCGGCGGGCCTGTTCTTTCCGTCCGGCACGCAAAGCAATCTGGGGGCGCTGATGGCCCACTGCGAGCGCGGCGACGAGTATCTGGTGGGCCAGCTCGCGCACACCTACAAGTATGAAGGGGGCGGCGCGGCCGTGCTGGGCAGCATCCAGCCGCAGCCGATCGAGCACGCGGAGGACGGCTCCCTGCCGCTGGAAAAGCTGGCCGCGGCGCTCAAGCCCGAGGGCGATGCGCACTTCGCCCGCACCCGCCTGCTGGCGCTGGAAAACACCTTCCACGGCAAGCTGATCCCCGCCGACTACGTGCAGGCTGCGACCGACTGGGCGCGCCAGCACGGACTGGCCACCCATCTGGACGGCGCCCGCGTGTTCAATGCCGCGGTGGCCAGCGGCAAGCCGGTGGCGGACCTGTGCCAGCCCTTCGATTCGGTGTCCCTCTGCTTTTCGAAAGGCCTGGGCGCGCCGGTGGGTTCGGTACTGGTGGGCAGCGCCGAGCTGATCGCCCGCGCCCGCCGCTGGCGCAAGATGCTGGGCGGCGGCCTGCGCCAGGCCGGCGTGCTGGCCGCGGCCTGCCTGTATGCGCTGGAGCACAACGTGGAGCGCCTGGCCGATGACCACGAGAACGCCCGCCTGCTGGCGGAGGGGCTGCGCGGCATTCCGGGCGTCAAGGTATTGAGCCAGGACACCAACATGGTGTTCGCTGAATTCGAGCCTGCGCGTTGCGAGGAACTCACGGCCAAACTGGCCGCCGACGGCATCCAGATGCGGGCCGTCTACGGCGGCCCGACGCGCCTGGTCACGCACCTGGACGTGTCCGCCGCGGATGTGCGGCAGGTGGTCCAGGCGGTGGCGCGGCACCTGGCATAGGCAGGGTCGGCGCTCAGGCGTCCGCGCGCAGCACGTCCGACAACACCGAGAACAACTCGTCGATCTGCGCGCGCTCAATGATGAGCGGGGGCGACAGCAGCATGGTGTCGCCCGCCGAGCGGATCAGGCAGCCGCGCTCCAGGCAGGCCTGGTGCACGGCATAGGCCCGCTGGCCAGGCTTGCCGTCCAAGGGCTCCAACTCGATGGCGGCCAGCAGGCCGATGTTGCGGATGTCGACGACGTGCGGTAGTCCCTTCAGGCTGTGCGCGGCGTCCTCCCAATAGCGCCAGAGTTCGCGGCTGCGCTGGAACAGACCCTCGCGGCGGCAGATGTCCAGGGTCGCCAGGCCGGCGGCGCAGGCCACCGGATGGCCGGAATAGGTGTAGCCATGGGCCAGTTCGATGGCGCTGTCCGGTCCTTGCATGAAGGCATCGTAGACATGCTGCTGCACCAGCGTCGCGCCCATGGGGATGGCGCCGTTGGTCAGCCCCTTGGCGCTGGTGATGATGTCGGGCGTGACGCCGAAGTGCGATGAGGCGAAGGCGCCGTCGATACGGCCGAAGGCGCAGATCACTTCGTCGAAGATCAGCAGGATGCCGTGCGCGTCACAGATCTGCCGCAGCTTCTGCAGGTAGCCTTTGGGCGGCACCAGCACGCCGGTCGAGCCCGCCACCGGCTCCACGATGACGGCGGCGATGGTGGACGCGTCATGCAGCGCGACGATGCGCTCCAGCGTATCGGCCAGGTGGGCGCCCCAATCGGGTTGGCCACGGGTGTAGGCCATCTGGTTGCGGTCATAGGTGTGCGGCAGATGGTCCACATAGGGCAGCAGATTGCCGAAAGGCTTGCGGTGGCCGGCGATGCCAGACACCGACAGGCCGCCGAAGCCCACGCCGTGGTACGAGCGCTCGCGTCCGATCAGGCGCACCCGCTGCCCCTGGCCGCGCGCCCGGTGATAGCCCAGCGCGATCTTCAGCGCGGTATCTACCGCTTCGGAGCCGGAGTTCGAGAAAAACACATTGGAGAACCCGGCGGGCGCCTCCTGGCGCAAGGCCTCGGCCAATTCGAAGGCCAGGGGATGGCTCATCTGGAACGAGGGCGCGTAGTCCAGTTCGTGGGCGGTGCGGGCGATGGCATCGACGATTTCTGGGCGGCGGTGCCCGGCGTTCACGCACCACAGGCCCGCAATACCGTCGAGCACGCGGCGTCCGTCCGGTCGGATGTAGTGCATGCCCTCGGCTGCGCTGAACAGCACCGGCGCGCGCTTGTAGCGCCGGTTCGCGGTGAAGGGCATCCAATAGGCTTCGGCGTTGATGGCGGGTGTGGGATGAGGCGCTGACGATGGCATGGGGGTTCCGGCGTGGATGGATTTGTGGTTCCTATTTTGTATTAATAGATTGATAAATACAATACAAGAAGGCCCGAACGCAATCCACAACGCGGATGCCATGCGTACCCGAGATCCGCCAGGGCGTGCTGGCGGATGAATGAAAGCGGAGAGGGGGCTTAGGACACCTGCAGCGAGGTCTTCAAGTGGCGCCGCATGAGCTGGGAAGCCCATTCCTGGTCGCCGGCTTCGAGCGCGTCGATGATCTGCAGGTGTTCGCTGCTGGAATTGATGAAGCGCGCGTCGCGGTAGAACGCGGCATGCTCTTCCAGCCGGCGCAACTGGTTCTGCTGCTGCACCGCCTGCAGGATGTAGCGGTTGCCCGAGAAGCGGGCCAGCATCTCGTGGAACGAGGCGTTGAGATTGAAGAATTCAGTGGCTGAGATGTCGGCGTCGCTGCGCACGGCCAGCGCTTCATGCGCGGCGCGCATGCGCGCCAGCGCTTCGCGGTCCAGGCGGAACGTGGGTTCCAGCAGGCCCGCGCATTCGATGGTCATGCGGAACCGGTAGCTCTCGTTGAGCGCGTCGCGGTTCTCCAACGACGGCGAAAACTGCCAGCCGTGTCCCTTGCGCTTTTCGATCAGGCCGTCCGCCGACAACTGCAGCAGGGTCTTGGTCAGCACGCTGCGCGGCGCCGGATAGCGCTGCTGAAGATCGCGCTCGGTAAAGGTTTCCGGCAGCGCGCGCGAGGCGCGGTCATCGATCAAACGGCGATACAGCTCGTCTTGCGTGGGGCCGGCGCCCGCGATGGCGGGCGGCGCGGCGGCGGCATGGGCCGCCACCGTGTAGCCGCTGTTGGGGCGATGCGTGATGAGGCCCTGCGCGGCCAGCAGCTTGAGCGCGCCGCGCACCGGCGTGCGCGACACCTCGTAGTTCGCCGCCAGCGCTTCCTCCGACAGGTGGTCGCCGGGCGCGAAGCGCCGGGCCACGATGTCTTCCGCGATATGGCGCGCCAGGTCGACTTGCAGCGGAGTGGGGCGGGCAGGGGCGGCGTTGGACATGAGGGCTGGGCGCGAAAGGCGACGGAGTCGGAATGGTACCGGAGAGCCTCGGGCGTGCACGCCGCAGGCATGGCTCGGTGGAAACCCTTGTATTGAACTTTTTCATATATTAGTACAAAATTTGCCCGTCTATGAATCTCGCTCCGGAGTCTTGAGCCGTGACTTTGCCTACCCCTTTCCCCCTGGTCGACGTGCAGGGCAGCCCCTATGAGCGCGGTCGCCAGCACGGCGCCGCCGTCCCCGAACGCGTGGCGCGCAGCGTGGCCCTCTACCGCGGGCAGCTGGAGCGGCGCGGCGTCGCCACGGATCGCCTGAAGCAATTGGCCGCCGCCATGGTGCCGGTGGTGGGCGACTATGACGCGGCCTACCTGGAGGAGCTGCGCGGCATCGCCGACGGATCGGGCCAGGCGCTGGAGGACGTGGTGGTCATCAACTGCCGCACCGAAATGATGTTCGGCCATGCCGAGCTGGGCCGCGCCCGCAAGGGCCTGGACGATGGCTGCACCGGCCTGATCGTGCTGCCCGAGGCCGCCGCCGGCGGCAAGCTCATGCATGCCCACAACTGGGATTGGCGCGAGGAATGCGTGGACACCGGCATCGTGCTGCGCATGCGGCGCGAGGACGGCCCCGATCTCTTGATGTTCACCGAGGCGGGCAGCCTGGCGCGCCACGGCTTCAATAGCGCGGGCGTGTCCCTGTCCGGTAACTTCCTGTCCTGCGAGCACGATTACCAGCGTCCCGCCGAAGTGCCGCTGGTGCTGGTGCGGCGCAAGATGCTGGAAGCCACCAACATTTGCAACGCCATGAAGGTGCTGTGGGCGTCGCGGCGCTTCTGCTCCAACAACCTGATGCTGGCGCAGGCGCAGGGCGAAGCGGTCGACCTGGAATGTTCGCCCGACGAGATCTTCTGGATCACGCCCGAGGATGGCCTGCTGGTCCACGCCAACCATTGGATCAGCCCGCCCGCGCGCGCCAAGCTGTTCGACAAAGGCCTGGCCGCCAATCCGGATTCGATCTACCGCCAACGCCGCGTGCAGGACATGCTGGCGCGCGCGGCTGGCGGTATTGACTGGGACAAGGTCAAACGCATCCTGGCCGACGACTTCGCCGCGCCGGACGGCGTGCTGCGCTCGCCCAAGCCGGCCAGCTTCGACAGCATCTCGGCCACGGTGGCCACCACCTTGATGGAACCGGCCAGCGGCGTGATGTGGATCGCCCGCAAGCCCTACGAAGGACGCAACTTCGCTGAGTACCGGCTCTTCTGAGCCGGCCCCGGACCCGTATGCGGCTAGCGCCGCCCATGGAGTGACCCCCTATGAATTCGCATGGTTCGCGCGTCAAGAACGCGCTGCTGTTGTCCGCCGCGTTGGCCGGCGCCATGGCCGGCATGCCCGCAGCGGTGTGGGCGCAGGCTGCCGTTCCTGAAATCCGCTACGCCGAGGGCTCGGGCACGCCGACCACGCTGCCCGGCGGGCGTTCCCGCAACACCTCCACCGACAACGTGCTGGCCCACGTGGTGGAGTCCCTGGTGGCGCTGCGCGCCGACATGAGCGTGGCTCCCATGCTGGCCGACAGCTGGACGCTGTCCGACGATAAGCGCGCCTACACCTTCAAGCTGCGCCAGGGCCTCACCTTTCACGACGGCTCGCCCATGACCTCGGCCGACGTCAAGTGGACCTACGACTATCTCAACGGCGCCCAGTCCGAGTATTCCTGCAAGAACCTCTACGACGGCAGCAAGGGCGCCAAGGTCGTGGCGGTGGAAACGCCGGATCCGGCCACCGTGGTATTCAGGCTGGAGCAGCCCTACGCGCTGTTCCTGGATCAGATGGCCAGCGTCCAGTGTCCGATGCCAGTGCTGAGCGCCAAGAGCGTCGATGCCGAGGGCAAGTGGGTCAAACCCATAGGCACCGGCCCCTACGTCCTTGCCGAATGGAAGAAGGAGCAGTACCTGCTGTTGACGCCGTATGCGGGCTACAAGCCGCGCGAGGAAGCGCCCAGTGGTATGGCGGGGAAGAAAACCGCGCAGGCCAATGTGCGCTTCGTGGTGATTCCGGACGCTGCGGCGCAAAAGGCGGCCCTGATGGCGGGGCAGGTCGACGCCTACAACGCGGACGAAGACAATCTGCCGATCAAAGATCCGCGCTGGAACATCGTCACCGAGCAGGGGCTGGATACCGTCAATCTGCTGATGCAGACGCGCGCGCCCTTGCTGTCGGATGTGAACATGCGCCGCGCCATCGCGCTGGCGCTGGATTTTCCCGGCATCGCCCGGGCGCTGAACAACGGCCAGGCCGCCTACAACCCGTCCCTGGTGCCCGCCGCCAGCGCCTACTACTCCGAGGCCGACCGCGCCGGCTACGAGAAGAACCTGAAAGAGGTCAAGCGCCTGCTCGACGCCGCCGGCTATCGCGGCGAACCCTTGAAGCTGCAGGCCAACAAGCGCTATCCCTATCTGTACCGGGTCGCGGTGGTGACGCAGCAGTTGCTGGGCAAGGCCGGCATCAAGGCCGAACTGGACATGCTGGAGTGGGGCACGCAGGTGACCAACTTCCGCGAAGGCAAGTTCCAGCTGATGGCATTTGCCTACTCGGCGCGCACCGAGCCCGCGCTGATGTTCCGCGACGTGATCGGCGACAAGTCCAAGACGCCCATGGCCCAATGGGAAAGTCCTGAAGCCGCGGCCATCCTGGAAGGCATCGAGGCCGAGTCCGATCCCGCCGTGCGCAAGCAGGCGTTCGACAAGCTGCATGCCTTGATGCTGCGCGACACTCCGCTGCTGATGTACTACAACAAACCGGGCTATGTCGTGGTCTCCAGCAAGCTGCAGGGCTTTACGGGCTGGCCGCTGCGCAAGCCGCGTTTCTTCAACGTGACCAAGAACTGAGGCGCCGTGCTGGGCTATCTACTCAAGCGCATCGCGGCGTCGGTGCCCACCGTGATCGTGGTCACGGTGCTGGTGTTCGCGCTGATACGCGCGATTCCCGGCGATCCGGCCTCGCTGATGCTGGGCGATATCGACAACCCGGCGCTGCTGGCGGAAATGCGCCACGCGCTGGGGCTGGATCGCCCCGTCGGCGAGCAGTTCCTGATCTGGGTGGGCAACGCGCTGCAAGGCGACCTGGGCATGTCCATCGCGCGGCGCGAACCGGTGATGCACCTGGTGCTGACGCATTTTGCGGTGACGGCCCAGGTAGTGCTGACGGCGACGCTGCTGGCCTGCCTGGTGGCGGTGCCCGCCGGCATGGTCGCCGCCTGGCGCCAGAACCGCCGCGCCGATACCGCCATCGTGTCGACCTCGATCCTGTTCGTGTCCATGCCCAGCTTCTGGGTCGGCATCCTGTTGATCTGGCTGTTCGGCGTGAAGCTGAACTGGCTGCCGGTGTACGGCTTTGAATCCATCGCCCAGGGCGGCCTGGGCGCGGCGCGTTATCTGGTGCTGCCGGTATGCGCCATCGTGCTGACGGAGATCGCCGCCATCACGCGCATGATGCGCGCCAGCACCATCGAGACCCTGCGGCTGGAATACGTGGCGCATGCGCGCGCCAAGGGCCTGCCGGAAAAGCGCGTCATGCTGCGCCACGTGCTGCCGAATTCGTTCGGTCCCACCCTGACGGTGATCGGCTTGATGCTGGGCCATCTGCTGTCGGGCGCCGCGGTGATCGAGACCGTGTTCACGTTGCCGGGCATCGGCCGCCTGCTGGTCGAAAGCATCTATGCGCGGGACTACCCGGTGGTGCAGGGCTGCCTGCTGTTCATCGCGCTGTTGTACGTGGCGGTCAACCTGGTGGTGGATCTGCTGTATCCGCTGTTCGACCCGCGCGTGAAGCTTCAATAGGATCATCATGGGTTTCAAACATACCAATGCCGTCCTGGGCGGCGCGCTGGTCGGGGGCGTGGTGCTGCTGGCCCTGGTGGGGCTGGTGTATACGCCGCACGATCCGCTGGAAGGCGATCTGCTGGCGCGCTTTTCGCCGCCGTCGGCGGAGTACTGGCTGGGCACCGACGAGTTCGGCCGCGACGTGTTGTCGCGGCTGATGGCGGGGGCCGGCGTCAGCGTGGCGGTCAGCGTGTTCTCCGTGCTGCTGGCGCTGCTGCTGGGTACGACCATCGGCGTCACGGCGGGCTATGCGGGCGGCTGGGTCGACCGTGGCATCACGGTACTGGTGGAATCGCTGATGGCGTTTCCCGGCCTGCTGCTGGCGCTCGGCATCATGACTGTGCTGGGTCCGTCCAAGTGGGGCGTGGTGCTGGCGTTGGGGTTGGCGTATTCGCCGTCGGTGGCGCGCATCGCGCGCGGCGCCGCGCTGTCGTTGCGCCAGCGCGATTTCGTCATCGCCTCGCGCGCCACCGGACACAGCGGCTTGTGGACGGTGTTCCGCCACGTGCTGCCCAATTGCTTTCCGCCTCTGCTGATCTTCGCGACCTCCATCTTCGGTTCCGCCCTGCTGGCCGAAAGCGCGCTGAGCTTTCTCGGCCTGGGCGTGCCGCCGCCGCTGGCCACCTGGGGTGGCATGCTGTCCGAGAGCCGCAACGCCATGGATCAGGCGATCTGGCTGGCGGTGTTCCCGGGCGCCATGATCTCGCTGAGCCTGTTGGGCATCAACCTGCTCGGCGACGCGGTGCGCGACCTGCTGGATCCGCGCATGCGGGGGGTGATGGCATGAACCTGGCCCAACCCTTGCTGTCGGTACGCGATCTGGAGATCCGCTTTCCCGGCAAGCGCGACGCCGCGCCCGTGGTGAACCGCGTGTCGTTCGACCTGCACGCCGGCGAATCGCTGTCCATCGTCGGGGAATCCGGCAGCGGCAAGACGCTGATCGGCAAGACCTTGCTGGGCCTGTTGCCTGACTCGGCCCGCATCACCGGCGGACAAGCCCTGTTTGAAGGCCAGGACCTGCTGCGGCAGGCGCCGCGCGACTGGCTGGCGAAGCGCGGCACCGGCATCGGCATGGTGTTCCAGGAGCCGATGGTGTCGCTCAACCCGGCTTTCCGCGTGGGCGAGCAACTGATCGAGGCGCTGGTGCTGCGCCGTGGCATGGCGCGCCGCGCGGCCTGGGACGAGGCCGTGCGGATGCTGGAGCGGGTGCGGGTGCGCGATGCGCAGGATTGCATGAAGCGCTACCCGCATGAATTTTCCGGCGGGATGCGGCAGCGCATCCTGCTGGCGGGGGTGATGCTGCTCAAGCCGCGCCTCCTGATCGCGGACGAGCCCACCACGGCGCTGGACTGCGTGGTGCAGAAGGAAGTGCTGGACCTGATGTGCGAATTGACGCGCGAAGAGGGCACGGCGCTGATCTTCATCAGCCACAACCTGGCCCTGGTGGCCGCCTACACGCGGCGCGTGCTGGTCATGTGCCGCGGCCGGGCGGTCGAGACCGGGCCGGTGGCCGAGGTGCTGTCGCGGCCGGCGGACCCCTACACGCTCAGCCTGCTGGACGCGCTGCCCAAGCGCGGTTTGGCCCGCCCCGCCGTGGAAGGGCCGCCCATCCTGCAGGTTGATGGGTTGGCGATCGATTACTCGGTCCGCGAGGGCTGGTTCCGCAAGCGCGCGGTGCGCGCCGTGCACCGCGCGACCTTCGCGGTGGCGCCAGGAGAAACGCTGGCCATCGTCGGCGAATCGGGCAGCGGCAAGACCACGGTCATGATGTCTATCCTGGGACTGGTGCCGCAAGCCCAGGGGCGCATCGAGCTGGACGGCCAGGCTTTGCCCGCGGGCGGCTCCGGCCAGGCCTGGCAGGCGGCGCGCCGGCGTGTGCAGATGGTGTTCCAGGATCCGTATTCATCGCTGGATCCGCGCATGACCATCGGCGACCTGGTGGGCGAGGGCCTGCGGCTGGAGGCCGGCATGACGTCCGAGGTCCGGCGCACGCGCGTGGCGCAGGCGCTGCGCGACGTAGGGCTGGGCGACGACTACGCGGAACGCTATGCGCATGAGCTGTCCGGCGGGCAGCGGCAGCGCGTGGCGATCGCCCGGGCGCTGGTGCTGCGGCCCGAGGTGATCATCGCGGACGAGCCGGTGTCGGCGCTCGACGTCACCGTGCAGAAGCAGGTGCTGGAGACCCTGATGTCGCTGCAGCGCTCCCACGGCTTCGCCTGCCTGCTGATTTCGCACGATCTGGGCGTGGTGGAGCAGATCGCCGACCGCGTGGTGGTAATGCTGCGCGGCCATATCGTCGAAGAGGGCACGCGCGACGAAGTATTCGACCGGCCCACGCATCCCTACACGCGCCGCTTGCTGCAAGCGGTGCCGGAACTGCGCGGCAGCCGGGCCGAAGGCTTTCGCGTGGAGGTGCGCGACTTGCCCGCGGGGCAAGGACGCGACGAGGCCGACTACTTCGATCCATCGGCCGCCCAGGGCGTGCCATCGATGACGGCGGTGTTGGAATCCGGCGCCACCCATCGGGTGGCCCTGGCCGCGGCGGCAGCCGGGGCCTGAAGTACAGGCTTCAGCCGTGGCGGTCGCGGCTGTCGGCGGGCGCCGCGTCGCGCTGGTTCATGCCGTAGTCGCGCAGCACTTGCGCCACGCGCAGGCGATAGTTGGCGAAGACGCCGCCGCGTCCGGCTTCCTGGGCCCGGCGGTGCGACTCCAGCGTGCGCCAGCGCTTGACCGATTCTTCGTCTCGCCAGAAGGACAGCGACAGGAGCTTGCCCGGCTCGGTCAGGCTCTGGAAGCGTTCTACCGAGATGAAGCCGTCCATGGCCTTCAGTTCATCGATCAGGCCGGCGGCAATATGCAGATAGGGGTTGGGGTCGCCATGGGCGGGTTCGACTTCGAATATCACTGCGATCATGGTGCGGGTTCCTCGGAAAAATCAAATTGGGGCACGCGTGCATTCGGCAGCGGCCGGTAGCGGAAACGGGCCGCGAGCGCGGCAGCGTCGAGGCCTGCGCGCAGCAGGTGGCTGAGCGCACCCGCCGCATGCTGGCGGGCAGGCAGACGGCCGGGGCAGGCATGCCCGTGCGCGCCAAAAGTCCAGTGCGCCTCGGGCTGTACCGTGGCCGCCGCGGCCAGCACCAGCAGCACGGTCTGGCCCGCTGCGATGTGTTGGCCGCCAGTGTCGATGTCGGCGGCGAGAAACCGCCGCGTGTTGTGCAGCGGCGGGTCGCTGCGTTCGACTTCATCCATCAAGGCCAGCGCTGCATCTTCCGTGGGATCCGCGGGCAGGCCGCGCCGCCCGGCCAGGATGATCGCGTTGCCCAGCAGGCCTGCGCCCGCCTCGCAGGACTGGAATAGCAAGCCAGCCAGATTGGCGGCCAGCAGCGCGGGGGCTATACCCGCCCGCGCGCCGTCTTCGCGCAGCCTGCGCAAGGCAGGGGCGGCATCAGGGGCCTGCAGATGTGATTCGAGGCGGGTTTGCAGGCGCATCGCGGCGGCGTGTCCCGCCTCGATGCGATCCGCCGTGGCGGTGGCGGGCAGCGCCGACAGAAATGCCGCGATGTCCGCCGCGCAATCGGCGTACAGGTCCGGCGGAAAGCCCAGGAATGCGGCTTGCGCGTGCACCGGCGCGGCGCTCAGGTAGCGGTCGACGGCCATGGCGTTCAGCGGCCCCGGATCCGGCCACGCTGGCGGACAGGCCTGGGCGCCTTGCTCGCGGATGAAAGCGCTCAGCAAGGTCTTCACTTGCTGGTGGGTCGTGCTGTCGTTCATGCGCACGAAGCGGCCGAACAGGTCGGCCGCCGGACCGGTTCCCAATCCTTTCGGCACCGGCTCCGCCACGGGACGCACGCGCGCGGCAGGGTGCCGCATGATGGCCGCTATCGTGTCCGGATGGCTGGCTACCCACAAGTCCAGCGTCGCTTCGCGATACAGCGGCCGCTCGCGCGCCAGCGCGGCATAGTAGGGATAGGGGTCAGGATGCGTGACTGCCTGCAGGGGATGGGCGGGATGCATGGCGATGGCCGGTGGTGAATCCGGCTGCCAGTATCGTCCAGCCTGGACGGCCACGATTCGATGGGCGGCGAACTATGCCTGCGTCGCTTCGGGGTCGCCAGCGCCGGTGGTGGTCAGCAGCGCGGCATAGCCGAGCCGCGAGTCCGGCCATTGCAGCGTGAAGCCGCTGGCGCGTAGCCGGGCATTGCTGAGCTTCTTGCTGCCGACGTTGGCAGGCGCCTGCGCCTCGCGCGGCGCAGGGGCGCCGATCAGTCTGGCCAGGTCGGCGTATAGCTCATGCAGGGGCAGGGGCGTATCGTCGCAGCCTACGTAGACCGGCGCCGTTTCGGGCAGGAGCGCGAGGTGCACCACGGCCGCGGCGGCGTCATCGATGTGGATCCGGTTGGCCCAGTGTGCGGGCTGGGTCGGCGCGCCCGCTGCGCCCTGGCGCAGGCGCTCGATCAATTGCAGGCGTCCGGGGCCGTAAAGCCCGGCCAGTCGCAAGGCGGTGGACGGCAGGCCATAAGTCGCCAGTGCGGTTTCGGCTTCGAGCAGCACCCGCCCGTTGACGCCCAGCGGCGCGGGCGGCGTGTCTTCGTCGACCCAGCCGCCTTCATGTTCGCCATAGACCGCGCTGGACGAGATGAACACGACGCGCTTGAGCTGCGTCGTGTCCAACCCGTCCAGCACGTGCTTCAGGCCGTCGATGAACACCGCGCGGTACGCGGCGGCCTCGCGCGCGCCGGGCGCGGGCAGATGGATGAGCCGCGTCACGCCGCGGGGCAGGGCGGGCAGTCCGTCCGGGCGGGAAATGTCGCCTTGCAGCCAGCGTATGCCGTCCGCGCCACCGGCAGGCGGGTTGCGGCGCAGCGCGTAGACGTCGTCGCCGCGCGCGAGAAAGCGCCGGGCCACGCGCTGGCCCAGGTCGCCGCAGCCGATGAGAAGTACGCGTTCGGTCATGGAATAGTCCTGCTCGTCGAAAAAAAAAGGCGCCCTGTGGGGCGCCTTCGGTGGCCGGGCGCTGGCGTCCGGCTGCTTTACATGCCGCTGTAGACGGGGCCTTCACCGCCTTGCGGCGCGACCCAGACGATGTTCTGGGTCGGGTCCTTGATGTCGCAGGTCTTGCAGTGCACGCAGTTCTGCGCGTTGATCTGCAAGCGGTCTTCGCCGTGGTCGTCCTTGACGAACTCGTACACGCCCGCCGGGCAGTAGCGCGATTCCGGGCCGCCATACTTGGCCAGGTTGACCTGTACCGGTATCGACGGATCCTTCAGCGTCAGGTGGATGGGCTCGTTTTCGTCATGGTTGGTGTTCGAGATGAACACCGAGCTGAGCTTGTCGAAAGTGAGCTTGCCGTCGGGCTTGGGGTAGTCGATGCGCGCGCATTGCGATGCGGGTTGCAGACAGGCATGGTCAGGCTTGTTGTGGCGCAGGCTCCAGGGCATCTTGCCCTTGAGCAGCAGTTGCTCGACGCCGGTCATCAAGGTGGCGATGGTGCGGCCCTTCTTGAACCATTGCTTGAAGTTGCGCGCCTTGTTCAGTTCCGCGTGCAGCCAGGATGCCTCGAAAGCGGCCGGATAGGCGGCCAGCTCGTCCTGGCGGCGGTCGGCGACCAGCGCGTCGAACGCGGCTTCGGCGGCCAGCTTGCCGGATTTGATGGCGGCGTGGCTGCCCTTGATGCGGGAGGCGTTGAGGAAGCCGGCCTCGCAGCCGACCAGCACGCCGCCCGGGAAGGTCAGCTTGGGCAGGGCCAGCAGGCCGCCCGCGGTGATGGCGCGCGCGCCGTAGGCGATGCGCTTGCCGCCTTCGAAGGTGCCGCGGATGGCGGGGTGCGTCTTGTAGCGCTGGAATTCGTCGAACGGCGACAGCCAGGGGTTGGCGTAGTCCAGGCCCACGACCATGCCCACGGCCACCAGGTTGTTGTCCAGGTGGTAGAGGAACGAGCCGCCGTAGGTATCGGAGTCCAGCGGCCAGCCGCCGGTATGGATGACCAGGCCCGGCTTGGACTGGGCCGGATCGACTTCCCACATTTCCTTGATGCCGATGCCGTAGGACTGCGGATTGCGGCCGTCGTCCAGCTTGTAGCGTTCGATCAGCTGGCGGCCCAACTGGCCGCGCGCGCCTTCGGCGAACACGGTGTAGCGGGCATGCAGTTCCATGCCGGGCTGGTAGTGGTCGGTGTGCGAGCCGTCGCGGGCCACGCCCATGTCGCCGGTGGCCACGCCGCGGACGGCGCCGTTCTCGTCGTACAGCAGTTCCACGGCGGCAAAACCCGGGAAGATGTCCACGCCCAGCGCCTCGGCCTGTTCACCCATCCACTTGACGACGTCGCCCAGGCGGACGATGTAGTTGCCTTCGTTGTGGAAACAGGGCGGCAGCAGCCAGTTGGGGGTGGTGCGCGCGCCGGTTTCGGACAGGAACATGAACTTGTCATGCGTCACAGGCACGTTCAGCGGCGCGCCTTTTTCCTTCCAGTCGGGGATGAGCTCGGTCAACGCCAGCGGGTCCATGACGGCGCCGGACAGGATGTGCGCACCCAGTTCCGCACCCTTCTCAAGTACGCAGACGCCGATTTCCTGATTCTTTTCAGCGGCTAGCTGCTTAAGACGGATAGCAGTGGCCAGGCCGGCGGGTCCACCGCCAACCACGACCACGTCATATTCCATCGACTCGCGTTCAGACATTGCAAAGCTCCCCGTATGTATTCCATATTTGGCTGGAAGTATTATCGGCGATTGTATTGCAGGCGGAGGCCATGTATGCCTTCGTATTTCTTTTAGCCATAGGGAGTAATTGGTGAACGCGGACAAAACCTCAGCGCGGATACTGGCCGTGGGAGATATCCATCAAGTCGAACTGCCCCTGCGGTGGGGCGATTCGGACGCTCTGAACCATCTGAACAACGCCATGTACTTCCGCCTCATGGAAGAGGCCCGGATACAGATACTCTATGGCGCGGGCTTTGCGCTGCCCTCCGATCAGGGGCTCATCCTGGCGCATGCGTCCTGCGATTTCCTGCGGCCCCTGACCTATCCCGCCAACGTGCTCGTGACCCACAAACTCACGCGCATCGGCCGCTCCAGCGCAGAATTCGAATTGCTGCTGGAGAAGGTAGGCGACGAAGGCGGTCCGTATGCCCGCGCGCGCAACGTGCTAGTCTGGATGGACTATACGGTCAATGCGTCCGCTCCGTGGCCGCAAGAGGTGCTGTCCAAACTGGGCGCCATGTTCAAGCCCGCGGCTTGATGCAGCGTCTTCGGACGGCCCCGCCAAAATAGCGCGTGCTTTGGCCGGGCATGCCGGTAAAATCTAGCGCAAAATCAAAAAAGCAATATGGGCGCGCCACCCTCGGCGCCAGCCGCCACAGGGCACCGGACGGTGCTGCTGGGACCGGCGCCGGCAGCCGCGCCCTCTTCGGTTAGACCTTAACTAGGAGTTGGAGCGATGGACAAGGTTTTTGCAAGCGCCCAGGAGGCGCTGGCAGGCATCGTCAAGGACGGTCAGATGATCGCCGTGGGCGGTTTCGGCCTTTGCGGCATTCCCGAGGCCCTGATCGCCGCGCTGCGCGATTCGGGCGTCAAGGACCTCACTTGCATCAGCAACAACGCGGGCGTCGACGGCTTCGGCCTGGGCCAGCTGCTCAATACGCGTCAGGTCCGCAAGATGATCGCGTCCTACGTGGGCGAGAACAAGGAATTCGAACGCCAGTTCCTGTCCGGCGAACTCGAGCTCGAGTTCACGCCGCAGGGCACGCTGGCCGAGAAGCTGCGCGCCGGCGGCGCCGGCATTCCGGCCTTCTTCACCCGCACGGGCGTGGGCACCATCGTGGCCGACGGCAAGGAAATCCGCGAATTCGACGGCCAGCAATACGTGATGGAGCGTTCGCTGGTGCCCGACGTGTCGCTGGTCAAGGCGCACATCGCCGATCGCAGCGGCAACCTGGTATTCCGCAAGACCGCCCGCAACTTCAATCCGAACGTCGCCATGGCGGGCAAGTTCACGGTGGTCGAAGTCGAGGAAATCGTTGATACCGGCAGCCTGGATCCCGATCAGATCCACCTGCCCGGCATCTATGTGCAACGGATCGTGCTGAACGCCACGCCCGAAAAGCGCATCGAACAACGCACCACTCGCCCGGCCTAAGGAGAACAGACATGGCATGGTCCCGCGATGAAATGGCGGCGCGCGCCGCGCGCGAGCTGCAAGACGGCTTTTATGTGAACCTGGGCATCGGCTTGCCGACCCTGGTGGCCAACCACGTGCCCAAGGGCATGGAAGTGTGGCTGCAATCCGAGAACGGCCTGCTGGGCATCGGCCCGTTCCCCACCGACGATGAAGTCGACGCCGACCTCATCAACGCAGGCAAGCAGACGGTCACGACCTTGCCCGGCTCCTCGATCTTCTCGTCGGCGGATTCGTTCGCGATGATCCGTGGCGGCAAGATCAACCTGGCCATCCTCGGCGCCATGCAGGTGTCCGAAAAAGGCGACCTGGCCAACTGGATGATTCCGGGCAAGATGGTCAAGGGCATGGGCGGCGCCATGGACCTGGTGGCGGGCGTGGGCCGCGTCGTGGTCCTGATGGAGCACGTGGCCAAGAAAAAGGACGGCACCGAAGACGTCAAACTGCTGGCGGAATGCAACCTGCCGCTGACGGGTGTGGGCGTGGTCGACCTGATCATCACCGACCTGGGCGTGATGGAAGTCACCGAAAACGGCCTCAAACTGCTGGAAACGGCGCCGGGCGTGACGGTGGACGAGATCAAGTCCAAGACGCAAGCCAAGCTGGACGTGTCGGCGGTCAAGTAATCCGCCAAGCGCCACATCCATGAAAACGCCCCGCAAGGGGCGTTTTTTTATGCCGTTTCAGCTAACCGCATTCCCACGTGCGGGATGCCGTCTTCCATGTATTCCTCGGTGACCTGCACAAAGCCGTGGCCGCCGTAGTAATTGCGCAAACGGGCCTGGGCGCCCAGATACATGGCGCGGCCGGGCCAGCGCTGGCGCACTTCCTGCATCGCGTGGCGGATCAGTTCGTGGCCCAGGCCCTGGCCGCGAGTCCAGGGCGCGGTGATGACGCGTCCGATCTCGATCTGGCCATCCTTCAGCGCAGGGTCCAGGATGCGGCAGTAGGCCGCGAGCTTGCCGTCCTGCCAGGCCATCAGGTGGGACGTCTGGCCGACCAGATCCTTGCCGTCCATGTCCTGGAAGATGCAATTCTGTTCAATGACAAAGACTTCCGTGCGCAGCCGCAGGATCGCGTAGATCTCGGTCACGGTCAGGTCCTGGTGGGCTTTGCAGATCCAATCGGGCATTGCGTCAATCCGGTGAGGCTGGGAAAGGGGAGCGCGCTTAGCGTAACTCAAACCGGCCCCGTTTCTTTTGAAGCACTGTTACATATATTCACGGGTATACCCTTAGTATGAAAATCTATTTTCTTATCTAAAATTTGCTTGTAAACAGATTTACATAAACCCCAGCTACACCTCCCCACTCGATGAACAAGGCCGCACTCACGATTGCTGACCGGATCGCCCGGGCCCAGCCCGCGCTGAGCCGTACTCAGCACAAGATGGCCGAGTACGTGCTGGCGCACCAGTTCCGCGCCGCCACCATGACCATCGACGAGTTCGCGGCGGCGGTGGGGGTGTCGGTGGCCACGGCCAACCGCTTCGCGCGCGCCCTGGACCTGCCGGGCTATCCGCAATTCCGCGCCGAACTGGCGCGTGGCTTCGAGGCGGCGCTGGAACCCGTTGAAAAGCTGCGCACCGAGCTGGCGCATTCCGCCAGCGCCGTGCAGATCTTCGCCGCCACGCTGGAAGAAGACATCCGCAACGCCCAGCGCAATCTGCAGTCGCTGGACGCCGCCGCCTGCGAGCAGGCGGTAGAAGCCATCCTGGCCGCCGACCGCGTGTTCATCATCGGTTTCGGCGCCAGCGGTTTCCTGGCCGGCCTCTTGCAGCGCGGCCTGTGCATGCACCTGCATTCCGTCGAATCGCTGGCCGGTCCCGGCGGCGTGTCGCACGCAGCGCGCCAGATGGCGCGCATGACGTCCAAGGACCTGGTGATCGCTATCGGCTTTCCGCGTTATCTGGCCGACACGGTGACCCTGGCCGGCGCGGCCAAGCAGGCCGGCGTGCCGGTGCTGGTGCTGACCGACAAGCCCACGTCGCCGCTGGCGCCCACGGCTTCCGTGGTGCTGTACGCGTATTCCGCGCGCCAGCTGATTCCCAATTCCGAAACCGCCGCGCTGGGGCTGATCGAAGCCCTGTCCTCGGCGGTGGCCTATCGGGCCAAGAATTCCGTCGCGGCCGCCGCTGGGGTGACCCAGTCCGTGATGCCGTGGCTCATCCATGGAGTAGGTAAACGATGATTCAACCCGTGATCGCGATTCACGGTGGCGCCGGCGCGATGTCCCGCGCGGCCATGTCGCCCGAGAAAGAACAGGAGTACCTGAGCGCGCTGGAATCCATCCTGACCGCCGGCCAGGCCGTGCTGGCGCGGGGCGGCAGCGCCCTGGACGCCGTGACCGAAGCCGTGCGCCTGCTGGAAGACTGTCCGCTGTTCAACGCCGGCCATGGCGCCGTGTTCACCAGCGCCGCCACCCACGAGCTGGACGCCGCCATCATGGACGGCGCCACGCTGCGCTCGGGCGCGATCGCCGGCGTGCACCGCGTGCGCAACCCGATCTTCGCCGCGCGCAAGGTCATGGAAAACAGCAAGCACGTGTTCTTCGTGGGCGAGGGCGCCGAAGCCTTTGCCAAGGAAGAGGGCGTGGATCTGGTCGATCCTTCCTACTTCTCCACCGAGGCCCGCCGCGAACAGCTGCTGCGCGTGCAGCGCGAAACGCCGGAAGCGGCGGTGCTGGACCACGACGGCCAAGCCCTGGTCGCGCGCGGCCAGCCGGCGCCGGCCGATCCGCTGGATGCCGACAAGAAGTTCGGCACGGTGGGCGCGGTGGCGGTGGATGCCCAGGGCAACCTGGCCGCGGCCACCTCGACCGGCGGCATCACCAACAAACAGGTCGGCCGCGTGGGCGACGCGCCGCTGATCGGCGCCGGCACCTATGCCAGCAACAAGACCTGCGCGGTGTCCACCACGGGCACCGGCGAAATGTTCATCCGCATGGTCGCCGCCTATGACGTGGCGGCCCAGATGGAATATTGCGGCGCGTCGCTGGAAGCGGCTGCGGACCGCGTCGTGCATGAAAAGCTGCCCACCATCGACGGCAAGGGGGGCCTGGTAGCCGTTGACGCCCAGGGCAATGTGGCCTTGCCGTTCAATACGGAAGGCATGTATCGGGGTTACGCCCGTGTCGGCGAGAAGCCGGTCACCGCTATCTACCGATAAGCGGCGGCGGGTTCGTTTTTTCAGTATTTGGGGAATCAAAAGAGATGGTTGATCGCGCAAACAGCCTGGCGCTGCCGGAAAACCGCGTGGTCCAGGTCGACGACCTGACGGTGCGCTTCGTGGGATCGGAGCGCACGGTCGAAGCCGTGCGCAATCTGTCGTTCCATGTGGACCGGGGCGAGACCCTGGCCATCGTGGGCGAATCGGGTTCGGGCAAATCGGTGACGTCCCTGGCGCTCATGCGTCTGGTGGAACATGGCGGCGGGCGCATCGCCCAGGGCAACATGGCCCTGCGGCGGCGCAACGGCTCCGTGATCGACCTGGCCGGATCGAGCCAACGCGTCATGCGCAATGTGCGCGGCGCGGACATGGCCATGATCTTCCAGGAGCCGATGACCTCCTTGAATCCGGTCTTCACCGCCGGCGACCAGATCGCCGAATCGATCCGTCAGCACCAGGGCAAGGACGCCGCGGCCGCTCGCGCCGAGGCGCTGCGCATGCTGGAGCAGGTGCGCATTCCGGAAGCCAAGTCGGTGCTGGACCGCTACCCGCACCAGTTGTCGGGCGGCATGCGCCAGCGCGTGATGATCGCCATGGCGCTGGCCTGCAAGCCCGCGCTGCTGATCGCCGACGAACCCACCACCGCACTGGACGTCACCATCCAGGCGCAGATCCTGCAACTGATCCGCCAGCTGCAGGAAGAAATGCACATGGGCGTGGTGTTCATCACCCACGACATGGGCGTGGTCGCCGAAGTGGCCGACCGCGTGCTGGTCATGTACCGCGGCGACAAGGTCGAGGAAGGCCCGTCCGAGCAGGTGTTCGCTTCGCCGCAGCACCGCTACACCAAGGCGCTGCTGTCGGCCGTGCCGAAGCTGGGCGCCATGCAGGGCACCGACCTGCCGGCACGCTTTCCGCTGCTGCAGGCCGAAGGCCAGGCCCAGCCCGAAGCCGCTCCCGTCAGCGCGCAGCCCGCGCCGGACGCCAAGCGCGAGCCCATCCTGAGCGTGCGCAAGCTGGTCACCCGCTTCGACCTGCGCGGCGGCATCATGAGCCGCGTGCAGCGCCGCGTGCACGCCGTGGAGCAGGTCAGCTTCGACCTGTACCCCGGCGAGACGCTGTCGCTGGTGGGCGAATCCGGTTGCGGCAAGTCCACCACCGGCCGTTCGCTGCTGCGTCTGGTCGACAGCCAGGGCGGAGAGATCCGCTTCGGCGGCCGCGACATCGTGCGCCTCAAAAACACCGAGCTGCAGTCCCTGCGCCGCGACATCCAGTTCGTGTTCCAGGACCCGTTCGCCTCGCTGGACCCGCGCGTGACGGTCGGCTTCTCCATCATGGAACCGCTGCTGGTGCACGGCGTGGCCCGTGGCCGCGACGCCGAACGCCGCGTGGCAGAACTGTTGGAGCGCGTGGGCCTGCCGGCGGAAATGGCGCAGCGCTATCCGCACGAATTCTCCGGTGGCCAGCGCCAGCGCATCTGCATCGCGCGCGCCCTGGCCCTGAACCCCAAGGTCGTGATCGCGGACGAATCGGTGTCGGCGCTGGATGTGTCGATCCAGGCCCAGATCGTGAACCTGCTGATCGACCTGCAGCGCGACATGGGCATTTCCTTCCTGTTCATTTCGCATGACATGGCCGTGGTCGAGCGCGTCAGCCACCGCGTGGCCGTGATGTACCTGGGCCAGATCGTGGAGATCGGTCCGCGCCGCGCCATTTTCGAGAATCCGCAGCACCCTTACACCAAGAAGCTGATGTCCGCCGTGCCGATCGCCGATCCGGCCCGCCGCCACATGAAGCGCACGCTGTTGTCCGACGAAATCCCCAGCCCCATCCGCAAGCTCAATGACGAGCCGGTGGTGCAGCCGCTGGTGCAGGTCGGAACGGATCACTTCGTCGCCCGGCATCCGGTCGGCGGAGCGTATTGAGTCAGTTGACGTACTTGTTTTTCTTCCACCAAACCCCCTAATTCCTTACGGAACCAGGAGTTGCAATGATGAAAGTTCTGCGCCCCACCAAACTGATGGCCGCCGCCGCGCTGGCCTTCGGCGTGATCGCGTCGCCGCTGGCGCATGCCGCCAAGGACGTGACGTTCGCCGTCTCCATCGCGCTGGAAACGCTCGATCCGTACAACACCAACAGCACGCTGAACCAGGCGGCCGGCAAGGCCTACTACGAAGGCCTGTTCGAATTCGACAAGGACCTGAAGGTCCAGAAGGTGCTGGCCACCGACTACACCGTCAGCGAAGACGGCCTGGTCTACACCTTCAAGCTGCGTCCCGGCGTGAAGTTCCACGACGGCACCGATTTCAACGCCGAAGCCGTCAAGATCAACTTCGACCGTCCGGCCAATCCGGACAACCGCCTGTCGCGCTACATCCAGTTCAGCGTCATCGAAAAGACCGAAGTGGTCGACCCGATGACCATCAAGATCACGCTGAAGAAGCCGTTCTCGGCCTTCATCAACGCGCTGGCCCACCCGGCCGCCATGATGATCTCGCCCGCCGCGCTGGCCAAGTACGGCAAGGAAATCGGTTTCCACCCCGTGGGCACCGGTCCCTTCGAATTCGTCGAATGGAAGCCGGCTGAATACCTGAAGGTCAAGAAGTTCGACGGCTACTGGAAGAAGGGCTACCCCAAGGTCGACACGCTGACCTTCCGCACCGTGACCGACAACAACACCCGCGCCGCCGTGGTGCAGACGGGCGAGGCGCAGTTCGCCTTCCCGGTGCCGTTCGAGCAGGCCGCCGTGCTGAAGAAGAACGACAAGCTGGACGTGGTCGACCACCAGAACTCGATCATGGCGCGCTACCTGTCGATGAACACGCAGCAAAAGCCGTTCGACAACGTCAAGGTGCGTGAAGCCATCAACTACGCCATCAACAAGGAAGCCCTGGCCAAGGTCGCTTTCTCGGGCTACGCCACCATTGTGGACGGCGTCGTGCCGACGGGCGTGGACTTCGCCCACAAGACCGGCCCGTGGCCCTACGACATCAAGAAGGCCAAGGCCCTGCTGGCCGAAGCCGGCTACCCCAACGGCTTCGAAAGCCAGCTGTGGTCCGCCTATAACGACGGCACCTCGGTGAAGGTGGTCCAGTTCCTGCAGCAGCAACTGGCACAAGTCGGCATCAAGGTGTCGGTCGAAGTGCTGGAGTCCGGCCAGCGTGTGCAGCGCGTGCAACAGGTGCAGAAGCCTGAAGACGCCAAGGTCCGCATGTACTACGCCGGCTGGTCGTCCTCGACCGGCGAAGCCGACTGGGGCCTGCGTCCGCTGCTGACCACCGCCGCTTTCCCGCCGGTGCTCAACAACGTGTCGTACTACTCGAACAAGTCGGTGGACGACGGCATCCAGCAAGCCCTGGCCACGACCGACCGCGCCAAGAAGACCGAAATCTACAAGAACGTTCAGGAAACCATCTGGAAGGACGCCCCCTGGGCCTTCCTGGTGACCCAGAACAACCTGTACGTGAAGTCGAAGAACTTGTCGGGCGTGTACGTTGAGCCGGACACCTCGTTCTGGTTCGGCGACATCGATCTGAAGCAGTAAATCTGGCGGTAACTCTCGGGGCCTGCGCGCCCCTGTAAGGCCACATACGGCGGGGGCGCGGTGTCCCCGCCGATGTTGCAGGAATTTCAATGCTGACCTACATCGTCAAACGTCTTTTGGGCATGATCCCCACGCTGCTGCTGGTGGCCGTGGTCGTGTTCCTGTTTGTGCACATGCTTCCGGGCGACCCGGCGCGACTGGCCGCGGGCCAGGAGGCCGACCAGCAAACCGTCGAACTCGTGCGCAAGGAACTGGGACTGGATCTGCCCCTGCCGCAGCAGTTCGTGCGCTACTTCAGCCACATGCTGCAAGGCGACCTGGGTACCTCGTTGCGTACCAAGCGCCCCGTCTCTACCGAAATCGCCGACCGCTTCATGCCCACGCTGTGGCTGACGCTCGCCAGCATGGTCTGGTCAGTGACCTTCGGCATGATCATCGGCATCGTGTCGGCGGTATGGCGCAATCGCTGGCCCGACCGTCTCGGCATGACGCTGGCGGTGTCCGGCATCTCGTTCCCCGCGTTCGCGCTGGGCATGATGCTGATGCAGGTGTTCTCCGTGAATCTGGGCTGGCTGCCGACCGTGGGCGCCTCGACCTGGCAACACTACATTCTTCCGTCCATCACCCTGGGCGCCGCAGTGGCGGCCGTGATGGCGCGCTTCACCCGGGCTTCCTTCGTGGAAGTCATCCAGGAAGACTTCGTGCGGACCGCCCGCGCCAAGGGCCTGACCGAGCGCCGCGTCGTGATCAAGCACGCGCTGCGCAACGCGCTGATTCCCGTGGTCACCATGATGGGCCTGCAGTTCGGCTTCCTGCTGGGCGGCTCGATCGTGGTGGAGACCGTGTTCAACTGGCCCGGCCTCGGCCGCCTGCTGGTGGACGCCGTGACCCAGCGCGACTATCCGGTGATCCAGGGCCTGGTGCTGCTGTTCTCGCTGGAATTCATCCTGATCAACCTGATTGTCGACGTGCTCTATGGCGTCATCAATCCCAGCATCCGTTACAAGTGAGGCGGCCATGAGCAATACGACACCCGCCACGACCATCGCCGCCGCTCCCAAGAGCGACGTGCGCACGCCCGCCACCGAGTTCTGGCGCAAATTCAAGAAGCAGAAGCTCGCCGTCGGCGCGGGCATCTTCGTCCTGCTGCTGGTCGTGGTCGCGATCTTCGCGCCGTGGATCGTGCCGTTCGATGCGGAGAACTTCTTTGACTACGACGCGCTGAACGCCGGACCTTCCTCCACGCACTGGCTGGGCGTGGATTCGCTGGGCCGCGACATCTTCAGCCGCATCATCATGGGCGCGCGCATCTCGCTGGCTGCCGGTTTCCTGTCGGTCGCCATGGGCGCCATCGTCGGCACCTTCATGGGCCTGATGGCGGGCTACTACGAAGGCTGGTGGGAACGCATCACGATGCGTATCTCCGATGTGCTGCTGGCGTTCCCCGGCATGCTGCTGGCCATCGGCGTGGTCGCCATCCTCGGTTCCAGCATGATCAACGTGATCGTGGCCGTGGCCGTATTCAGCGTGCCGGCGTTTGCCCGCCTGGTGCGCGGCAATACCTTGTCGATCAAGCAGATGACCTACGTCGAGGCGGTCAAGAGCGTGGGCGCGTCCGACTGGACCATCATCATGCGCCACATCCTGCCCGGCACGATCTCGCCCATCGTGGTCTATGGCACGATGCGCATCGGCACCTCCATCATCACCGCTGCCAGCCTGTCGTTCCTGGGCATGGGCGCATCGCCTCCCACGCCGGAGTGGGGCGCGATGCTGAACGAAGCGCGCGCCGACATGGTGATCGCCCCGCACGTGGCGATCTTCCCGGCGCTGGCGATCTTCTTCACGGTGCTCGCGTTCAACCTGCTGGGCGACGGCCTGCGCGACGCGCTCGATCCCAAGATCGACCGCAAGTAAGCCTGCCGCCGGACCTCTACGGAGGGCCGGCATGGAGGGCGGTTATTTCCGCCGCCGCCCCAGTCCGCGACACGCGCTACCAAGTGCGCGCAGCGGACCCAGGGCGGCGGCGTTTTGCATTCTGGAGCGTGGCGACACGTAGCGAACATGGACAAACAAGCGCTGGACATTCCCCGCATCGGCGTACTGCCCTCGGGACCGCTGGATTCGATCTGCGACGTGGGCGAGGTCACCGTCGGCCATCGCACGCTGGCCGACGGCCCGCTGCAAACCGGCGTGACCGTGGTGCGTCCGCATGGCGGCGATCCCTATCTGGACAAGGTGCCGGCCGCTGCCACCGTGCTGAACGGCTTTGGCAAGAGCACCGGCCTGGTCCAGGTGCAGGAGCTGGGCGTGCTGGAAACGCCTATCGCGCTGACCAACACCTTTGGCGTGGGAACGGTGGCCAATGCGCAGATCCGCGCCGCGGTCGCGGCCAATCCCGGCATCGGCCGCGGCATGGCTACCGTCAATCCGCTGGTCTTCGAATGCAACGATGGCTATCTGAACGACATCCAGGCGCTGGCGGTGCAGGAATCGCATTACGCTGACGCGCTGGCCGCCGCGGACAAGCCATTCGAGCAGGGCGCGGTCGGCGCCGGCCGGGGCATGTCCTGCTTTTCGTTCAAGGGCGGCATCGGTTCTGCTTCGCGCGTCGCGTCCATCGTGGAGGGGCCGCGCTACACGGTCGGGGCGCTGGTGCTGTCGAACTTCGGCCGGCTGCCCAATCTGACCGTGGCGGGCCGGCCTTTCGGCCGTCGGCTGGCGCAGCAGCTGGACAACGGCCTGGCGCAGGCTGGCGAGAACGCCGCCATCGTGCCGGAGAAGGGTTCCATCATCCTGCTGCTGGCCACCGACGCGCCGCTGGACGCGCGCCAGTTGCGCCGCCTGTCGCTGCGGGCGGGGGCGGGACTGGCCCGCACCGGCTCGGTGTACGGCCATGGCAGCGGGGATATCGCGCTGGCGTTTTCCACCGCCTACACGGTGCCGCAACTGCCCGAGCAGCCCATGCCGGCGGTGGCGATGCTGCATGAAGCCCGTATCGATCCCCTGTTCGAAGCCGCTGCCGAGGCTTGCGAGCAGGCCATCATTTCCGCGCTCTGGCATGCCGAGGGCGTGACGGGGCGCGACGGCAACCACCGCGCCGCGATCCGCGACGCGGCGCCGCAGTGGCGCCAGTGGCTGTCCGACACTGAACTCTGAAATTCTCCGAGGCTGATTCCATGAAGATCCTGATTTCCACCGATATCGAAGGCGTCGCCGGCGTCTTCCATTCCGAACAAGTGCGCGCCGGCAACGGCGAATACGAGCGCGCCCGCGCCTGGATGACCGCCGAGGCCAATGCGGCCGTGCAGGGCGCGATTGCCGGCGGCGCCGAAGAAATTCTGGTTAACGATTCGCACGGCGGCTTTCGCAATCTGTTGCCGGACGGCCTGGACGAGCGCGCCCGCCTGGTGCTGGGCAAGCCGCGCTACCTTGGCATGATGGGCGGCCTGGAAGAGGGCTGCGACGCCGTCTTCATGATCGGCTACCACTCGCGCTCGCAAGGCCGCGGCATCCTGGCCCACACCATCAACAGCTTCGCGTTTGCCCGCGTGCTTATCAACGGCATGGAGCTGGGCGAGGCCGGCCTCTATGGTGCGCTGGCGGGCGAGATGGGCGTGCCCGTCATTCTGGGGACTGGGGACGACGCCTTCATCGCTGAAACCCGCGACACCTTCCCGGGCGCCGAATGGGTGCAGACCAAAGTGGCGCACGGGCAGGGCAGCGGCGTGACCCTGTCGCCGGCGGCCTCGCGCCGCGCGATCGCGGCTGCCGCTGAAACCGCCGTGCGTAATCTGAAGAAGGGCGTCGCAGTTCCTTTCCGCATTCCCGCCCCTATAGAATGCCGGTTGCAGACGCAGAGCTCGGCATTGGCCGACCTGTTCTGCATGTGGCCCACGCTGGAACGCGTGGACGGCGTGACCTTGCGATTCACCACGGATAGCATGCAGTCCGCCGTCCGCACGCTGAACAGCCTGGCCGCCATGTCTTTCATGTTGCGCTAAGGATCCCATCCCCCATGTCTAGCACCGACGCCCGTATCGCCCAATTGCGGCAGGCCATGCGCCGCCGCGGCCTGTCCGCCTATGTCGTTCCGTCCTCGGACCCGCACTTGTCCGAGTATCTGCCCGCGCGCTGGCAGGGGCGGCGCTGGCTGTCCGGCTTCACGGGGTCGGTCGGCACGCTGGTGGTCACGGCCGATTTCGCCGGCCTGTGGGTGGACAGCCGCTACTGGGTGCAGGCCGAGGCGCAATTGGCCGGCACCGGCGTGCAGCTGATGAAGATCGCGCTGGCGACCACGCCAGGCCACGTGGACTGGCTGGCCGCCAATACCAAGGCGGGCGAGGTCATCGGGGTGGACGGGCAGGTGTTGGGCCTGGGCGCATTCCGCGCCCTGTCGGCCGCAGCGGCCGCCGCCGGCGCCATCCTGGAAATTCGCGAGGACCTGCTGGATGAAGTCTGGACGGACCGCGCCGGCCTGCCTGGCGCCGCCATCTATGAACACGTGGCCCCCGAGGCCTGCGTGACCCGCGCCGACAAGCTGGCGCAGGTGCGCGAGGCCATGCGCGCGCATGGCGCCGACGTGCACTTCATCAGCACCCTGGACGACATCGCCTGGCTCTTCAACCTGCGCGGCGCCGACGTGGACTACAACCCGGTGTTCGTCGGCCACGCGCTGATCGGCCTGGACCACGCCACGCTGTTTGTGGCCGACGGCAAGATCGACGGCGCGCTGCGTGCCGTCCTGGCGGCCGACGGCGTGGAAGTAGCCGGTTATGCCCAGGCCGCCGACGCGCTGGCCTCGCTGGAACTGGACCAGAAGCTGCTGATCGATCCGGCCCGTGTGACCTGCGGCGTATTCCACGCCATGGATCCAGCCGTGCCGCGCATCGAGGCCATCAACCCGTCCACCTTGCTGAAGTCGCGCAAGACCGACGCCGAATTGGCGAATGTGCGCCAGGCCATGGCGCAGGACGGCGCCGCGCTCTGTGAATTCTTCGCCTGGTTCGAAGGTGCGCTGGGCAATGCAACCATCACCGAACTGACCATCGACGAGCAGATCACCGCCGCCCGCGCGCGCCGGCCCGCCTACGTCTGCCCCAGCTTCGCCACCATTGCCGGCTTCAACGCCAACGGCGCGATGCCGCACTACCGCGCCACGCCCGAATCGCACGCCACCATAGAAGGCGATGGCCTGTTGCTGATCGACTCGGGCGGCCAGTACCTGGGCGGCACTACCGACATCACCCGCGTGGTCGCGGTGGGCACGCCCAGCGCCGACCAGAAGGTGGACTTCACGCTGGTGCTCAAGGGCATGATCGCGCTGTCGCGCGCCTCGTTCCCGCGTGGCACGCCTTCGCCCATGCTGGACGCCATCGCGCGCGCTCCCATCTGGGAAGGCGGCGCGGAATACGGCCACGGCACGGGCCATGGCGTGGGCTACTTCCTGAACGTGCACGAAGGCCCGCAGGTCATTTCCTACCGCGCAATGCCCGGCCCGCACACCGCGATGGAGCCGGGCATGATCACCTCCAACGAGCCGGGCATCTACCGGCCCGGCCGCTGGGGCGTGCGCATCGAGAACCTGGTCGCCAACCGCAGCTGGCTGACTTCCGAACTCGGCGAATTCCTGTGCTTTGAAACGCTGACGCTGTGCCCGATCGACACGCGTTGCATCGAACCGTCGCTGCTGCGCGCCGACGAAATCGCCTGGCTCAACGACTATCACAAGACGGTGTTCGAGCGCCTGTCGCCGCTGGTCGAAGGCGAGGCGCTGGTCTGGCTGGAGCGCCGCACTGCGGCGATCTGATTCACTGCGCTAGCGCATGAAAAAGGCCGCGGGCGTGATGCCCGCGGCCTTTTTTGTGGGCGAGGCTGGCTCAGCCTTGCGGCGTGGCGGCCTTGGCGCCGCGGTACAGCGCAAGGCGGCCTATCAGGCAGCCCAGGACCAGCAGCGCGCCGTAGGCCAACAGCGTCATGGCGGCGGCCGCATGGGATTCCGAGGCGCGGATCAACTGGCCCCAGGTCATCGCCCGGACGACCAGGAATCCTATGCCTATGCCCAGCGCCTGGGCCAACCAGAATGCGATGGTGCCGTGGGCGACGGCCCGTCCAAACCGGGCCGTGCCAATTGGATGCGGCAGGGTTTTCAGGCAGACCAGGGCGCACAGCGCCAGCAGGGCCGCGGGCAGGACCAGGTAGCCCAGCGCGAATTCGGTCCAGCCTGCACCCGGGGCCTGCATCTGCAGGAAACTGCCCACCGAGATGGAAACGGTCAGTTGCCAGACCAGCACGGTCAGCGCGGTCACCCAGGCGGCGTGGCGCCGTTCGTAGGCGGGGCCGCCGGCAGGGCCTGCGGGCTGCACGGTCCAGGCGGCAATGCGCACGATGACGCAGATGCCGATGATCTCCAGCACGATGCTCACGAGCTTGGTGATGATGTTCAGCGTCAGGAACTGCCCGATCATGCCGAAGCCGAGCCGTTCCTGCAGCATGTCGCGGTTGTCCATGACGAAGCGCATCAGCGTGTTCTGCAGGAAGGCCATGCCCGCCGCCACGGCCAGGGTATAGAGCAGGAACAAGGCAATGAAGGTGCCGTACAGCTTGCGGGGTTCGTCAACCGCCGTGGTGTCATGGCGCGCCAGCCAGCCGCGCATGGCCCCCCAGGTGGTCAAGCCGGCGATCGCCGCGCCCGCGACGATATGGGCCAGGAGCGGCGCCAGGAACTGGGGTTGGCTATACATGTCCTGCAAGTGCTCGTAGCGGGGCAGGGCGAGCAGGCTATAGGACTGGACCAGCGCGGAGTAGGCCAGCCGCAGGAAAACGGCGGTCAGCGCGAGGCGCCAGGCGAGCGAGTACGAGGATCGGGCGGGATCGGTCATCGGCGGAGAGAGGAAGTGTTGAGAAAAAACAGCAGCCGGAAAAATAGGGATCGAACATAGCACGGCGCTGCGCCGCGCCACACAACGCGATGGCCCTTGCGGCAATTCGAGTGCTGCCAAATGTTACGCCCTGGAGCTAGGGGAAAACCCAAATAAGCTCCGCCTCCCGGCTATAATCCAAATTTCCCGCACGCGCCCGCTCGTCCCGGGTGCTCATTACGATGACCAAATACGTATTTGTCACCGGCGGTGTGGTGTCTTCCCTGGGCAAAGGCATCGCCGCTGCGTCGCTCGCCGCCATCCTCGAGTCGCGTGGCCTGCAAGTCACCATGCTGAAGCTCGACCCGTACATCAACGTCGATCCGGGCACCATGAGCCCGTTCCAGCATGGCGAGGTGTTCGTCACGGAAGACGGCGCCGAAACCGACCTGGACCTTGGCCACTACGAGCGTTTCATTTCCGCTCGCATGCACAAGGTGAACAACTTCACCACCGGCCAGATCTACGAATCCGTGCTCCGCAAGGAGCGCCGCGGCGACTACCTGGGCAAGACTGTCCAGGTCATTCCGCACATCACCAACGAAATCCAGGACTTCATCGCCCGTGGCGCCGAAGCCGGCTGGAACGGCAACACCGACGTCGCGATCGTTGAGATCGGCGGCACGGTCGGCGACATCGAGTCCCTGCCGTTCCTGGAAGCCGCGCGCCAGATGAGCCTGCGCATGGGCCGCAACAATGCCGCCTTCGTGCACCTGACGCTGGTGCCCTTCATCGCGTCGGCCGGCGAACTCAAGACCAAGCCGACCCAGCACTCGGTGCAGAAGCTGCGTGAAATCGGCATCTACCCGAATGCGCTGCTGTGCCGCGCCGACCGCCGCATCCCGGACGACGAGCGCGCCAAGATCTCGATGTTCTCCAACGTGCCCCTGGACGCGGTCATCTCCGTCTGGGACGCCGACTCGATCTACAAGATCCCGGCCATGCTGCACAAGCAGGGCGTGGACAACATCGTCTGCGAAGCGCTGGGCCTGACCCCGCCGCCGGCCGATTTGTCCATGTGGGACAACCTGGTCGAGGCGCTGGAGCACCCGCAGCACCAGCTCACCATCGGCATGGTCGGCAAGTACGTCGATCTGACCGAGTCGTACAAGTCGCTGACGGAAGCGCTGGTCCACGCCGGCATCCACACGCGCTCGAAGATCAACATCGAGTACATCGACTCGGAAGACATCGAAACCCGCGGCACCGACCAGCTCAAGCACCTGGACGCCATCCTGGTTCCGGGCGGCTTCGGCAAGCGCGGCACTGAAGGCAAGATCGCCGCGATCCGCTACGCCCGTGAAAATGGCGTGCCTTACCTGGGCATCTGCCTGGGCATGCAGCTGGCCGTCATCGAGTTCGCGCGCCACGTCGCCGGCCTGGGCGGCGCCAATAGCACGGAATTCGACCCCTCGGCGCCGCACCCCGTGGTGGCCCTGATCACCGAGTGGATGGACCGCGAAGGCAAGGTCGAAAAGCGCGACAACTCGTCCGACCTGGGCGGCACGATGCGCAAGGGCGCGCAGCGCGTGCCGATCAAGCCGGGCACCCGCGCGCAGACCATCTATGGCGACGAAGTGAACGAGCGTCACCGCCATCGCTACGAGGTCAACAACGTCTACGTGCCGCGCCTGGAAGAGGCCGGCATGGTGATCAGCGCCCGCACGCCGACCGAGAACCTGCCGGAAATGATGGAATTGCCCGATCACCCGTGGTTCGTGGGCGTGCAGTTCCACCCCGAGTTCACGTCCACTCCGCGTGACGGCCACCCGTTGTTCAGCAGCTATATCCGCGCCGCCATCGAGCAGAAGGCTCGCCGCGGCCAGGAGGCGTAATGCGCGCCTGCGGTCTGGAGTTCCGTAAGCGGATCTTCGGGACCGCGGGCCGCCGCCCCAGCGCCGCCCTGTACGGCGGCGCTGCTTTCGGATACAACCAATTAGCATCGGATATGCGTCGCCCGGCCGCCTTGCGCGACACTGGCGGCGTCGCTGTATCCGGCGTCAGACCGAAACCAACGCAACTGCTCTGAAGGAACCCCATGAGTGCCTACCTCATCGCCGACGTCTCAGTGACCAAGCCCGCGCAGTACGAGGATTACAAGCGTCTGTCCACGCTCGCGATGCGCGCGTACGATGCGAAGATCCTGGTGCGCGGCGGCGATTCCAGGCACCTCGAGGGCCGTGAACCTGGCCGTACCGTCGTCATGGAATTTCCGTCCATGACCGCGGCCCAGGCTTTCTACGACTCCTGGCAGTACCGCCGCGCCCGCAATGCCCGCGAAGGCGCGGCTGTCATGAATATGTTTATCGTTCAGGGAATGTAAAGTCATGAGTGCTATCGTCGATATCATCGGCCGCGAGATTCTGGATTCGCGCGGCAACCCCACCGTCGAATGCGATGTGCTGCTGGAGTCCGGCGCCATGGGCCGCGCGGCCGTGCCGTCGGGCGCGTCCACCGGCGCGCGCGAAGCCATCGAGCTGCGCGACGGCGACAAGAGCCGTTATCTGGGCAAGGGCGTGCTGCGCGCCGTCGAGAACCTGAATACGGAAATCTCGGAAGCCCTGATGGGCCTGGACGCCCAGGAACAGACCTTCGTCGATCGCACCCTGATCGAGCTGGACGGCACCGAATCCAAGGAACGCCTGGGTGCCAACGCCATCCTGGCCGCTTCCATGGCCGTGGCCCGCGCCGCCGCCGACGAATCGGGCCTGTCCCTGTACCGCTATTTTGGCGGCAGCGGCCCCATGAGCATGCCAGTGCCGATGATGAACGTCATCAACGGCGGCGCGCACGCCAACAACACGCTGGACCTGCAGGAACTGATGATTCTGCCGGTGGGCGCGGGCAGCTTCCGCGAAGCCCTGCGCTGGGGCGCCGAAGTCTTCCACATGCTCAAGAAGCTGATCCACGGCCAGGGCATGTCCACGGCCGTGGGCGACGAGGGCGGTTTCGCGCCCAACGTGCCCAGCCATGAGGCCGCCATCCAGCTGATCCTGAAGGCCATCACCGAAGCCGGCTACGAGCCGGGCACGCAGATCGCCCTGGGCCTGGATTGCGCCAGCTCCGAGTTCTACCGCGACGGCAAGTACACGCTGGCCGGCGAAGGCGGCATCTCGCTGTCCTCGCAGGAATTCACCAACCTGCTGGCCACCTGGTGCGACAAGTACCCCATCATCTCGATCGAAGACGGCATGGCCGAAAACGATTGGGAAGGCTGGAAGCTGTTGACCGACCAGTTGGGCAAGAAGGTGCAACTGGTGGGCGACGACCTGTTCGTCACCAACACCAAGATCCTGCGCGAAGGCATCCAGAAGGGCGTGGCCAACTCGATCCTCATCAAGATCAACCAGATCGGCACCCTGACCGAGACCTTCGCCGCCATCGAAATGGCCAAGCGCGCCGGCTACACCGCCGTGGTGTCGCACCGTTCGGGCGAAACCGAGGACTCCACCATCGCCGACATCGCCGTGGCGACCAACGCGATGCAGATCAAGACGGGTTCGCTGTCCCGTTCGGACCGCATGGCCAAGTACAACCAGCTCCTGCGCATCGAGGAAGAGCTGGCTGAAGTCGCGTCGTATCCGGGCCTGGAAGCTTTTTACAACCTGCGTTGATGAGAAGCGCGGCTCCAGGCGCAAGCCCGGGGCCGCATCCACGCCACGACTGCTGAGGGTTTCCGCGTATGCGCCTGTTGTTCCTGGTGCTGTTCGTGCTGCTAGGCCTGATCCAATACCCGCTGTGGCTGGGTAAGGGCGGGTGGTTCAAGGTCTGGGATCTGCAACGCCAGGTGGCGGAGCAACGCGAGACCAACGAAGGCCTGCGCGCGCGCAATGCCGCATTGGAAGCGGAAGTGCGCGACCTCGAAGGCGGCTCCGGCGCCATCGAGGAGCGCGCCCGCGGCGAACTGGGCATGATGCGCGACGGCGAGGTGTTCGTGCACATCCTGCCGCAGAACACCCCGGCTCCGGCGGGCGGCGCCTCGCTGGCTGCCGATGCCGCGGCCAAGCCGGCCACGCCCGCGCGCGCCAGCGCGCCGGCTACCCGTCCGGCGACTGCGGCTCCCAAGCCCGCCAATCAGGCCAACGCCCGGCACTGAGCGCCGGCCGCCGTTCCTGTTCATCCCACATTTGGTTCAGCCGCAGCGCATGCTGCGGCAATCGCCGTACACGATGCCGGCGGGTTGCGGCATTCTGCGCGCCCAATCCGCCGGGTGCGACTGCATCTCCATTTCCAGCTCCATGCGCAAGGGCAGCAGGCCCCTGGCCTGCGCGTTGCCGGCGTAGCTGTCGACGTCGGGACCCAGCGCGGCCAGCAACGCCCGCAAGGGCGGCAGCAGCGGCTTGTGCAGATAGGTCAGGCGCAACTTCAAGGTATTGGCCTGGAAGATACTCTGGCCGCCTGGGCGCGGCGGCCGGCGCGCATGCTGCAGGTCCTGGTAGGCGTTGTCGATGACGCGCAGGCCTTCCGCCGCGGACACCTTGAGGTCCGGGCGGGTGTGTTCGCGGAACGATTGTTCGTCGGGCAGCAGGACTTCGATGCGCCAGGGATGGGTGCCTGAAATGGCTGTCAACGCGGCCTGCTCGTCATGCTGGCGGCGGCGGGCGCCTGCCTGGCCTTGCGCGTCGGCGTGCAGCGGCAGCAGCGCCTGCAGAAAGGCCGTCCGCATGCGCGCCGGATCGCCATGCGCAGTGGCGCCGGCGCGCGCAGCCTCCATCAGTGCCAGATAGGCCATCTGGCGCACGCCTTGCCAGCGGGCGACCTCGATCGCCAGCAGGCCCAGCAGCAGCACCAGCGCGGCCGCCACTGCAAATTCGATGGCGGCCGCGCCGCGTTGCCGGCAGGAGGGAGCATGAAAAAAGGCGGTCATGGCTGCGCAGTCTGGCGCAGGCATGACCGCCTGTCGATGAGGATAAGCCGGCGTGATGGAAACGTCCCGGCGGCCAGACCGCCGGCATGGATCAGTGCACCGTGGGTGGTTCGTCCGCGGCGGGCGCCGCGCTGGACGAGAACAAAGTGGCGCAGTCGACGGAATCGAACTTATACGGCTTGCCGCAGAAGTCGCAGGACACCTCGACCTGGCCGCGTTCGGCCAGGATGCTGTCGACCTCTTCCTGGCCCAGCGTGCGCAGCATGCTGGCTACGCGTTCGCGGGTGCAGGGGCAGTGCCAGCGCACGGCCAGCGGGTCGAACGCCACCAGGGTTTCTTCCCAGAACAGGCGATGGATCAGCGTGTCGATGTCGGTGGCCAGCAGTTCGTCGTGCTTGATGGTGCCGGCCAGGGCGCAGGCGCGGTCCCAGGTTTCGGCGGCGTTCTGCTCGGTAAGGGTGGGCGCGTCCGAACCGCCGTGGTACGGCAGGCGCTGGATCAGCATGCCCGTGGCGTGGTCGGCGTTGGCGGCCAGCCAGAGGCGGGTGTCCAGTTGCTCGGAGGCCTTCATGTAGTGTTGCAGCGCCTCGGCCACGGTGTCGCCCTGCAGGGGCACGATACCCTGATATGCCTGCTGGCCCGGCAGCTTGCGCTGCGGGTCCAGCACTACGATGAAACGGCCATTGCCACCCGGGTTCAGCAAGCTTTGCATGTTGCCGTCGCTGGGTACTTCGTGGCCTTCGCGCATCTTGACGGTGGCGCGCAGGCTCAGGTCGTTGCGGCATTCCACCACCAGCAGGGCGATGGGGCCGTCGCCCTGGATCTGCAGCACCAGCGAGCCGTCGAACTTGATGTTGGCGGCCAGCAGGGTGGATGCCGCCACCAGTTCGCCCAGCAGGTGGGTGATGGCGGGGGGATAGTCGTGATTGGCCTGCACGGCCTTCCAGGTCGCCTCCAGGCGCACGGCCTGGATGCGGACGCTGCGGTCTTCGGTAAGGTATTTCTTGAGCTGATCGGTCATGGAGGAATGTTAGCCGATCGGGCCGGTCTATTCCCCCTGCCGCCAGCAGGGTCGAAGCGTCGCGCCGGGGCGCTCAGCCGATCCGTTTCAGGGCCGTCTTGTAGTGTTGGCCGCGCGCCACGTAATGGGCCGTGTTCTTGTGCAGATTGGCGATTTCCTCGTCCGAGAGTTGGCGGACGATCTTGCCGATGCCGATGACCAGGGAATTGTCGGGAATGATGCGGTCTTCGGGAATGATGGCGCCGGCGCCGATCAGGCAATTGCGGCCGATGACGGCGTTGTTCAGCACGATGGCCTGCATGCCCACCAGGGCGCCCTCATGGATGGTACAGCCGTGCAGCATGGCCTGATGGCCCACCGTCACATTGGGGCCGATGGTCATGGGACAGCCGTCGTCCACGTGCAGCACGCTGCCTTCCTGGATATTGGTGCCGCTCTGGATCAGGATGGCGTCGTTGTCGCCGCGGATCGACACGTTGGACCAGATGCTGACGCCTGCCTCCAGCGTGACGTTGCCGATGATGTCGGCGCTGTCGGCCACATAGGCGGCCGGGTCGATGTTGGGGATCAGGTCGTCGAGCTGGTAAATGGGCATGCCTAGTTCTCCGGTTGCAGCGTCAGGCCTTGGGCGCCTGCTGCGCGTCTGTCTGCGGCGCGTGCGTTGGCTGTGCGTCTGCCATACCTGCGGTCGCCCGCGAGCGCTCTTCTTCGCGCAGGCGCAGGATGCGGCGCTGGATTTTACCGGTGGTCGTCATGGGCAGTTCGTCGACGAATTCGATCTCCTTGGGGTATTCATACGGGGCCAGGCGCTCGCGCACGTGTTCCTGCAGGTTCTCGATGATGTCGTTGCGGTCGCGCTGCGCGAACTCCGGCGTCAGCACCACATAGGCCTTGACCAGGGCGCCGCGCTCGGCGTCCGGCTTGGGCACGACGGCCGCGTTGGCCACCGCGGGATGCCCGATCAGGCAGCTTTCGATTTCTCCGGGGCCGATCCGGTAGCCGGCGGATTTGAACACATCGTCCGCGCGGCCCGCGTACCAGAGGTAGCCGTCGGCATCGACCGTCGCCAGGTCGCCCGTCAGGCACCAGTCGCCCTTGAACTTGGCCTGGGTGGCGGCTTCGTTGCGCCAGTAGCCCAGGAACATCACCGGGTCGGGATAGCCATGGATGTCGAGGCGGTTGACGGCGATCTCGCCGGTGGCGCCTGGCGCGACCGGCTTGCCGTCTTCATCCAGCACCGCGACGTTGTGGCCCGGGTATGGCCGGCCCATGCTGCCCGGCTTGGCGGGCCAGCGCTTCTGGCTGTTGCCGACCACATAGTTCATTTCCGTCTGGCCGAACATTTCGTTGGGCGTCACGCCCAATGCCGACTGGCACCATTCGAAGACGGTTTCGCCCACGCTTTCGCCGGCGCTCATGATGGAACGCAAGGCCAGCTGATAGCGGTTGCTGGGTTCCGGCACCGCTTTCATCATCATCTTGAGCGCGGTGGGGAAGAGGAAGGTGTTGGTGACCTGGTAGCGCTCCAGGAGTTCGAAGGCGCGTTCGACCGAGAAGCGGCCGCGCGTGCCGACGATGGGGTGTCCGAAGTACAGGGTGGGCAGCAGGGCATCCATCATGCCGCCGGTCCAGGCCCAGTCGGCGGGCGACCAGAACACGTCGGCGGGCTTCGGGAACCAATCTTGAGAGGCCACGAAGCCCGGCAAGTTGCCGATCAGCACGCTATGCGGCAGCAGCGCGCCCTTGGGGGCGCCGGTGGTGCCGGAGGTATAGAGCAGGATGGCCGGATCCGAGGAGCGGGTCTGGACCATCTTGAATTCGCTGGGTTGGCGCGCCAGCAGGCTGCGCCAGGGCAGGACGCGCTCGTCGGCGAAGCCGATGCCGATGATCTGCTGCAGATTGGGACAGTTGTCGCTCACGGCCAGCAGATTGGCGCTGGACGCGTAATCCACGATGGCGACGCGGGTTTCGGAATCGCGCAGGCGGCTTTCCAGGGCTTCCGGGCCGAACAGGGCGGACAGCGGTAGCACCACCGCGCCGACGCTGTAGATGGCCATATGGGCCACCACGGTTTCGGGGCGTTGTCCCAGCACCACACCGACGCGGTCGCCGCGGCCCACGCCCATTTTCACCAGGCCGTTGGCTAGCTGATTGGCCGCTTCCGCCAGGCGGGCATAGGTCCAGACCTCGCGGTTGCCGGATTCATCTTCGTAGTAGATGGCAATGCGCCGCGCATCCGGACTGCTGGATGCCCAGCGGTGGCAGCACGCTTCCGCGATGTTGAACTGGGTGGGTACCAGCCAGCGGAATGTTTGGTAGAGCGCCTGATATTGGTCGTTCATGGCCCTATGTTGTAAGCATGTTGCAGCGTGAACGGGTCAAGTTCGCCCGTTGCCCCAGATGCAAGCATGACCTAGAGGGCCGTGAACTGCAACATCCCCGTTGCGTAACGGGGACGCATACGGGTTATCACGGGTGTTTGCCTTGGCGGCGCAGCGCGGACGGCAGGGCCGGTAGCGTCAGCGAACGCGGCGGCCGGGTGGCGGGGTCGGCCTCGCGTTCCGCTGTGATGGCGGCCCAGTCCAGCAGCTGGAGTTGGCCATCGTGGGTCTCCGCCAGGGCGGAGAGGCTCTCCACCCAGTCGCCGTCGTTGCAGTAGAGGATCTCGCCCACGTAGCGCAGTTCGGCCTTGTGGATATGGCCGCAGACCACGCCGTCCAGGCCGCGGCGCCGGGCTTCGCCCGCCAGCGCTTCCTCGAAGTCGGTGATGAAGGACACGGCGTTCTTGACCTTGTGCTTCAGGTATTGCGACAGGGACCAGTAGTGCAGTCCCAGGCGGTGGCGCAGCCGGTTGAAATGATGGTTGATCCACAGCGCCAGCTGGTAGAGCCCGTCGCCCAGGTGCGCCAGCCAGCGGCTGTGCTGGATCACGCCGTCGAATTGGTCGCCGTGCAGCACCAGCAGGCGCTGTCCCTTGGCGGTGACGTGCACGTCCTCGTCCAGGATTTCGATGTCGCCGAAGGCGTAGCCGGCGAACTCGCGCGCGAATTCGTCGTGATTGCCCGGGATGAACACGACCCGGGTGCCATTGCGGGCCTTGCGCAGGATGCGCTGGATGACGTCGTTGTGCGCCCGGGGCCAGTGCCAGTGCTTGCGCAACTGCCAGCCGTCGACGATGTCCCCCACCAGGTAAAGCGTGTCGGAATCGTTGTGGTCGAGGAAGTCGAGGAGGAATTCCGCCTTGCACCCGGCGGTACCCAGGTGAATATCGGAAATCCAGAGGGCGCGCCAGTGCGCGGGGCGGATCTCGTTCACGGTAGCTTTCCCAGGGGCTGTGCTCATGCCTGGGAATGAAACCATCCGGCGATGACCGGAACATGAACGCCATGTGACGCTGTTGTGACGACTTGAGGTCGCCCGGTGCGGCGGCGCACGGCGGCAGGCCGTGCGCTGGACTTCGGGAGTTGAGCGGCCGGAGCCGCTTTCATGGCCGGCGGTCAGGGCTGCTGCTGGTTGGCCTTCTTGGCGCGCAGGCGCTTCCACAGGCCGCCGCCCAGCGCGGCCGCGGCCAGCACGCCGACCTTGGCGAACTTTGCCAGGAAGGCGGCGATCACGGCGAACAGGCCCAGCTTCTTGGCGGCCACGCCGGCCACCAGGGCGGCCAGGCCGTATTCGGCAACCTTGTCGGTCGACGAGTTGAAGTCGGCGTAGCGCTTGCCTTCGACGTAATCCAGCTTGTCCAGCAGGGTCAGCACGGCCGTCTTGTCCTTGGGCACCATGCTCTTCTGCGTGATCAGGTCCAGCGTGATGTAGCCGTCGCGGCCCAGCGCGTAGGTGTTGTAGTTGACGGTGGGGTTCTCGGTGGCGCTTTCGCCCTTGTGCTTGACGGCGACCGACCAGACCAGGCGCTGCGTATTGCTGTCGTACTTCGGCGCTTCGACCCAGCCGTCCATGATCAGCTCGGGGAAACCGCGCTGCTTGCGCTCTTCATTGGACTGCTCGGTGCCTTCGCGCAGGCTGTCCAGCAATTCGTTGACGTTCCAGTTCTTGGCGTCGTCGTCCTTGATGTAGCCGGCCTTGTCGAAATTGACAGTGATGACCCAGTCGTCATCGTCGCTCTTGGGCATCACCACGCCGAGCAGGGAAGGATCCTTGCCATTGCCGTAGGCGGCCATCAGCCGGTCGGCCTGCAGGCGCGGCACGAAGAACATGGTTTCGGGCAGATGGACGATTGCTTGGTCGCCCAGCTTGACGTCGGCCGGCCCTTCCTGGGCCGCGGCAAAGGCGGCTTTCGTGGCTGCTTCGATTTCCTGCTGGGCGGCCGCGTTCTGCGCAAGGGCGCCGGCGGGCAGCAGGAACAGGGCGCTGGCGGCAGCCAGCGCAACACGGGAAAGAAAAGCGCGCATGATGGTTCGGGGCGTCTGAAAAAAAAAGGGCCCCATTGTCTTTGCGGTCGACTTTCAACTTTCTGAAAGCAAACCGCCAAATCGCCGCATGATGTTGCTGTTTGTCGCAGGATGTGTGCGACACGCCCATCGGCGCGCCGGGATCCCGGCCTATCGGGCCTTTTTGCGCTGCGGCGCGTTGCGCAGCCGGGTGCCGAGGATGCGGTCGTGCAGGAACTGCCCGTCGGGGTCGAACCAGGACCAGATGAAGATCGTGAAAGGCGCGGCGACGATGAACATGTCCATCGAGGGCCAGCCGGTAGCGCTGGCGGCGGCCCAGACGACTGCCGCGCCGGCCAGCACCAGGGGCCAGACCAAGACATAGCGCAGCATCAGCCGGGCAGTCGAGGGGGTATTGCCGTCGCGGTCGACCAGGCGGATGTTCCAGGTCTTCATGGGCAGCGTCTGGCCGCGGCGGCGCCAGCACAGCACGAAATACGCGCCGATGGCGACGAATAGCCAAGCCTGCCGGGCGCCGCGCAATTCCAGCGCGTTCTTGCTCTGGGTCAGCGTATCCAGCAGGTAGCCCGCCAGGAAGACCACGCCAAACAGCAGCACGGCTTCGTACATCATGCAGGCGAACCGGCGCAGCCGGTTGGGAGTCTGGTCGAGGAGGGCGTCGGTCGTCATGGGTCGCTATTATCCGACAAAGCCGGGTTTTGGCGACCTGGCCTGTGCGCTTGCGGCGACTTTCGCAGGATGTCTTGCCGGGGGCGTTCCAGGCAAAAAAAAACCCGTCGGTAAGGGCGGGTCTTAAAAGGGGCTGTGCAGCCCCCAAGGGGAAAACTGTTCAGGCCATGAGCCTGGGCCTTGCTTAGGCGGCGGAGTGCGCGTTCTTGGCGCTCGTCTTGCCAGCCAGGGCACGGATGCCGTGGGCCAGCTTACGCAGGCCGGCGGCCAACGCCCGCATCGGGTGCGGACGGAATTGTTCTTCAATAGCCTGGAGCATCAGTTGGCGCTCGAGTTCGTCGGTCAGGCGGATGGTGTTGTTCGGGTTGATCACAATAGCCTCCACGGGCTTGCACTGTTTGTTTAGCTACTAGGGATAACCCGAATTATAGGGGTTAACCCTGAATTTGTGCAAGTGGCCGGTGCGTATTGGCAACACCTTGGTGCGATGATGCTCCCAAACGGGGCGGGGGAACACCATAAGCAAAGATACGCGCACCATGTTGCTGCGCGTTTACAACGTACTGCCCCAGAGGGAAAAAGGGGCGCGCCGGGGGGCCGTAGCCGCCCGGGGCGCGAGGCGTCCTCAGGCGTCGCGGTAGCCGGCGGCGACCAGCTCGAAACCGAACAGGCGGCAATCCAGCGAACCGTTGTGCAGCGGCACGCGGCGCTTGGGTTTCAAACGCATCTGGTTGGGCAAGGTCAGGTCGCTGGTGATGACATGCAGCTGCCAGCCTGCGAAATTGCGCTTCAGGCAGGTGGCCCAGTCGCGCCACAGATCCTCGTCCTGTTCCGTCCCCATGCGTTCGCCATAGGGCGGATTGGTGACGATCCAGCCATGATCGGCGGGCGCCGTGACGTGGCGGGCGTCGCCGACCTCGAAGCGGATGGAGTCTTCCGTCAGCCAGGCGCGTTCGGCGTTGTTGCGGGCGAATTCGATGGCTTGCGGGTCCAGGTCGTAGCCGACCAGCGGCGCGTCCAGCTGCGGCAGGATGCGCGAGCGGGCGTCGTCCTTCAGGTCGCGCCAGCGGTAGGCGTCGTGCCCGCGCAGGCGCTCGAAGCCGAACGGGCGCGAAATGCCCGGGGGCACGCCCAGCGCGATCCAGGCGGCCTCGATCAGGATGGTGCCCGATCCGCAGAACGGATCCAGCAGCGGCGCGGCCGGATCCCAGCCAGCCAGCGCCAGCATGCCGGCGGCCAGGTTCTCGCGCAGCGGCGCTTCGCCCTTGTCCAGGCGCCAGCCGCGCTTGAACAGGGATTCGCCCGAGGTATCGAGATACAGCGTGGCAGTGTGTCCGGTCAGGAACAGGTGTACGCGGGCATCCGGGCGCACCGTGTCGATGCTGGGGCGTTCGCCTTCCAGTTCGCGCAGGCGGTCGCAGATGCCGTCCTTGGCGCGCAGATTGCAGTACTGCAGGCTTTGCACCGGGCTCTTGATGGCCGAGGTGTCCACGCGCAGGGTCTGCTCGGCGCCGAACCAGCGTTCCCAGGGGGTATCGCGGGCCAGGTCCAGGATGTCGTCTTCGTGCGAAATCTCGGCATGGGCCACTTGCACCAGGATGCGGGTGGCCAGGCGGGAATACAGATTGGCGCGCTGCACGCCCGCCCAGTCGGCGGTGAAGGAACAGCCGGCGCGGCCGGCCTGCGCGTCCTCGAAGCCCAGCGCCTGCATTTCCGCCGTCAGCGCCTCTTCCAGGCCCTGGGGGCAGGGGGCGAAGATGGGAAATACTTCCGCCTGGCGGGTTTCGCGCGGGCGGCGGCTGCGCGTTTCCACGGCGGGCTCGCGCCTGTCGCGGCCGTCGTCATGGTCGCGAGCTTCGGCGAAATCCGCTTCCTGCGCGTGGTCGGGTTCGGCCAGGTATTCCGGGGCGGGGCCGTCGTCCTCGAACGGGTCGTAGAAGCGGCCTGCCGGCGTGGCCGGCGCGATGTACTGATCGTCCCGCAGACGCGGTGCGCGCTGCGGCGCGCGGCCGGAGCGGCTGCCGGATTCGGTTTCGCGGCGCGGGCCGTCGTCGCGCTTGCGGTCTGACGCAGAGCGGCCAGGCGCGGCCCGGTCCGAGGTGTTACGGCCTGACGCGGCCCGGTCTGACGCAGCCCGACCTGGCGCGCCACGATCCGACGCGCCGCGGGCGGGCTGGCCGCGGCCGGCGCCGCGCGGTCCGCGGGCCTCCTCGTCTTTGCGCCGCTGATAGGCGGCGGGGTCCTTCTGGCGTTCGATGCTTTCCTTGGTGCGCTCCTGTTGCGCGACCAGGCGGGCGCGGGCGCCCGTGCGGGTGCGCTTGGGGGCGTCTTCGGCGTGGGCGTCGCGCGCCGTTTTCTTGATCGTCAGCGTCTTGCGCGGACGGTCCTGTTCATCAGAGGACATACGAATCCTGGCGAATGTGCAGAGGTAGGGGGTATCAGAAGGGTTTGACGACGACCAGCGCCACCACCACCAAGAGCAGCAAGACGGGAACTTCGTTGAACCAGCGATAGAACTTGTGCGAACGGGTATTTTTGCCCTGTTCGAATTTGCGCAGCATCAGGCCACAGGCGTGATGGTAGCCGATGACGAGCAGGACGAAAAAGAGCTTGGCGTGCATCCAGCCGTTGCCGGGGCCCACGCCGATGCCATAGCCCAGGTACAGCCACATGCCGAACACGACGGCGACCACGGCCAGGATGGTGGTGAAGCGGTACAGGCGGCGCGCCATGCCCAGCAGGGTGGTCTGGACCGTGGCGTCCGATTGCTGGGCCAGGTTCACGAATATGCGCGGCAGGTAGAACAGGCCGGCAAACCAGGAAGCGATGAAGACGATGTGAAAGGTCTTGACCCAAAGCATGGCCATGGTGCGATCCAGTCGAGGAAAGCCGCATTGTAAGCTGCGCCACCCTGCGCCCAGGGCCGGAGCAAAGCCCCGCGGACGGGGCTTTGCGGGGCGGTGGCTCAGATCACGTACAGGTCGACGTACTCGTGCACCGGCATGGCTTCCAGCCGCTTCTGGTCCAGCGAGGCCTGCAGGATGCGGTCCTGCTGGCGGGCAGGGAACATGCGCGCCAGGTTGGTGCGGAACTTGGCTTCCAGCAGCGGTATGCCTTCGGCGCGGCGGCGCTTGTGGCCGATGGGATACTCGCAGACGATTTCGTCCAGCCGGGTGCCGTCCTTGAATTCCACCGTCAGCGCATTGGCGATCGAACGCTTGTCGGGGTCGTGATAGTCGCGGGTGTAGGCGGGGTCTTCGACGCAGACGATCTTGTCGCGCAGCGCGTCGATGCGGGGATCCTGCGCCACCGCGTCCTCGTAGTCGGCTGCGGTCAGGCGGCCGTACAGCGTCGGCACCGCCACCATGTACTGGATGCAGTGGTCCCGGTCAGCCGGGTTCGCGAGCGGGCCCTTCTTGTCGATGATGCGGATGCAGGCCTCGTGTGTGCGGATCGTGATTTTCGCGATGTCGTCGGCGCTCTTGCCGGCGGCTTTCAGGCGGCTGTGGACCTCCATGGCGCATTCGACGGCGGTTTGCGCGTGGAACTCGGCCGGGAACGAGATCTTGAACAGCACGTTTTCCATCACGTAGCTGCCATAGGGCCGCTGGAACCTGAACGGCTGGCCCTTGAACAGCACATCGTAAAAGCCCCAGGTCTTGGCCGTGAGCACGGACGGGTAGCCCATTTCGCCGGTCTTGGCGATCAGCGCCAGGCGCACGGCGCGGCTGGTGGCGTCGCCCGCGGCCCAGCTCTTCCTGCTGCCGGTGTTGGGTGCGTGGCGATAGGTGCGCAGGCTTTGGCCGTCGACCCAGGCCAGCGATACCGCGTTGATCACTTCCTCGCGGCTCAGGCCCAGCATCTGCGCCACCACGGCGGTGGAGGCCACCTTGACCAGCACCACGTGGTCCAGGCCGACTTTGTTGAAGGAGTTCTCCAGCGCGATGCAGCCCTGGATCTCATGCGCCTTGATCATGCCGGTCAGCACGTCGCGCATCAGCAGGGGCGGCTTGCCCGCCGCGACCGCGGTGCGGGACAGCCAGTCGGCGGTGGCCAGGATGCCGCCCAGGTTGTCGGACGGGTGGCCCCATTCGGCGGCCAGCCAGGTGTCATTGAAGTCCAGCCAGCGGATCATCGTGCCGATGTTGAACGCGGCTTGTACGGGATCGAGCTGGAATTGGGTGCCAGGCACCTTGGCGCCGTGGGGCACGGTCGTGCCGGGTACGATGGGGCCCAGCAGTTTCTTGCACGCCGGGTATTCCAGCGCTTCCAGGCCGCAGCCCAGCGTGTCGATCAGGCAGTTGCGTGCCGTCTCGTACGCCAGGCCGCTCTGGATTTCATACTTCAGGACGTAGTCGGCGATGTCGACCAGGACCTGGTCGGGATCGGGACGGACGTTGGAGAACGGGGCAGACATAGCGGTACCTCTCCATGGAATGAATACAGGTGGCCATGCCGTGCCCTCGTCCGTGTCCCGGTCTTACTTGCGCTTTTCCAGAGGAACGAACTTCTGGTCTTCCGGGCCCACGTAATTGGCGGTGGGGCGGATGATCTTGTTGTCGACGCGCTGTTCGATGATGTGGGCCGACCAGCCCGCCGTGCGCGCGATGACGAACAGCGGCGTGAACATGGCGGTCGGGACTCCCATCATGTGATAGCTGACGGCCGAGAACCAGTCCAGGTTGGGGAACATCTTCTTGATGTCCCACATGACCGTTTCCAAGCGTTCGGCGATGTCGAACATCTTGGTGCTGCCGGCCTGCTTGGACAGCTTCTTGGCCACTTCCTTGATGACCTTGTTGCGCGGGTCGGACACGGTGTAGACGGGGTGGCCAAAGCCGATGATAACTTCCTTGGCTTCGACGCGGCGGCGGATGTCGGCCTCGGCCTCGTCCGGCGTGTCATAGCGCTTCTGCACGTCGAAGGCCACTTCGTTGGCGCCGCCGTGCTTGGGGCCGCGCAGCGCGCCGATGGCGCCCGAGATGGCGGAGAACATGTCCGAGCCGGTGCCGGCGATGACGCGGGCGGTGAACGTGGACGCGTTGAATTCATGCTCGGCGTACAGGTTCAGCGAGATGTGCATGGCCTTGACCCAATCATCACTGGGCTTTTCGCCGTGCAGCAGGTGCAGGAAGTGGCCGCCGATGCTGTCGTCGTCCGTCTGCACGTCGATGATGCGGCCGTTGTGGCTGTAGTGGTACCAGTACAGCAGCGCCGAGCCCAGGTTGGCCATCAGGCGGTCGGCGATGTCGCGCGCGCCCGGGGTGTTGTGGTCGTCTTTTTCAGGCAGCACGCAACCCAGCACCGACACGGCGGTGCGCATCACGTCCATGGGGTGGCTGGCGGCGGGCAGGGCCTCCAGCGCGGCTTGCAGCTGGGCGGGCAGGCCGCGCAGGCTGCGCAGCTTTTCCTTGTAGGCCTTCAGTTCGGCCTTGTTCGGCAGCTTGCCGTGGACGAGCAAGTGGGCGATTTCCTCGAATTCGCTGGTGTGGGCGATATCCAGGATGTCGTAGCCGCGGTAGTGCAGGTCGTTGCCGCTGCGGCCAACCGTGCACAGCGCCGTGTTGCCGGCGACAACGCCAGACAGCGCAACCGATTTCTTGGGCTTGAAGCCGGCTTTTTCTTCCGGCTTGGCGTCCGATTTGGCCACTTGCTTCTTGGGAGCCGTGCTCATGTCTCTACTCCTTCCTTTCGCGATGGTCGTTGCTATGGGGTGGGCATGCAAGGCGCCGGGCGGTTGCCGCGGCGCCGGAAACCGAGGGCTTGCTTACGCCTTGCCTTTCTGGAAAAGCGCGTCCAACTTGGATTCGAATTCGTGATAGCCGATGCGGTCGTACAGTTCTTCGCGCGTCTGCATCAGATCCACCACGTTCTTCTGGTGGCCGTCGCGGCGGATGGCGGTGTAGACCGCTTCGGCGGCCTTGTTCATGGCGCGGAAGGCCGACAGCGGGTAGAGCACCATGCCCACGCCCACGCTCTTCAGTTCTTCCACCGAGAACAGCGGCGTCTTGCCGAATTCGGTGATGTTGGCCAGCACCGGCACCTTGACTGCCTTGACGAAGCGGTCGTAGGTGGGCAAGTCGTAGGCGGCTTCGGCGAAGATGGCGTCGGCGCCCGCTTCCACGCAGGCCAGCGCGCGCTCGATGGCGGCGTCGACGCCGTGCGAGGCGATCGCGTCGGTGCGGGCGATCAGGTAGAAATCGGTGTCGGTGCGGGCGTCGGCCGCGGCCTTGACGCGGTCGGCCATTTCCTCGGTCGAGACGATTTCCTTGCCCGGGCGGTGGCCGCAGCGCTTGGCGCCGACCTGGTCTTCGATGTGGCAGGCGGCGGCGCCGAACTTGATCAGGCTCTTGACGCTGCGGGCGATGTTGAATGCCGAGGGGCCGAAGCCGGTGTCGATGTCCACCACCAGCGGCACGTCGCAGACGTCGGTGATGCGGCGCACGTCGGTCAGCACGTCGTCCATGGTGTTGATGCCCAGGTCGGGCAGACCCAGCGAGCCAGCCGCGACGCCGCCGCCGGACAGGTAGATCGCGCGGTAGCCGGCGCGCTTGGCCAGCAGTGCGTGGTTGGCGTTGATGGCGCCGATGATCTGCAGCGGGCTTTCTTCGGCGAGTGCGCGGCGGAAGAGGGCGCCGGCGGATTCGGGTCTGGACATGGGTGGTCTCCGTAATTTGGACCGGGTGTTTTCAGAATGCCCCGGATGGAAGGACTGGCCGGAAAATAAATCTGTCCCCTTCGCGACATTCCTTTGCGCAGGAGCAAAGGGACAGGTTTATGTTTCGCTCTTGCCTAGGAATTGGGCCCGCGCAAACGGGCCCAATTCTTTACTCATGCGCTGCTTACTTCAGCAGGTCCTTGACGCCGTCGCGCTCTTCGAGGAGCTCTTTCAGCGTGAAGTCCAGGCGCTCGCGCGAGAAGGCGTCGATTTCCAGGCCTTCGATGCGCTTGTATTCGCCGTTTTCGGTCGTGACCGGCACGCCGTAGATGATGCCTTCCGGGATGCCGTAGGAGCCGTCCGACGGGATGCCCATCGTGACCCACTTGCCGTTGCTGCCCAGGACCCAGTCACGGACGTGGTCGATGGCGGCGTTGGCGGCCGAAGCGGCCGAGGACAGGCCGCGGGCTTCGATGATGGCGGCGCCGCGCTTGCCCACGGTGGGGATGAACGTGTCGCGGTTCCAGGCGTCGTCGTTGATCAGCTTGGACAGCGATTCGCCGCCGACGGTGGCGAAGCGGTAGTCGGGGTACATCGTGGGCGAGTGGTTGCCCCACACGACCAGCTTTTCGATGTCGGCGACGGCCTTGCCCGACTTGGCGGCCAGTTGCGACAGGGCGCGGTTGTGGTCCAGGCGCAGCATGGCGGTGAAGTTCTTGGCGGGCAGGTCCGGCGCCGACTTCATGGCGATGTAGGCGTTGGTGTTGGCCGGGTTGCCCACGACCAGGACCTTGACGTTGCGGCTGGCGACGTCGTTCAGGGCCTTGCCCTGAGCCGTGAAGATCTGGGCGTTGACCGACAGCAGGTCCTTGCGTTCCATGCCGGGGCCGCGCGGGCGGGCGCCGACCAGCAGGGCCACGTCGGCGTCCTTGAAGGCGGTGCGCGGGTCGCTGTGGGCGGTGACTTCTTGCAGCAGCGGGAAGGCGCAGTCATCCAGTTCCATGATGACGCCCTTCAGGGCCTTTTGCGCTTTCTCGTCGGGAATTTCCAGCAGTTGCAGGATGACGGGTTGATCTTTACCCAGCATTTCGCCCGAGGCGATGCGGAATAGCAGTGCGTAACCGATTTGGCCGGCGGCGCCGGTGACGGCGACACGCAAGGCAGGCTTGGACATGGACGTTCTCCGTAATGGTTTGGCGAGAAAAAATCTCACCAATCAGTGTAATCGTTGGGCGTGAAAATCAACGCGGGTGCGGCAGCGTGCGCAGCGGCGGGCGCGGAGGTGCGCACGGTGGCTGGCGCAGGGCCTGGGCAGCGTTGAATCCTAGATCGAATTTACGTGTCCGTCAATTGCTCTTCTATCTTATATAAGACATAAGACGTTGGACAGTGTTGCGGCCGATATGCCACAATAGAGCGTTTATTCGAATGCGCCGCAGCCCGGTTTCGGTTGCGCGCCTGTATCAAGCCAGAACACTGGCGGCAGCAGCGCATTGCGGATGGGTTCGCTGCCTTGCGCCGCCCTCCCATTTCCCGGATAAACATGACTCAATCGAAAAGATCCATGGCAGAGCCCCGGCCCGAAACCTCCTTACGCATTCGCGCCGCCCGCACGGCGGGCGAGGGGGCCGCTTTCAGTCCGCTCTACCGGCAAATCAAGGATCTGCTTGTCCAGAGCCTGGAACGCGGCGAATGGAAGCCCGGCGAGCTCATCCCCAGCGAAATCGATCTGGCCGCCCGTTTCCAGGTGAGCCAGGGCACGGTGCGCAAGGCGGTCGACGAGCTGGCCGCCGAGCACATGCTGCTGCGGCGCCAGGGCAAGGGCACTTTTGTCGCCACCCACCACGAAGCGCGCGTGCGCTACCGCTTCCTGCGCCTGGCCGCCGACGAAGGCGAGGCCGGCCGGGCGGAAAGCCGCATCCTGGAATGCCGGCGCCTGCGGGCGCCCGCCGAGATCGCGCGCGCCCTGGACCTGCGGGCCGGCGAAACCGTCATCATGATCCGCCGCCTGCTGTCCCTGGGGCAGGCGCCCACCGTGGTGGACGACATCTGGCTGCCTGGTTCCATTTTCCGTGGACTGACCCTGGAACTGCTGAGCGCCAACAAGGCGCCGCTCTATGGTCTGTTCGAATCCGAGTTCGGCGTGAGCATGGTGCGCGCGGACGAAAAGCTGCGCGCGGTGATTGCGCCGGCCGAGGTCTGTCCGCTGCTTAATGTTCCCGCCGGGACGCCGTTGTTGCAGGTGGATAGGGTGTCTTATACGTATGGTGACCGCCCCATGGAAATTCGCCGGGGGTTGTACTTGACCGATCGATACCACTACCGCAATAGTCTGAATTGATGATCTTTTTACCTACGATTTGATACCGACCCTATCTCTGGGCGAAAATACCGTGTTTGCCCGCAAGGGCGACGGCATTTCCGCCGTAACGATTCCCTAGTTCCGAAACACCGAGGCCGTCATGTCCGACACCGCTGCCAAGCCACGTCCGCAGTTTCGCAATATTGGTATTGCGCAACTCGCCAGCTACCGCCTGCCCCTGGCCGGCAAGCTGTCCATTCTGCACCGCGTCAGCGGCGCGCTGCTGTTCCTCTGTCTTCCCTTGGTCATCCTGCCGCTGTTCGCGGCCAGCGTGGCCGCGCCGCAGACGTTCGCAGCCGTGGCCGCGTACGCTGGCAACCCGATAGTCAAGCTTGTCTTCCTGGTCCTGATCTGGGGCTACCTGCACCACTTCTGTGCCGGCATCCGCTACCTGCTGCTGGATCTGCACATCGGCATCGACAAACTGTCGGCCAAGAAGAGCGCCGGCGTGGTTTTCGGGGTGAGCCTGGCGCTGACCTTGGTGTTCGCTCTCAAACTGTTCGGAGTGCTGTAATGGCCGACGTCAAAAACTACGGACCCAAGCGTCTGGTCGTGGGCGCCCACTACGGCGTCATGGATTTCATCATCCAGCGCATCACCGCCGTCATCATGGCCGTGTACACGCTGGTGCTGCTCATCGGCATCCTGATGATGCCGGCCTTCACGTACGAACACTGGACCGCACTGTTCAATTTCTACGTGGGCGTTCTTCCGGTTGGCCAGATCCTGGCCACCCTTGCATTCATTGCGCTGGCCTGGCATGCCTGGATTGGTGTGCGCGACATCTGGATGGACTACGTCAAGTCGGTGGGCGTGCGCCTGCTGCTGCAAGTGCTGACGATCCTCTGGCTGGTCGGTTCGGTCGTTTACTTCGCGCAAATCCTCTGGAGCATTTAAGCCGTGGTCTCTGTCATGAAATCCCTGCCGCGCCGCCAGTTTGATGTGGTGGTCGTTGGCGCCGGCGGAGCCGGCATGCGTTGTTCGCTGCAACTGTCCCAAGCGGGCCTGTCCGTTGCAGTGCTGTCCAAGGTGTTCCCCACGCGTTCGCACACCGTTGCCGCGCAAGGCGGCGTGAGCGCCTCGCTGGGCAACATGAGCGAAGACAACTGGTACTGGCACATGTACGACACCGTCAAGGGTTCGGACTGGCTGGGCGACCAGGACGCCATCGAATTCATGTGCCGCGAAGCGCCGAACGCCGTGTACGAGCTCGAGCACTTCGGCATGCCGTTCGACCGCAACCCCGACGGCACCATCTACCAGCGTCCGTTCGGTGGCCACACCGCCAACTTCGGTGAAAAGCCGGTCCAGCGCGCCTGTGCCGCTGCCGACCGCACCGGCCACGCGCTGCTGCACACCCTCTACCAGCGCAACGTCGCCGCGCGCACCCAGTTCTTCGTCGAATGGATGGCGCTGGACCTGCTGCGCAACGAAGCGGGCGACGTCGTGGGCGTGACCGCCCTCGAAATGGAAACGGGCGAAATCTACATCCTGGAAGCCAAGACCACGGTGCTGGCCACCGGCGGCGCCGGCCGCATCTGGGCCGCTTCCACCAACGCCTTCATCAACACCGGTGACGGCCTGGGCATGGCCGCCCGTGCGGGCATCCCGCTGCAGGACATGGAATTCTGGCAATTCCACCCGACCGGCGTGGCCGGCGCCGGCGTGCTGATCACGGAAGGCGTGCGCGGCGAAGGCGGCATCCTGCTGAACAAGGATGGCGAACGCTTCATGGAGCGCTATGCGCCCACGCTGAAGGACCTGGCTCCGCGTGACTTCGTGTCGCGCTCGATGGACCAGGAAATCAAGGAAGGCCGCGGCTGCGGTCCGGACGGCAGCTACGTGGTCCTCAAGCTGGATCACCTGGGCGCCGACGTCATCAACAAGCGCCTGCCCTCGATCCGCGAAATTGCCATCAAGTTCGGCAACGTGGACCCGATCAAGGAACCGATCCCCGTCGTTCCGACCATCCACTACCAGATGGGCGGCATTCCGGCCAACTACCACGGTCAGGTGTTGTCGCGCGAAAATGGCGAAAACAAGGTCGTCAACGGCCTGTACGCCATCGGCGAATGCGCCGCGGTGTCGGTGCACGGCGCCAACCGCCTGGGCACCAACTCGCTGCTGGACCTGATCGTGTTCGGCCGCGCCACCGGCAACCACATCGTCAATTCGCATCCGGAACGCCAGCACGCGCACCAGCCCGTGCCGCAGCAAGCCGTCGAATTCTCGCTGGACCGCGTCAACAAGCTGGAATCGCGCACCTCGGGCGAAAAGACCCAGGACATCGGCAATGCCATCCGCTTCTCGATGCAGCGCCACTGCGGCGTGTTCCGCACGCTGGAACTGCTGAACGAAGGCGTGACCCAGATCGAAGATCTGGCCAAGCAAGCCGACAATATCTACTTCAAGGACAAGTCCAAGGTGTTCAACACCGCGCGCGTCGAGGCGCTGGAAATGGCGAACATGACGGAAGTGGCCCGCGCCACCATCAAGTCGGCCGCCGCCCGCACCGAAAGCCGCGGCGCGCACGCGCTGGACGACCACCCGACGCGCGACGACGAAAACTGGCTGAAGCACACGCTGTGGTACTCCGAAGGCAGCCGCCTGGATTACAAGCCCGTGCAGATGAAGCCGCTGACGGTCGAGTCCTTCCCGCCCAAGGCGCGTACCTTCTAAGTCCGGATTGAGCCCACTATGAGCAACAAGAGAATCGTCAAGTTCGAAATCTACCGCTACGATCCGGACAAGGACGAGCGCCCGTACATGCAGAAGCTGGAAGTCGAACTCCAGCCGACCGACAAGATGCTGCTCGATGCGCTGGTGCGCATCAAGAACGACGTCGATGACAGCCTGGCCCTGCGCCGCTCGTGCCGTGAAGGCGTGTGCGGCTCGGACGCCATGAACATCAACGGCAAGAACGGTCTGGCGTGCACCACCAACCTGCGCGAACTGAAGGAACCCATCGTTCTGCGTCCGCTGCCGGGCCTGCCCGTCATCCGCGACTTGATCGTGGACATGACGCACTTCTTCAACCAGTACCACTCGATCCGCCCGTACCTCATCAACGACACGCCGCCGCCCGAAAAAGAGCGTCTGCAGTCGCCCGAGGCGCGCGAAGAGCTGGATGGCCTGTACGAGTGCATTCTGTGCGCGTGCTGTTCCACTTCCTGCCCGTCGTTCTGGTGGAACCCGGACAAGTTCGTCGGCCCGGCCGGCCTGCTGCAAGCCTACCGCTTCATCGCCGACAGCCGCGACGAAGCCACGGGCAGCCGTCTGGACAACCTGGAAGATCCGTACCGCCTGTTCCGTTGCCACACCATCATGAATTGCGTCGACGTCTGTCCCAAGGGACTGAACCCGACCAAGGCGATCGGCAAGATCAAGGAACTGATGGTTCGCCGCACGGTCTAGTTTTGAACAAGCGTATTTTTGCCTCCGGCGGCGTTATTGCCGCCGGGCTGTCCCAAGGCAAAAACGTCCCCTCGGGGACAGCAAACCCGCGTAGCGGGTGCGGCGCCGGGGCTTTTTTTAGGTGTATGGAAAGATGAGCAAGCTAACTGAATTGGAGCGGGCGCGTTTGCGTTGGCGGGCGCGCCGCGGTTTGCTCGAAAACGACTTGATCATCACCCGGTATCTGGATGCCCACGAGGCTGAGCTTACCGATGATGACGTGGCGGCATTGACGCAGCTCTTCGAGATGGGAGACAACGACCTTCTCGATCTGCTGCTGGCCCGCAAAGAGCTTGAGGGCGCGCTGGACACGCCCAGGCTTCGGAGCATCATTGGCCAGATGCGCGCGCTCTGATTAATTGAGAGGAATGAACATGAACCTGTCTGACAAAAAAGCCACTCTATCCTTCTCGGATGGCAGCGCCCCCATTGAGTTCCCTGTTTACAAGGGTACGGTTGGTCCGGATGTGATCGACATCCGCAAGCTGTACGGCCAGACGGGCATGTTCACGTTTGACCCCGGCTTCATGTCCACCGCCGCCTGCGAATCGGGCATCACGTACATCGACGGCGACAAGGGCGAACTGCTGTACCGCGGCTACCCCATCGAGCAATTGGCCGTCAATTGCGACTTCATGGACATCTGCTACCTGATCCTGAACGGCGAACTGCCCAACAAGGACCAGAAGGCCGACTTCGATTCGCAAGTGACCCATCACACGATGGTGAACGAGCAGCTGCACTTCTTCCTGCGCGGCTTCCGCCGCGACGCGCACCCGATGGCCGTCCTGACCGGCCTGGTCGGCGCGCTGTCCGCGTTCTACCACGACTCCACCGACATCACGAACCCGCAGCATCGCCACATCTCGGCCATCCGCCTGATCGCCAAGATGCCGACGCTGGTCGCGATGGCCTATAAGTACTCGCAAGGCCAGCCCTTCATCTACCCGCAGAACGACCTGTCCTACACGGGCAACTTCCTGCGCATGATGTTCGCCACGCCGTGCGAAGACTACAAGGTCAACGAAGTCGTCGAGCGCGCGCTGGACCGCATCTTCATCCTGCACGCCGACCACGAGCAGAACGCTTCGACCTCGACCGTGCGCCTGTGCGGCTCGTCGGGCACCAACCCGTTCGCCGCCATCTCGGCCGGCGTGGCTTGCCTGTGGGGCCCGGCTCACGGCGGCGCCAACGAAGCTTGCCTGCAGATGCTGGAAGAACTGCAAGCCAACGGCGGCATCGCCAAGGTCGGCGAGTTCATGGAGAAGGTCAAGGACAAGAACTCGGGCGTGCGCCTGATGGGCTTTGGCCACCGCGTCTACAAGAACTACGACCCGCGCGCCAAGCTGATGCAGGAAACCTGCAAGGAAGTGCTCTCGGCCCTGGGCCTGGAAAACGACCCGCTGTTCAAGCTGGCCATGGAACTGGAACGCATCGCCCTGTCGGATCCGTACTTCGTCCAGCGCAAGCTGTACCCGAACGTGGACTTCTACTCGGGTATCGTCCAGCGCGCCATCGGCATCCCGACCTCGCTGTTCACGGCCATCTTCGCGCTGGCCCGCACGGTGGGCTGGATCGCCCAGTGGAACGAAATGCTGTCGGATCCCGATTACAAGATCGGCCGTCCGCGCCAGCTGTTCACCGGTTCGGTCACGCGCGACGTGCCGCCGATGGACAAGCGTTGATACGCTGCTGCCTGGCTTGACCAAGAAACCGCCTTCGGGCGGTTTTTTGTTGCCGTTTGCCGTGCGAAGACGGGCGGGCAGCTCGGTGTCTGCACTTGGCGTTTGGGTTTGGCGTTTATCATCCATGCCATGATTCCCATAGCATTGCCTTCCGCCGGCTTCTACATCTTCGTTTCCCTGGGTTTTCTTGCGGGCCTGCTGCTGCTCGGCTGGGCCGTGGTCTTGGCGGTGAGCGCGGGCGCGCGCCGCACTGTACGCAAGTACTGGAAGACTTCTGCACTGGCGTCGATCGTGCTGGTCGTGCCGTTCGCTTTCTATGCCTGGGTCCAGACGGTGGTCTGGCAGATTGAGCGGGAGGGCGCCCGTGCGGAGGCCGCCCGCAATATCACGCTGCAGGAAACCACCACGGTCGGCGGCATTGCCATGCCAGCGGGAACGCGACTGAAGCTGCAGGACGAAGGGCAACTGGAAACCTATCTCGAAGCGGAGTTTCCACAGCCTGTGGCCATGTACGGGGTACTGGCGTCGAGCGCCCGGCGCTATCTCAACACCGATTACGACAACGAAACCTACGCCTTGCTGCGCCGCTACCCGCGCAATGTGATCCTGCGCGGCGCGGGTAGCCAGGCGGTGCAGGGTTGGCAGTGCGACGCCACACAGGACATCGAATTCGAGGTGGCGAGCGACGGCGCCACGAAGGCGTTCGACAAGTGCGTGCTGGGCCCGGGCAACCGGGTCGAGACCGTGGACCTTGCGCCGGGCTCCATCGTCTACGGCTCGAGCGGCACCGTCTACACCGATGGATCGCGCGATCCGGATCGCTGGCGCATCGAGGTCAAGAACCCGGTGGCGGTCAAGATATTCGGGCTGCCTTTGAGCGAGCCCCGGCTGTACCTCGACGAGGCGCGGCGCCTGTTGCGGGTCAGCGATGCGGAACTGGCCTGCCCGACGCGTTTCGGCGGAGTGAGCTATGCCGCAGGCACCCAGGTCAAGTCGGCGCGGCGCGGCCGCGGCGATGCGCGCGAGCCGTATCCGGGCGTGCTGGTGCTGAGCCCCTGGGACGGCCAAGTTGCCCGGCGTGACGGTCACGCCGACGTGCCCGAGGGCATGTCGGTCATGCAGACGCTGGCCGGCGAGGTCGTGGACGTGCTCAAGAACGATGAGGCGGGCGTGTTCCACTTCGCCACCATCATCGTGGGCGACGAGGAACCGCAGCCCAGCCGCGCGGCCTGCCCCTGAACCACGCAGCAGGCCGGGGAGCCTGCCTTATGCGCCGATGCCGCGCGCCATCAGCACGGCGAACAGCGGCAGGAAGATGAACAGGTGCGATTCGATCATGACCCAGCGGCGGGCGCGCTTGATGTCGGCCGCAACAGGCAAGAAGCCCGGCTGTTGGCGGGACTGCTTGGCCCAGCGCAGGAATGTCATCGTAGGCGCGATCGAACAGAGGCCGATGACGACGAAGAGCGTGATCTTGGCGTGAAACCAGGGATTGCTCATGTAGAACGCGGCGCCCTTGGCGCCCAGCGTCAGGCGCAGCACGCCGGTGACAAGCACGACCACGGCGCTCAGCGCATAGAGGCGGTCATAAATGACCAGGCGCTTGAGGCCGCTGGCGCTGAGATCGGGCCGCAGCAGCACGGCTTCGGCCGTCAGGACCACCACGAGCAGGAAAATGGCCAGGTAGTGAAACCAGGCATACAAAGCGTCGGCCAGCATGTTGACTCCAGAAAACAAGGTCGAACTTGGTTTTTACCATCAGCGCGGGTAGGGCAGCTATCTTGATGGCGTGACCCTCGGCAATGAAAAAGAGCGCCCCGAGGGGCGCTCTTTGCCTTAGCGGCGGTCGATCATCAACGACGCTTCTTGGCGGCCTCGGCGGCTTCCTGCTGCGCGTCCACCACGGCCAGCGCCGTCATGTTGACGATGCGGCGCACGGTGGCGCTGGTGGTCAGGATGTGCACGGGGCGAGCCGCGCCCAGCAGGATCGGACCCATCGCGACGCCATTGCTGCCGGTCATCTTCAGCATGTTGTACGTGATGTTGCCGGTGTCCAGCGTGGGCATGACGAGCAAGTTGGCGCGGCCCTTGAGCGTGCTGTCCGGATAGGCCAGGACGCGGATCTTTTCCGACAGGGCGGCGTCGGCGTGCATCTCGCCGTCGACTTCCAGGTCGGGAGCGCGGTCCTGCACCATCTGGCGCGCGGCGGCCATCTTGCGCGAGGATTCTGTCACGCGGCTGCCGAAGTTGGAGTGCGACAGCAGGGCGATCTTCGGCACCACGCCAAAGCGCAGCATTTCGTCCGCGGCCTGGATGGTGATGCTGGCGACTTCCTCGGCCGTGGGGTTCTCGTTGACGTGGGTGTCGGTGACGAACAGCGTCTGGTCGGGCAGCATCAGCACGTTCAGGGCGGCGTAGGTCTGGCCTTCCTTCTTGCCGATGATTTCATCGATGTACTTGAGCTGGTTGTCGTACTTGCTGGCCACGCCGCAAAGCAGCGCGTCGGCGTCGCCGCGGCGCAGCAGCATCGCGCCGATCAGCGTGTTGTGCTTGCGGATCATCGCCTTGGCGATGGCCGGCGTCACGCCTTCGCGGCCCTTCAGCTGGTAGTACGCAGCCCAGGTCTCGTTGAAGCGGCTGTCGTCTTCCGGATCGACGATCTCGAAGTCCTGGCCGGCGACCAGGCGCAGACCGAACTTCTTGATGCGCATCTCGATGACGGCCGGGCGGCCGATCAGGATCGGGAACGCCAGCTTCTCATCGGCCACGGTCTGCACCGCGCGCAGCACGCGTTCGTCTTCGCCGTCAGCGTAGATGACGCGCTTGGGCGCCTTCTTGGCCTGGGCGAACAGCGGACGCATCAGCTGGCCCGAGTGGTACACGAAGCCCATCAGTTTCTGGCGGTAGGCTTCGATGTCCTCGATGGGACGGGCGGCCACGCCGGAGTCGGCGGCGGCTTGCGCCACGGCCGGCGCGATTTGGACGATCAGGCGCGGGTCGAAGGGCTTGGGAATGATGTAGTCCGGGCCGAACGACAGTTCCTGGCCGGCGTAGGCGCGGGCCACTTCGTCGTTCTGTTCGGCTTGCGCCAGTTCGGCGATGGCCTTGACGCAAGCCAGCTTCATTTCTTCCGTGATGCGCGAGGCGCCGGCATCCATGGCGCCGCGGAAGATGAACGGGAAGCACAGCACGTTGTTGACCTGGTTCGGGTAGTCCGAACGGCCGGTGGCGATGATGCAGTCCGGACGGGCGGCCTTGGCCACTTCGGGACGGATTTCCGGTTCCGGATTGGCCAGCGCCAGGATCAGCGGGCTGGCGGCCATGGTCTTGACCATGTCGGCGGTCAGCACGCCGGCGGTCGAGCAGCCCAGGAACACGTCGGCGCCGTTGACCACGTCGGCCAGCGTGCGCGCGTCGGTCTTCTGCGCGTAGCGCTTCTTGTTGGCCTCCATGTTTTCGTCGCGGCCGTCCCAGATCACGCCGCGCGAGTCCACCACGTAGATGTTCTCGCGCTTGACGCCCAGGTGGACCAGCAGGTCCAGGCAGGCGATGGCGGCGGCGCCGGCGCCCGAGCAGGCCAGCTTGACCTTGCCGATGTCCTTGCCCACGACCTTCAGGCCGTTCAGGATGGCGGCCGACGAAATGATGGCGGTGCCGTGCTGGTCGTCATGGAAGACGGGGATCTTCATGCGCTCGCGCAGCTTCTTCTCGATGTAGAAGCACTCGGGCGCCTTGATGTCCTCGAGGTTGACGCCGCCCAGGGTGGGCTCCAGCGCCGCGATGATGTCGACCAGCTTGTCGGGATCGTTCTCGGCCAGTTCGATGTCGAAGACGTCGATGCCGGCGAACTTCTTGAACAGGCAACCCTTGCCTTCCATCACGGGCTTGGCGGCCAGCGGGCCGATGTTGCCCAGGCCCAGCACGGCGGTGCCGTTGGTGATCACGCCCACCAGGTTGCCGCGCGAGGTGTACTTCGAGGCGGCGTCATCGCCTTGGTCGAAGATGGCCATGCAGGCGGCCGCCACGCCGGGGGAGTAGGCCAGGGACAGGTCGTCCTGGTTGGCCAGGGTCTTGGTCGGGGTGACCGAGATTTTGCCGGGGGTGGGGTAGGCGTGGTAGTCCAACGCCATTTTGGTGAGAGTTTCGTCCATGGGATACAGGCCTTGAGGGCGCTAAATGGAAAGGAAATCGGATTGCAAAAGGCGGGCTCGCGGCCCGCCGTATTTTTTTGGAAATGCTTGGGAACACCCGTATTTCAACAGAAAGCGCGGGTGCTTGGTTGTTGCGGTGCAGCGAATGGACGATTTTGCGCAAAACCTCGCTGCATCGCGGATGGCAATCCTACAGTTCCCAGGGCGGCGTCTGGCGCGCGCCGGCATTCAAGCGCGCGCGCAGCGCCTGGGCATCTTGCTGGCGGTCCAGGCTGTCCAGGGCGTGCAGCACGATCCAGTCCGCGCTGACCTCGAAGAAGTCGCGCAGTTGGGCGCGGGTGTCGCTGCGGCCGAAGCCGTCGGTGCCCAGCGTGCGGTAGGGCGCGGGCACCCAGGCGCGGATCTGTTCCGGCACGGCGCGCACGTAGTCGCTGGCGGCGACGACCGGAGCGTTGCTTGCGCCCAGGCAGGTCCGGACCCAGTCGACACTGGCATCCAGACCAAGCACGCGGGCGCGTTCGGCTTCGCGGCCGGCGCGCGCCAGCTCGGAGTAGCTGGTGACGCTCCAGACCTCCGCGTCCACGCCGTAATCGGCCTGCAGGCGTTCTGCCGCGAGTTCCGCCTCGCGCAGCATCGGGCCCGCGCCCAGCAGGCGCACCTGGGCCTGCGCGCGCGCGGGCCGCAGGCGGTACATGCCGCGCAGGATGCCCTCGCGCACGTCCTCGCCCGCCGGCATGTCGGGCTGCGCCAGGTTTTCGTTGGTGACGGTCAGGTAGTAGAACTCGTCGCGCTGTTCGTTGAGCATGCGGCGCATGCCGTGTTCGACGATGACGGCGACCTCGAAGGCGTAGGCCGGGTCATAGGCGCGGCAGTTGGGCACGGTGGCTGCAATGATGTGGCTGGAGCCGTCCTGGTGCTGCAGGCCTTCGCCGCCCAGGGTGGTGCGGCCGGAGGTGGCGCCGATGAGGAAGCCGCGCGTGCGCTGGTCGGCCGCGGCCCAGATCAGGTCGCCAATGCGCTGGAAGCCGAACATCGAGTAATAGATATAGAAGGGCAGCATCGGCAGGCCGTTGACCGAGTAGCTGGTGCCGGCGGCCGTCCACGAGGAAATCGCGCCGGCCTCGGTAATGCCTTCTTCCAGGATCTGGCCGTCGCGCGCCTCGCGGTAGTACAGCACCGAGCCTATGTCCTCGGGTTCGTAGAGCTGGCCTTGCGCCGAATAGATGCCGATCTGGCGGAACAGGTTGGCCATGCCGAAGGTGCGCGCCTCGTCGGCCACGATAGGCACGATGCGCGGCCCCACGGCGGCGTCCTTGAGCAGCGCGGTCAGCATGCGCACGATGGCCATGGTGGACGACATTTCCTTGCCGTCCGCGGCCAGCGCGAAGCGCGCCCAGTGTTCCGCGTCCGGCGGCGCCAGCCGGGGAGCCTCGGTGTTGCGGCGGGGAATGTGGCCGCCCAGCGCGGCGCGGCGCGCTTGCAGGTGGCGCAGTTCGGCGCTGTCTTCGGCCGGGCGGTAGAATTTCAGCGCCAGGCAGTCGGCGTCCGAGATCGGCAGCGCGAAGCGGTCGCGGAAGGCCAGCAACGCCTCGTCGTCCAGCTTCTTTTGCTGGTGCGTGGTCATCTTGCCCTGGCCGGCGGATCCCATGCCGAAGCCCTTCTTGGTCTGCGCCAGGATGACCGTGGGCTGGCCGCGATGGCTCGCGGCGCGGTGGTAGGCCGCATGGATCTTCACCATGTCATGGCCGCCGCGGTGCAGCCGGTCGATGGCCTCGTCGCTCCAGTCGGCCACCAGGGCGGCCAGTTCGGGATTCTGGTTGAAGAAGTGCGCGCGGTTGAAGGCGCCGTCGTTGGCCGCAAAGGTCTGGAATTGTCCGTCCACGGTATTGGCGAAAGCGCGCGCCAGGGCGCCATTGGTGTCGCGCCGCAGGAGGGCGTCCCAGTCGCTGCCCCAGACCAGCTTGATGACGTTCCAGCCGGCGCCGGCGTACAGCGTTTCCAGTTCGTCGATGATGCGGCCGTTGCCGCGCACCGGGCCGTCCAGGCGCTGCAGGTTGCAGTTGACGACGAACACCAGGTTGTCGAGTTTTTCGCGCGCGGCCAGGGTCAGCGCGGCGATGGATTCGGGTTCGTCCATTTCGCCGTCGCCGAAGATGCCCCAGACCTTGCGGTCGCCGCCTGGCACCAGCGAGCGGTGTTCGAGGTAGCGCATGAAGCGCGCCTGGTAGATGGCGTTGATGGGACCGATGCCCATCGAGCCCGTGGGGAACTGCCAGAAGTCCGGCATCAGCCACGGGTGCGGGTACGACGACAGTCCGCGCAGGCCGCGGGCCGACGCGGTGATCTCCTGGCGGAAATGCGCCAGGTCTTCTTCGCCGAGGAAGCCTTCCAGGTAGGCGCGGGCGTACACGCCGGGCGCCGAGTGCGGCTGCATGTAGACCAGGTCGCCCGGCCCGTCCTGGCTTTGCGCGCGGAAGAAGTGGTTGAAGCCCACCTCGAACAGGTCGGCGGCCGAGGCGTAGCTGGCGATGTGGCCGCCCAGCTCGCCGTGCGCCTGGTTGGCGCGCACCACCATGGCCAGCGCGTTCCAGCGGTTGATGCGGGCGATGCGTTCCTCCACGGCCAGGTTGCCGGGGAAGGGCGGCTCCTGGTCGGCGGGGATGGTGTTGAGGTAGGCGGTGCGGGTCTGGCTGTTGGCGCGCAGGCCCAGCGACGCGGCATGGCCCAGCAGATTGTCCAGCACATAGCCTGCCCGCCCGGAACCTTCTGCCTGTACCAGCGATTCCAGCGCGTCGCGCCATTCGGCGGTTTCGGCGGGGTCGGCGTCGTGCTGGATATCTTGCCCGGGGCGGGCGGAACTGGCGTCGCGCATGGTCTGGTCGTCTCCTGTTATGACGTCCATGCTAGACCCTAGCCCCTGGCATGGGTAATCAAAATTTTGGGGAAATTTCCGGAAATTCAGCATAATCTGTTGCAGGTTTTGCGGCTTGCGGCAGCTTCTGCCGAGGATGTGCCCGGCCGCCGCCCGGAGGGGGTGGCCGCAGGGTGGACGCGAAGGCGCTAGAATTCGCGGCTGGCATGATAGGAATTACTGCAATGACCCAACCCATCAGCGTCCCGGCAGAGGTCACGTTGCCCGAACTTACGTTCCGCGGCATCCTCCTGGGCGCAATCATCACCGTCATCTTCACGGCCTCCAACGTCTTCCTCGGACTGAAGGTGGGCCTGACGTTCTCATCCGCCATTCCGGCCGCCGTGATCTCGATGTCGGTCCTGCGGCTGTTCAAGGACGCGAACATCCTTGAAAACAATATGGTGCAGACCCAGGCCTCGGCGGCCGGCACGCTGTCATCCATCATCTTCATCCTGCCGGCCCTGGTCATGATGGGGCACTGGCAGGGCTTCCCGTTCTGGCAGACGCTGGGCATCTGCGCGGCGGGCGGCATGCTCGGCGTGATGTTCACCATTCCGCTGCGCCACGTGATGGTGGTGCAGAGCGACCTGCCGTATCCGGAAGGCGTGGCGGCCGCTGAAATCCTGCGGGTGGGCAGCGCCGAACGCGCCCAGGACGAGGCCGAGGAAAACGGACGGGCGCCGGCCAAGACGGCCACTGGCATGGGCGACATCGTCGCCGGCGGCGTGGTCGCTGCCGCAGTCAGCTTCGCCGCCAGCGGCTTGCGGGTCTTGGGCGACAGCGTCAGCGGCTGGTTCGCGCTGGGCGGCGCGGTGTTCCGGCTGCCCATGGGCTTTTCGCTGGCGCTGCTGGGCGCCGGCTACCTGATCGGCATTGTTGCGGGCCTGGCCATGTTGACCGGGCTGGTCATTTCCTGGGGCATCGCCGTACCCATCCTGACCGCCATGGGCGACATGCCCGCGGATGTGTCGCTGGCCAAGTACGCCACCGGCCTGTGGGCTTCGCAGGTGCGCTTCATCGGCGCCGGCGTGATCGGCGTGGGCGCCATCTGGACGCTGGCCACGCTGTTCATGCCGATGGCGCGCGGCGTCAAGGCCTCGTTCGCGGCCCTGACCAAGGCGGGCGCGGCCCGCGCTGGACAAGCGCCGCGCACCGAGCGCGACCTGTCGGCCGGCTGGATCTCGGCGGTGACGCTGGTGCTGGTGGCGGTCCTGGTGGTGACCTTCCAGGTGTTCCTGTCGGGTGCGCCGCTGTCGCCCGCGGCGATCTGGAAGCTGGTGGCCTACGCCGTGCTGTTCGCTTTTGTGTTCGGCTTCCTGGTAGCCGCGGCCTGCGGCTACATGGCCGGCCTGGTGGGTTCCTCGACCAGCCCGATCTCGGGCGTGGGCATCGTCGCCATCGTGCTGGTGTCGCTCCTGATGCTGGCGCTGGGCGGCGAGCTGCTGGGCGCGGAGAACGGCGTGCAGATGGCGATTGCCCTGGCTATCTTCAGCACCTCGGCAGTGGTGGCGGTGGCCTCCATTTCCAACGACAACCTGCAGGACCTGAAGACCGGCTGGCTGGTGGGCGCGACGCCCTGGCGCCAGCAGGTGGCCCTGCTGATCGGTTGCGTGGCCGGCGCGGCGGTGATCTCGCCGGTGCTGGAGCTGCTCTACAACGCCTACGGTTTTGCCGACGCCATGCCGCGCGAAGGCATGGACCCGGCGCAAGCCCTGTCGGCGCCGCAGGCGACCTTGATGCTGGCGATCGCGCGCGGCATCTTCACGCACCAGCTCAACTGGACCATGATCCTGATCGGCATGGCGGTCGGCGTGGGCCTGATCGTGGTCGACGAGATCATGAAGCGCACCTGCCGCGTGGCCCGGATCCCGGTGCTGGCCGTGGGTATCGGCATCTATCTGCCGCCCACCGTCGCCGCGCCCATCGTGGTCGGCGCGGTCCTGGCCTGGCTGCTGGAGCGCGCCCTGCGCCGCCGCGCGGCTGCGGCCGGCAAGCCCTACGAGCAGTTTGCGGATGCGGCCAACCGTCGCGGCGTGCTGATCGCCTCGGGCCTGATCGTGGGCGAAAGCCTGGTCGGCGTGCTGATGGCCGGCATCATCGGCGCGGCCGGCACGGAAGCGCCGTTGGCGATTGCCGGCGCGGGCTTCGAGCACACGGCATCGTTCCTGGGCCTGGCCGTCTTCGTGCTGGTGGCGATCCTGTTCTGGCGCCGGGTGATGAAGCTGGCGTGATACGCCCGGCCGGTCCTGCCGGGCGGGCGTATCAGGCGGCGTCCAGCAGGTCGGCCAGCGTGCGGGCGATGACCTTGGTGGCGCGCCGCAGGTCTTCCAGCACCACGCGTTCATCGTTGCGCTTGGCGTGCGATTCCAGCACGGTGCGCGGTCCGGCGCCGTAGATCACCCCCGGGATGCCCGCTTCGGCGTACAGGCGCACGTCGGTATAGAGCGGTGTGCCCATGGCGGCGATGGGTTCGCCGAACAATTCCTCCCCGTGCTTCTGGATCGCCTGCACCAACGCCTGGTTGCCCGGCAGCGGACGCATGGCATTGGCCAGCAGCAGGCGCTTGATGTCCACGCTGATACCGGGCATGGAGGCGGCGGTTTCCTGGATGATGCGGCGGATGTCGGCTTCGACTTCGGCCGCATTCTCTTCGGGGATCATGCGGCGGTCCAGCTTGAATACGACTTTGCCAGGGACCACGTTGGTATTGGTGCCGCCTTCGATGCGGCCGACATTCAGATAGGGGTGGCTGATGCCAGGCACCTCCGACCTGATTTCGCGATACCGCGCGTTCTGCGCGTACAGCGCGTTCAGGATCGCGACCGCGCCTTGCAGCGCGTCCACGCCGCTGCTGGGAATGGCGGCATGCGCCATCTTGCCGTGCACCGTCACTTCCATTTGCAGGCAGCCGTTGTGCGCGGTGACGACTTCGTAGCTGAAGCCCGCGGCGATCAGCAGGTCGGGCTTGGTCAGCCCCTGCGACAACAGCCAGCCGGGGCCGAGCAGGCCGCCGAATTCCTCGTCGTAGGTGAAGTGCAGTTCGACCGCGCCGCGGCTGGGCCGGGCGACGGCTTCCAGCGCGCGCAGGGCGTAGGTGTAGCTGGCGAAGTCGCTCTTGCTGACGGCGGCGGCGCGGCCGTACAGGCTGCCGTTGTCGATGTCGCCACCGTAGGGATCGTGTTCCCAGCCTTCGCCTGGCGGCACCACGTCGCCGTGGGCGTTGAGCGCCACGCGCAGGCCGCCGGCGCCATACTCGCGGCGCACGATGAGGTTGGTGATGGATTGCAGCCCGTAGTCCCGCACGGCCCCGGCGGGCACCGGGTGGGCCTCGGCCTCCAGGCCGAAGCCTTGCAGCAGTTCGGCCGTGCGTTCGGCGTGCGGGGCGTTATTGCCGGGGGGCGTGTCGGTCGGCACGCGCACCAGCTCCTGCAGGAAGCGGACTTCCTCGTCAAAGTGGGCGTCAATCCAGGCGTCGAGTCGGGCGTAGTCGGTCATGGTCGGCTATTGGGTGTCGTGGGCAAGGTCGTCGAGCAGGCGCAGGAACGCCAGCACGGCAAGCTGGATGTCGTCGCTGGAGGTGGACTCGCGCGGGTTGTGGCTGATGCCGGAATTCTGGCCGCGCACGAACAGCATGGCCTGGGGCATGACCTCGTGCAGCTTCATGGCGTCGTGGCCGGCGCCGCTGGGCATGCGGTGGACGGGCAGTCCCAGGGCGTCGACGGCGCGTTCCCAGCGCTGCTGCCAGGCGGGATCGCTGGGGGCGGCGGCGGCGCGCATGGTTTCTTCCAGCGCATAGCGCAGGCCGCGGCGCTGGCAAATCGCCTCGAGCTCGGCCAGCACGTCGTCCGCCAGCGCATCGCGCTGCTTGTCGCTGGGCGCGCGCAGGTCGAGGCTGAAGCGGCATTCGCCCGGCACCACGTTGATCGAGCCGCCAGGCACTTCCAGCATGCCTATGGTGCCCACCGAGTCGCCGTCGCGAGCGGCGCGCTGCTCCACGTACAAGGCCAGTTCGGCGGCGGCGGTGGCCGCGTCGCGGCGGCGGTTCATGGGGGTGGTGCCGGCATGGCAGGCCAGGCCGTTGATCCGGACCTGATAGCGCACGCAGCCGTTGATCGACGTGACCACGGCCAGCGGCAGTCCCATTTCGTAGAGCACCGGCCCTTGTTCGATATGGACCTCGACGAAACCCAAGTAGCGCGCGGGATCGCGCTTCAGCTTGGGGATGTCCTCGCTGCGCAGGCCGGCTTGCGCCATGGCGTCGCGCATGCTGATGCCGTCGGCGTCCTGCTGGTCCAGCCATTCGGGCTTGAAGTCGCCGATCAGCGCGCCGGAACCCAGGAAGGTGGCGCGGTAGCGCTGGCCTTCCTCTTCCGCGAAGCCTATGACTTCCAGGTGATAAGGCAGGCGTTTGCCCTGGCGGTGCAGTTCGCGCACGCAGGCCATCGGCACGAAGATGCCCAGCCGGCCGTCGTACTTGCCGGCGTTGCGCACGGTGTCGTAATGGCTGCCGGTCATGAGGGTGGGGGCGTCGGCGTTCTCGGCCAGATAGCGGCCGACCACGTTGCCCACGGCATCGACGCCGACCTCGTCGAAACCGCAATCCCGCATCCACTGCGACAGCAGAGCGGCGCAGGCGCGATGGGCTGCGGTCAGGTAGGTGACGGTGAGCTGGCCTTTTTCGGCGTAGCCCGGGTCGCTGTGGACAGCCAGTTGCTCGCCCCAGTCCCAGATGTCGTTGCCGATGGCAGGTTCGGCGTCGTAGCGCTCGCGCAGGCGGATTTCGGCGATGCGGTGCAGCTGCTGCTGAGCCTCTTCAAATTCGAGGTCCGGCGGGTTGTCGAGGCGGCGGGCGAATTCGTCGATCACCAACTGGCGCGTCAGGCCGGCGCCGCGCGGACCACGCACGGCCAGCACGAAGGGAAAGCCGAACCGGGTTTTGTAGGCGGCGTTCAACTCCTGCAGGCGCGCGAGTTCGGCGGGCGTGCAGCCGGCCAATCCAGCCAGTTCCTGCTCGCGTGCGGAATCCGCGCCCAGGGGCGCGCCTGGCGTGGCCGCCAGCTCGGGATGGGCGCGCAGCAGCGCTGTCCGGGTCTCGGCATCGCCTGCGCTCATGGCCTGGCGCAGGCGCTGACCCAGATCGGCCAGCGAGCGGAACGGCCGGTGGGCAAGTGCGCGCTCGGCAATCCAGGGCGCGTGCCCGTACAGGCCGTCGAGCATGGCGGCGGCGTCCGCGGGCGCCGCCGCATTGAGTTGGGCTAGGGTGTGGGCCATGGCCGTCCTGTTCAGGCGTTGGGGGTATAGGGATGCGCCGCTTGCCAGTGGCGCGCGATGTCGAGCCGCCGGCAGACCCAGACGCGGTCGTGGCTGGCGATGTGGTCCAGGAAGCGTTGCAGCGCGGTGATGCGGCCGGGCCGGCCCAGCAGGCGGCAATGCATGCCGATGCTCATCATCTTGGGCGCCTCGTCGCCTTCGGCGTAGAGCGCGTCGAAGCTGTCCTTCAGGTACTGGAAGAAGGGATCGGCGTGCGAATAGCCCTGCGGCAGCGCGAAGCGCATGTCGTTGCAGTCCAGCGTGTAGGGCACGATCAACTGCGGCACGACGCTGCCGTCCGTCTTCCGCACGCGCATCCAGAAGGGCAGGTCATCTCCGTAGTAATCGCTGTCGTACTCGAAGCCGCCGTAGTCGGCGACCAGGCGCCGGGTGCGCGGACTGTCGCGGCCGGTGTACCAGCCCAGCGGGCGACTGCCGGTCAATTGCGTGATGGCATCCATGGCCAGGCGCATATGCTCGCGCTCGGTGGCTTCGTCTACGTGCTGGTAATGAATCCAGCGCCAGCCGTGGCAGGCGATCTCGTGTCCCAGTTCGACGAAGGCGGCGGTCAGTTCCGGGTGGCGTTGCAAGGCCATGCCGACGCCGAACACGGTCAGCGGCAGGCCGCGCTTCTCGAACTCCCGCAGGATGCGCCACACGCCCGCGCGCGAGCCGTACTCATAGATGCCTTCCATGCTGAGATGGCGTTCCGGATAGCTGGCGGGGTTGAACATTTCCGACAGGAACTGTTCGGACCCGGCGTCGCCATGCAGCACGCTGTTCTCGCCGCCTTCCTCGTAATTCAGCACGAACTGGACCGCGATGCGCGCCTGCCCCGGCCAGCGCGCATGCGGCGGATTGCGGCCGTAGCCGGCCAGGTCGCGGGGGTAGGGGAGCGTGGAATCGTAGGCGGTCATGAACAGGCGGGCGGAGTGCGCCGGCGCGTGGCGGCCGGGCGTGGGTTGGCGGACGACTTCCTCATGATCAGCACCATAGCTGGAAATCCTAGTTTTGTATACAAACTATGTACATGATTTCCCCCTGACTGAAACGGCGCCATGGGAAAAGTGCGGGCAGGAAAAAGCCCAGCCGGCGGATACGCCGGCTGGGCTGCGCTTCCTGCATCCATCATGGGCGCGGACGGCGGGGGCTGGCAAGCCCTGCCATTCGAGGCTGGCCGCTCAGCGCAGGTCGCCGCAAGGCCAGGCGAAAGCGCCGTAAGCACCCTTATCCGTTGCGGTAGAGAAAGCTGTAGGCGTTGATCGCCGGCACCCCTCCCAGGTGCGCATACAGAACCCGCGAGCCGGCGGGAATCTCGCCGCGGCGGATGATGTCCATCATGCCCTGCATGGATTTTCCTTCGTAGACCGGGTCGGTCATCATGCCCTCGAGCCGGGCGCACAGGCGGATGGCCTCGTTGGTCTCGGCCGACGGCAAGCCGTAGGCGGGATAGGCATAGCGGGTGTCCAGCACTACGTCGCGCTCTTCGATGGCAGTTTCCAGCCCGACCAGGTCGGCGGTGCGCCGCGCAATGCGCAGGATCTGCGCCCGGGTCTGCTCGGGCGTGCCCGAGGCGTCGATGCCGATGACGCGGTCGGCGCGCCCATCGGCTGCAAAGCCCACCACCATGCCGGCCTGAGTGCTGCCAGTAACCGCGCACACCACGACATAGTCGAACTTGAATCCCAGCTCCGCTTCCTGGCGCCGCACTTCCTCGGCGAAGCCGACGTAGCCCAGGCCGCCCAGCTCGTGGTCCGATGCGCCGGCCGGAATCGCATAGGGCTTGCCGCCGCGCTTGCGGACGTCCTCCAGGGCCTCCTCCCAGCTGCGCCGGAAGCCGATGTCGAAACCCTGATCCACCAGGCGCACGTCAGCGCCCATCAGGCGGCTCATCATGATGTTGCCGACCCGGTCGTAGACCGCGTCCGAATAGTCCACCCAGTTTTCCTGCACCAGCACGCAGGCCAGTCCCAGCTTGGCGGCCACGGCGGCCACCATGCGGGTGTGGTTGGACTGGATGCCGCCGATCGTGACCAGCGTGTCGCAGCCTTGTTCCAGGGCCTGCGGGATCAGGTATTCCAGCTTGCGCAGCTTATTGCCGCCGAAGGCAAGGCCGCTGTTGCAGTCTTCGCGCTTGGCGTAGATCTCGACCTTGCCGCCCAGGTGCGCGGACAGGCGGTCGAGCTTTTCGATGGGGGTGTCGCCGAAGGTCAGGCGATGGCGGGGAAAGCGTTGCAGATCCATGGGGGGCTCCTGTGACGGCCGCGGTTGGTGCGGATGGAAAAATCATAGGAATTGCCTGGATATGGCGTCAATTGCGTATTTTTATGATTTTTCGATTTCGAAGGTTATTAAATTCATTGAATGGTATTTATTATTTGAAGTAAAAAAATAAAAGCGAAATTTAATTTTTAGGGACGGATTAAATGGCAGCCATTTCCAGCCTGGATCGCATCGACCGTCACATCCTGCGCGCCCTGCAGCAGGATGCGCAGATCACCAACCTTGAATTGAGCGCGCGGGTCCACCTCAGCCCCGCCGCCTGCCTGCGGCGCGTGGAAAAGCTCAAGAGCGAGGGCATCATCCGGAAAACCGTGGCCCTGCTCGAGCCCGCCGAGGTCGATATGGCCACCCTGGTCATCGTCGGGGTGGTGCTGGATCGTTCCACGCCCGAGTCCTTCACCGATTTCGAAGCCGCGGCGCGCGGCATCAGCGGCTGCCTGGAATGCCACCTGGTGGCGGGCGAATTCGACTACTTCCTGATGCTGCGCATCCGCGATCTGGAACGTTTCAACAAATTGCATGCCGGCGAGATCATCAAGCTGCCGGGCGTACGCCAGATCCGCACCTTTTTCGTCCTGAAAGAGATCCTGTCGACCACCGAGTTGCCCGTATGAACGAGGCTAACGCGCAACACTGGCAATTCTGTCAGTGAAAATGATGCAATGCGGCATTTTGGGTTGCCAGAAATTGATGGCGCGTAGACGGCGCAATGGAAGGTGTTCGCTGGACATTCCATTGCTGCATGACGGCATTCCGAATGGGCTTTTGCGTCACGCAAACGCAAGAAGACGTCCTTAAACTCAAAGGGCTATACTCTTATCCCATACGGCTTTTAAGGCTTGTACGCGCCTTCTGCCCCTGCTATCCGCTTAACGGGAAGCCCGTGTCGCGGAAGGTTTTCCTGCATCGTGTCGAGTGAAGCACTCGTAAAGGTGAAGCGATATGTCTTCGGAAATAGAATCTCTATCCACGTCTTATCTCTTTGGGGGTAACGCCCCTTATGTTGAGGAGCTTTACGAAGCCTACCTCGACAATCCCGGTTCGGTACCTGACAACTGGCGCGAATACTTCGACCAGCTGCAACACGCTCCCGCCACCGACGGCCAGGAATCCACCCGCGACCAGGCCCACGCTCCCATCGTCGAATCGTTCGCCCAGCGCGCCAAGGCCAATGCCTTCGTGCAACGCGCCGCCGAACCCGACCTGAGCGTGGCCAGCAAGCAGGTTTCGGTGCAGTCGCTGATCGCGGCCTACCGTTCGCTGGGTTCGCGCTGGGCCGATCTGGATCCGCTCAAGCGCCAGGAACGTCCCCCGATCCCCGAACTCGATCCGGCCTTCTACGGCCTGACCGAAGCCGATCTGGATCAAACCTACTCGGCCACCAACACCTACTTCACGACCGCCAGCACCATGACGCTGCGCGACATCCTGAAGGCGCTGCGCGACACGTATTGCCGCAGCATCGGTGCCGAATTCACGCACATCTCCGATCCCGCCGCCAAGCGCTGGATCCAGGAACGCCTGGAAACCACGTTGGGCGCGCCCGCCTATTCGGCCGAAGAAAAGCGCCACATCCTGCAGCAACTGACCGAGTCCGAAGGCCTCGAGCGCTTCCTGCACACCAAGTACGTCGGCCAGAAGCGCTTCTCGCTGGAAGGCGGCGAAAGCTTCATCGCCTCGATGGACGAAGTGGTGAACCACGCCGGTGAAAACGGCGTCCAGGAAATCGTGGTCGGCATGGCCCACCGCGGCCGCCTGAACCTGCTCGTGAACATCATGGGCAAGATGCCCGGCGACCTGTTTGCCGAGTTCGAAGGCAAGCACGCCGAAGGCCTGACCGACGGCGACGTGAAGTACCACAACGGCTTCTCCAGCGACCTGTCCACCCGTGGCGGCCCGGTCCATCTGTCGCTCGCGTTCAACCCGTCCCACCTGGAAATCGTCAACCCCGTGGTCGAAGGCAGCGTGCGCGCTCGCCAGGAACGCCGCGGCGATGCCGAAGGCAAGCAAGTGCTGCCGGTGCTGGTGCACGGCGACGCAGCCTTCGCCGGCCAGGGCGTGGTCATGGAAACCCTGAACCTGGCCCAGACCCGCGGCTACGGCACGGGCGGCACCCTGCACATCGTCATCAACAACCAGATCGGCTTCACCACGTCCGACCCGCGCGACTCGCGTTCGACGCTGTATTGCACCGACGTGGTCAAGATGATCGAAGCCCCGGTGTTCCACGTCAACGGCGACGATCCCGAAGCCGTGGTGTTCGTCACCAAGCTGGCTCTGGACTACCGCCAGCAGTTCCGCCATGACATCGTCGTGGACATCGTCTGCTTCCGCAAACTGGGCCACAACGAGCAAGACACCCCGTCGCTGACGCAGCCTCTGATGTACAAGCGCATCGGCCACCACCCCGGCACGCGCAAGCTGTACGCCGACAAGCTGACCACGCAAGGCGTGCTGGCCGAAGGCGAAGCCGACCAACTGGTGAAGGACTACCGCCAGCTGATGGAAGACGGCCAGCGCACCATCGAGCCGGTGCTGACCGACTACAAGAGCAAGTACGCCATCGACTGGTCGCCGTTCCTGGGCGCCAAGTGGACCGACCAGGCCGACACCGCCGTGCCGCTGGCCGAACTCAAGCGCATCGGCGAACGCATCACCACCGTGCCGGAAGGCTTCACGGTGCACCCGCTGGTCGCCAAGCTGCTGAACGACCGCCGCACCATGGCCAAGGGCGAAATGAACCTGGACTGGGGCATGGGCGAACACCTCGCCTTCGCCACCCTGGTGTCCTCGGGCTACGCCATCCGCATCACCGGCCAGGACTCGGGCCGCGGCACGTTCACGCACCGCCACGCCGTGCTGCACGACCAGAACCGCGAACGCTGGAACGACGGCACCTACATTCCGCTGCAGAATGTCTCGGAAGGCCAGGCTCCGTTCACCGTCATCGACTCCGTGCTGTCCGAAGAGGCGGTGCTGGCGTTTGAATACGGCTACTCCAGCGCCGAACCCAACACGCTGACCATCTGGGAAGGCCAGTTCGGCGACTTCGTCAACGGCGCCCAGGTCGTGATCGATCAGTTCATCAGCTCCGGCGAAGCCAAGTGGGGCCGCCAATCGGGCCTGACCCTGATGCTGCCGCACGGCTACGAAGGCCAGGGTCCCGAGCACTCGTCGGGCCGCATCGAGCGCTTCCTGCAGCTGTGCGCCGACAACAACATGCAGGTGATCCAGCCGACCTCCGCGTCGCAGATCTTCCACGTGTTGCGCCGTCAGATGATCCGTCCGTTCCGCAAGCCGCTGGTGCTGTTCACGCCCAAGTCGCTGCTGCGCAACAAGGACGCCGGCTCCCCCCTGACCGATCTGGCAGGCGGCAGCTTCCGTCCGGTCATCGGCGAAGTCGACGAGGCCATCGACGCCAGCAAGGTCAAGCGCGTGCTGGCTTGCTCGGGCAAGGTCTACTACGATCTGGTCAACGCCCGCCGCGAGCGTGGCGCCGACAACGTGGCGATCATCCGTGTCGAACAGCTGTACCCGTTCGCGCACAAGTCGTTCGAAACGGAACTGCGCAAGTACCCGAAGGCAACCGAAGTGATCTGGGTTCAGGACGAACCGCAGAACCAGGGCGCCTGGTTCTACGTTCAGCATCATGTGTACGAAAACATGGTCGAAGGCCAGAAGCTGGGCTATGCCGGCCGCGCCGCGTCGGCATCGCCGGCCGTGGGCTACCTGGCCAAGCACCAGGAGCAGCAGAAGGCCCTGATCGAAACGGCTTTCGCGCCCAAGTTCAAGGTCATGTTGACGAAGTAACACGCGCTTGATGCACGCGCCGCGCGCGCAGGTTTCCGGAATTGGATTTCGAAGCTTGCCGCGCAGCGCGACCAGAACACAAACTTTACGGAACAAACAAAATGGCTATTACCGACGTCGTCGTCCCCCAACTCTCCGAATCCGTCTCCGAAGCGACGCTGCTGACCTGGAAGAAGCAGCCCGGCGCTGCCGTTGAAGCGGACGAAATCCTGATCGAAGTCGAAACCGACAAGGTCGTGCTGGAAGTGCCGGCTCCGGCCTCGGGCGTGCTGGCTGAAATCGTCAAGGGCGACGGCAGCACCGTCACCTCGGGCGAAGTGCTGGCCCGCATCGACACCGCCGGCAAGGCCGCCGTTGCCGCCGCCGCACCCGCCGCCGAAGCTCCCAAGGCCGCTGAGCAAGCCGCTGCCGCTCCGGCCGCCGCGCCCGCTTCGTCGGCAGCTGCCGGCGTGGCTTCGCCCGCCGCCTCCAAGATCCTGGCCGAGAAGGGCGTCGACGCCGCTTCCGTGGCCGGCACCGGCCGCGACGGCCGCGTGACCAAGGGCGACGCCCTGGCCGCCGGCGCACCCGCCAAGGCCGCTCCGGCCAAGGCCGCCGCCCCGGTCGCTCCCCCGACGCTGTCGCTGGACGGCCGTCCGGAACAGCGCGTGCCGATGAGCCGCCTGCGCGCTCGCATCGCCGAGCGCCTGCTGCAATCGCAACAGGAAAACGCGATCCTGACCACGTTCAACGAAGTGAACATGCAAGCGGTCATCGACCTGCGCAGCAAGTACAAGGACAAGTTCGAAAAAGAACACGGCATCAAGCTGGGCTTCATGTCGTTCTTCGTCAAGGCTGCCGTTGCCGCCCTGAAGAAGTACCCGCTGATCAACGCCTCGATCGACGGCAAGGACATCATCTACCACGGCTACTTCGACATCGGTATCGCTGTCGGCAGCCCGCGTGGCCTGGTTGTGCCGATCCTGCGCAACGCTGACCAACTGTCCATCGCCGACATCGAAAAGACCATCGCCGACTTCGGCCGCCGCGCGGCCGACGGCAAGCTGGGCATTGAAGAAATGACCGGCGGCACGTTCTCGATCTCCAACGGCGGCGTGTTCGGCTCGATGCTGTCGACCCCGATCATCAACCCGCCGCAATCAGCCATCCTGGGCGTGCACGCCACCAAGGATCGCGCCGTCGTCGAAAACGGCCAGATCGTCATCCGCCCGATGAACTACCTGGCGCTGTCCTACGACCACCGCATCATCGACGGCCGCGAAGCCGTGCTGGGCCTGGTCGCCATGAAGGACGCCCTGGAAGATCCGCAGCGCCTGTTGCTGGACCTGTAATCTCGACGCCCCGGCCCGGCGCCCACGCGACCCCAGGGTCTTGCGGCGCCCCGGCCGGCTTCATGCCGGCCCGCAGGGCGGGGCGTGCTCCACTCAATACCTCTACGCGAGAACACTATGTCCAAACAATTTGACGTCGTCGTCATCGGCGCGGGCCCCGGCGGCTACATCGCCGCCATCCGCGCCGCGCAGCTCGGCATGTCGGTGGCGTGCATCGACGCCTGGCAGAACGGCCAAGGCGGCCCGGCTCCCGGCGGCACCTGCACCAACGTCGGTTGCATCCCGTCCAAGGCGCTGCTGCAGTCGTCCGAACACTTTGAGCAGGTCAATCACCACTTCGCCGACCACGGCATCGAAGTCAAGGGCGTCAGCCTGAAGCTCGACACGCTGATCGGCCGCAAGAACACGGTGGTCAAGCAGAACAACGACGGCATCCTGTACCTGTTCAAGAAGAACAAGGTCACCTTCTTCCATGGCAAGGGCGCGTTCGCCGGCCAGGTTGACGGCGGCTGGGCCATCAAGGTCACCGGCACCGCCGAGGAAGACCTGGTTGCCAAGCACGTGGTGGTCGCCACCGGTTCGTCGGCGCGCGAGTTGCCCGGCCTGCCGTTCGACGAAAAGGTCGTGCTGTCCAACGACGGCGCGCTGAACATCGGCGCCGTGCCGAAGACGCTGGGCGTGATCGGCGCCGGCGTGATCGGCCTGGAAATGGGCAGCGTATGGCGCCGCCTGGGTTCCGAAGTCACCATCCTGGAAGCGATGCCGGAATTCCTGGCCGCCGCTGACGGTCAAGTGGCCAAGGAAGCCCTGAAGGCCTTCACCAAGCAAGGCCTGAACATCCAGATGGGCGTCAAGATCGGTGAGATCAAGGCGACCGCCAAGTCCGTCACCGTGCCTTATGTCGACGCCAAGGGCGCCGAGCAGAAGCTGGTGGTCGACAAGCTGATCGTCTCGATCGGCCGCGTGCCTTACACCGGCGGCCTGAACGCCGACACCGTGGGCCTGAAGCTCGACGAACGCGGCTTCGTGGCCGTGGACGGCGACTGCAAGACCAACCTGCCGAACGTCTGGGCGGTGGGCGACGTGGTGCGCGGTCCGATGCTGGCGCACAAGGCCGAGGAAGAAGGCGTGGCGGTTGCCGAGCGCATCGCCGGCCAGCACGGCCACGTCAACTTCGACACCGTGCCGTGGGTGATCTACACCTCGCCGGAAATCGCCTGGGTCGGCAAGACCGAGCAGCAACTCAAGGCCGAAGGCCGCGAGTACAAGGCCGGCAGCTTCCCCTTCCTGGCCAACGGCCGCGCCCGCGCGCTGGGCGATACCACCGGCTTCGCCAAGGTGATCGCCGATGCCAAGACCGACGAGGTCCTGGGTGTGCACATCGTGGGCCCGATGGCCTCGGAACTGATCTCGGAAGCCGTGACCATCATGGAATTCCGTGGCGCGGCCGAAGACATCGCCCGCATCTGCCACGCGCACCCGACGCTGTCGGAAGCCGTGAAGGAAGCCGCATTGGCCGTGGACAAGCGCGCGTTGAACTTCTGATACGCGCGTAGCCGATGCAAGACGGGGGCGGGTTCACGGATCCGCCCTTTTTTCATTCTGCTTTACCTGCTCCCACATGAACGTCAGCGAATACTACGAACACGCCCTGGCCGAGCGCGGCTACCAGCCAGACGAGGCCCAGAAAAAGGCGATCGACCGGCTGCAGCGCTATTTCGACGAATGGGTCAAGTTCAAGTCGATGCGCTCGAACGCGCTGAAGAAGCTGCTGAACCGCCCCGACGTGCCGCGCGGCGTGTACCTGTGGGGCGGAGTGGGGCGGGGCAAGAGCTTCCTGATGGACGCCTTCTACGCCACCGTGCCCGTGGTGCGCAAGACGCGCCTGCATTTCCACGAGTTCATGCGTGGCGTGCACCGCGAACTCGAAGAAGTGAAGGGCATGCAGGATCCGCTGGACGAAGTGGCCAGGCGCGTGGCCAAGCGCTATCGCCTGATCTGCTTCGACGAATTCCACGTTTCCGACGTGGCCGACGCGATGATCCTGCACCGCCTGCTGTTCAAGCTGTTCGAGTACGGCACGTCCTTCGTGATGACGTCCAACTACGAACCTTCGACCCTGTATCCGGACGGGCTGCACCGCGACCGCATCCTGCCCGCCATCCAGCTGATCCAGGCGCGCATGGACATCATGAACGTGGATGCCGGCGTCGACTACCGTCGCCGTTCGCTGGAGCAGGTGCAGTGTTATCACACGCCGCTGGACGAGCATGCCCAGCAGGCACTGCAGAAAGCGTTCGACAGCCTGGCCGATACGCCGCCCCAGGACCCGGTGCTGCATATCGAGCACCGCGAGATCCGCGCGCTGGCTCTGGGCGGATCGGTGGTGTGGTTCGACTTCGCCACGCTTTGCGGCGGGCCGCGTTCGCAGAACGATTACCTGGAGTTGGCCAACCGTTTCCACGCGGTGATCCTGTCGGGCGTGCCCCGCATGGGACCGCGCCAGGCTTCCGAGGCGCGCCGCTTCACCTGGCTGATCGACGTGTTCTACGACCACCGCATCAAGCTCATCATGTCGGCCGAGTGCGAGCCCGAGGAAATCTACACCGAGGGCGCGCTGGCCAATGAATTCCACCGCACCGTCTCGCGCATTCTGGAAATGCAGTCGCGCGAGTACCTGGAATCGGAACGTCGCCACACCGTGTCGTTGTAGTCGCGCCGCATCCGCCCATATTTTCCGGGCGGCGCTTGCTTGAAATTGGTAATACAAGTCATTATCAATTAAGATTTGGAGACTTCTGGTCCAGTACCGCAGTTTCCAACGTGTCCTCCCCCTTCCTGTCCGCATCGGCCGCGCGCACCGATACTTGTGCCGCGCCCGTCGATGGCCTGTATCGCGATCACCGCCCCTGGCTGTTCGGCTGGCTGCGCCGCAGGCTGGGCTGCGAGCACCGCGCGGAAGATCTGGCGCAGGACGTGTTCCTGCGGGTGATCCAGGGCCGCAAGGCAGTTCGCGCCGGCGATGCCCGGGCGCTGCTGACCACCATCGCGAAGGGCCTGGTGGTGGACCATCAACGGCATGCGGCGCTGGAACGGGCATACCTTGCCTATCTGTCCGCCATCCCCGAGGCCTACGCGCCGTCTCCCGAAGAGCAGGCCGAGCAATTGCAATCGCTGGCGCGGCTGGATCGCCTGCTGGACGGACTGCCGCCGAAGGCCCGGTCCGCATTTCTGCTATCGCAGCTCGACGGCCTGACCTATCCCGAGATCGCCCGGCGGCTCGAAATTTCCCTGAGTTCGGTGCAGCAGTACATGGTGCGCGCCATGACCGCGTGCTACGCGGCGTTTGATGACTAGCGCCGCGGATCCGGTGGCGGACCAGGCGATCGCCTGGTGGGTGCGGCTGCAATCTGGAATGGCCGGTGTGGGCGAGCGGCAGTCGTGCGAGGCATGGCTGGCGCAGGATCCCGCGCACCGCCAGGCCTGGGACCGCCTGCAGCGCATCAGCCAGGATGCGCGCCGCGTGCCGGCGGCGTTGGCGCATTCCGCGCTATCCGCGCCTCGGTCGAATGGACGTCGCGCGGTGCTACGTGGATTGCTGGCTATCGGCGGCACGGCCGTCACCGGCTGGGCGGGCTATCGCCATGCGCCGTGGCAACGCTTGGCCGCCGATCTCAACACCGGCGTCGGCGAACGGTTGGCGGTCGCGGTGGCCGATGGGCTGCACATCACCTTGAACAGCGACAGCGCGGTGCGCCTGCACTTGCAGGGCGATGCCCGCGGCATGGACCTGCTGCGCGGCGAAGTGCTGGTACGGACTGAAATGCGACCCGCCATGGCGGCGTTGCGCGTGGACACGGGCCATGGGGAATTGCGCGCCGAACGGGCGCGCTTTGATTTGCGGCGCACGGCCGAAGGCGCACGACTGGGCGTGTACGAAGGCAGCGTGGTGCTGTTGCGCGCCGGCGTGGCCACGCACGCGGAAGCGGGCGAGCGCCTGGAGTTCTCCGGGCATGGCGAAGTCGGCCGCCGCGCATCCGATCCCGACCGACTGGCCTGGACCGACGGGCTGGTGGTGGCCAAGGACTGGCGCCTGGACTACTTCGCCCAATACCTGGCCCGTCAGCGCCTGGGCATGATTCGGGTGGATCCGGCGGTGGCCGGCCTACGCTTGTCGGGCGTGTTTCCGCTGGACGATGCCGAACGCGCGCTCAAGGCGCTGGAGCCTGCCTTGCCCATCCGTGTGACGCGGCATACGCAGTACTGGCTGCAGGTCGGTCCGCGCGAGGCTTGAGCGTTACAAATTTTCTTGCCTGCGGCTTGCAGGTTTTCCGATCCCGTACGGAAGGCAGGGATAGATACCACCGTACAGGGAGAGTTTTGTGTCCGCTTCATCTCAATCGCGCTTGCGCGCCCCCTTGTCCGCCGGCCGCGTCGCCGTGCTGGCCGCCATGTGCGCGGGCGGGCTCGTCGCCGGCATGCCGCAGGCCTGGGCGCAATCGGCGCCCGCCTCCGCGAACGCGCCACGCAGCTACCAGATCGCTGCCGGCCCCTTGGCCGACGCCTTGACGCAGTTCGCGCGCAGCGCCGGCGTGGTGCTGTCGTTCGACCCGGCGCTGGTGCGCGGACGCCGCTCGGAAGGGTTGGCGGGCGCGTACTCGGTGGGCGCGGGATTCTCTCGCATCCTGGCGGGCAGCGGCCTGCAGGCGCGCGCGCAATCGGGCAATACCTGGACGCTGGTGCAGGTTGCTGCGTCCGCGGGCGATACGCCCACGCTGGCGCCGGTGACCGTGTCGGGCATGTCCGACAGCGCGATCACGACGGTGGGCTACGTCGCCACGGTGAGCGCCAGCGCCACCAAGACCGACACTCCGCTGATCGAAACGCCGCAGTCGATATCGGTTGTCACGCGAGAGCAGATCACGGAGCAGGGCGCGCAGACGTTGAACCAGGTGCTGCGTTACACCGCGGGCGTGGCCACGGAATCGCGCGGCGCCACCGCCACGCGCCTGGACCAGTTCAGCGTGCGCGGCTTTCAGGCATCGTCCTACCTGGACGGCCTGCGGGTATTCGGCGGCCGTGACGCCTTGCCGCAAGTGGACACCTATCGCCTGGAGCGCGTGGACGTGCTGAAGGGGCCAGCTTCCGTCATGTACGGGCAGGGCGGTCCGGGCGGCGTGGTCAACCAGGTCAGCAAGCGCCCGCTGGAAGAGACGCTGCGCGAGGTCGAGGTGCAGGTTGGCAACTATGACTACCGCCGTGCCAATTTCGATTTCGGCGGCCCGGTGGATGACGAAGGCAAATTCCTGTATCGCCTGGTCGGCTCGGGCTATATGTCCGACGGCCAGGTCAAAGACACCAAGGAGCGCCGCTACTTCGTGTCTCCGGCCTTCACCTGGAAGCCCAGCGGCGACACCACGCTGACGGTGCTGACGAACTTCCAGCGCGATCCCGACATGGGTTCCTACGGCAGCGTGCCGGCCATGCGCACGCTGCTCTCGGCGCCCGACGGCATCCGTCTGCCGGCGGACTACTACGACGGCGACGCCAACTTCGAAAAGAGCGACCGTAAGAGCTATTCGCTGGGCTATGTGCTGGAGCATCGCTTCAACGACACCTTCAAGGCCTCGCAGAGCCTGCGCTGGACGCGCTCGGAAGCGCAGTACCGCAGCATCTACGGCGCGATGACCAATAACTACGGCTACACCGACAAGACCTACCGCTACCAGCAGCGCGCGTCGATTGCGACCGACGTGGACGTGGGCGCGCTGACCCTGGACAACAACCTGCAGGCGCGCTTCAACACCGGCCGCTTCGCGCATACCGCGCTGCTGGGCTTTGACTACCAGCACGTCAAGACCGACACGCTGTCGGGCTTTGGCACCGCGCCCGCGCTGGACGTGCTGAACCCGGACAACCATCAGAACATCCCGACGCCGGCGTTCTCGACGGACGCGACCTCCAAGCAATATCAGGCCGGCCTGTACTTCCAGGACCAGATCAAGATCGACCGCCTCTCGGTGCTGCTGGGCGGCCGCTACGATTGGTCGCGCACGGTGGGCGAGACCACCACGCTCGCCACCGGCCGGGTCGCGCCGTCCTCGCTGAACGCGGAGAAATTCTCCGGTCGCCTGGGCGTGATCTACAACTTCGACAACGGCGTGGCGCCTTACTTCAGCTATTCGGAATCGTTTGAACCGCAATCGGGCACGGGTTGGCAGAACACGCCCTTCAAGCCGATCGAAGGCAACCAGTACGAGGTCGGCATCAAGTACCAGCCGCCGGGCAGCGCCACGCTGCTGTCGGTTGCGGCATTCGACATCCGGCGCGAGAACATGACCACCACGGATCCGGATCCGACCCATATCTGCGGCACGGCCGGCGGGCGCTGCTCGATCCAGGCGGGCGAACTGCGCACCCAGGGTATCGAGCTGGAAGCCAAGACCGAGCCCATGCGCGGACTGACGCTGGTGGCGGCGTATTCCTTGATGGACAACGAGTACTCCAAGGGCTACCCCAACGCCGCGGGCCTGAACCTGAAGGGCAAGGCGCCCGTGGGCGTGCCTTCGCAGCAGGCTTCCGCCTGGGCCCGCTACCAACTGCAGGACGGTCCGCTGGCGGGCATGGGCGTGGGCGGCGGCGTGCGCTACATCGGTTCCTCGTACGGCAACGAGACCAACACGCTGAAGGTGCCGTCGGTCACGCTGTTCGACCTGATGCTGGACTATGACCTGGGCCGTGCATCGCCTTCGCTCAAGGGCATGCAGGTGGCGCTGAACGTGCAGAACCTGTTCGACAAGGAGTACGTCGCGTCGTGCTCGGGCGATTCCTGGTGCTGGTACGGCTATCAGCGCTCCATCAAGGCCAGCCTGCGCTATCGCTGGTAAGACGGATGGCTACTTCGAAGTGAGAATGGTTATAATTTAAAACCCTCCGAATCGGGCCTGGCCGCGGGGCTGGCTCGATTCGGTCCTCTAAAGGAAATCAACAATGACATTCGCAAGAACCTTGGCCGCTATCGCCCTCATGGGCGCGGCGGGCGCCGCGCAGGCGCATTTCGTTTGGCTGGAACGCAGCGCCGAGGGACCGGCCAAGGCGTACTTCGGGGAATGGGCGGACGACGTGCGCGAAAAGCGCGACGGCCTGCTCGGCAAGATCATGGTGGCGCCGGTCGTGACGGGCGCCGACGGCAAGGCGCTGAAGGCCTCGGGCGAGGGCGCGGATTTCCTCGAATTCGCGGCGGCGGGCAAGGGTGACGTGCGCCTGCGCCAGGCCTACCAGTTCAAGGACACCCTGGTGCAGTACGGCGCCAAGGCTGGCCGCGCGGACACCGAAGGCAAGCTGGACCTGGAACTCGTGCCCGTCGCGGCCGGGACCAACGCTTTCGTGCTGCAGTTCAAGGGCAAGCCGCTGGCGAAAACGGAAGTCACCGTGTTCGGCCCGCCCAAGTGGGAGAAGCGCTTCCACAGCGATGAGAACGGCCGCATCGAAATCACCACGCCATGGCCCGGCCAGTACGTGCTCGAAGCCGCCCATGTCGAAGACAAGGCCGGCGAGGCCGATGGCAAGGCCTACGCCAAGATCCGTTACGTATCCACTCTGACCTTCAACGTTTCCCAGTGAAAGCTCCCGCTGCCGGCGCAGGCATGATGCGCTACCGTCTGGCCGTCTTTTCCAGGGCGGCGGCCGCCATTTTGGGCGGTTATGTGCTGGCGTCGGCGGCTGCGGCCTGCCTGGCCATCTGGCTGCCCATGCGGCGGCCGGACGCCGTGATCACGGCGCAAATGCTGTCCTTCGTGTTCTATGCCTGCGGCGTGATCTGGGTCTTCGCCACGCGCAATGCCTGGCGCGCCTGGGCGGGCGTGCTGTTGCCCGCCGCGCTGCTGGGCGCGCTGTTCGCGGTAGGCCGCATGACGGGGGCGGCATGAAGGCGAAAGTGGAAAAAGCGCAGGGCGAGGAAGGACTGCGCCAATCCATGTCCTGGCTGCACACGTGGTCGGGGCTGATCTTCGGCTGGGTGCTGTTCGCGATGTTCCTGACCGGCACGCTGGCGTTCTTCCGCCCCGAGATCACGAGCTGGATGCAGCCCGAGATCCAGGTGCGGCCCGCGCCCGCGGCGCAGTCCGTGGCTGCGGCGCAGCGCTACCTGAGCGAACATGCGCCCGACGCCACGCGCTGGTTCATCTCGCCGCCGTCCGACCGCGAGCCGTACCTCCAGGTGCTCTACCTGGTGCCCAAGCCCAAGCCGGGCGAGCGCGGCTTCGTGCGCGTAAAGCTGGATCCGGCTACCGGCCAGGCCTTGACCGCGCGCGAGACGCGCGGCGGCGACTTTTTCTACCGTTTCCATTTCGAACTGGAAACCGCCTTTCCGTGGGGGCGCTGGCTCGCCAGCATCGCCGGCATGTTCATGCTGGTGGCCATCATCAGCGGCATCATCACCCACAAGAAGATCTTCACCGACTTCTTCACTTTCCGGCCCAGAAAGGGCGGCCAGCGCGCCTGGATGGACGGCCATAACGTCTTGTCGGTGCTGGGGCTGCCGTTCCACCTGATGATCACGTTCAGCGGGCTGGTGTTGTTCATGGCCATGTTGATGCCGGCCGGCATCCTGGCGGTGTACGAAAGTCCGCGCCAATACTCCGACGACGTCTTCAAGTCCTTCAGGGTCACGCCCGCGCGCAATGAGCCCGCGCCCTTGCTTCCGCTCGCGCCGCTGGTGGAGCAGGCGCAGCAGCACTGGCAAGGCGGCCGGGTGGGGCGCGTCACCGTCAACCATCCCGGCGATGCCGGCGCGACCGTGACCCTGGTGCGCGATGCCGCCGATGGCGTGTCGTTTGGCAAGCTGGCGCCGTACATGCGCTTTGATGGCGTTACGGGCGCGCTGCAGGAAAGCGAGGACGAGCTCGGCGCCACCGCGCGGACAGCGGGCGTCATCGTCGGCCTGCACCTGGGCCTGTTCGCAGAACCGTTCTTGCGCTGGCTATATTTCCTGGTCAGCATGGCAGGTACGGCCATGGTGGGCACGGGCATGGTCCTGTGGATCGCCAAGCGGCGCCAGAAGGCGCGTCCGGGCGCGCGTGAAGCGTTTTCGTTGCGGCTGGTGGATGCGCTCAATGCCGGCACCATCGCGGGCCTGTTCATCTCGGTCGCCGCTTTTTTCTGGGCCAACCGCCTGCTGCCCGTCGACCTGCCGGGCAGGCAGTTCTGGGAATCGCGCGCCTTCTTTGCCGCCTGGGGCCTGTCGCTGGTCTACGCCTTCCTGTTCCAGCATCGCAAGTGGCGCGATCTGCTGGCTGCCGCGGCGGCCTCTCTGGCGCTGGTGCCGGTGGTCAACGCCCTGACGACCTCGCGCCATCTGGGCGTGTCCCTGCCCACGGGCGACTGGGTCATGGCGGGTTTCGATCTGACTTGCCTGGCCGGGGCGCTGCTGCTGGCCTGGATGGCGCGCAAGGCCGCCCGCGCAGGCAAGGCGGCCGCCAAGGCGCCCATCAAGGGCCGCGCCGCGACCAAGCCCGCAGCCCAGTCCCAGCCTGTCCAGTCCGCCTACGAACCTAGAGGGGATACGCCATGACGCTTGCCGCCTTTTGCCTGGCCTATGCCGGTTTTGCCGCCTTGTGCCTGGGCATGGATCGTCACTACGAAGACCTGTTCGACCGGGCCTTGCCGCGGCGCCACCGCTTGCCTCTGCGGCTGTTCGGCTGGGCTGCGCTGGCCCTGTCGCTGTGCGCTTCGGCAGCGGTTTGGGGCTGGAGCTATGGCACGGTCGAATGGATAGGCATCCTCAGCATTGCCGGGCTGCTGCTGATCTGGTTCCTGACGTTCCGGCCTCGCGCCGCGTTGACCGCCGGCGGCCTGTGCGCGCTGGCGGCGCCGGTGCTGGCCGTTCTGTAGCCGCGCGCCCGGCACGTTACACTGGGCGTTTCCCCTAGCAAACGCCTCTTCGCCTCATGAATACCCGCGTCCTTACCGGCATCACCACCTCTGGAACTCCCCACCTCGGCAATTACGCGGGCGCCATCCGTCCCGCCGTTCAGGCCAGCGCGCAGCCCGGCGTGGACGCATTCTTCTTCATGGCGGACTACCATGCCCTCATCAAGTGCGACGACCCCGCCCGCGTGGCGCGCTCGCGCCTGGAAATCGCCGCCACCTGGCTGGCGGTGGGGCTGGACCACGAACGCGTGACCTTCTACCGGCAGTCGGACATCCCGGAGATTCCCGAACTGACCTGGCTGTTGAACTGCGTCACCGCCAAGGGCCTGATGAACCGGGCGCATGCGTACAAGGCGTCGGTGGACCAGAACACGGAGAAGGGCCTGGAACCGGACGACGGCGTCACGATGGGCTTGTTCTCGTATCCGGTGCTGATGGCGGCGGACATCGTCATGTTCAACGCCAACAAGGTGCCCGTGGGCCGCGACCAGATCCAGCATCTGGAAATGGCGCGCGACATCGCCCAGCGTTTCAACCACCTGTATGGCCGCGATTACTTCACGCTGCCGGAAGTCGTGATCGAAGAGGACGTGGCGACCTTGCCAGGCCTGGACGGCCGCAAGATGTCCAAGAGCTACAACAACACCATTCCGCTGTTCGAGGGCGGCGCCAGCGCGCTGCGCGCGGCGGTGATGCGCATCGTGACCGATTCGCGCGCGCCGGGCGAGCCCAAGGACGCCGAGAATTCGCATCTGTACACCATCTACCGCGCCTTCGCCACGCACGAACAGGCCGCCACGCTGCGCAAGCAACTCGAAGAGGGCATGGGCTGGGGCGAGGCCAAGCAGGCGTTGTACGACCATCTTGAAAACCTGCTGGCGCCCATGCGCGAGAAGTACTTCGATCTGATGGCCAACCCCGGCCGCATCGAAGACATCCTGCAGGCGGGCGCCGCCAAGGCGCGCAAGCTGGCCACGCCGTTCATGCACGAGCTGCGCCAGGCGGTGGGCCTGCGCAATCTGGAGGCCGCGTCGGGCGCCCGGGCCGCGCAGCCCAAGAAGGAAAAGGGCAAGGGCGCGCGCTTCGTCAGCTTCCGCGATGAAGACGGCGGCTTCCGCTTCCGCTTGCTGGCTGCCGACGGCGAGGAACTGCTGCTGTCGCAGCGCTTCGCCGATCCGAAGGAGGCTGGCGCCCTGATGCGCCGCCTGCAGTCGGAACCGGCCGATGCGGTGCTGCAGGCCGACGGGCAAGGCTATGCCGCAATGATCGACGGCGTGGCCGTGGCGACCGCGCCGGCGGGCGCGCAGGATGCATCCGGCGCCTCATTGGCGCGCGCGCGCGCCGCGCTGTCGTCGCTGTCGCAGGAATAAGCCCCAGGGGCCGGCGCAAAGCCGGCCCGCAGGTTCAGGCGGCGCGGGCGCTGGCCACGATGCGCCCGTCGCGCACCTGGAAGCGCTGGGCGCTGCCCTGGCCGGCGATCTCGAGCATGTCGCCTTCCGTGTAGCCCGTGACGTTCGGGCAGTCCAGCCATTCCGGGTTGATGAACGGAAAGTACTTCAATGTGCCGCTGCCCTGGCTGGCGAAATCGAAGGTGGTGTTGGCCACCACTTCCGGATCCCATTGGCTGGCGTCGAAGGTCAGCGCACAACCCGCGCCGATGCGGTAAGTGATGCTGGCCCCCATGCTGGCGAATCCCAGCGCGCCGACGTGCAACTGCGCACCGTTGCTCAGTTCGATGACGCGGCTGCCCAGCCGCTCCAGCGTGATGTGCTTGAAGCTCACTTCGGCGCCGTCCACAAGCAGGTGCGAATACTGGCCCAGGGTGATTTCGCTGTAGACGCCGCTGGCGTTGGCTTCCTTTTCAGTGATGGTTGCCGTTTCATTGGCGGCAAGTGTGATGGTATGGGACATGGCGGGGCGGATCTCCGGTCGTTCAGGGCAGGGCGCTGCTGTTGTTGTTGTGCTGCTCCCCGGCAAGCGTTGCGCGCCATGGCTCGCCTGCTCGCGGGGGGGCTTTGTGTCGCTGCGCGGCCTGGCGCCGTCGGGTCTTATTATTTGGACACAATTAGATATTTTCTATCATTTTTGATAGTTGCGGCTTGAGCGAACACAAGTAACCCGTCTCTTTACGGGTAAGCCCTAGGTAAAAAAAACCGGCGCACCAGGCGCCGGTTTTTCGTGGAGCGGCATTCGCTCAGCGCTTGAGCTTGGCGAACGCGTCCGCCATGGCGCTGTTCATGCCGGCGCCGGCGCCGGAACCACCGCGGCCGCCGTCGCCCTGCGGCCGGCGGTTGCGGTCGCCGCCCTTGGGCGCGTCGGCGCTGCGGCGGGCGGGCGCCGCGGTGTCGTTCAGGCGCATGGTCAGCGCCACGCGCTTGCGAGCCGCGTCCACTTCCAGCACCTTCACGCTCACCGTCTGGCCCACGCGCACGACGTCGCGCGGATCCTTCACGAACTTCTCGGCCAGGGCCGAGATGTGGACCAGGCCGTCCTGGTGCACGCCGATGTCGACGAACGCGCCGAAGTTGGCCACGTTGGTCACGACGCCTTCCAGCACCATGCCCGGGTACAGGTCGTTCAGGGTCTCGACGCCTTCCTTGAACTGCGCCGTCTTGAATTCCGGGCGCGGATCGCGGCCGGGCTTTTCCAGTTCGGCGAAGATGTCGCGCACCGTCGGCAGACCGAAGCGCTCGTCGGTGAAGTCGGACGGCGACACGCCCTTGAGGGCTTCGCGCTGGCCGATGATCTGCTTCACTTCGGCCTTGATCTTGGCGACGATGCGTTCGACCACCGGATAGGCTTCCGGGTGGACCGACGAGGCGTCCAGCGGGTTGTCGCCGTTGGGAATGCGCAGGAAGCCCGCGGCCTGCTCGAACGCCTTGTCGCCAAAGCGCGGCACCTTGCGCAGGATCTCGCGGGTTGGGAAGGCGCCGTTCTCGTCGCGCCAGGCGACGATGTTCTTGGCCAGCAGGGAATTCAGGCCGGACACGCGGGCCAGCAGGGCGGCGGACGCGGTGTTCACGTCCACGCCCACGGCGTTCACGCAATCCTCGACCACGGCGTCCAGCGAACGCGCCAGCTCGCGCTGGTTGACGTCATGCTGGTACTGGCCCACGCCGATGGCCTTGGGATCGATCTTGACCAGTTCGGCCAGCGGATCCTGCAGGCGGCGCGCGATGGACACGGCGCCGCGCAGCGTCACGTCCAGGTCAGGGAATTCCAGGGCGGCGGTTTCGGACGCGGAATAGACGGAAGCGCCGGCTTCGGAGACCACCACGCGGGTGACCTTCAGGTTCGGGAAGCGTTCCATCATGTCGCCCACCAGTTTTTCGCTTTCGCGCGAGGCGGTGCCGTTGCCGATGGCGATCAGGTCGACCTTGTGGCGCGCCACCAGGGCGGCCAGCGTGTTGATGGTGCCTTCGCGGTCGCGGCGCGGCTCGAACGGGTACACGGTGGTGGTGTCCACGACCTTGCCGGTCTGGTCGATCACCGCGACCTTGCAGCCGGTGCGGATGCCGGGGTCCAGGCCCAGCACGGCCTTGGGGCCGGCCGGCGCGGCCAGCAGCAGGTCCTTCAGGTTGGCGGCGAACACGCGGATGGCTTCGGTTTCGCCGCTTTCGCGCAGGCGGCCGATCAGTTCGCTTTCGAAGGCCGTCAGCAGCTTCACGCGCCAGGTCCAGCGGCAGACTTCACCGAGCCAGCGGGCGCGCGGCGTGGCGTCCAGTGCGAACAGGCCGTTACCCAGCTTCAGGAAGCCGGCGATGCGGGCCACGCAAGGGTGCGGCGTTTGCGCTTCGAGTTCGGCTTCCAGGCCCAGGCGCAGTTCCAGCACGCCTTGCTGGCGGCCGCGCAGCAGCGCCAGGATGCGGTGCGAGGGCAGGGTGCGCAGCGGCTCGTTGAAGTCGAACCAGTCGCGGAAATTGGCGCCCTCGGTTTCCTTGCCGTCGACCATCTTGGAATGGATCAGGCCGGTGGACCACAGGTGCTCGCGCATGTCGGCCAGCAGGTCCGCGTTTTCCGCGTAGCGCTCGGCCAGGATGTCGCGCGCGCCGTCGAGCGCGGCCTTGGCGTCGTTGATGGACGCTTCCGGATTCAGGTACTGCGCGGCCAGCGCGGCGGGGTCGCAGGCGGGATCGGCCAGGATGCCGTCGGCCAGCGGCTCCAGGCCTGCTTCGCGGGCGATCTGGGCGCGGGTGCGGCGCTTGGGCTTGTACGGCGCGTACAAGTCTTCCAGGCGTTGCTTGGTGTCGGCCGTGGCGATTTCCTGCTGCAGCGCTTGCGTGAGCTTGCCCTGCTGCGAGATGGATTCAAGAATGGAGCCGCGGCGCTCTTCGAGTTCGCGCAGATAGCCCAGGCGCACTTCGAGATTGCGCAGCACGGTATCGTCCAGGCCGCCGGTGGCTTCCTTGCGATAGCGGGCGATGAAGGGCACGGTGGCGCCATCGTCCAGCAATTCCACCGCCGAAGCGATCTGGGAGGCGCGCGTGCCCAGCTCGGTGGCGAGCTGCGCGACGATGCGGGCGTTGTCGACGCCGGCGGCGACGTACGTGATAGCGGAAGTTTCAGACATCTCGATACGACGACAAAAAGGAAAAACAAGGGGCGGATTGTGCCATAAGCCGCTGTTACAAAACGTGCCAGGGTGGACGGATATGTCCCCCTTGCGCTGCCCGGGTGGCCAATCGGCGGTCCGGCAGCGGGTATCATTTGGTCCTTTCCCACACATGTGTCTGGCGCCCGAACCGCAACCGGCACCGGTTCACCGTTGACTCGCTATGCTGGACCTGGACATCTCCGAATTCTTCGACGCCGACGGGCCTTTGGCCACGGCCTTGCCCGGCTACAAGCCGCGCCCCTCGCAGGTTGAACTCTCGCAGGCCATAGGCCAAGCCATCCAGGACCGCGCCACCCTGGTAGCCGAGGCGGGCACCGGCATCGGCAAGACCTGGGCCTATCTTGTACCCGCCTTCATCCAGGGCGGCAAGGTGCTGATTTCCACCGGCACCCGCACCCTGCAGGACCAGCTTTTCGCCCGCGACCTGCCGCGCGTGCGCGCGGCGCTGGCCGCGCCGGTGACCGCCGCGCTGCTCAAGGGCCGCGGCAACTACGTCTGTCATTACCACCTGGACCGCCTGCAGGGCGACGAGCGCGCCTTGAAGTCGCGCACCGAAATCCAGCAGCTGCGCCAGATCCAGGTGTTCGCCGGCATCTCCAAGACGGGTGATCGCGGCGACCTGGCGCAGGTGCCGGAAGACGCCGACATCTGGCAGCGCGTGACCTCCACGCGCGAGAACTGCCTGGGCCAGGAATGCCCGCGCATTCGCGACTGTTTCGTGGTGAAGGCGCGCCGCCAGGCGCAAGAAGCCGACGTGGTGGTGGTCAACCACGCCCTGTTCATGGCCGACCTGGTGCTGCGCGAAGAGGGTGTGACCGATCTGCTGCCCGAAGCGGACACCGTGATCTTCGACGAAGCGCACCAGTTGCCGGATACCGCCACCCGCTTCCTGGGCAGCAGCGTGTCCACGCACCAACTGCTGGATTTTGGCCGCGCGATGGAAGCGGCCGGCCTGGCCTATGCGCGCGAGGCCGCCAAATGGAGCGACGTCAGCCGCCATGTGGAAACGGCGGCGCGCGAGTTGCGGCTGGTCTGTGCGCCGCTGGACAAGATGCCGGGCCGCAAGGCCACCTTCGAGGCCATTCCCAATCCCGAGGAATTCGACGAAGCGCTATTGGCGCTGCGCGAGGCCGTGGACGGCGCGGCGAAGGCGCTGGGCGCGGTCGCCGAAAAACATCCGGACCTGATGGCGGCCGCGCGCAGTGGCGCCGAAATTTCGGTGCGGCTCAAGCGCTGGGCCACGCCGGGACGGGCGACCGCGGATCACGGCGACGAAGGCTGGGGCCGCGACGATCAGGCGCCCGAGCCCGCGCTGCAATCGGCGCTGGGCGACGGACTCTCCACGCCCGCCGCGATCCTGGAAGGCGCAGCCGCCGCGGAACAATGGACCGGTCCGGCGGTGCGCTGGGTCGAGCACGGCCAGCACCACGTGCGGCTGCATTCCGCGCCGCTGTCGGTGGCCCAGGCTTTTTCCAAGTACCGCAAGCCGGGCCAGGCCTGGATCATGACTTCGGCCACCTTGTCCGTGAACGGCGAGTTCACCCACTTCACCAGCCAGCTGGGGTTGGAAAAGGCGCGCACGGGCAAGTGGGAATCGCCCTTCGACTATCCCGAACAAGCCTTGCTGTTCGTGCCGCGCGGCATGCCCGAACCGCAATCGCCGCAGTTCCTCGACCGTTTCGTGCAGACGCTACTGCCGCTGCTGGAGGCCAGTCCCGGCGGCACGCTGGTGCTGTGCACGACGCTGCGCGCCGTGGACAAGGTCGCCAACCTGCTGGCCGACGCCTTCGACGATGCCGGACATGAATGGCCCTTGCTCAAGCAGGGCGAGGGCACGCGCCGCGACCTGCTGGACCGCTTCTGCAAGCTGGAGCATCCGGTGCTGGTGGGCAGCGCCAGTTTCTGGGAAGGCATCGACCTGCCGGGCGACGTGCTGACCCTTGTGGCGATCGACAAGCTGCCGTTCGCGCCGCCCGACGATCCCGTCATCGAGGCGCGGCTGCGTGCCTGCCGCGCGCAGGGCGGCAATCCGTTTTCGGAATACCAGTTGCCCGAAGCCGCGATTTCGCTCAAGCAGGGCGCGGGCCGCTTGATCCGCACGGAATCCGATTGGGGGGTGCTGATGGTGGGCGATGCGCGCCTGGTCGAAAAGCCTTACGGCAAGCGACTGTGGCGCGGATTGCCGCCGTTTGCGCGGACGCGCGAGCTGGAAGAGGTGCTGGCGTTCTACCGGCGCAAGCAGGAACCGCAGGGCTAGAAGCGGGGCTGTGTCAGAACACACGCCAGGAGGTGGCCCCGCCAAAGGTGGCCCCGCCAAAGGTGGCCTCGCCTGCTGATTGCGCCGCCGCAATGCGGGCTCGCCGGCATGGTCAGGCGGCGACCCGTTCAGTCCTGCGCGACAGCGCCCACCATCCTGTCATGACCGCGGCCAGGCCCACGATGGGCAGCATGGCGGCATTCAGCGCCTCCCAGCCCATGCGCGCCAGCGCCGGCCCGGCGGCCAGCGTGGCCAGTGCGGTGGTGGCATAGCGCAGCATCTCGGCCGCCCCTTGCACCCGTGCCCGTTCGGCGGGACGGTAGGATTGGGCCAGCAGCGTGGTGCCGCCTACGAACATGAAGTTCCAGCCCACGCCCAGGCAGAACAATGCCGCATGGAAGGCCGTGAGCGAAGTCGATTGCATCGCGATCAGCGAGCAGGCCGCGTTCAGCGCCATGCCCATGCCGAGCACGCGCGGCAGTCCCAGCCGGTTGATCAACGCGCCGGCGAAAAACGCCGGGGCGTACATGCCGATGAGGTGCCACTGCATGATGCTGGCGCCGTCGGCGATGCTGTGCTGGCAGGCCACGGCGGCGAGCGGCGCGGCCGTCATGACGAACATCATCGAGACCGATCCCACGACATTGTTGGCCAGCGCCGCCACGAATATCGGCTGCCGCATGACTTCGCCCAAGGGGCGGGCCGGCAGGCCCGCGGCCTGCGTGTCGGCGGGCTGGCTGTCGTCGGCTTCCTGGTCGCGGTAGGCGAGGAGCAGCAGCGCGCTGGCCGCTCCCAGCAGGGCCACCATCAGATAGGCGCCTGAGAAGATCGCGGCGGGAAAGATGTCCTTGGCCCAGGCAGCCAGCGCCGGTCCTGCAATGGCCGCGATGACGCCGCCGGTCAGAACCACGGAGATGGCGTGGCTCTTGGCTTCGGCGGGCACCGCGTCCGCGGCCGCCAGCCGGTAGTACTGCGCGAAGGCCTGGAACACGCCGACCAGCGCCGTGCCCAGGCAAAAGAGCCAGAAGTCGCTGGCGAAGACCGCGGCCACGGAAATCAGCCCGCCGGCCGCGCCCGCCAGCGATCCCAATATGAAACCGGCGCGCCGGCCGATGCGCTGCATGAGCAAGGAGGCATACCAGGTCACCGCGGCGCCCGCCACCGTGATCAGCGCGAAAGGCAGCGTCGCCAGCGCCGGATGCGGCGCCAGCATCTGGCCGGTCAGCGCCGTCAGGGTCAGGTCGATGGAGATCGCCGCGATGTACAGGCCTTGGCAGACGGCGAGGATGCGGGCATTGCGCAGGCCGCGCAGGGAAGCGTTCATGGCGGGAGCAGGTCCGGAGGATTGACAGGCCCCACTCTAGCGCCCGAAACTATGGCAAGAATGACTATTTTCCCTCGTTTCATGCCATGGCCACTCATAGAGTATGCATCCTGCCCGTGCCGAACTTCCAGCTCCTCGACATGGCCGGGCCGCTGTCAGTCTTTCAGATCGCCGCCGAACTGGTGCCGGGCGCCTATGAGGTAGCCGTGGTGTCGGCCGAGGGCGGGCCGGTCCGCTGCTCGGCTGGCGTGCCCGTGCTGACGCGTCCCTGGCGCGGCCTGCGCGCCGATACCGTGCTGGTGCCGGGCGGTCAGGGCGCGCGCGAGCCCCAGGCTGCGCCGGCCATGCTGGCCTATCTGCGCGGCGCGCATGCGCGCGGACGGCGCGTGGCCAGCGTCTGCACGGGCGCTTTCGTGCTGGCGCAGGCCGGCATCCTGCAGGGGCGCCGGGTGACGACCCATTGGCGCCACGCCGCCGAATTGCAGCAGCGCCATCCGGCACTGGCGGTGGAGGCGGATCGCATCTATGTCGAGGACCGCACGGTGTGGACCTCGGCGGGCATCACGGCCGGCATTGATCTCGCGTTGGCCATGGTGCAGGCCGACCACGGCGAGGCGGTTGCCCGAGCCACCGCCCGCGAGATGGTGGTCTATCACCGGCGCACGGGCGGGCAATCGCAGTTCTCGGTCCTGCAAGACCTGGCGCCGGCCAGCGGACGCATGCGCGAGGTGCTGGCCCACGTCGGCCAACATCTGGATAAAGTGCTGGACATCGAGCGCCTGGCCGCCGTGGCCTGCCTGAGTCCGCGCCAATTCTGCCGCCAGTTCAAGCTTGAAACCGGCCAGACTCCGGCCAAGGCCGTGGAGCGGGTGCGCGCCGAGGCCGCACGCGAACTGGTAGAAGAAGGCGAAGCCGGCATGGACGCCATCGCGCGCCGGGTGGGTTTCGGTGATACGGAACGCATGCGCCGCGCCTTCATCCGCATTTACGGGCAACCGCCACAAGCCATGCGGCGCGGCGCGCCCACATGAAAAAAGCCCCTGCGCTGCAGGGGCTTTCTTCGGTGCGGCAACTGATATGTCAGTTGAAGGGGTTCCACCAGCTCTTGTCGGCCTTCAGGCCCTTGGTCTTGAATTCGCTGTTGGGGAAGTTCTTGTCGTACACGCGCTGCGAGTCGTTCTTCAGTTCGGTCATGCCGAGCTTGTCGTAGGACTCGACCATCAGGTAGAGCGCTTCCTCGGTGGCGGGGGCGCCTTCGAAGTCGGTGATGACGGTTTGCGCGCGATTGGCGGCGGCCACGTAGGCACCGCGCTCATAGTAGTAGCGGGCGACGTGTACTTCGTTCATGGCGATGGTGTTGACCAGCCAGGCGACGCGCTTCTCGGCGTCCACCGTGTACTTGCTGTCCGGGTAGCGCTTGATCAGCTCGTTGAACGCGTCGTAGGACGCGCGCAGACCCTTGGGATCGCGTTCCGCGGGATCCTGGCCGGTAATGCTGCTCATGAAGGCGCTGGCCGGGGTGAAGTTGATCAAGCCCTTCAGGTAGAGGGCGTAATCGGTGCCGGGATGGTTGGGGTAGAGCTGCTGGAAGCGGTCGATGGCGGCCAGGGCCTGTTCGTTTTCGCCGTCCTTCCAGTTGACGTAGGCGAGCTCAAGCAGGGCCTGCTGCGCGTAGACGCCGAAGGGGTAGCGGCTTTCGATCGCGGTCAGCCGCTCGCGCGCTTCTTTCCAGCCGCCCGAAGACATTTCCGCCTTGGCGTCCGCGTAGAGCTGTTCGGCGCTCCAGTTGGTGGTCTTGTCATATTTGCTGTTGGTCGAGCCGCAACCGGCGATGACCATGACGGCAAACAGCGCGATAACCACGCGCAAAACCGGCCCGCTTCGGGAGGCGGGATTCGAGGGAGCTGCGGAGTGGTGAATCACGAGAATCGTATCCTTGGTGTTAGCATGCAAGGCTGATTATATGATTTGTCTCCATGTCTGATACAGCCTCCGGCGCGGATCTCGTTTCTGATGATGAACTCCTGGGTAATTCCGAGGATTCTCCCCAGGGGGAACCGCAATTTGTAACCGTGCCTTCCAGCACGCGCGCTGACCGGCTGGACAAGGTGCTGGCGGGGCTGTTGCCCGAGCATTCCCGTGGCCGGCTGCAGGGTTGGATCGAGGCCGGCAACGTCCACGTGAACGGCAAGCCCGGCAAGGTGCGCCAGACGGTCGGTCCCGGTGATGAACTCACCGTCTGGCCTCAGCCCGCGCCTGAATCCCTGGCTTTCGCGCCCGAACCCGTCGATTTCGCAGTCGTCGACGAAAGCCCCGACTGGATCGTGGTGAACAAGCCCGCGGGCCTGGTCACGCACCCCGGCGCCGGCAATTGGAGCGGCACGCTGCTAAACGGCCTGCTGTACCGCTATCCCGAACTGACCCAGGTGGCGCGTGCCGGCATCGTGCATCGGCTGGACAAGGACACTTCCGGCCTGATGGTCGTGGCGCGCAACGAAACTGCCCAGACGCATCTGGTGCGCCAATTGCAGGCGCGCAGCATGGGCCGGGAATACGTGGCGCTGGCCCATGGCTGGCTGGCCGCGGCCGGCAAGGTCGATCGTCCCATCGGCCGCGATTCGCGCGTGCCGGTGCGCATGAGCGTGGAACGCCCGGTGGCGCCCAAGCCGGCCATTACCCATTACGCGCCCGCTCGCCGCGGCGAAGCGGATCCCGGCGGCCGCGTCACCGAAGTGGTGTGCCGCCTGGAAACCGGCCGCACCCATCAGATCCGCGTGCACATGGCAAGCCTGGGGCATCCGCTGCTGGCCGATACGCTTTACGGCGGCAAGAACATCGTGGGCGCGCAGCGGCAGATGCTGCATGCGCGCGCGCTGCATTTCGAAGATCCGGGCGGCCGCGGCGAAGTCGAGTTCGCCGCAGCCGTGCCTCCCGACATGGGCTTGGTCCAGGAAGAGATCGCATGGAACGCGTAGTGGCAGGCCTGCCGGTAGTGACAGGCCCGGAATGGGCGGGCGTGAACTATTTCTGCACGACCCGGGCAGGGGGCGTCGGCGTCGCGCCGCACGACACCTTGAATCTGGGTCGCCGCGCTGGAGACGATCCGGACACGGTCATTGAAAACCGGCGCCGCGTGCGTGCCGCGCTGCCCGCCGAACCCCTGTGGCTGCGCCAGGTCCACGGCAGCGAAGTCGTGGACGCTGATCAGGCCGACCTCCCGGACGAGCCGGCGGTCGATGCCAGCGTCACGGCGCGGCCCGGCCGCGTCCTGGCCGTCATGGTGGCGGACTGCCTGCCGGTGGTCATCGCCGACGCGCAAGGCACGGTGCTGGGCGCGGCGCATGCCGGCTGGCGCGGCCTGTCGGGCGGCGTGCTGGAACATACGCTGGCCGCCATGCGCGCCAAGGCGCCGCAGGCTTCGGGCTGGCGCGCCTGGGTCGGACCGGGCATCGGTCCGCAGGCGTTCGAGGTCGGCCAGGACGTGCTGGATGCCTTCTCCCAGGACGATCCCGCGGCCTTGCGCTACTTCACGCCGCGGCCCGGGCTATCCGGAAAATGGCTGGCCGATCTCGCCGGATTGGCTGATTTCCGCCTGCGCCGCGCCGGAGTACAAGATGTCTCCTTGAGCGGACTGTGCACGGTGGCCGGGGCCGATCGATTCTTCTCGTACCGCCGTGATGGCGAAACCGGACGCATGGCGTTGCTGGCCTGGCTCGGCGGGGTTTGATCTGGCGCAAGGCCCGCGGCTGGGCTTGCGGCGTACCCTGGCAGGCCTCCTTGTATACCCGCATTGACAGCCCCGGACCCGGAATGCAACATCAATCGCGTAGTTTCGATAACAAGGTGTCGAAGTGAATGCCAATCTCTCCGCAGGGCCCATTCCGGTGAGCGTGGCACCGGAAGTCCTGGCCGACATACAGGCCGAATTCTCCCGCGAGTGGCAACGCCTTTGCGATGACGCCCGCCGTGGCGCGCTTGCGCCGCCGCCAGACCGCCGCTTTTCCGGCGATGCCTGGGCCTCCCATCATTCGCACCTGCTGCTGGCGCACACCTACCTGCTGTCGGCCCGCGCCATGTCGCGCATGGTCGATGCAGCCCAGGTCAGCGAGCCCATGCGCGACCGCCTGCGCTTTTCCATCATGCAATGGGTCGACGCGCTGTCGCCGTCGAACTTCCTGGCGCTGAACCCGGATGCCCAGCAATCCATCGTCGAAAGCGCCGGACGCGCGCTCAACGAAGGGCTGGCCAATCTGCTGGGCGACGTCAAGAAAGGCCGCATCACGCAGACGGACGAATCGCAGTTCGAGATCGGCCGCAACGTCGCGGTGACGCCAGGCGAAGTGGTGTTCGAAAACCGGCTGTTCCAGCTCATCCAGTACGCGCCGTCGACGGCCACCGTGCACGAGCGTCCGCTGGTCATCGTGCCGCCCAACATCAACAAGTTCTACATCCTGGACCTGCAGCCCGAGAACTCCTTCGTGCGGCACGCGGTGGGCCAGGGCTATACGGTGTTCCTGATTTCATGGCGCAATCCGGTGTCCAGCGATACCGATGGCGTGGACCGCGCGACTTGGTCCGATTATCTGGACGACGCAGTGCTGCAGGCGCTGCGCGTGGCTAGCGACATTACCAAGCAGCCGCAGGTCAATGCGCTGGGCTTCTGCGTAGGCGGCACGATGCTGGCCTCCGCGCTGGCGCTGGCCGAGGCGCGCGGCGAGCACCCCGTGGCTTCGCTGACCCTGCTGACCTCGCTGCTCGATTTCCACGATACCGGCGTCCTGAACGTCTTCGTCGACGAGGCCCATGCGCTGCTGCGCGACCATCAACTGGGCCAGGGCGGCCTGATGCCCGGGCGTGACCTCGCCACCACCTTCTCGTTCCTGCGGCCCAATGAATTGGTCTGGAACTATGTCGTGGGCAACTACCTGAAGGGCCAGAAGCCGCCTGCGTTCGACCTGCTGTTCTGGAATGGCGACAGCACCAATCTGCCCGGACCGTTCTTCTCCTGGTACTTCCGCAATACCTACCTGGAGAACAACCTCAAGGTGCCGGGCCGGGCGCAGGCCGCGGGCATGCCCCTGGACCTGACGCGGCTGGAAATGCCGGCGTACATCTTCGGGTCGCGCGAGGACCATATCGTGCCCTGGGTCTCGGCCTATGCGTCCACCCAGGTGCTGCGCGGCCCGCAGCGTTTTGTGCTGGGGGCTTCCGGCCACATCGCCGGGGTGGTGAATCCGCCGGCCAAGAAGCGCCGCAGCTATTGGGCGGCTGACAAGCTCGAACAGTCGGGCCATCATCTGCCTGGCGATCCGAACGCATGGTTCGCGCAGGCCGTCGAAACGCCGGGCAGCTGGTGGCCCGATTGGGCTGGCTGGCTGTCGGGCCATTCAGGCAAGCAGGTCAAGGCGCGTGAAAAATTGGGCAATGCCAAGTACCGGCCGATAGAGCCGGCGCCTGGCAGGTATGTGAAAGTCCGGGCAGCCTGAAACCGCGATCAGCGGTTAGGCCCGGATAGAAGAAGGTTAATTAACGAGGCGTCCGTCGCACACAGGAGGAAGTCCAATGAGCGGAAAACTGGCTTACGTAACAGGCGGGATGGGCGGTATCGGCACCTCTATTTGCCAGCGCTTGGCCAAGGAAGGCTTTCGCGTGGTGGCAGGTTGCGGCCCCAGCCGCAATTACCAGCAATGGCTGGACGAGCAGGCAGCGCAGGGCTATACGTTCTACGCGTCCGTGGGCAACGTGTCCGACTGGGACTCCACGGTAGAAGCCTTCGAACGGGTCACGAAGGAACTGGGCCCGGTCGACGTGCTGGTCAACAATGCGGGCATCACGCGCGATGGCCTGTTCCGCAAGATGAGCGCCGATGATTGGCGCGCGGTCATCGACACCAACTTGAACAGCCTGTTCAATGTGACCAAGCAGGTCATCGAAGGCATGGTCGAGCGTCAGTGGGGCCGCATCATCAACATCAGCTCGGTCAACGGGCAGAAGGGGCAGTTCGGCCAGACCAACTATTCCACGGCCAAGGCCGGCATCCATGGCTTCACCATGGCGCTGGCCCAGGAAGTGGCCAGCAAGGGCGTCACCGTCAATACGATTTCGCCCGGCTACATCGGCACCGACATGGTCCGCGCCATCCGTCCCGACGTGCTGGAAAAAATCGTTGCCACCATCCCGGTGCGCCGCCTTGGCACGCCGGAGGAAATTGCTTCCATGACGGCGTGGCTGGCCTCGGACGAGTCCGGCTTTTCGACGGGTGCGGACTTCTCGCTCAACGGCGGCCTGCACATGGGCTGACGCATCGCGGGCCGCCAGCGGGCGGCCCGTCGGTACCGGAGGGCCTCGGGGAGAGGGCCCTCCGGATTACAATAACCCTATTCCAAGCCTTAGAGATCGCCCGATCCGGGGACAACCATGACGCAAGCACAAACCGGCGCCAGCCTGCGCCTGATTAAAAAGTACCCCAACCGTCGTCTGTACGACACCCGGACCAGCACCTACATCACCCTGGCAGATGTCAAGCAACTGGTCCTGGCCAATGAAGAATTCCAGGTCGTCGATGCCAAGAGCAGCGAAGACCTGACGCGCAGCATCCTGCTGCAGATCATTCTCGAAGAGGAAAGCGGCGGCATGCCGATGTTCTCGTCGAACATGCTTTCGCAGATCATCCGTTTTTACGGCCATGCCATGCAGGGCATCATGGGTTCCTACCTGGAAAAGAACATCCAGGCCTTCATCGAAATCCAGCAGCGCATGGCGGAACAGTCCAAGGGCCTGTACGGCAGCCAGTTCGGTCCCGAGGCCTGGGCGCAGTTCATGAACGTGCAGACGCCCATGCTGCAGAACATGATGAACAACTACATCGACCAGAGCAAGAATCTGTTCGTGCAGATGCAGGACCAGATGCAGGATCAGACGCGCGCCATGTTTTCGACCTTCCCGTTCACGCCGGGCGGCACGCAAGGTTCCGGACGCAAGTAGCGGCGGGGCCGCGCCCTGCACGGCCTCATCGATCAAGCACCCCAACAGCCGGATAGCGGTCCGGTTCTTGGGGTGTTTTTCATCCTCGCGCGCCGGCCCTGGCGCGCGGCATGTGAAAGAACAGAATCCCAGGAGCGCATGCATGAGACTGAACAAGGCGTTTTCCCGCTTGGCCTGCACCGCATTGGCCGGGCTGACGGTCCTGTCCGCGTCGTCTGCCGCCTGGGCCTGCACGCGCGTGGTCTTCCACGGCGCCGGCGATCAAGTGGTCACGGCTCGTTCGATGGACTGGAAGAACGACATCACCAGCAACCTGTGGGTGCTGCCTCGCGGCATGGCGCGCAGCGGCGAGGCCGGCCCGAATTCCCTGCGCTGGACCTCGCGCTACGGCAGCGTGGTCACGTCCGGCTATGACGTCTCCACCACGGACGGCGTGAACGAAGCGGGCCTGAGCGCCAATCTGCTGTGGCTGGCGGAATCGCAGTATCCGCAGTTCGACGCGCGGAGCAAGCCCGGGCTGACCATCGCCGCGTGGGCGCAGTACGTGCTGGACAACTACGCCACCGTCAAGGAGGCCGTGGCGGCGCTGGAACAGGAGCCCTACACCATCGTCTCGGACAACGTGCCGGGGGAGGACCGCCTGACGACGCTGCACCTGTCGATCTCGGACGCGAGCGGCGACAGCGCCATCATCGAATACATCGGCGGGCGCCAGGTGATCCACCACAGCCGCGATTACCAGGTGATGACCAACTCGCCTCAATTCGAGCAGCAGTTGGCGCTCGACGCTTACTGGCAACAGATCGGCGGCACCACCATGCTGCCGGGCACCAACCGCGCGGCGGATCGTTTCGTGCGGGCATCGTTCTATATCAACGCCATTCCCAAGGACCCTGATCCCAACAAGGCGCTGGCCAGCGTCTTCAGCGTGATACGCAATGTCTCGGTGCCCTACGGCATCAGCACGCCCGGGCAGCCCAATATTTCGTCCACCCGCTGGCGTACTGTTTTCGACCATCAGCGCAAGCTGTATTTCTTTGAATCGGCGCTGACGCCCAATACGTTCTGGGTGGATCTCAAGGCCGTGGATTTCAGTCCGGAAAGCGGCAAGGTGCTGAAGCTGGACCTGGGCCCGGACCAGCGCCACACGTATGCGGGCGACGCCACTCGCGCCTTCCAGCCGTCGGCGCCATTCAAATTTCTCGGACTCTGAAGGGGCGAACCGGACCTCTTGCACCGCTTGATCAAACGCAATGATCCGCTGATTTTCCTGGCTTCAGGTTCAGGGTTCTGTCAGTTGATTTGGTTACATTAATGAAAACGGTTCTTGTTTGTATTTTACGAGCCGTCGTCTCATTCGTGTCTCAAGGATTATGCACATGATCAAGAAAGCCTTGGCCCTGGCCATTGTCGCCCTGAGCGTTTCCGCCGCCAACGCGGCCGAATACCCCATCGGCAAACCGGTGGAAAAAGGCGGCATGGAAATCGGCGCGGTGTACCTGCAGCCGATCGAAATGGACCCCCCCGGGATGATGCGCCCGGCCAAGGATTCGGATGTGCACCTTGAAGCCGACATCCACGCCACCGCCGGCAACAAGACGGGCTTCCCCGAAGGCGAGTGGGTGCCTTACCTGGTCGTGAAGTATGAAATCCAGAAGGTCGGCAGCCAGAACGTGCAGAAGGGCACCTTCATGCCGATGGTCGCCAACGACGGCCCGCACTACGGCGAGAACGTCAAGCTGGAAGGCCCGGGCAAGTACAAGCTGAAGTACTCGATCCTGCCCCCGACCGCGGACAAGATGAGCCACTTCGGCCGCCACGTCGACAAGGAAACCGGCGTGGGCCCCTGGTTCGAACCCTTCGACCTGGAATATGAATTCGTCTACGCCGGCACCGGCAAGAAGGGCGGTTACTGATCGTGCGCAGCCTGCTACGCCTTGTCGCCGCATTGCTGATCGGCTTGGCCGGCCTGGCCGGCGGGGCGCCGGCGCAGGCGGACGAACTGCCCACGTTCACGCTGAGGTTCAAGCCGGACGGCACGTTCGAGCCCGCCACGCTGGAAGTGCCGGCGGGCCGCTTCAAGATCGAGCTCATCAACGAGAGCAACGAGCCGGTGGAATTCGAAAGCATTCCGCTGCGCAAGGAGAAAGTCCTGGGGCCGGGCGTGAAGTCCTTCGTGGTCATCACCATCTCCCGTCCCGGCGAGTATCCCTTTTTTGATGACTTTCACCAGAGCGTGAAAGGCACCTTGGTCGTCAAACCCAAGGAATAAGCGGTAGCAATATATGGAACAGGTCCTCTTTATCGTCTGGCGTGAAAGCGTCGAAGCCATGCTGGTGGTGGGCATTCTGTACACCTGGCTGCGCTCCACGCCCGAGGGCAAGCGCGGCCTGACCTACCTGTGGGGCGGCGTTGCCGCGGGCCTGGCGCTGGCCGTGGCCTTGGCGCTGGTGCTGCTGGGCGTTTCCAACTGGCTCAGCGACGAAGGCCAGGAATGGTTCCAGGCCATCATGTCGCTGGCCGCATGCGCGCTGGTGGTGCAGATGGTCGTCTGGATGAAGAAGCACGGCCGCACCCTCAAGGGCGAACTCGAAAGCGGCGCCCGAGCTTCGGTCGCCAGCGACAACTGGTGGGGCCTTTTCGTATTGGTCGCGATTGCCGTGGCGCGCGAAGGCAGCGAAACCGTCGTATTCCTGTACGGCACCGTGTCGGCAGGCGAGGGCGGCAGCGACATGCTGATGCTGGCGCTGGCCGGCGCGGCCGGTTTCGTCGTGGCGCTGTTGACGTTCTGGCTGCTGCAACTGGGCGGCAAGCTCATTACCTGGCGCCGCTTCTTCCGCGTGACTGAAATCCTGTTGTTGCTGCTGGCCGGATCGCTGCTGGTGGGCGGTCTGGATCACCTGATTTCGCTGGACGTCCTGCCGACCATCGTCGATCCGGTCTGGGACAGTTCCTGGCTCTTGAGCGACAGCACCGGCGTGGGCAAGATCCTGGCCGATTTTGCCGGCTATCGCGCGCTGCCTGCGCTGAGTTCGGTGCTGTTGTGGGTGGCTTACTGGATCATCGTGTGGGCGCTGCTGCGCTGGGTGGGAGGCAAGCCCGCAGGCGCTGCCACCGCCGCTCGCAGTGCTTCCTGAACCCGACTATTGCCGGACTGAATATTTGAAGGTTTGACCATGGCAGCTGCACTCGGGAGGGCGACCTCCCGTATCGCCGACTTCCTCCGTGACCATGCCCCGCTGTTGCGCAAGCTGCAGTGGGGCATTGTTGCGATGTACGCGTTCCTTTTGATCGTGCCCGCGATCCTGCCTTTGCCGGACAACGCGGCCTCGGTGTTCAACAACCTGACCATCGTCGCGCAGTTCGCGTTCTGGGGCGTGTGGTGGCCGTTCGTGCTCATCTCCATGCCCATCCTGGGGCGGGCCTGGTGCGGCTGGCTGTGTCCCGAGGGCATGCTGACAGAATGGGCCAGCGAACGCGGCCAGGGACATGCGATCCCGAAATGGATGCGTTGGGGCGGCTGGCCATTCGTCGCGTTCGCGCTCACGACCGTGTACGGCCAACTGGTCAGCGTGTACCAGTATCCCCTGGCGGTGTTGGCGGTGCTGGGCGGGTCCACCGTGGCGGCCATGATCGTTGGCTGGCGCTATGGCCGCAGCAAGCGCGTGTGGTGCAAGTACCTGTGCCCGGTCAACGGCGTGTTCAATCTGCTGGCCAAGCTGGCGCCCTGGCACTTCAAGGTCGACGAAGAGAAGTGGCGCCATCCGGTCATCCGAATCGAACCCATCAACTGTGCGCCGCTGGTGCCGCTGCGCCACATGAAGGGCGCGGGCGATTGCCATGTCTGTGGGCGCTGCAGCGGCTATCGTGGCGCGATCGAGCTGACGCCGCGTTCGCCCGAAGAAGAGATCGTGCATGTCACCCACGGCGACCCGTGGCAGACGGCGCTGCTGTGCTTCGGCCTGATGGGCATCGCGATCGGCGCCTTCCTCTGGAGCGCCAGCCCCTGGTATGTGACCGCCAAGCAGTGGGCCGCGACCTGGCTGGTCGAACACGACATCATGTGGCCGCTGCTGGACAACGCGCCCTGGTTCATCCTGACGCATTACCCGGAAGTGAACGACAGCTTCTCATGGCTGGACGGCGCGGGCATCCTGATGTTCGTCGTCGGCGCCACGATCTGTGTCGGCGGCGCCTCCTTCCTGTCGCTGTGGATCGCCGACCGACTGGCGCCCGCCGCGCCTGTGGCAGGCGAGCCCGTGACGCGCTGGGGCCGTCCCGGCCTGCACAAGCTGGCGCAGGCCCTGATCCCATCCGCCGGCATCGGCGTGTTCCTGGGCCTGTCGGCCACCACGGTCAATCTGCTCAAGCACGAAGGGATGCAAGCCGCCTGGGCCGCGCCCGTGCGCTTCACGCTGCTGAGCCTGGCGGTGCTGTGGACGCTGCGCCTGTTTGCGCGGCTGCTGAAGCCGCGCCTGGCGAGCGCCTGGCGCAAAGGCCTGGCCTGGCTGGTGCTGGCGGCCGGCCTGACGCCGTTCTGCCTGGCCTGGGTGCTGTTCTTCGCGGTCTGGTAGCCCGCGTCCGAGGCATGCGATAAAGTGGGGTATTGCGCCGGCCGAGGCCGGCGCAGTTCTTTCAACTATCGCATCCGCCATGGCCTCCTACGCTTTCCGCCTGCTCAACGTCTTCGCGTCCTCCACCTTCAGCGGCAACCAGCTATGCGTGTTCGAAGACGCGCGCGGCATGGACGACGCCACCATGCTGAACCTGGCGGCGCAGTTCAATCTGTCCGAAACGACCTTCATCCTGCCGTCCGACCAGGCGGCGGCGCGGGTGCGCATCTTTACGCCGGGCTTCGAGATGAAGTTCGCGGGCCACCCTACGATCGGAACCGCGCAGGTCGTGCGAGATTTGCGGCAGACCGGCGATGAACTGACCCTGGAGTTCGCCGCCGGCGTGGTGCCGGTGACGGCGCGCGGCGACGCCTGGACCTTTACCGCGCCGTGCCCGGATGGCGTGCGCACCGCGGCGCCGGCGCGGGAACGCACCGAGATAGCCAGTTTGCTGGGCCTGGACGCCGACGATATGTTGGGTGATCCGATCTGGATGGACACGGGCGCCGACCAGTTGCTGGTGCCGCTGGCCAGCGTGGAAGCCGTGCGCCGCGTTGCGCCCGACGCTTCCCGGCTGGACCGCTGGCAGGCCAACAGCCTGGGCCGCAAGGTCATGTACACCTTTGCCTTTGACGACAGCCGTCAACAAGACGGCAGGCAGGTGGTGGTGGCGCGCTACTTCTACGCCAAGGCAGGCGGCGGCGTGAACGAGGATGCCGGCACGGGTTCCGCCTGCGCCAATCTGGGCGGCTGGCTGCGGCATCAAAAGCGTCCCTTGCCCGCCAGCATTCTGGTGGAGCAGGGCGACCAGATGGGCAGGACCTGCCGCCTGCTGCTGGACGTCCAGGCCGATGGCCGGATCCAGGTGGGCGGACGCGCGCTGGAGATAGGCCGCGGCGTGGTCGATATCTGAAATCAAGAGGCGGAAAGGGCAGAGCCCTGCTGCACGCCCATGAACAAAGCGGCGCCTGTGTCCGACACAGGCGCCGCTCTGCATTTCAGGAAAGGGCTTGAGCCCCCGAGGCTTACTTCTTGTTCTTGGCCGGGTCGACCTTGATGTTGTTCATCACCTGCTTGACGCCTTCGACGCCGCGCGCCACGGTGGCGGCGTGATCGGCCTCGGCCGCGGTGCCGACGGTACCCGTCAGCTTGGTGACGCCAGCATTGGTTTCCACGGCAATGTCCAGCGCGCTCAGCTGCTTGTCGGCCACGATGGCGGCCTTGACCTTGGTGGTCACGGTGGCGTCGGACGCGTACTCACCCACGGACTGTTTCGGCTTGCCGTCGTCGGCGGCAAAAGCCATGGAAGTGAAGACGGCGCCCGTGCCCAGTGCAGCGGCGGCGATCAGCTTGCGGAATTCCATAGTCATGCTCCTTGTTAGTGGTTCAGCGCGTCGAGACGCGGGGATTGCGTAGAGTCTTGGGTGCGAGTTCTATTTCTTGCGGAATGCGCCGCCGAGGATGGACAGCAGCGCCAATACCAGGAAGACGAAGAACAGGATCTTGGCGATACCGGCAGCGCCGGCGGCGATGCCGCCGAAGCCCAGGACAGCCGCGATGATGGCGATGACGAAGAAAACTACGGCGTAGTGCAGCATGTCAGCTTCTCCTGGTGGTTGGACGGATCAAGGATTACGGTCGAAGAAATCGCGGACTTCCTTCTCTGCCTGTTCCTTGGTCTTGCCGTAACGCTCCTGGATAAGGCCCGCCAGACGTTCGGCGTTGCCTTCGGTGCGGGTCAGCTCGTCGTCGGTGAGCTCGCCCCAGGCGGCCTTGGCCTTGCCTGCCAGTTGCTTCCACTTGCCAGCGATGATGTCGTTATTCATGGTGACCTCTCCTGTTGCTAGCGGCATCCGGTTTGCGGCCTGTAAACCGGGCTGTCGCGGTTGAGTGGGACACTGATCAGCTAGGGCCTGCATCGAGGTTGAAGAGATTCGATCCGTGCAGGCCATGCACTTACCGTACGAGCCTGCCGCGCGGGCGTCAAACCTGGCTGTGGGCAAATGTAACTGTGTGGCGGCGGCAAAATGGGCGGGTTTCCTCCCGGGGGAGATTGCAGGCGTACTACCTGTCGGAGTTACATTCCGGCAATGTCTCGTCCTCTTTTGAGCGAGCTTGGTAACTGGATCAATGACACCTTGTTGGGCATCGAAACCATGAGACGGTTGCGCGGGTGGTGGTCCAAAATAAAGCGGCGGCCGTGTCCGACACGGCCGCCACTTTATTCTCCAGGACGAGGCTCGAATAGCCCTCGTGTTGCTTCTTGTCCGCGGTCGGGCATACATTCACGCGCGGACTGCTTTATCTCGTCGTCAAAGGCAACAGCGGTGGAAGTGGAGACTCCGTCCGTGCCTGGGCGCAGCAGATGGCGAGACCGTCGAGGCGAGTTCTATTTCTTGAGGAGCGCGCCGCCGAGATAGGAGAGCAGCGCCAGCACTATGAAGACGATGAACAAGGTTTTGGCGATGCCAGCGGCGCCAGCGGCAAGGCCGCTGAAACCCAGAATGGCGGCGATAACCGCGATGACGAAGAAGACTACGGCATATTGCAGCATGTTAGCTTCTCCTGAAGGTCGAACAGGTTGGGATGCCTTGCACGGAAGTCCGGGACTTCCATTTCAGCTTGCTCTTTGGTGTTGCCATAACGTTCCCTGAATCAAGCTAGCCAATTGCTGGGCGCTTCCTTTCGAGTGGGTCAGCAGCTGGTGTTGCGGTTTTCAACCGTATTGTGTCAGTTGGATGGAGTGTCTTTTACACTACGAGTTTACGGCTCGGCCTGTCAAACTTTGTCGTGGGGAAATGTAACGACTGGCGGGGCTGAAACTCTGCAGTTTCGGACGAGAAGAAGGTGCAGGTGCACTAGGACCGACCGTTACATCACGGCAATGTCTTGTCGGCTTTTGAGGGTGGCTGGTAACTGGATCTGCGAGATCCGAGCGAGGGCCCCTCGTAGTTGGCTAGCCGGCAGGCGTGACGGTATAGTCACGACGGAACCCGCAAGCAGGTTTGGCCTTCAGGAACAGGAATAGGAACTCGCATGACGCAACGACTTTGCAGCGCTATCTTGCTGGCGCTGGCCGCGATGGCGGCGATGGGATGCACGCACGTGACAGACCGCTATCAGGCGGCCGCGCCCGTGGTGTCGTCCAGCAGTTGACTGGCTCGCGCTGACGCAAACGGGGCACCCATGGGCGCCCCGTTTGCGTTTCTGGAGCCGCGTGCGGCTCAGGCTTGCGCGATGCGGCGCGCGATGTGATCCAGCGCCTCTTCCACCTGGTCGACCAGGATCAGGCACAGGTCGCCGGCGCCCAGGCGCGCCAGCGCCGTGTCGATGGCGAGAAACTCGCCGTGGATCTCTTCGACGTGCTTGCTGCGGCTGGCGTTGACCAGGCCTTGCTGCAGCAGGGCCAGCACCTCGCCGTCGGCGCGGCCGCGCTGGCATTGGTCCTGGTAGAGCAGCACGTCGTCGAAGGCGTCGCCGAGGATCTCGGTCTGCATGCGGATGTCTTCGTCGCGTCGGTCGCCCGCGCCGCTGATGACCACGGAACGGCGCTTGGCGGGCATGGCGTCCACCGCGCGCACCAGGGCCAGGATGGCATCGGGGTTATGGCCGTAGTCCGCGATCACCGTGGCGCCGCGGTAGTCGAACACGTTGAAGCGTCCGGGCGCGGTCTGGGCGTCGTTGACGAAGGTGGCCAGGCCGCGGCGGATGATGTCCGTGTCCAGGCCCAGCGCCCAGGCGGCGGCGATCGAGGCCATGGCGTTTTCGACCTGGAAGGTGATGGTGCCGTTGCGCGTGAGCGGAATGGCGGCCAGCGGGTAGCGGGTCTCTTCGGCGCCTTGCTGCGCGGTCACGATGGCGTCGCCGTCGCGATACACGCAGCGCAGGCCTTGCGCGCGGTGCGTGGCCAGCACGGGATGATTGCGGTCTTCGGCGAAGTAGGTGATAGATCCCGGGCAGCTCGCGGCCATTTCGGCCACGATGGGGTCGGCCGCGTTCAGCACCGCGGTGCCCGAGGGATGCACGTGCTGCACGATCACGCGCTTGACCACGGCCAGGTCTTCGACCGTGCTGATGTAGCCCAGGCCCAGGTGGTCGCCCATGCCGATGTTGGTGACGATGGCCACGTTGCAGCGATCGAAGGCCAGGCCTTCGCGCAGGATGCCGCCGCGCGCGGTTTCGAACACGGCCGCGTCCACGTCCGGGTGCATGAGTACGCTGCGGGCGCTGCGCGGGCCGCTGCAATCGCCGGTGTCGATGCGCAGGTTGTCGACGTAGACGCCGTCGGAGTTGGTCATGCCGACGCGGTTGCCGGCAGCGCCCAGGATGTGGGCGGTCAGGCGCACCGTGGTGGTCTTGCCATTGGTGCCGGCCACGGCCACGACCGGGATGCGGCCGTCGTCGCCGTCTGCGTACATATTGGCGATGATGGCTTCGCCCACGGCGCGGCCTTTGCCGAAGGACGGGTTCAGGTGCATGCGCAGGCCGGGCGCGGCGTTCACTTCCACCACGCCGCCGTTCTGCTCTTCAAGCGGGTAGAGCACGCTCTCCGCGACCACGTCCACGCCGCAGATGTCCAGCCCGATCATGCGCGCCGCCGACACCGCGCGCGCAGCCATCTCCGGATGCACTTCGTCGGTCACGTCGGTGGCGGAGCCGCCGGTGCTGAGGTTGGCGTTGTTGCGCAGGAAGATCAGGGTGCCGGACGGCGGCACGGAGTCGGCCTCGAAGCCTTGCTTTCTGAGCGTGGCCAGGGCGATGTCGTCGAAGCGGATCTTGGTCAGCGAGGTCGCGTGGCCGTCGCCGCGCAGCGGGTCCGCGTTGACCTGGTCCACCAGTTGGCGGATGGTCTGCACGCCGTCGCCCGTGACCTGCGGCGGATCGCGGCGCGAGGCCGCGACCAGCGCGCCGCCGACCACCAGCAAGCGGAAATCGTGGCCTGGGATGTAGCGTTCGACGATGACCTCGGAGCTGATTTCCTCGGCCACTTCAAAGGCCTGGATCACGCGCTCGCGGGTTTCGATGTTGACGGCCACGCCGCGGCCCTGGCTGCCGTCGCGCGGCTTGACCACGACCGGGCCGCCCAGTTCCTCGGCCGCGGCCCAGGCTTCCTCGGCGGTGGTGACCGAGCGCCCCATGGGCACCGGCACGCCGGCCGAGTCCAGCAGCATCTTGGTCAGGTCCTTGTCCTGCGCGATGGACTCGGAGATGGCGCTGGTCAGGTCGGTTTCGGCGGCCTGGATGCGGCGCTGCTTGCTGCCCCAACCGAACTGCACCATGCTGCCCTGGGTCAGACGGCGGTAGGGGATGTTGCGGGCGGTGGCGGCGTTGACGATGGAGCCGGTGCTGGGCCCCAGGCGCACGTCTTCGTCCAGCTCGCGCAGGCGCTTCAAGGCATCGGCGAGATCGAACGGCGTGTCGTCCAGCGCGGCGCGCACCAGCACTTGCGCCAGTTCCATCGCCAGCATGCCGACTTCCTCTTCGCTGTACTCGACCACCACCTGGAACACGCCAGGCTCGATGGTGGAGGCGGTGCGGCCGAACGTGACGGGGCAGCCGGCGTGCGCCTGCATCGTCAGCGCGACGATCTGCAGCACGTGGGCGATGGAGACCGCGCCCTGATGGCCTTCGGGACGCAGCAGCCCGGTCTGGGGCAGCCGCGCGCGCAGGCGTGCTTCAAAGTCAGGCAGATTGTCGATGGAGCATTCGGCGTCGGCGCAGGAAACGATGGCCTCGATCGCCGTGTTCTTGCTCCACAGATTGGGGCCGCGCAGTGCTCGGATACGGGAAACTTCCATGGCAGGTATTCCTGTCTAGCTCACGCGCGCCCCGCTAGTGCGAGGGCGCGCGCAGATATTGTCAGTATTGCTGAATCCAGCGGCGGACCAGATCGATGGTGGGGCCGGAGAAGGCCTCGTCGGACTGCAACAAGACGAAGTCGCCCGCGGCGATGCCGTCGAGCTGGCTCTGGATGGCCTTGCCGTGGTCGGGCTCTTCCTGGATGTCCTTGACGCGGGCGCCTTGCGCCAGGCCCTGGCGCAGCAGCGCGCGCGCCTCGCCTTCCGGGCGCTTGCTGCGCACGGTCAGATCGTCGTAGAGCACCACGCGGTCGAAGGCGTCGCCCAGCAGCTTGCCCTGCTCGATCAGGTCCGCGTCGCGGCGGTCGGCGCCGGCCGAATAGACGGCGGCGCGCGTGGTCGAGGGGAACTGGTCGATGGCGGCGATCAGGGGGCGCAGCGCCGAGGCGTTGTGCACGTCGTCGACCACCACGGTGCTGCCGTTGCGTTCGAACAGCGTGAACTGCCAGGGCGCATCGGCCTGGTCGATATCGAAGGTTTCGATGCCGGCGCGGATCAGCGCCACGGGAATGTCCAGCGCCCAGGCCGCGCCCACCGCGGCCAGCACGTTTTCGACCTGGAAGGCCACGCGTCCGCCATGGGTCAGTGGGATCGCGGCCACGGCGGCCAGGCGTTCCTCGCGGCCGCCTTGCGCCAGCACGATGTCGCCGTCGCGCACGAACACGGCGCGGCCGTCCTGCTGCAGATGGGCCGCGATGGCAGGCAGGGCGGGATCGATGCCGAAGAAGATGACTGCGCCGTCGGACAGTTCGGCCATTTCGACCACGCGCGGATCGCGCGCGTTCAGCACGGCGGCGCCGCCCGGCAACACCACGTCCACCTGCGTGCGGAACACATTGAACATGCGCTCCGTTTCGTTGATGTCGAAGTCGCCGAGATGGTCGGCGTCGTCGATGTTGGTGACCACGCCCACTTGGCAGCGGTCATAGGCCAGGCCCTGGCCCAGGATCACGCCGCTGTCGTTCTCGATGACGGCGGCGTCCAGGTTGCGGTTCATCAGCAGGCGCGTGCCCGAGGCGAAATCGGCGCGGTCGCCCTTTTGCACCTGGCGGCGGTCCAGATAGAGGCCTTCGCTGCAGGCCAGGCCGGTGCGCTTGCCGGACAGGCTCAGCAGGCGGGCCACCAGACGCGCCACCACGGTCTTGCCGTTGGTGCCGGTTACGCCGACGATGGGGATGCGGCCCGCATCGCCTTCCGGGAACAGATGGTCGACGATGGCGCGGCCCACGGGACGCGGCGTGCCGTCGGCCGGCTTCAGGTGCATCAACAGGCCGGGGCCGGCGTTGACTTCGACGATGGCGCCGCGCTGTTCTTCCAGCGGGCGGGAGATGTCTTCGGCCACCAGGTCCACGCCGGCGATGTCCAGGCCCACGATGCGCGCGGCCAGGGTCACGGTGGCGGCGATGCTGGGATGCACGCGGTCGGTGACGTCGAAGGCGACGTTGCCGCTGCGCTGCACCAGCACGTGCTGGCCTTCGGGCGGAACGCTGTCTTCCGTCAGGCCCTGGCGCGCGATTTCCAGCCGCGCGGCGGAATCGAGGCGCACCGGGTTCAGCGGGTGGTTCTCGGTGCGGCCGCGGCGCGGGTCGGTATTGATCTGGCTGTCGATGAGTTCGGTGATGGTCGACTTGCCGTCGCCCGTCACCCAGGCCGGTTCGCCGGCGGCGGCGGCCACCATGCGGTCGCCGACGACCAGCAGGCGGTGCTCGTTGCCCAGCACGAAGCGCTCGACGATGACGCCGCTGCCCTCGTCCACGGCCACGCGGTAGGCCGACACCACTTCCTCACGCGTCGTCAGATTGGTGAAGACGCCGCGGCCGTGGTTGCCGTCGTAGGGCTTCACGACCACCGGCAGGCCGATGTCCTCGGCGGCTTCCCAGGCGTCGTCCTCGCTGCGCACCAGACGGCCTTCGGGCACCGGCACGCCGCAGGTCGACAGTAGTTCCTTGGTCAGGTCCTTGTCGCGCGAAATGCCTTCGGCGATGGCGCTGGTGCGGTCGGTTTCGGCGGTCCAGATACGGCGCTGGGCCGAGCCGTAGCCGAACTGCACCAGGTTGCCTTCGAACAGGCGGATGTAGGGAATGTCGCGGTCGTCGGCGGCATCCACGATGCAGGCGGTGCTGGGGCCGAGACAGTGCTTGTCGATCAGGCTGCGCAGCTTGGCGATGGCGGCGGGCACATCGAAGGGACGGTCTTCGATGGCGGCCATGACCAGGTCGCGGGCTTCGTTCAGGGCGGTGCGGGTGACCTGTTCCTGCCAGGCGCGCACCACGACCTTGTAGACGCCGCGGGTGGAGGTTTCCCGGGCCTTGCCGAAACCGCCGCGCAAGCCGGCCAGGTTCTGCAGTTCCAGGGTGACATGTTCAAGAATGTGGCCAGGCCAGGTGCCTTCCTTCAGGCGCGACAGAAAGCCGCCCCGGACTCCCGGGCTGCAACGGTGTTCGATCAGGGTCGGCAGCCATTCCGTCAGGCGTTCGTAAAAGCCGGGAATGGTGTTGGAGGGGTAGTCCTCCAGTTCGCCGATATCCACCCACGCTTCGAGTACCGGGCGGTACGTCCAAATGTTCGGGCCGCGCAAAGCCACGACATCGAGAAATTCAATGTCTTTCTTTTTCATGTTTTAATTTACGAGAGAAGCAGGTTGGCACGCGCGGACGCCCCTATGCAAGACCGCGAATTTATTGGGGTTGCGCCTTTAGAATAATGCCAACGAGTGGGGGATCCCAGATATTCCTAATTAGAAAAATCGGCTGCTACTATACGACGCCTTCAAGGCGTGAAATCGTTATGTTGTAAGGAAGGGACACGTTTGCCGCCAGTCCTGGTAGCGAACCGGTTGCCGCCTAGTAGGGCAGAGTCCTGGCCCGGTATGCGTTCCAATGAAAAAACCAAACCTGCTTTCCGGCCTTGCCGAAGCCTTTCCTGCCCGCTGGCGCGATGAAATCAGCACCGAATTGGCGGATGGCGAAACCTTGTTGGCCTGGGTTGAAATAGACCTGGATCAGCGCCTGAAGTTCCGCCCGGGGCTGATCGCCGCCACCGATCGCCGGCTGCTGGCCCGCCATTCCGACGAGCCGCGCTGGGAATCCTGGGTATATGGCCCCCAATTAAAGCTCAGCCTGACCGACCACGCCGGCGCCGCGTTGCTGGAATTGCACGACGACGACTCCCGCCTGGGCGTCTGGCGTTTCACGCTGGCGCGCAATCCGGAAGCGCTGCGCCTGCTGGCGCAATTCGAGACCCAGCAGGCCATCCGTTTGTCCGGCCATCAGGTCGAGGAACTGGCGGAACGCACCTGCACCATCTGTAATAACGTTATCCCGGCGGGCGAGGAAGAATGCCCGACCTGCAACCAGGAGCAGGCGGCGCCGTCGTCCACCTGGGCGCTGCTGCGCCTGTGGCGCTTTGCCCGGCCTTACCGCGGCCCGCTGTTGGCAGGTTTCGTCCTGACGCTGCTGGGCACGGCCGCCACCCTGGTGCCGCCCTACCTGACCATGCCGCTGATGGACGACGTGCTGATTCCGTTTCAGAACGGCGCGCCCATCGACTACGACAAGGTCCGCCTCTACCTGGGCGGGCTGCTGGCCTCGGCGTTCCTGGCCTGGGGCCTGGGCTGGGCCCGCACCTATATCCTGGCCTGGGTCAGCGAGCGCATCGGCGCCGACCTGCGCACCACGACTTATGAACACCTGCAACAGCTGTCGCTGGAGTATTTCGGCGGCAAGCGCACGGGCGACCTGATCTCCCGCATCGGCAGCGAGACCGACCGCATTTGCGTGTTCCTGTCGCTGCACCTGCTGGATTTTGCCAACGACATCCTGATGATCGTCATGACCGCGGTCATCCTGGTGTCCATCAACCCGTGGCTGGCGCTGGTCACGCTGGTGCCGCTGCCGTTCATCATCTGGATGATCCACGCGGTGCGCGACCGCCTGCGCCATGGCTTCGAGAAGGTCGACCGCATCTGGTCGGAAATCACCAACGTCCTGGCCGACACCATCCCGGGCATCCGCGTGGTCAAGGCGTTCGCGCAGGAAAAGCGCGAGGTGGCGCGTTTCCGCGAAGCCAACAACCGCAACCTGGAAGTCAACGACCGTGTGAACACCACCTGGTCGCTGTTCTCGCCCACCGTCACTTTGCTTACGGAAGTGGGGCTGCTGGTGGTGTGGATCTTCGGCATCTGGCAGGTGTCGCAGAAGCAGATCACGGTCGGCGTGCTGGCTGCCTTCCTGGCCTACATCGGGCGCTTCTACATGCGCCTGGATTCGATGAGCCGCATCGTCTCGGTCACGCAGAAAGCGGCCGCCGGCGCCAAGCGCATCTTCGACATCCTGGACCACGTGTCCAGCGTGCCGGAACCGCAGAACCCGGCCAAGCTGCCGCACATCAACGGCCGCATCGAATTGCGCGACGTGGGTTTCCGCTACGGCAACCGCCAGGTCATCCGCGGCTTGAACCTGACCATCGCTCCGGGCGAAATGATCGGCCTGGTGGGCCACAGCGGTTCGGGCAAGAGCACCCTGATCAACCTGATCTGCCGCTTCTACGACGTATCCGAAGGGGCGGTGCTGGTGGATGGCGCCGACATCCGTTCGGTGCGCGTGGCGGACTACCGCCGCAATATCGGGCTGGTGCTGCAGGAGCCGTTCCTGTTCTTCGGCACCATTGCCGAGAACATTGCCTACGGCAAACCGGACGCTACCCGTGACGAGATCGTGGCCGCGGCGCGGGCCGCGCATGCGCACGAATTCATCCTGCGGCTGCCGCACGGCTACGACTCGCTGGTCGGAGAACGCGGCCAGGCCCTGTCCGGCGGCGAACGCCAGCGCATCTCGATCGCGCGCGCGCTGTTGATCGATCCGCGCATCCTGATCCTGGACGAGGCCACTTCGTCGGTGGATACCACCACCGAAAAGGAAATCCAGAAGGCGCTGGACAACCTGGTGCGCGGCCGCACCACGATCGCCATCGCCCACCGCCTGAGCACCTTGCGCAAGGCGGACCGCCTGGTGGTGCTGGACCGCGGCCAGATCGTGGAGCAGGGGCCGCACGAAGAACTGATGGCCCGCGAGGGCGCCTACTATCGCCTGTACCAGGCGCAGGCGCGCCAGGCCGAGGCCGACGCGCAGGCGTCGGGCAGCGAAGACATGGCCGCCGTGGCCTGACGCGGAACCGGAATTATCGCCATGACCTTGCCGTCTTTTCAGTTGCGCCGCAATGCCTTCGGTCGTCTGGAGTTCCAGGCCGCCGGTGGCGAAACCCATGAAGGCGTGCTGCCCGTGCGCGCCTTTCCCATCAGCGAGCCGGGCCGCGGCCTGTCGCTGGTGACGGTGGATGGGCATGAACTGCTCTGGATCGAACACCTGTCCGACGTACCGGCGCCGCAGCGCGCGCTGATCGAGGAGGAACTGGCGAGCCGGGAGTTCATGCCCGAGATCCGCAAGCTGGCCAGCGTCTCCACCTTCGCCACCCCGAGCACCTGGCAGGTCGATACCGACCGCGGCCCGACCTCGTTCACGCTGCGCGGCGAAGAGGACATCCGCCGCCTGAGTCCGCAGACCCTGCTGATCGCAGACAGCCATGGCATCTTCTATCTGGTGCGCGACATCCAGTCCTTGGACAAGCACAGCCGCAAGCTGCTGGACCGCTTCCTTTAGGGCCTTTGCAAGGCGCTTTTTGGCGTGAGCAGGCCCTGGATTCAGTCTTCTCGCGGCCGCTTGAATGGGGAGTGGCTTTCCAGCTCTCCCAGATAGTCCGTCACCGCCGCTGTTTCCTCATCCAGGAAGTTCTGGATCGCGTCCGCGAAGCCGGGATGCGCGACCCAATGCGCCGACCACGTGGGCGTGGGCAGCAGCCCGCGCGCCATCTTGTGCTCGCCCTGCGCGCCGCCCTCGAAGCGTGCGATGCCATGGGCGATGCAATAGGCGATGGACTGCATGTAGCAAGTCTCGAAGTGCAGCCCAGGCACGTATTCGGTCGCGCCCCAGTAGCGGCCATAGAGCGCGTCGCCGCCCGCCAGGTTCAACGCCGCCGCCACCGGCTGGCCGTCGCGCTCCGCCAGGATCAGCACAAAGGCCTCGGCCTGTTCGCGCTGCGCGCGGCGGAAGAATTCGTGGCTCAGGTAGGGCGGATTGCCATGGCTGAAGTAGGTGCGGCAATAGCATTCATAGAAGAAGTCCAGCTCGGCCGCGCCGATCGCGGCGCCGCGCAGCCAGCGGTACGAGAGCCCGGTAGCCGCGACCTTCTTGCGGTCCTGGCGGATCTTCTTGCGCTTGTCGTGGCTCATCGTGGCCAGAAAGGCGTCGAAGTCGGCATAACCCGGATTGGTCCAGTGGAACTGCACGCTTTCGCGGATCATGAAGCCGGCCTCGCGCAGCGCCTGCATGTCGATGTCCGACGGGAACAGCAGGTGCAGCGAGGAGACCTTGATCTCTTCGGCGAAGGCGACCAGCCCGCGCACCAGCGTGGCGCGGTCTTCATCGTTGCCTGCCAGCAGCCTGGGGCCGGTCACCGGCGTGAAGGGAATGGCCGAGAGCAGCTTGGGGTAGTAGCGCAGCCCGTGGCGCTGGAAGGCGTCGGCCCAGGCGTAGTCGAACACATACTCGCCGCGCGAATGCGACTTCAGGTACAGCGGCGCGGCCGCGGCCAACGCGCCGTCTCGCCACAACGCCAGGTAATGCGGCGCCCATCCGGTCTGGGGCGTGGCGCAGCCGGTTTCGTGCAGCGCGCGCAGGAAGGCATGGCGCAGGAAGGGCTGGTCTCCCGCCAGCGCGTCCCATTGCTGGGCGTCGATGCGGGACAGGTCGGTCTCTATGGTCAGGCGCAGGGAATCCATGGCTGAATGATAAAGTCTCCGGGTATGCGCGAGGCCTGCGGCCCCAGCGTTTTCACGGGATTTCGGGCGGGCTTGAGGCCGCCCGCACAGAGAAGCATATGGACAGCAATACGACGCCCGCCGCGGCCGGGCACGCTCAGGATTGCCTGCGCGGGCAGGCGCTGGCGGCCCTGGCCGCCACGGCGTGGCAGGACAAGCTGGTGGCGGTGCGCGCCATTTCGGATGAGGCGGTGCTGGACTGCGGGCGGGTGTTCGCGCCCACGGCCGGGTTGCCGGGCCGCCCGCCGTTGCCGCAGATGGTGCCCCCGGCCCAGGTCAAGCAGCGCTCCATGGCCACGCAGGAAGGGCGCGCGGCGCTGCTGCACGCGTTGGCGCACATAGAGTTCAATGCCATCAACCTGGCGCTGGACATCATCTGGCGCTTCGCCGGCATGCCGCAAGCCTTCTACCGCGACTGGCTACGGGTGGCGCGCGAAGAGGCCTATCACTTCGATCTGCTCAGGCAGCGCCTGGCCGTCATGGGCCACGCCTATGGCGACTTCCCCGCGCACAACGGCCTGTGGGACATGGCGCAACGCACGCAGACAGATCTGCTGGCGCGCCTGGCGCTGGTGCCGCGCACGCTGGAAGCGCGTGGCCTGGATGCCTCTCCCGCAATCCGCGCCAAGCTGGCGGGCGCGGGGGACGCGGACAGCGCGGCCATCGTCGACATCATCCTGGCCGACGAGATCGGCCACGTGGCCATCGGCAATCATTGGTACAAGCACCTGTGCGCGCAGATGGGCCAGGATCCCATGGCCTGCTATGCCGAACTGGCGCAGCGCTACGACGCGCCCCGCCTGCGCGGCCCCTTCAACCTGGAGGCGCGCCGCGCCGCCGGATTCGACGACGCCGAGCTTGCCGCATTGCAGGCCGGTTGACTGGACGACATGAGCATCGACAACTCCATCAAGACCTTGCGGACCCGCCCGCTGCGCGCGCTGAGCTGCGCCCTGGCCGGCAGCGCTTTCATCTCACTGGCGGCGCCCGCGGCTTACGCCGCCGACGCGTTCGCGGCCTGCCTGGCGCAATTGCGCGGCCCGGCGCTCAAGGCCGGCGTGTCGGGCGCCACGTTCGATACACAAACCGCGGGGCTCGCGCCTGACATGACGGTGCTGGATCTGCTGGACGCCCAGCCGGAATTCAAGACGCCGATCTGGGACTACATGGCGGCGCTGGTCGACGACGAGCGCGTGGCCGACGGCCAGGCCGGGATGGCGCGCTGGCAGTCCGACCTGGAGCGCGCCGCGTCGCGCTACGGCGTGGACCCGGCCACCATCGCCGCGGTCTGGGGCGTGGAGAGCAACTACGGCCGCACCCTTGGTGGCCGGCCCCTGCTGACTTCGTTGTCCACGCTGTCCTGCTTTGGCCGGCGCCAGGCCTATTTCCGCGGCGAATTCTTTGCCACCCTGAAGATCATCCAGGACGAGCACATCGCGCCCGAGCGTCTGACCGGCTCGTGGGCGGGCGCCTTCGGCCAGACCCAGTTCATGCCCTCGACCTACTTGCGCCTGGCGGTGGATTTCGATGGCGACGGCCGCCGCGACCTGGTCGATAGCGTGCCGGATGCGCTGGCCTCCACGGCCAATTTCCTCAAGCGCGCGGGCTGGAACAGCGCGCTGCATTGGGGTTACGAAGTCCGCCTGCCGGCGGGCCTGGATACCTCGGGCGCGGGCCGCAAGAACAAGCGCGCGATGTCGTACTGGGCCGGGCGCGGGGTCACGCGGGCCGACGGCCAGCCGCTGCCCGCGGGCGACACGCCGGCGGGCCTGCTGCTGCCGGCGGGCCGGGGCGGTCCCGCCTTTCTGGTTACGCGCAATTTCGACGCCCTGTATTCCTACAACGCCGCCGAAAGCTACGCCCTGGCCATCGCCCACCTGTCCGACCGGCTGCGCGGCGGCGGGCCGCTGGCGCAAGCCTGGCCGACCGACGACCCGGGCCTGTCGCGGGCGCAGCGGCGCGAATTGCAACGGCTGCTGATTGCCCGCGGCTATGAGATCGGCGAACCCGATGGCATGATCGGCAAGCGCACCCGCGAGGCCTTGCAGACGGTGCAGCGCGAGCTGGGCCTGCGGCCGGACGGCCGCGCCGGCCTGAAGTCGCTGCAAGCCTTGCAGGCAGGGAAGGGCGCAAACTGACCGGCTGCAATCGACAAGCTTTGCAAAGATGCCGGGTGTCATCCATCAGATGACAGGCAGGGCGGCGGGCATGGGCCTATACTGATTCTCCGATTTTTCAGGAGCACGATGATGAGCCTATTGGATACCTTGGCCTCGATGGCCGGCGGCGGTCAGCAAGGGGGCTCGGCTTCGCTGCTGCCCGCGCTGATCGAGCAACTGAACAAGTACCCGGGCGGCCTCTCCGGCCTGATCGCAAGCTTCCAGAAGGGCGGCTTGAACGAGATCGTGGCCTCGTGGGTGGGCACCGGTCAGAACATGCCTGTCAGCGCCGACCAGCTCGGTTCGGTGCTGGATCCTGGCGTCGTCAACGAACTGGCCGCCAAGACCGGGCAGGACACGGATTCCGTGCTCGGCTCGCTGTCCTCGCTGCTGCCGCAGTTGGTGGACAAGGCCACTCCCAACGGCGAGGTGCAGGGAGAGCAGCAATTCAACCCGGCCGACCTGCTGGCGTCCTTGTCGGGCATCTTCGGCAACCGCGCAGGCTAAGTCCTATCGCCAGGCAGCCCATGCAGGCGTCAGCGCCTGCTTCCACCGGCCGGCGGCGCCTGTTGCAGGGCCTGGGCGTGGCGGCGCTGGCCGCCAGCCTGCCCGCCTGCGCGCCGGCCTGGTCGGTGCAAAGCACCTTCTGGCAACTGTGGCCGAGCCACCTGGAATTGAGTCCGCAGGCCTGGCGCGAGCGCATCGCCGCCATGCACGCGCTGGGATTCCGCGAGATCATCATCCAGTGGGTCGGGGCCAGCGGCGGGGCTCAGCCCTGGCAATTGCCCGCGCCCACGCTGGCGCTGATCTTCGACGAGGCGGAGCGCCTGGGCATGGGGCTGCAGCTGGGCCTGCCCTACGACGAGCGCTGGTGGCGGCAACTGGGCAATCCGGATGACGCGGCGCTGGCCGCTTTCCTGCAGGCCGCGCAGGCGCAGGCGCTGGCCTATGCGCGGGCGTCGGACGCAACCGGGCTTGCGGCGTTCCGCGGCTGGTACATCCCTTATGAAATCGAGCAGCACAGCTGGGCCGCGTCCGGCCGCCAGCCGCGCCTGGTGCAGTGGCTGCGCGAGCTGTCCGATCCGCTCGCGCAACAGACCGGGCGCGCGCCGACCATATCCACCTATCACAGCAAACTGCCGGGAATGCTGAGCCTGGCCGACCTGTGGAGCGGACTGTTGGACGCCGCCAGGCTGAGGCCCATGCTGCAGGATGGGGTAGGCGTGTCCGGCATGGCGGCCTATGAGGCGCTGGAACCTTTGCACCGCATGCTGCTGGCGCGGCGCGCGCCGTTCGACCTGATCGTCGAACTGTTCGAGGAACTGCCGTCCGGACGCCAGGACGGCACTACGTTCAATGCCCGTTCCGCCGATGCCGCGCGCGTGCGCCGGCAGTTGCGCATCGCGCGGCGCTACCGCGCGCAAAGTGTGGTCGCCTTTGCGGCGGATCCCTGGCTGATCGGGCCTACGCCCGAGGCCGAGCGCTTGAGGCGGGAGTGGCCGCTCTAGGCGGCCGATACGCAGGCCGGAAGGGGAAGGGCTAGCGCGGTTGTTGCGCCGCGGCTATGGCCTTGAGCTGCGCGCAGGTCTTTTCCTTGTCGGCCGCGCTCAGCGCGCCCAGCTGCGTCTTGGCCTGGCCGTACGACTGCGAGAAGGCGGCGTCAAAGTCCGCGCCCGACATGCCTTGGGCGCTGGTCGCGGTCTTTTGCTGCTGCTTCATCTGTTCGAGCTGCGCGGCCGAGTAGGCGCCGCAATACTCGGCGGCGGCATGCATCTGGCCGCTCAGCGCAGCCAGGTTGGGCATCTGGCCCGGGGGCATGGCCTGCTGGGCGAGAGCGGCGCCGCTGGCCAGGGTCAGGGCGGCGGCGGCCAGGGCGATACGGGCTTGTTTGATAATCGGCAATTCAATCTCCAACGCGGTGAAGGATGAGGGTTGCACGCGCGGCGATCGCGCTGCCGGCGTGGCGCGGAGCACTATGCCCGATTCATTGTTATAGGCTTATGAACTGATGTAATAGGGTGTATCCATGGCGATGCCGCTCAGTACGACAGCGTCATGTTCATGAACCAGCCCTTGGCGCGGTCGCTTTCGCCGCCGCCTAAGCTGGTGCGGTACTGGACGCCGAAGTCCAGGTAGGAGCGCGGCGCGTTGTAGTGGTCTTCGCGGAACCAGTAGCGTACATTGAAACCGGGGCCCACGCCCAGTGACCACGAAGTGTCATGGTCGGACAGGACCACCGACCCGCTGCCGTAGCCGGGCAGGTCGTCGAGTTTGGCCACGCTCTTCTGCCACAGCCAGTCCGCGCCGATGACTGCATACGGAAACAGCACCAGCTTGTCGCTGATGCTGGTGGCGCGGAAACTGCGGCCCACGCGCAGCTCGCCGGAGAGGAAGGCCTGGTCGCGCTTGAGGCGGCCCGAGGAACTGCCCAGGTCCTGCTGGCGCTGGCCCTTGGCATCCACCGAGTAAGCCGTGTAGCGGGCGCTGTTGTCGTCCCAGGCGTAACCGGCCTGCGCATAGCCTTCGATGGTGAGCCAGCTCGGCACGTCCACGCGTAGTTCGCGGCCCTGGTAATAGCCGTAGGTGACGTAGGACATCCAGCCCCCGGCGTTGCCGTTGAGCTTGTAGCGCGCGACCGCGCTCTGGTCCTGCAGATTGGGGTAGGCGTTGTGGAAGGCCTGTTGCGCGGCGCACTGCACCGCGCTGGATTCGGGGTAGGCGTAGCCCTGGCGGGTGGCGGACCCGAGGAAGAAGCGGCGTTCGATGCCGAAGGTCACGCCGGTATCGGCCAGTAGATAGCGCAGGCCCAGCGCGCCTATGGTGCTGGGGATGCCGGAGGAACTGCTGTTGTTGCGGAAGCGTTCTTCGTTGGAGCGTTCATCGGGCGTGCTTGCGCCCGTGCAGGGGTCGACGTTCCTGCGCGACTCGTAGGTGCTGCCGCTGTCGTACAGCGTGTTGGAGCTGCGCGCATAGGCTTCCAGCATGCCCCAGCGGTTGTTCAGCTGCGGCGGACGCCAGAAGATTTCAGCAGTACTGAATACCACGTCGCCAGGGGTGTTGATGGCGGCGCCGCCCAGGCTGGAACTGGCGGGACGCGCGCCTCGGTACGACGCCGAGAACGAGCCGCCCCATTCGCGCGACAGCGCGGCCACGCCGCTGCGCGTGTTGTAGCGTTCCAGCGGCGTCAGGCCCAGTTGGCCGGCATCGTCCATGTCGATGGCCTGCTTGAGCGAGTCGGTGGCGGCGCGGTTGTCGCCCATCGCGGATTGCGCATAGGCCTGGTCCAGGATCAGGCGCGGCGGCGCCTGGCCGGTCGCACGCGCCGCCGCGAAGTCCGATACCGCCCCTGCCGGCTGGCCCAGGCGCTGGCGCGCGTAGCCGCGCTGCGCGAGCAACTGGGCCGAGTCCGGCTGGCGGGCGATGGCGTCGCTCAAGCGCGCTTCCGCTTCGGCGGCTTGGGCCTTGGTGCCCGCGGCCAGCGTGGTCGTCAACAGCTGGGCGTAGCTTTCGTTGTCGGGCGCTTCGGCCACGGCCTGGCGGGCCAGGACGATGGCTTCCTGGTACGCGCCCTTGTCGTAGGCGGCATAGGCGCCGGTGGCGGCCACGCTGCCCGGGGCTGGCGCGGCGGGCGCCTGGCTCGCGGCGAGCTGTTTCTGGAAGGCCTGTTGCCTGGCCTGCAGCGCGGCCTTGTTGGGCGCGCCCAGCGCCAGCGCCGTGTCGACGGCCTGGCTGGCGGCTTCGTAGCGCTGCTGGGCGCCCAGCGATTCCACCCACAGCAAGGCCCATTCGCCCTGCCTGGGCACGGCGCGGAAGGCGCGCTCGGCGCCCGCGGCGGCGGCTGCGTAGTCCTGGCGTCCATAGTCCGCATAGGCGCGTGCCGCCACGGGGTAAGCGCGCTGGTACGGCGTCTGCGGCGCGGGCTTGCGGACGGGGGGCGACGCTTGCGCCTGAACCTGTGCCTGTGCCGGCGTTTGCGCCGCGGGTTGCGCGGGCGTTGCTGCCACGGCGGGCGGACGCTGCAGGTTGGCCTTGGCCTGGCGCAGCTCAGGCGTGCCCAAACCGTCGGCGATGGCCGCGTCGGCCGCGCGCGCGGCCTCCTGGCGCTTGCCCTGTTTTTCCAGGGCGTACACCAGCAGCAGACGCAGGCGGGCCACATCCGGCCGCAGGCGGATCGCGTTTTCCGCCATGACCTGGGCGGTTTCGTAATGGCCGGCGTCGTACTGCTTGTAGGCCTGGTCGGCCAGTTGGTAGGCGTCGCCTTCCAGCGGACGTTCGGCTGCGGCGGCAGGTTGCGCGGCGGCTTCGGGAGCCGCCGCCGTGCACAGCAGCATGGCGGTGAAAGCCAGCGAACGGGAAATAACGGTCATGGAGGAGAGGGCCTGTGCGATAGCGGGTCCGCGGGGTGCTCGGTTTGCGTTGGGGCGCCTTGCTGGAACGACAGCGCTTCATGCAAGGTCTTTTCGTCCAGCCAGCCCTGTTCCATCAGGATTTCGCCCAGCGGCCGCTTCTCGCGCGCCTGGATCTCCAGCGCCTGTTCCAGCATCTGGTGGTCGATCGCCTGCCAGGACAGCAGCAGGTCGCCCAGGCGCTGGCGTTGCTGCGCCAACTGGTCGGTGGACGGGAAGTCATGCATGGTCTTGTCCCAGGCCAGCCGCTTGCCTGTGATCAGGTGGCCGATGAACAGGCGCCAGGCCCGCGCCGCTGCCATGGCGTTGATGAAGTTGCCGACGATCATGCGCGGCATGGACAGCAGCGCATGTTCCCAGCCGTACATGCGGCCGACGAAGTATGCGCGCTGCACCACGCGCAGCAGCAGCGCCCCCGCGTTCAGCCACATCAGCGTCACCAGCCAGCCGCCAGGGCGGAAGTACGAGGGGTAGTAGACCTTCCACCAGCCGAAACGGTCGGCCAGGTAGAAGAGGAAGAAGTTGGCCAGCAGCAGATAGGCCAGGATCGCGATGAACGAGGTGAACAGGCCCTTGCGGTCGCGGAACAGCAGATACTTGGTCGCCAGCGATCCCGTCCATCCCACCTGCTGCCAGCCTTGCAGGCCGATGCCCAGCGTCCAGCGGGCCTTTTGCCGGTAAGCGGTGCGGAAGGTATTGGGGAAGTACTCGCGCACCCCCAGCGGCATCTTGATGGCCGAGACTTTCTCCCGCCCCAGGCCGAACCAGGCGCGGCGGCGGGTCACGTACTCGACCTCGAACTTGCCGAAGATCTGGCGCATGCCGCGCTGGGCCAGCCGCGCGCCGATGTCGTAATCCTCGGTCAGCGTGTCGGTATTGAAGGGCTGGTTGTTCGTCTCCGCCGCCAGCACCTCCAAGGCATGGCGCGAGAAGCAGGTGCCCACGCCGGCGGACGGCACCATCCTGGACAGGCTTTCGCGCACCACCAGGTCCTTGGTGTGCCACTCGGCGAATTCGTCCATGTAGGTGCCGGCGACCAGCTCGTGCCATTCCCGTTCCAGCGAGGTCACCGGCAACTGGATGAAGTCGATGCGCGGCAGCAGGTAGTTGTAGTACTTCAGTTCCAGCGGGTGCAGCACGTCTTCGCTGTCGTGCAGGATTACGCCGGCGTAGGGCTCGGGCTGCAGCGCGTTCTGCGCGAAGATGGCCTGCACGATCCAGTTCAGGCAGTCGGCCTTGCAGGTCGGTCCGTCGTGCGGCACTTCCACGCGTATCAGCTGGCGGTAGCGGCGCCGCATGCGCTCTACTTCCTTGATGGTGCGCTCGTCGTTCTGGTAGGTGCCGGCGAAGATCGTGTAGTTCTTGTATTCCAGCGTGGACACCATGTTTTCCAGCATGGGGGCGATCACGTCGTACTCCAGCCAGGCAGGCACCATGATCGCCAGCGGCTGTTCCTGCTTGGCGCGCAGCTGTTCCGCGGTCAGCGCCGCATACTGGCGCTTGACCGTCAGTCCGCGGCGCAGTTCGCGCAGCCAGAACCAGCCGTCGATGAACAGGTCGTCCAGGCTGGACAGCAGGATGATGACGCCGACCACCGCCGTCACGATCTCCAGGCCGCGGTAGTAGTCGGCGATGAGGTAGGGCCAGTAAAGCGAGGACATGGCGTCTCCGGATTACTTGCTGTCCTTGTTCTTCCTGCGGCTGACGCGCAAGGCGGCGATCAGGATCAGGAGCAGGATCAACAGGCCCACGCTCAGGGCCGGCACGCTCCACGACAGGTAGTTGCGCCACTCGAAGAAGGCGCTCGCGCCCGCGCCCGGCGGCTGGCCGGCGGCGGGGTTGGCGCTGTCGATCCAGGCCAGCGGCCCTGCCGCGCCGATGATGGCGATGTTGCCGCGGTTCAGCACGAAGGGCGTCTGCGGCATGGCCGGGCGCTGCCCCAGCGTGTGCCACAGCAGGCCGTCCTGGCCTCCGGCGCGCACCACTTCGGCTGTACTCAGATTTTCCAGCCCGGAAATGTCCAGCCAGGGCGCGCTCTTGCCGTCCACCGTCAGCTGCTTGCGGTCCGTGACCTTGACCATGGGCTTGGCGCCGTCCACGGCGACTTCCATCGCGACGAATGGGCCGCCGGGCTTGGCCGTCTGGCCCGCCGGCGTGAGCGACAGCGCCGCGCGCGTGGCCGACAGGCCGCTGGCCGTGGCGATGCCGATGACGCGTTGCAGGCTGGCGGGCGCGTCGGCCAGATAGGTGTCGGGGACCAGCAGCTGAGGACTGCCGGCCAGCAGCGGCAGCAGCCCCACGAAGGTGCCATCGGGCTGCGCGCGGCCCGGCTTCACGTAGCTGGTGGGCAGCACGTTCACCGGATAGCCTTGCGGGATTTCGTTGCAATCCACCGATACCGGCTGGCGCTGGAAGGTGACGCGCACCGCGTTGTTCAGGCCCAGGGCGTAGCCGGGCACGCGCGCCGTGAGGCGCTCGGGATGGCCGTCGGCGTCCATCTGTTTGGCGGCCAGCAGAATGCCGTTCCAGAACACGGAGGCGACCGGGCGCGTGGCGGAGGCGCCGGGCGCGGCGGCCAGGTCCATGACCAGTTCGTCCGGCATGCTGCCGTCGGCGGAAACGGCGGCCAGCGCGAATGTGGCGTTCCAGTCGCCGCGCGCGACCACGTCGAAGCTGGCGGACGATCCGCCCAGCGCCGTCAAACGCATGCCGTCCTCGCCCGAGGCTTGCGGCGGCTCGGCCGCCTTGACCTGCGCCTGGCGCGTGACCAGGATGCGGCGCCAGGCCGTGTCGAAGGCGCCCGCGCCTTGCGCGCCGGCATCGGCGGCCACCGCGATCACCGCCTGCCGGCCCAGCGGCGCCAGGCGGATCTCCTTGGATGGCAGGTCCTGGCCGGCCAGCGGCATGCGCCGCTGGCGCCATGCCTTGAAGGCCTCCGCGGCGTCGGCGTCCTGCGCCAATTGCGCCTGCAAGGCGTCCAGCGCCTCGCTGTAGCGGGCGCGCAGCGCGGCGTCCGCGATCACCACGTCGCCGCTGACCGCGGGGGCGCCCATGACCAGCAGCGCGCCGATCTCGGCGGGGCTGGCCAGCTTGTGCTTGTCATTGCCCGCCAGGGCCGCGAACGCAGGCACCTGCCCAAGTCCGTTCGGCGCCTGCAGGCCGCGGGTGTCGATCTCGTCGCCCACAGTTGGGAAGGCTCTCACCGCGACCCGTTTGCCGCTGCGCTCCATCGCCACGCCCATGCGCCAGGCGCTGTCGAACGCCTGCTGGTCGAGCTTGGCGCCCGCCACCATCAGCACCGGTTTGCCGGGCAGGGTGCTCCAGGCCTCGTCCAGGCTGCCGATGGCCGAGGCGTCGTAGCGGTAGCTCAGGCGTGTGCGCGGCGAAATCATCAGGGCGTTGGCGGTGGCGCGGTTGCTCTCGCACTGGCGCTGCGCGATCTCCGATTGCCAGTCCACCGCCAGGCGCACGAAGCCCGTGTCGCGCACGCGCTGCTCCACGTTCAGCTTGCGCGTGGCCGATCCCTCGCCGTCGGCGATGCGCTGCGCGGTCTGCGGCACGCCGTCCACCCACAGCACCATGCTGGCGCGGCCTGGTTCGCCCTTGATGTAGCGCGCGTCGAAGTCCAGCGTGGCATCGGCTATCGGCACGCCGCGGGGGACCGGCAGGTAGAACTCCTGGCGCGCGTCGCTATTGCTCAGCACCACGGGCTCGCGGATGCCCAGATCCTCCAGGCTGGTGTCGCGCGTGACCCAGTCGTCGCCCAGCAAGCGCCGCAAGGCGTCGCCCGCGGGACTGGCCATCGCTCCCAAGGGGAGCAGCAACCCGGCGGCGATCAGGGCGCGGCAAAGGGTGCGGGCGGCATGGGAATGCGGGGCATGGGGCATGGAGGCTCCGGTGGTGGGGACTGGGGCGGCTAGCGGGCCGCGGCAGGCGCCTGAGGCGAAAACTCGGTGACGGCGCGGCCGCAGAGCGCGTCGACGATGCGCTGGCTGGCGAGGCCGTCGCCATAGGGATTGATGCGGCGCGAGAAAGCGGCGTGCAGTTCAGGGTGGTCGAGCAGGCGGTTCACTTCGGCCAGGATGCGCTGCGTGTCGGTGCCGACCAGCGTCACGGTGCCGGCCTGCACGGCCTCCGGGCGCTCGGTGACGTCGCGCATCACCAGCACCGGCTTGCCCAGGTAGGGCGCTTCTTCCTGCACGCCGCCCGAGTCGGTCAGTATCAGGTAGGCGCGCTGCATGAACCAGACGAAGTCCAGGTAATCCAGCGGGGCGATCAGGTGCACGCGCGACAGGCCGTCCAGCTGCGCCATTACTACGTTGCGCACTTGCGGATTCAGGTGCACGGGATAGACGATCTGCAGATCCTCGCGCCGCGCCAGTTCGGCCAGGGCGGCGCAGATATGCCGGAAGCCGTCGCCGAAGCTTTCGCGCCGGTGCCCGGTGACCAGCAACAGGCGGCGCTGCGGATCCAGCCAGCCGTAGCGTGTCGCCAGTTGCTGCGCCAGCGCGCCCTCGGGGGCGAGCTTGCCGCAGGTCAGGGCCAGCGCGTCGATCACGGTATTGCCGGTGACGGTGATGCGCCCCGACAGGTTTTCGCGCAGCAGGTTGGCGCGCGATTGCGCCGTGGGCGCAAACAGCCAGTCGCCCACCGCATCGACCACGCGGCGGTTCATTTCCTCGGGGAAGGGCTTGGCCAGATCGCCGGTGCGCAGGCCGGCTTCGACGTGGCCGATGCGCGCGCGGCGGTGGAAAGAGGCCAGCGCGCAGGCCGACGCGGTGCTGGTGTCGCCATGGACGAGCACGCAATCGGGCTGCTCCGCCTCCAGCACGCTGTCCACCCGGCTGATCAGCCGCGCGTACAGGCCGTTGAGCGTCTGGTTGGGCACCATGATGTCCAGGTCGTGCTGCGCCCGCAGATCGAACAAGGCCATCACCTGATCCAGCATCTCGCGATGCTGGCCCGTCACGCAGACGACGCTCTGGATCCGGGGTTCGCCTTGCAACGCGGCCACCAGGGGCGCCATCTTGATCGCTTCGGGACGGGTCCCGAATATGGAAAGGACTTTCATCGCAAGAACGGGCCCCCTACGCCGGTGGCATTTTCTTGCGTAGATTATGGATTGAAAGTAATCGTAATATGTGACGGTTTATTTCATAAAAGGGCGGTTGTCGGCGAATGTGGGGGCAATCTGTTGCTTTCGCGCGATGGCGATGGCCTATCCGGCCTCATTCGCCGGCCATTGGAAGCGCTGCGCCACCTTGTCCATGAAACGCCCTGCCGCCTCGCGGTGGTACTCGGTGGAACGGGCCACGCCCTGGCCGGCAGCCTCCAGGTCCAGCATCGCGTTCAGGTCGCTGTTGAGCGACGCGTTGAAGCCGCGCTTGGTGATCGCCAGCGCCGCCATGGGCAGTTCGGCCATGGACAGCGCGATCTGCCGCGCGCGCGCGTGGATCCGTTCCTGCGGCTGGATCTCGAACACGATGCCCATCTCCTTCGCTTCCTCGGCCTGGAATTCGCGGGTGGAGAAGGCCAGTTCCTTGGCGCGTTGCAGGCCCACCATGCGCGGCAGGGTGTACATGGTCGCGCAGTCGGGGATAGCGCCCAGCCGCAGGAAGGACAGGCAAAAGCGCGCCCGCGGCGAGGCCAGGATCAGGTCGGCGGTCAGGGCCAGGCCCAGTCCGGCGCCATAGGCGGGGCCATCGACCGCCGCGATCACCGGCCGGTCCAGCGTGATCAGGCCTTCTATCGTCTGCAGCAGGCCGGCCATGCGTTGGTGCGCTTCTTCGGCGGAGCCGCCCGAGCCCATGGTGGAAATGTCGCCGCCCGAGCAGAAAGCGCCGCCGGCGCCGGCCAGGATCACGACGCGCACGCCGCGGTCACGCCGGATCTGGCCCACCAGATGGGCCAGCTCTTCGCGCATGACCATGTCCAGCGCGTTGCGCTGAGAAGGACGGTTCAGGGTGATGGTGGCGACGCCGCCTTCGACGGTATAGAGCAGGGTCTTGAATTCGCTAGAGATGACTTGCATCGTATCGGTCTCCATGTCTGCCTTCCAGGATGGCCAGGCCGCGCCATGCGGGCCTGGCCGCAAGTTGCCGCGGGCCGTCAGGCGATGGCGCCGCGCTCGCGCAATGCCTGGATCTCGGCTTGCGCCAGGCCCAGTTCCGCCAGCAATTCTTCCGTGTGCGCGCCGGGCGCGGGCACGGCGCCGGCCTGTCCCGGCGTGCGCGAAAGGCGCGGCGCGGGGGCGGGATGCACGATGCCGCCGGTTTCGATGAAGCTGCCGCGCGCCTGATGGTGGGGATGTTGTGGCGCTTCCTCGAAGTCGAGCACCGGCGCGAAGCAGGCGTCGGTGCCTTCGAGCAGCGCGCACCATTGCTCGCGGGTCTTGCCGGCAATGATGCCGGCCAGCTTGGCGCGCAGCGGCGGCCATTGCGCGCGCTCCCATTGCTGCTGGAAGTCCGGGTCGTCGATGCCGCAGCGCTCCAGCAGCAGGCGGTAGAACTGCGGCTCGATCGCGCCGATGGAAACGTACTTGCCATCCGCGCAGGCATAGCAGCCGTAGAAGTGGGCGCCGCCGTCCAGCATGTTGGCCTGGCGCTGGTTGACCCAGTCGCCGCTTTGCAATTTGCCGTGGTAGGCGCTGGCCAGCAGGGAGGCGCCGTCGCAGATGGCCGCGTCCACCACCTGGCCCCGGCCCGTGCGGCCAGCCTCGAGCAGGCCGCAAAGCACGCCGAAGGCCAGCATCATGGCGCCGCCGCCCATGTCGCCGACCAGATGCAGCGGCGGCGTTGGCGGCAGCCCGGCATGTCCCATGGCGTGCAGCGCGCCGGTGATGGCGATGTAGTTCAAATCATGGCCGGCCGCTTGCGCCAGCGGGCCGTCCTGGCCCCAGCCCGTCATGCGCCCGTACACCAGCCGCGGGTTGCGCGCGAGGCATTGCTCGGGTCCCAGGCCCAGCCTTTCCATGACGCCAGGCCGGAAGCCTTCCAGCAAGGCGTCCGCGCGGTCCAGCAGCCGCAGCACGATGTCGGTCGCGCCGGGTTGCTTGAGGTCCAGCGCGATCGTGCGGCGGCCCCGGTCGATGATGGTGCCGCCGCCGCCCAGGAACCCGGGCGTCAGCCGGTCGATGCGGATCACGTCCGCGCCCATGTCCGCCAACATCATGGCGCAGAAGGGGCCGGGCCCTATGCCCGCCATTTCCACCACCGTAAATCCGCTCAGGGGACCAGCCATGTCTATCGTCACTCCATGATGTATCGGGTGCTCAGGATTCGAAGAATTCGGCGCGCGCGTCCAGGATGATCTGGATGTACTGCTCCATGTTGGCGTCCATGCGGTGGGTCGGGCCGACGATGGAAAGGGCGGTCAGCTGCCCGCCCACGCGTCCCGCGATGCCGACCGCCGATACGCCTTCATTGCCTTCGTCGCGGCTGTTGAAGTAGTGCTTGGATAGCTGCGATTCGATCTGCGCGCGCAAGGTAGCGGGGTTGGTGATGGTGCTCGCCGTGACGTGTTCGAACGGCAGCGTATCGATGAGCGCATTGCGTTCCGCCGCATCCATCTCGCCCAGCAAGGCCTTGCCCAATGCCGCGGCCTGCAGGTCGAAGGTGGTGCCGGCCTTCACCACGTAGCGCAAGGCGCGCGGGCTCTCCTGGCTGGCGTAGATCTTCACCTTGTTGCCGTCGAGCAAGCCGCACATCGACGATTCACCGGACTGGCGCGTCAGAATCTCCAGTGCTTCGGAAGCGAAGGACTGCAGCGGGTCGGCCGCGGAGATGCCCTGGGCCACGTCGAGCAGCCTGCCCGTGGGGTGGAAGTAGCGCGATTTCGGCGTGCGCAGCAGGTAGCCCGCCTGACGCAGCGTATAGAGCAGGTCCGAGCAGCTGCTGTCGGCCAGATCGAGAAAGCGCGCCATTTCCGAGTTCGTCAGGGGACGGCGTTCCCGCGCATAGACTTCGAAGACTTGCAGTACACGCTGTGCGGTAGGAAGGATTTGCGGCATAGGATGTCGGAGTTGAGTGGGGAGCCGGCCCGGGCGGTTGCGTAGTCGGTCATTTCAACGCGGAAATGCCCAGTACGCTCTGCGCCATGAGCAGGGCCTGGATCTGGTTGGTGCCTTCGGCAATGCTCAGGTGGCGGGCGTCGCGGTAATGACGCTCGACGGGGAACAGCGTGGTGTAGCCCGCGCCGCCATGCACCTGCATGGACAGTTCGGCCACGCGCAGCACAGCGTCGGTGGCGTGGCGCTTGGCCATCGAACATAGCATCTGGCTGTCGGCGGCGTTGCGGTCCAGCGCGTCGGCGGCGCGCCAGCACAGCAGGCGCGAGGTTTCGACCAGCGTCATCATGTCGGCGATCATATGCTGCACCAGCTGGAAGCCGCCGATGGGCCGGCCGAACTGGACCCGGTCGCCGGCGTATTTTACCGCTGCCTCATAGGCCGCCTCGGCAATGCCCAGCGCCGAGAACGCCACCACGCAGCGGCCGATGTTGAGGTATTTCTTGGCCAGCGCGAAGCCCTTGCCCTCGGTGCCGATCAGGTTGGCCGCGGGGATCTCCACGTCTTCGAACAGCAACTCGCCCAGCGGGCAGCTCAGCATGCCCATCTTGTCGATGGGACTGGACGAGAAGCCCGGCATGGCGCGCTCGAACAGCAGGCAGGACACGCCGCGTTCGCCGCTTTGACGCTGGGTCTGCACGAACACCACGCCCAGTTCGCACACCGTGCCCAGGCTGATGTAGAGCTTGCGGCCATTGACGCGCCAGCCTGTGGCGGTTTCCACCGCGCGCGTTTCGACATTGGCGGCGTCGGAACCGATGTTCGGTTCGCTGAGCGCGAAGCTGGCGATCGCCTCGCCCGACAGGACGCGCGGCAGGTACTTTTCCTTGAGATAAGGCGAGCCGCCGTCGCTCAGCACCGAGGCGGCCAGATTGCTGGTGCTGACGATGCTGCGCAGCGACGGCCAGACGCGCGCCAGCTCGGCTATCAGCATGCCGTAGGTCGTCATCGGCAAGTCATAGCCGCCGTCCTTTTCCTGCAGCATGCCGCCCAACAGGCCGAAGTCGCGCATGGCGCGGACCATTTCCTGCGGCACCACGCGGGCTTCGGCCTCGTAGCGGTTGACGATGGGCGCGACTTCGGCCGTCAGGTAGCGGCGCAGCGAGTCGCGCAATTCGATCTGGGTGGAATCCAGTGAGAAGTCCATGCGAGTCCTAGGCGGATAGGGTCGAAGAGAGAAATCCGGCGGCGGTCATGGCCGGCGCTGCATCAGGCCGGGCTCCGCTTCGGGGCGCAGACCGATCAGCGCGTCCAACGGCATCGCGCCTTGCCCCTCGGCGCCGACCCAGACCGGGTTTAGCTCCAATTCCTGCAAGGCGTCGCGGTGGCTCCAGGCGAAGTCCGAGACCCGCAGGATCAGGTCTTCCAGCGCGGCGAGATCGGCTGGCGGCTGGCCGCGCACCCCGTCCAGCACTTCGGCGTAGCGGATCTCGCGCAGCAGCGCGCGTGCATCGTCGCGCGACAGCGGCACCATGCGGTGGGCCACGTCGCGGATGGTCTCGACGAAGATGCCGCCCAGGCCGAAGGTCAGCACCAGGCCGAAGGCCGCGTCGCGATGCACGCCGACCAGCACCTCGCGGCCACCCGGCGGCAGCATGCGCTCCACCAGGATGCCGTCGATGATGGCGTCCGGACTATGGCGCGCGACCGACTCGTGGATGGCGGCGTAGGCCTCGCGCGCCGCGTCGGGGTTGGCGATGCCCAGCTTGACGCCGCCCGCTTCGGTCTTGTGCGCGATCTGGGCGCTGACCACTTTCATCACCACGGGAAAGCCCAGGCGCTCGGCCTCGCGGGCCGCCTGCTCGGCGCTGGTGACCACCCGCCCTTCAGGAATCGGCAGGCCGGCTTCGCGCAGCAAGGATTTGGCCACGGCTTCGCTGAGCATGCGGGCCTGGCCGGCCGGGCCTTCCGCGTGGCGGGGCGCAGCAGCCGTCACGCCTTCGGCCCGCTGCCACGGTATGGCTTTGGACAGGGCCGCGATCGCGTCCGACAAGGACAGGAAGGGCAGCAGGCCGGCAGTTTCCAGCAACTGGAAGCCGCCGCCCAGGCGCCGGCTCATCCAGACCGGCACGATCAGGGTGTCGGTTTCGGCCGCCACCGTGGCGATGGCCTGCGCCATGCCGTCCGTGATGCTGCCGTAGTCCATGGGAATGGGGAACAGCACCGTGCCTACCGCCGGGTCGGCGCATATCGCGCGCAGGCAGGCGGCCGAGGCTTCGGGGTTGCGCAGGATGTCGGCGGTGGTGTCGACCGGATTGTCCATGCTGGCGAAATCCGGCAACAGCTTGCGCAGGGCGGCCTTGGTTTCAGGCGCGAACACCGCCATCGGCAGCCCGGCGGCGCCGGCAATGTCGGCGGCCAGCGCGGCGGTGCCGCCCGAGAAGGTATAGATGCACAGGCCCTTGCCGCTCTTGGCGGTGATGCGCGTCAGCAGGCGCGAGGCCGCCAGCAGCTGGTCCAGGTCGTCGACTTCAATCGCGCCGAACTGGCGGAACACGGCGCTGTTGACGGCGGCCGTGCCGGCCACCGATGCCGTATGCGACTGCGCGGCGCGCACGCCGGCTTCGGAACGTCCCACTTTCAGCACCACCACCGGCTTGTGGCGGGCGCGCGCCAGCTCCAGCGCGGCGGTCAGGCGCCTGCCATTCTTCACGCCTTCCATCAGCAAGGCGATTACGCCGATCTTCGGATCGTTGGCCATGTGGGCGATGAAGTCCGGAATCTCCAGGTCGACCTCGTTGCCGGCGGAAAACCACAGGCCCACGCCCTGGCCATAGGACAGGCCCTGCAGCAGGTTGCGGCCCAGTCCGCCGCCCTGGGTCGCCAGACCGATGGAACCGCTGTTCAGATCGTCCTTGAAAGCGGGCGAGAAGGTCATGCCCAGGCGGTCGCGCACATTGACGAAGCCAGGACAGTTCGGCCCGTACACGTGCAGGCCGGTGTCCTCGCACAGCTGGGCGATCTCGCGTTCCAGGCGCTGGCCTTCCTCGCCGGCTTCCGAGAAGCCGGAGGTCATGACCACCGCGAACGGAATGCCGCGCGCCGCGCATTGCCGCAGGGAATCCAGCACCAGCGACGCGTTGATCATGATCAGGGCCACGTCGATCTCGGCCTCGGGCAAGGCGCTGATGGATGGCCAGCAGGGCCGGCCGCCGATCTCCTGATAGGCCGGATTGACGGCATACACCTCGCCCGGCACCGACGAATGCAGCAGCAGGTTGTCGTACAGGCGGCGTCCCTGGCTGGATTCGCGGGCGGAGGCGCCGACCACGGCGATATTGCGCGGATTGGTGAAACGGGTCAGGTCTGCGAACGGTTTCATGCCGCGTCCTCCATGGACCGCAGCACCATGGCGAAGTCGGCCTGGACCACCACCTCGCCGCGCTGATTGATGGCTTCGCGCCGGAACACCACCTTGTCCTTGCCGGGCCGGTATTGCCCGGCCTTCTCCGTTACCGTGACCCGCACGACGATGGTGTCGCCGATGAAGGTGGGCTTGGGAAAACGGCAGTTGATGTCGATCAGCGCCAGTACGTAGGGTTCCAGCTGGCGGTAGCCGCTGGACTGGGTGGTCAGTCCGGACAGCACGGACAACACCAGCAGGCCGTGGGCGATGCGCTGGCCGAAGGGCGTGGCGCTGGCGTATTCATGGTCGACGTGCAGACGGTTGAAATCGCCCGACAGGCAGGCGAAGTTGACGATGTCGCTCTCGGTGATGGTGCGGCCGGCCGACTCGAAGCTGTGGCCGACTTCCAGCGGCTGCTGGATGGGACGCGGGGATTGGCAGGCAGGGCTTGCGCTTTGCATGGCTGATCGGATTCCGGAGTGGAGGGACGTCTTACGAAGCGTAGCGGCCGCCGGTCACGTGCAGCAGTTCGCCCGTGATGAAGGAGGACCGCTCGGACGCCAGGAAGGCCACGGCGTTGGCGATGTCCTCGACCGCGCCCAGGCGCGGCACCGGCTGGCGCGCCAGCGCGTTGGCGCGCAGGGTCTCGTAGGTGGACAGGCCGCGCACCAGCGGCGTTTCGATCAGGCCCGGGGCGATGGCGTTGGCGGTGATGTTGAACTTGCCCTGTTCCAGCGCCAGCGCGCGGGTGAAGCCGATCAGGCCGGCCTTGGCGGCCGAGTAGTTGGTCTGGCCGGGGTTGCCCCAGTGCGCGCGCGAGGCGATGTTGATCACGCGGCCCCACTTCCTTTCCATCATGGAGGGCAGGGCGGCCTTGGTGCAGTAGTAAGCGCCCTTGAGGATGGTGTCGACCACCGAATCCCAATCTTCCACCGGCATCTTGAGCAGGTACTTGTCGCGCGTGAAGCCGGCGTTGTTGACCAGGATGTCGATGCCGCCGAACTTGTGCGCGGCCAGCTCGGCCATGGTCTGGACCTGCTCGGGATCGCAGACGTCGAGCACGGCGCCGATAGCGTCGTGGCCGGCCTGCTGCAGGCTGCCGACGGCCTGTTCCACCGATTCGGGGTTGATGTCGGTAATGACGATGCGGGCGCCTTCCTGTGCCAGGGCCAGCGCCGACGCATAGCCGATGCCGCGGCCGGAACCCGTGATAACAGCGACTTTACCGGTGAGTTGCAGGTCCATCTTTATTCCCCTTCTGTAGCTGATGGTGCAAGGCGCCCTAGGCCGAAATCCGACATCTCGGGTAATGCGCCAAGCAGGTTTGATTTTATTCCGAGGTCCCGAACAAATATACACATCATCGGAAATGTTGACAATTGATATCGGCACATCGTTATACTGTTCGGCATGTCGGAATTAGTTGGCCCGGCATTCCCATATCTCTAAAAAAATCGGAAGGAGATCGACTCATGGCAATGTTGAAGGGATTGTTGGCCGCGGTACTGAGCCTGGCTGTCGTAGGCGCAGCCAGCGGGGCCGACGCTTATCCGGACAAGCCGGTACGGGTGTACGTGGGCTTCGCGCCCGGCGGCGCCACCGACCTGCTCGCCCGTCTTTACGCCAAAAAGCTCGGCGAACGTTTCAACCAGACTTTCATCGTGGAAAACCGCCCGGGCGCCGGCGGCAATATCGCGATCCAGGCGCTGACGCAAGCTCCAGCGGATGGCTACACCATCGCGATGGCGGCCAACTACGTGGCGGCCAACGCCGCCATGAAACGCAATCCCTACGACTGGGAGCGCGACCTGATGCCCATAGGCATGGTGGCGTCCACGCCGAACATTCTGGTGGTGCCGCCCGGCTCCAACATCCAGGGCGTCGACGACCTGATCCGCAAGGCCAAGGCGGGCGGCAACAAGCTGACCTTCGCCTCGGCCGGCATGGGCTCGTCCATCCATCTGGCGGGTGAACTGTTCAAGGTTATGGCAGGGGTCGACATGACCCACGTGCCCTACAAGGGCGTGTCGCCGGCGGAGGTGGACCTGATGTCGGGCACGGTCGACATGATGTTCGGCAGCGTCTCCACCGCGATTCCGCTGGTGCAGTCCAAGAAGCTGAAGGCGCTGGCCGTGACCGGGCGCGAACGCATGAAGGCGATGCCGGACCTGCCCACCATCGAGGAGGCCGGACTCAAGGGCTACGACGTGGAAGCGGTGTACTTCATGGCCGCGCCCGGCAAGGTGCCGGCGCCGGTGCTGAAGACTCTGGCCGAAGCGGTGGCCGACATCAACAAGCAGCCCGATGTGCAGGAGTTCATGGACCGGATCTACGCCCGGCCCCTGACCGGCGGCCCCGAAGAGGCCCGCGCCTTCCTGAAGTCCGAAGTGAAGAAGTGGCAGGGCGTGGTCGACGCCACCGGCATGAAGGTGGATTGACGCGCGGTAACGGGTCCGCCCAGCGGATTCGCAACAGCGGGCGCCACAAGCCCGCGGCATATAGAACTATCAGGAGACATACATGAACACACGCAGGCGAAACACGCTGGCAGTGCTGGCCAGCCTGATGACAGCGATGGCCTTGCCGCAGACGTCGCGCGCGGCCGATGGCTACCCGAACAAACCGTTGCGCCTGATCGCGCCCAGTTCGCCGGGCGGGATCCTGGACATCACCAGCCGCATAGTCGGCAAGAAACTGTCCGAACGGCTGGGGCAGCCGGTGGTGGTGGAAAACATGGCGGGCGCGGCCGGCATCCTGGGCATGCAAGGCCTGCTGCGCGCCGAGCCCGACGGCTACACGATGGTCATGGGCAGCAGCGGACCCAACGCGGTCAATTACACGCTGTACAGCAAACTGCCTTACGCGATGTCCGACTTCGCTCCGGTGATCCGCATCATCACCATGCCGAATGCGCTGGTGGTCAATGCCAATGCGCCGGTCAAGACGCTGGCGGAGTTCCGCGACTATGCCCGCAAGAAGCAGGGCAACCTGTCCATGGCCGTTTCCATGATCGGCACGTCGGGCCACCTGGGCGGCGAACTGCTGAAGAACCGCCTGGATTTCACCGCGGTGACCGTGCCCTACAAGGGCGCGGCGCCGGCGACCAACGACCTGGTCGCGGGGCAGGTCGACTTCACGGTCGAGAACGTCATCACCGTGGCGCCGCTGGTCAAGGCCGGCAGGCTGCGGGCGCTGGCCGTCACCACCCGCGAGCGCAGCCAGATCCTGCCCGATGTGCCGACGCTGGCCGAGCAAGGCTATCCCGACGTCGACGTCGGCGCCTGGCTGGGCGTGCTGGTCGCGGCGCGCACGCCGCCGGCCGTGGTGGCGCGCCTGAACACGGAACTCAACGCGGTCCTGGCCGACGAGGAAGTGAAGAAGCAGCTGGCGCAGCAGGGCGGCATTCCGCTGGGCGGCACGTCGGCCGAATTCGACAGCTTCATCCGGTCGGAAAAGGACCGCTGGGAAAAAATCATCAAGGCCGCCGGCATCAAGGCGGAATGACCAACATGCCGGCGGCACGGCGCCGCCGGCATGCTCAGAGAGGCATGATTCATGGCAATCGATTATCAAAACCTGCGCAACTGGAAGTTCGAGGACCGCGTCGACCGCTATAGCGCGCGCGACTGCATGATCTATGCGCTGGGACTGGGTTACGGCAGCGATCCGGCCGATGAAGCCGAGCTGCGCTACGTGCATGAAGAAGGGACGGCCGTGGTGCCGACCTTCCTGGCCACCATCGGCGCGCCCAACGGCTGGGCGGCGGATCCGGCCACCGGCATAGACTGGCTCAAGATCCTGCACGGCGAGCACCGCATGACCTTCCATGCTCCGCTGGCCGCGGCCGGCTGCGTGCGCAGCCAGACCCGCGTCACGCGGGTGGTGGACAAGGGCGCCAGCAAGGGCGCGCTGGTGGTGACCGTGCGCGACATTTCCGACGCCGATAGCGGGGCGCCGCTGGCCACGGTGGAGCACGTGTCGTTCTGCCGCGCCGATGGCGGCTTCGGCCAGGGCGACGAAGCGCCCGAAGCCCTGCCGGCCACGCCGCAACGCGAGCCCGACCAGGTCGTGCTGCTGTCCACGCTGCCGCAGCAGGCCTTGCTCTATCGTCTGAACGGCGATCTCAATCCGGTGCATGCGCTGCCTCATATGGCGCAAGCGGCCGGCTTTGACCGGCCCATCCTGCATGGCCTTTGCACCTACGGCATGGCGGCGCGTGCCCTGCTGCAGGCTTGCGCGTCCTCGACGCCACAACGCCTGGGCGCCATCGCCGCGCGCTTTTCGGCGCCGTTCTTCCCGGGCGAGACGCTGCGCGTGGAGATCTGGCGCGACGGCGACAACCTGCAATTCCGCGCACTGGCCCATGAGCGCGGCACCGTGGTGCTGAGCAACGGCGTCGCCAGCCTGGCGCATTGAGCAAACTGGAGAGTCCTCATGTCCGCACTTGAAGACCATGCACGGCAGATGCCCGACCGCATCGCCTATCGCATGATTCCGTCGGGAACCACGGTGACCTGGCGCGAACTGGAGCTGCGCAGCCGCAAATGCGCGGCGGCCCTGCTGGACGCCGGCCTGCAGGCCGGCGATGTGATCGCGGTGTTCCTGGAAAACCATCCGCGCTTCTTCGAACTGCTGTGGGCCGCGCACCGTATCGGCCTGTACTACACCACCATCAGTCGCCATCTCAAACGCGACGAGGCGCGCTACATCATCGACAACTGCGATGCGCGCGTGCTGTTCTACTCCGGCCACACACAGGCCGAAACGGATGCGGACAGCCTGGATGCGCGCGGCGTGTTGCGCGTCTGCATGGACGGCGCGGACGCCAGCGCGATCCAGTACGAGGCTTGGGTCGGGCGTTATGCCGATGACGTGGCCCTGCCCGAAACCCCGGAAGGCACGGATTTCCTGTATTCGTCCGGCACCACCGGCCTGCCCAAGGGCATCAAGCGCCCGTTGTCAGTGGCCAACCGCTACTTCCGCGTCGGCGATGCGCCCAGCAGCGCCTGGAAGGCCTTCGACCGCGACACGGTCTATCTGTCCACCGCGCCGTTCTATCACGCGGCCCCGGTGCGCTGGAACATGGCGGCGCTGCGCGCAGGTGGCAGCTGCGTCATGATGGAAAAATTCGACGCGGCCGCGGCGCTTGAGGCGATTGCCACCTACGGCGTCACGCATTCGCAATGGGTGCCGACCATGTTCATCCGCCTGCTGCGCCTGCCGCAGGAAGCGCGTGCGCGCCACGACCTGTCCACGCTGCGCTACGCGGTGCATGCGGCCGCGCCATGCCCGGCCGACGTCAAGGAAGCCATGATCGCGTGGTGGGGGCCGATCCTGTACGAGTACTACAGCGGCACCGAACTGGTGGGACGCACCTCGCTGGGCTCCCATGAGTGGCTGGCGCACCGCGGCTCGGTCGGCCGGCCGGAGTTCGGCCAGGCGCACATCATGAGCGAGGATGGGTTGAACGAATTGCCCTTGGGCCAGCCCGGCGTCATTTACTTTTCCGGCGGCGGTTCCTTCGAATACCACAAGGATCCGGACAAGACGCGCGGCGCCTACAACGCGCGCGGCTGGGCCACCTATGGCGATATCGGCTACCTGGACCAGGACGGCTATCTGTACCTGACCGATCGCCTTTCCAACATGATCGTGTCGGGCGGGGTCAACATCTATCCCCAGGAAGCGGAGAACTTGCTGAGCACGCATCCGGCGGTGGCCGACGTGGCGGTGGTGGGCGTGCCGAACGCGGAGTTCGGCGAGGAGGTCAAGGCGGTCGTGCAATTGCGCGATCCCGCCGCTGCCAGCTCCGACCTGGCGCAGCAGCTGATCGCCTATTGCCGCGACCGGATCTCGCCCATCAAGTGCCCCAAGAGCGTGGACTTTTCCAGCGATATGCCGCGCACCGAGACCGGCAAGCTGCTCAAGCGCCTGGTCAAGCAGCGCTACTGGCCGCAAGCCTAGGCGGCCCACCATGACAGATCAGGAGACGGCATGAACCAGCGGCGCAAGCTTTTCTCGGCGGAGCATGAACTGTTCCGCGACACCGTGGCGCGTTTCATCGCGGATGAGATCACGCCCCACCACTACCAATGGGAACAGGAAGGCCTGGTGCCGCGCGACTTGTGGCGCAAGGCCGGCGCGGCCGGCATCCTGCTGCCCAGCACGCCCGAGGAATACGGCGGGGGCGGCGGCGATTTCCTGCACACCATCATCGTGGTGGAGGAGATCGCCCGCGCGCTGGCCACCGGCGTCACCGGCTTTACCACTCATTCCGACATCGTCGCGCCCTATCTGCTGAACTTCGGCAGCGAGCGCCAGAAGCTGCGTGACCTGCCCGGCATGGCACAGGGCGACATCGTGGCGTCCATCGCGATGACCGAGCCGGGCGCGGGCAGCGACGTCAAGGCCATCCGCACCGCGGCGGCCAAGGCGCAGGGCGGCTACGTCATCAACGGCCAGAAGACCTTCATTACCAACGGCTTCCATGCCGACCGCGTGCTGGTGGTGGCCAAGACTGATCCCGCCGCGGGCGCGCGCGGCATCAGCCTGTTCTGGGTCGATACCGCGACGCCGGGATTCACGCGCGGCCGTCTCCTGGACAAGGTCGGGCAAAAGGCGCAGGACACCGCCGAACTGTTCTTCCAGGACATGTTCGTGCCGGACGAGGACATGCTGGGCGAACCGGGGCAGGGCTTCGGCTACCTGATGAAGGAACTGGTGCGCGAGCGCCTGATGATCGCGGTGCGCTGCGCCATGGCGCTGGAGAGCGCGCTGCAATGGACGGTGGACTACACCAAGGACAGGCGCGCCTTCGACAAAGCCTTGATCGACAACCAGCACATCCGTTTCAAGCTGGCCGACATCAAGACCCTGGCCGCCGCCACCCGCGCCTTCGTCGACGGCTGCGTGCAACAGTACCTGGACGGCGAACTCGACGCCGGCGGCGCGGCCATGGCCAAGCTGTGGGCTTCCGAGGCCACCAGCGCCATCGACGACCTGCTGCAGTTCCACGGCGGCTACGGCTACATGCGCGAATACCCCATCGCCCGCGCCTACACCGATGTGCGGCCCAACCGGATTTACGGCGGCGCCTCGGAGGTCATGCGCGAGCTGATCGCCCGCACGCTTTGAACCTTCTTCTTCGACTTCGACAGGAACAGATCCCTACATGAGCAAGCATCTATCGAAATCGGTCGCCATCGTCGGCGCCGCCGAATCCGACCTGGGGAAAGTGCCCGGGATGACCTCGCTGGACCTGCAGGCGCAGGCAGCCGCCCGCGCCTTGCGCGATGCCGGGCTGACGCTCAAGGACGTCGACGGCGTGTTCGCGCACGTGGACGACAAGTTCGCCGGCCTGCATCTGGCGGAGTACCTGGGCATACGGCCGCGCTATGTGGATTCGACCAGCGTGGGCGGCATGTCCAGCGTCATGCACATCCGCCACGCCATGGCCGCCATCGAGGCCGGCATGTGCGAGGTGGCGCTGGTGGCCTACGGCAGCACCCAGCTGTCGGACGGCACGCGCAAGGTGGGCGGCACGCCCGAGGACATGCGCCTGCCGCGTGGACAGTTCATCACGCCGTATGGGCAGCTGAGCCCCATCGGCTACTACGCGATGGTCGCGCAACTGCACATGCAGCGCTACGGCACCACTCACAAGGACCTGGCCGAAGTGGCGGTGGCGGCGCGCAAGTGGGCGCAACTCAACCCCAAGGCCTATCGTCGCGAGGACACCTCGATCGAGGAAGTCATGGCTTCCAAAATGATTGCCGATCCCTTGCGCCAGCGCGATTGCTGCCTGGTAACCGACGCCGGCGGCGCCGTCATCATCACCTCCGCCGCCCGTGCCCGCGAGCTCAAGCGGCCGCCGGTCTACGTGATGGGCATCGCCGAGTCCTTCTCGCACCATTACACGCCCTTCAATACGGCGGACTGGCTGGATACCAATGTGGCGCAGACGGCGGATGCCGCGCTCGCCATGGCTGGCGTCACGCGCGCCGATATCGACGTGGTGCAGATCTACGATCACTTCACCATCGGCGTGATCCAGTCCCTGGAAGAGCTGGGCTTCTGCAAGCGCGGGGAGGGCGGGGCCTTCGTGGCGGATGGACGCCTGGCGCCGGGGGGCGACTTCCCCATCAATACCTCGGGCGGCGGCCTGTCCTATAACCACCCCGGCCAGTTCGGCATGCTGCTGCTGCTCGAGGCCGTGCATCAACTGCGCAAGGAATGCGGGGAACGCCAATTGCCTAAGGCCGAACTGGCCCTGGTGCATGCGCCCGGCCTGGTTTTTTCCTGCAACACCACCCTGATCCTCGGAGTCTGACCATGGACCAAGTTCAACGCCCACTGCCGCAACCGACCTGGATCACCCAGCCCTACTGGGATGCGGCGAAGGAAAACCGCCTGGTCGTCCAGCAATGCGGCTGCTGCAAGGCGCGCCAGTTCTATCCGCGCGAATTCTGCACGGCCTGCCTGTCCGACAGCATCGAGTGGATCGAGTCCGCTGGCCAGGGAACCGTCTACACCTACACCATCAACCGGCGCCCGAGCAATGCGGCCCTGAGCGAAAAAGTGCCTTATGTCGTCGCCATGATCGACCTGGACGAAGGCGTGCGCATGATGGCCAACATTATCGACAGTCCGCCCGAGGCGGTCAGGATAGGCAGCCGGGTGCGGGTGTGTTTCGAGCGGGGGTCGGATGAGATCACCTTGCCGCAGTTCAGGCTGGAAGCCTGAGTGCGGGGCGCGGGAACCGGGTGATTTGCCTTCCGCGCAAAGAAAAAACCGGTCCGACTGGGAAGTCGGACCGGTTTTAGTCTTGCGTCTGCGGTATTTGGTGGAGCCGGGGGGAATTGAACCCCCGTCCGCAAGCCCTCTGCAATCAGTTCTACATGCGTAGTCGATTTATTTGGATTTAACCTTGGACTTAGCCAACCGACAGGCCGGACCAAAGCGATTCACGTAATTTAAATTTGAACCGTGTGACCCCAGTTCAAACCGATTCCTTGTGAATGTCGCTGCTGCGGTTCGAGGGTTACCCCCCTAGGAAGTTGCCTTCCTCCGCCTGACCCAAGGACAGATCAGTGCAGCGGCTCACCGCTTAAGCGGCGAGAGCGAAACGCTCGTCGTTGGCGTTTGTAGTGTTTCCAGTGGTTTAACGAGCGTACTGGTGCTCGGCATGCCCTGAGTTGTTTCGCGACCCACGTCGAATCCGGATCGGCCCCAAGAACATCTATTGTACTGGTAAATGCCATAGCCTGCTGTCTCGCCCGCGCAGCCTTGCCCCGGCGTGGCGCGGACGATACAGGCGGCCGTTCAAGCCGCGTTGGCGCAGACCGCCTTGGGTTCGTGGCGCGGGCGCGAGGCTGCCATCAGCGCCAAGGCCAGGATCACGGAAATGGCGACGATGACGGCCGCGGCCCAGCCCAGCGAGGCCAGTCCGTAGTTGTCGATGACATGTCCGCCGACCACGGCGCCCAGGCCGATCCCGGTGTTGGCGCCCGAGATGTTCAGGGAGGCGGCAAAAGCCGGCGCTTCCGGCGCGGATTTCATCAGGCGCACGTGGCAGACGATGAAGAGCGCGGCTTGCGCGATGCCCCAGACGCCCAGCGCCACGGCCAGCAGACCATGCGACTGCATCACGGGGGCGATCGCCGCCAGTCCTGCCGCCATCAGCGCCGAAAAGAGCGCGGTCGCGCCCAGCGGGCTGCGGTCCACCATACGGCCGCCCAGGGTATTGCCGACCAGGCCGACTGCGCCAAATGCCATCATCGTCCAGCCCACGATCTGGCCGTTGAAGCCCGCCAGCCGCTCCAGCATGTCCGCCAGATAGGTGTAGGCGGTGAACATGCCGGTGAAGACCAGCAGCGACAACAACACGTGGCCCACCACGATGGGATTGCGCAGGATGCGCAACTGCGTGACGAGTTTGACGCTGTCGGCGCGGATGCGGGTGCTGGGGAAGGCGAACAACAATAGCAGCGCCTTGGCGAACGCCACCGCCGAGAGCACGCCGAAGGCGGCGCGCCAGCCGAATGCGTCCGAGATCAGCACGCCGATGGGGATGCCGAACACCGTGGCCGCGACGATGCCGAAGGCGACCATGGAGATGGCCCGGCCGGCGCGCGCCGGGCCGACCAGTTCCACCGCCGTGGCGCTGGCCAGCGACCAGAACACGGGCAGGGCCAGGGCAGGGAAGAGGCGCGCCACGGCCATGACCCAGATGTTCGGCGCGGCGGCCGCCAGGGCGTTGGACAGGCCGAACAGCACCAGCACGCCGATGAACAGCCGCTTGCGCTCGACGTTGGCCATCAGCGCCGTGAGCAGCGGGCCGGTCGCCGCCACCGTGAAGGCGAACAGCGAAACCAGCAGGCCGGCCTGGGAAACGGTGACGTTCAGATCGCGGGCCAGGCCGGGCAGCAGCCCGATGATCAGGAATTCTGTCGTCAGGATGGTGAAACCGGCTGCGGAAAGTAACAGGATGGGCAATAGCATAGGCATTCCTCTGGCGCGGCGCTGGAGGGCGGCGCGCGGGCGGCGTTGGTAGGCGGTCTAAAAAAGGTCAGGGGTGCGCCGGCTTCTATGCCGGGCAACTGCATCGGGGTCGAAGGACGCCGGTGCGTGGGATCAATGGTGGCGGGCGGCAGTGTCCGCAACCTCCGGCAATAGCCGGAAAAGGCAATCGGGAAGCACCCGCATGCCTTGCATGAGTCACACTTTAAGTGACTTTGGTTTCAGGATAAAGGCCTTGGTCTGGGAAAGATTGTTCGGCAAACTCAACTAATTTTCGCGAACCATCATCAGGCCGGAAACGGGCCGCGCGGCGGCGGCCCGGCCGAGCGGAATCAGCGCAGGTCGCTGGGCAACAGCGGCTGGATGGCGGACCAGAGTTCCGCGGGGGAATTGGCGCAGGTTTCCGCTTCCCAGGTCGTGATGTTGTCGTCTTCGCCGACGTAGCCGTATGCGGCGGCCACGGCCGGCATGCCTGCCGCGTGCGCGGCCTGGATGTCGCGCAGGTCGTCGCCGACATAGACGCAACGGTCGACGGAAAAACCTGCTTCGCGCGCGGCGTGCTGCAGCGGCAGCGGGTGCGGTTTGGCGTGCGCCGTGGTGTCGCCGCAGACCAGGACCGCGCTGTCGCGCGTCAGGTCCAGGTATTCGACGATGGGCAGGGTCAGGTAGGTGACCTTGTTGGTCACGATGCCCCAGGACAGCCCGCGGTCGCGGATATCGGCGAGCAACGCTTCGATGCCGGGAAACAGCTTGCTGTGGACGGTGGAGCCGGCGGCGTAGTCTTCCAGGAACTGCAGGCGGGTCGGCTCGTAATCGGCGTCGCCCGGCTTGAGGTCCAGCGCCACGCGCAGCAGGCCGCGCGCGCCCTGGGACGCGACGGGCCGCAGGGCCTCGTACGGCATGGGTTCCAGACCCTTGCGGGTACGCTGGCGGTTGGCCGCGGCGGCCAGATCGGGGGCAGTGTCGGCCAGCGTGCCGTCGAAGTCGAACAGGATCAGGGCGCTCATTTGCGGGTAGCCATCAGGTAATTGACCGAGGTGTCGGACGACAGGGTGTAGATCTGGGTGATCGGGTTGTATTCCATGCCGCGCATGCTCACTGGTTCCAGCCTGGCGCCGCGCGCCGCCGCCGACAGCTCGCTGGGCTTGATGAACTGGTCATAGCTGTGCGTGCCGCGCGGCAACAGGCGCAAGACGTACTCGGCGCCCACGATGGCGAACAGGAAGGACTTGGGATTGCGGTTCAAGGTCGAAAAGAACACCCAGCCGCCCGGTTTGACCAGCGTGGAGCAGGCGCGCACGATCGAAGCCGGATCCGGCACATGTTCCAGCATTTCCATGCAGGTCACCACGTCATACTGACCGGGTTGCTCCGCGGCAAGTTCCTCCACGGGAACCTTGCGGTACTCCACCTTCACGCCGGATTCCAGGCCGTGCAGGCGTGCCACCTTCAGGGACTTGTCGGCCAGATCGATGCCAGTGACCTCGGCGCCACTGTGCGCCATGGCTTCGGACAGGATGCCGCCGCCGCAGCCCACGTCCAGGACCTTTTTGCCCGCCAGGCTGCCCGCGCATTCCTGGATCCATTCCAGCCGCAGCGGATTGATCGCGTGCAGGGGTTTGAACTCGCTTTCGGGATCCCACCAGCGGCTGGCCAGGGCGCCGAACTTGTCCAGTTCGGCCTGGTCGGCGTTGATCGCGGGGCGGGCAGTGTCGTGCGTTTGCGTGGTCATGGGCAGGTCCAGCGTAAGGCGACTCTATATATATAGAGGGGGTCCGTCGCGCTAGGCGAGGGAAGGGCGCAGCCTTGCACCGCTTTGGTGCGTGGCCGGCGAAAAAAAGGGCCTCGCTATGCGAGGCCCTCTTATTGTAGCTAGTCCAGCAATTACTTGCGGCTACCCACGATTTCGATCTCAACGCGACGGTTTTGGGCGCGGCCTTCCTTCGTCTTGTTGGAAGCGATCGGGTTCAGCTCACCCTTGCCTTCCGTGTAGATACGGTTCGGGTCGATACCCTTGCTGACCAGGTAGGTCTTGACCGAAGCGGCGCGGCGCTCGGACAGCTTCTGGTTGTAGGCTTCCGTACCGATCGAGTCGGTGTGGCCCACAGCAATGATGGTTTCGAGGTCGATACCGCGAGCTTGCTGGGCGACTTGGTCCAGCAGCTGACGGCCTTCGGGCTTCAGCGTCGACTTGTCGAAGTCGAAGAACGTGTCAGCGTTGAACACGACCTTGGCCGCCATCGGGGCCGGCTTCGCCTTCTGTTGTGCAACCGGAACGCCGTCGCAACCGGGGATACCGGTGGCCGGGGTCCAGAATGCATCGCGCCAGCACAGTTCGTTCGTGCCGTTCTTCCAAACGTCACCGAACGGGTTGCGCCAGTTGTCCACGGTTTGCGCGGAAGCTACACCAGAGGCCGTGACGGCGGCGAAGGCGAGCGCCAGAGCGAATTTGGAGGGTTTGTTCATGTTTCTCCTCGTTGAGCTTGAAGCTGGATAAGTGACTCGCAGCGAACCCCCGCCGCATATCAGGAAAACGGGGCCAGTATAGCAACGCCAAGAGCTGGTTCAAAGGAATAGCTACTGGGTTTCCTGCGTGCTGGAAACAATCTTAAGGCATTTGGGGGGCTTTGGCTTCCCTGGAGAGGCGCATTGGCGCTGGATATGACGTTTTCGGCGCTCCTTCGGTTTTCCATGTTGGTTTTTGACAACAGGGCCGCAGGACGCGGGCTGACGCGTGGCCGGTCGCGGCCCCATGTCCGCCGCTCCGGACCGCCGAGGCGCTGCTTGGGGAGGCGCTTCTGACCGCTCGGGGAATCGGATGATAGAATTTCCTGTTTACCCGGCCCGGGTTCCTCCTTACACGATTCTGTCGTTATATATATGGATTCCTTTGCCAAGGAGACGCTTCCGGTATCGCTGGAAGAAGAGATGCGCCGCAGTTACCTCGATTACGCGATGAGCGTGATCGTCGGTCGGGCGCTACCGGATGTGCGGGACGGCCTCAAGCCCGTCCACCGGCGCGTGCTCTACGCGATGCACGAACTGAACAACGACTGGAACCGCGCCTATAAGAAGTCGGCGCGTATCGTCGGGGACGTCATCGGTAAATACCACCCCCACGGCGACCAGTCCGTCTACGACACCATCGTCCGCATGGCGCAGGATTTCTCCATGCGCTACATGCTGGTCGACGGCCAGGGCAACTTCGGCTCGATCGACGGCGATAACGCCGCGGCGATGCGTTACACCGAAATCCGCCTGGCCAAGATCGCCCACGAATTGCTGGCCGACATCGACCAGGAAACGGTGGACTTTGGCCCCAATTACGACGGCAGCGAACAAGAACCGCTGCTGTTGCCGTCGCGCCTGCCCAACCTGCTGGTCAACGGCAGCTCGGGCATCGCGGTGGGCATGGCCACCAACATTCCGCCCCACAACCTCCAGGAAGTGGTCGACGGCTGCCTGTACTGCCTGCGCAATCCGGGCTGCTCGGTCGATGAGCTCATGGAGCTCATCCCGGCCCCCGATTTCCCCACCGGCGGCATCATTTACGGCATGTCCGGCGTGCGGGAAGGCTACCGCACCGGTCGCGGCCGCGTCATCATGCGCGCCAAGACCCACTTCGAAGACATGGAGAAGGGCAACCGCCAGGCGATCGTGGTCGACGCGATCCCCTACCAGGTCAACAAGAAGACGCTGCAGGAACGCATCGCCGAGCTCGTCAACGACAAGAAGATCGAAGGCATCTCGGACATCCGCGACGAGTCCGACAAGGACGGGATGCGCCTGGTCATCGAACTCAAGCGCGGCGAGGTTCCCGAGGTCGTCCTGAACAACCTCTACAAGAACACGCAGCTGCAAGACACCTTCGGGATGAACCTGGTGGCGCTGGTCGACGGCCAGCCCCGCCTGCTCAACCTGAAGCAGATGATCGACTACTTCCTGCAGCATCGCCGCGAAGTGGTCACGCGCCGCACGGTATTCCAGCTGCGCAAGGCCCGCGAACGCGGCCACGTGCTGGAAGGCCTGGCGGTTGCGCTCGCCAACATCGACGACTTCATCGCCATCATCAAGGCGGCGCCGACCCCCCCGGTCGCGCGCCAGGAACTGATGGCGAAGTCGTGGGATTCCTCGCTGGTGCGCGAAATGCTGTCGCGCGCCGACGGCGACACGCCGGGAGGCCGCGCGGCCTTCCGTCCGGACGACCTGGGCACCGAGTTCGGCCTCCAGGGCGACGGCATGTACCGCCTGAGCGACACGCAGGCCCAGGAAATCCTGAACATGCGCCTGCAACGCCTGACCGGGCTGGAGCAGGACAAGATCGTCGGCGAATACAAGGACATCATGTCCACCATCGCCGACCTGCTGGACATCCTGGCGCGTCCGGAGCGCATCACCACGATCATCTCCGACGAGCTGCAGGCCATCAAGGCGGAATTCTCGACCGGCGTGAAGGATACGCGCCGCTCGGACATCGAACTGAACGCCACCGAGCTCGACACCGAAGACCTGATCACGCCGACCGACATGGTCGTGACGCTGTCGCACGGCGGCTACATCAAGAGCCAGCCGCTGTCCGAGTACCGCTCGCAAAAGCGCGGCGGACGCGGCAAGCAGGCCACGGCCATGAAGGAAAACGACTGGATCGACCAGTTGTTCATCGCCAACACGCACGACTTCCTGCTGTGCTTCTCCAACCGCGGCCGCGTGTACTGGCTGAAGGTCTGGGAAGTGCCGCAGGGCACGCGCAACTCGCGCGGCAAGCCTATCGTCAACATGTTCCCGTTGACTGAAGGCGAGAAGATCACCGTGGTGCTGCCGGTCAAGGAATTCAGCGAAGACCACTACGTCTTCATGGCGACCTCGCGCGGCACGGTCAAGAAGACCCCGCTGTCCGACTTCTCCAATCCGCGCAAGGCCGGCATCATCGCCGTGGATCTGGACGATGGCGACTACCTGATCGGCGCCGACCTGACCGATGGCAAGCATGACGTCATGCTGTTCTCGGACGCCGGCAAGGCCGTGCGCTTCGACGAGAACGACGTGCGTCCGATGGGCCGCAACGCCCGCGGCGTGCGCGGCATGATGCTGGAAGACACCCAGACCGTCATCGCGCTGCTGGTGGCTGGCGACGAAACGCAAAGCGTGCTGACCGCCACCGAAAACGGCTATGGCAAGCGCACCCCGATCACCGAGTACACGCGCCACGGCCGTGGCACCAAGGGCATGATCGCCATTCAGACCAGCTCGCGCAACGGCAAGGTCGTGGGCGCAGTGCTGGTCATGCCTTCGGACGAGATCATGCTGATCACGACCGGCGGCGTGCTGGTGCGCACCCGCGTCTCGGAAATCCGCGAAATGGGCCGCGCCACGCAAGGCGTCACGCTCATCAACGTCGATGACGGCAGTTCGTTGTCCGGCGTGCGCCGCGTCGTCGAAAGCGATGCGGACGATGATGGCGACCTGGGCGAAGACGGCCAGGAAGCGGATGGCGGCGACGACAACGGCGCTGCGGACTCGACGGATTCGACGGAACCTACGGAGCAATAATGGCCCGCCCCTGGAACTTCTCGGCAGGCCCCTCGGCCTTGCCCGAGGTGGTGCTGCAGCAAGCCGCTGCGGAAATGCTGGACTGGCACGGCAGCGGCATGTCCGTGATGGAAATGAGCCATCGCGGCAAGCATTTCGTGCAGATCTGCGATGAAGCCGAGTCCGATCTGCGCGACTTGCTGGGCCTGCCGGCGGACTACGCCGTCATGTTCATGCAAGGCGGCGGTTCCGGGGAAAACGCCATCGTTCCCATGAATCTCATGGGGCGCCGCGGCACGCCGGCAGCCGACTTCGTCGTGACGGGCCATTGGTCCAAGCGTTCGTACAAGGAAGCCGGCCGCTATGGCAGTACCCATGTGGCGGCAAGCAGCGAGCAGGCCATCCAGTTGGATGGCCGCGAGCAGGCGCCGCTGACCTGGGTGCCGCCGGTCGATACCTGGCAGGTGCGCCCGGATTCGGCCTATCTGCATCTTTGCAGCAATGAAACCATCGGCGGCGTCGAGTTCATGGACTGGCCCGACACCGCCGCGCTGGGCGCGCCCGACGTACCGTTGGTCGTCGACGCGTCCTCGCATTTCCTGTCGCGTTCGATGGACGTGACGCGCACCGGCATGATGTATGCCGGCGCGCAGAAGAACGCCGGTCCGGCGGGCGTGACCATGGTCATCGCGCGCCGCGACCTGATCGGCCACGCCTTGCCGATCTGCCCGTCCGCGTTCGACTACGCCAATGTGGCCGCCGAGCATTCGCGCTACAACACGCCGCCGACCTTCGCTATCTACGTCGCCGGCCTGGTGTTCAAGTGGGTCAAGGCCAATGGCGGCGTGGCCGGCATGGAAGCGGCGAACAAGGCCAAGGCCGATCTGCTGTACGGCTACCTGGACAGCACCAGCTTCTATCGCAATCCCATCCACGCACCCGTGCGCTCGCGCATGAACGTGCCGTTCGTGCTGCGCGACGAATCGCTCAACGACGCCTTCCTGCAAGGCGCGGACGCGGCCGGCCTGACCCAGCTCAAGGGCCACAAGAGCGTGGGCGGCATGCGCGCCTCCATTTATAACGCCGTGCCCCTGGCAGGGGTGTCGGCGCTGGTCGAGTACCTCAAGGAATTCGAGCGTCGCTATGGATGACGATCTGCAGCGCAAGCTGCTCCCCCTGCGTCAGCGCATCGACGCCTTGGACGCCCAGATCCTCGACCTCCTGACGCAGCGCGCGAGCGCCGCGCTGGAAGTGGGCGAGGCCAAGCACGCCGCGAACGCCGATGGCCCCGTGCTGCGCCCCGAGCGCGAAGCCGATGTCATCCGCCGTTTGCAGCAGACCAATCCCGGTCCGTTTCCGAACGCTGGCGTGGCTGCGGTCTGGACCGAAATCATCTCGGCCTGTCGCGGCCTGGAGCGCGGCATGACGGTCGCTTTCCTGGGGCCTCAAGGTTCGTTCTCCGAGCAGGCGGCGCGAGAGCATTTCGGGCAGGCCGTGCAGAAACTGCCGTGCGCCTCGTTTGACGAGGTTTTCCGCGCCGTCGAGGCAGGACAGGCGGACGTGGGCATGGTGCCGGTCGAGAACTCCACCGAAGGCGCGGTCAACCGCAGCCTGGATCTGCTGCTCAACACGCCCCTGAAGATCCTGGGCGAGCGTTCGCTGGTGATACGCCATTGCCTGATGTCGCAGTCCGGCAGCATGGACGGCATCAAGACGATCTCCGCGCATCCGCAAGCGCTGGCCCAGTGCCAGGGCTGGCTCACGCGCAACTATCCCGACGTGGCCCGGGTGGCCGCGTCCAGCAATTCCGAGGCCGCGCGCGCGGCGGCGTCCGACCCGAGCATCGCGGCGATCGCCGGCGAGGTGGCTGCGCCCGCCTGGAGCCTGCAGATCGTCGCCGCGGGTATCCAGGACGATCCGCACAATCGCACGCGCTTCCTGGCGATCGGCAACATCGAGCCGCTGGTCAGCGGCAAGGACAAGACCAGCCTGATCCTGGCAGTGCCGAATCGCGCGGGCGCCGTCTACGAAATGCTGGCGCCGCTGGCGGCCAACGGCGTCTCCATGACGCGCTTCGAGTCGCGGCCCGCGCGCACCGGGCAGTGGGAATACTATTTCTATGTGGACGTCCTGGGTCACCGCAACGATCCGAACGTCGAACGCGCCCTTGCTGCCTTGCAGGCGCAGGTTGCCTACCTGAAAGTGCTGGGTTCCTACCCGGCGCCGTGAGCCTCTCCGACATGACCACCGCACCCAAGCCCCTTGTTGCTCCCGCGCACGTCAGCGCCATCGCGCCTTACCAGGCCGGCAAGCCTATCGAAGAACTGGCCCGCGAATTCGGGCTGGATCCTGCCGGCATCGTCAAGCTGGCGTCCAATGAAAACCCGCTGGGCATGCCCAAGTCGGCGCGCGAGGCCATGCTGGCCGCGGCCGAGTCGCTGGCGCGCTATCCCGATCCCAACGGCTTTGATCTGAAGGCGGCATTGGCCGAGCGCTACGGCGTGCCGATGAGCTGGGTCACGTTGGGCAACGGTTCCAACGACATCTTGGAAATCGCGGCGCTGGCGCTGCTGGAGCCGGGCGTGTCGGCGGTGTACGCGCAGCATTCGTTCGCGGTGTATCGCCTGGCGACCCAGGCGCGCGGCGCGCGCCACATCGTGGTGCCGGCCAAGGACTACGGCCATGACCTGGACGCGATGTTCGACGCCATCGCCGACGATACGCGGCTGCTGTTCATCGCCAACCCGAACAATCCGACCGGTACCTTCGTGCCGGGCGACCAGATCGCGGCCTTCCTGGAGCGTGTCCAGGCCGCCCACGGCGACCGCGTGACGGTGGTGTTGGACGAGGCTTACAACGAGTACCTCGATCCCGAGTTCCGCTTCGACAGCACGGCGCTGGTGCGCCGCTATCCGAATCTGATCGTGTCGCGCACGTTCTCCAAGGCCTACGGCCTGGCGGGCCTGCGGGTGGGCTTCGCCGTGGCGCAACCCGTCCTGACGGATCTGCTGAACCGCGTGCGCCAGCCGTTCAACGTCAATACGCTGGCGCAGGCCGCGGCCATCGCCGCGCTGCGCGACGCGGCCTACCTGGAAGAGGCCTACGCCTCGAACAAGGCAGGCAAGGCGCAACTGTGCGCCGCGTTTGAACGTCTGAAGCTGCGCTACGTCCCCAGCTACGGCAACTTTGTGCTGGTGCACGTGGGCGACGCTCCGCGCATCAACCTGGAACTGCTCAAGCGCGGTGTGATCGTGCGCCCGGTGGCCGGCGACGGCTTGCCGGAGTGGCTGCGGGTGTCCATCGGGCTGCCGCAGGAAAACGACCGATTCATTGACGCGCTGACCGCCATCCTTTCCGCATGAACGACGCGTCACCGAAATCCGATCAGGGGGCCGCTGGCCCCCTGATTCCTGTATTGGCCGTCGTAGGCGTGGGCCTGATCGGAGGCTCCTTCGCCGCGGCCTTGCGCCGGGCCGGCCAGGTTGGCCGGGTGCTGGGGGTGGGGCGCAACGCGCAATCCCTGGCCCGCGCCGTTGAATTGGGGCTGATCGACGAGGCCGCTTCCATCGAGGAAGCCGCGGCGCGCGCCGACCTGATCCTGCTGGCGACGCCGGTGGGCGGGCTGGCCGACGCGCTGTCGCGCATGCGCGCGCACCTGCGTCCCGGCACCGTGCTGACCGATGGCGGCAGCACCAAGGTGGAAGTGGTTGCGGCCGCGCGCGCCGCCCTGGGTGACCGGGCCGCGCAGTTCGTGCCTGGCCATCCCATCGCCGGCGCCGAGCGCACCGGGCCGGAGGCGGCCGATGCCGACCTGTACCGCAAGCGCACCGTCATTCTGACCCCCCTGGCCGAGAACGGCGCGGCCTCGCTGGACCTGGTGCGCCGCGCGTGGCAGGCTTGCGGGGCGAACGTGATCGACATGGACGCCGACGCCCACGACCGGGTGCTGGCTTCGGTCAGCCATCTGCCGCATCTGCTGTCGGCGGCGTACATGGAGCAGGTGGCCGAGGCCGCCGACGCCGCTACGCGCCTGGATCTCGCGGGCAGCGGTTTTCGCGACTTCACGCGCATCGCCGCGGGTTCGCCGGAAATGTGGCGCGACATCTTTCTGTCCAACCGCGACGCGATGCTGGCCGAACTGGCCGACGTGCGCGCGGTGCTGGATCGTGCCGAACGCGCCATTGCCGACGGCGATGGCGCGGCTTTGCTGAAGCTGCTGGACACGGCGGCCCGCGCCCGCCGCAACTGGCGCAAGGAGTAGCTGACATGGGTGCTTTGCCTTATCTCGATCTGCCGCGCGTGCGGCAAGCGCGGGGCGTGATTGCCCTGCCAGGTTCCAAAAGTATTTCCAACCGTGTGCTGCTGCTGTCCGCCATCGCTGAAGGCAGCACGGTCATCACCGGGTTGCTGGACTCCGACGACACCCGCGTCATGCTCGGCGCCTTGCGCCAACTGGGCGTGCAGGTGTCGGAACTGGACGCGGGCAGCGTCACGGTGCAGGGCGTGCGCCGCTTTCCCGTGGAAAGCGCCGACCTGTTCATGGGCAATGCCGGCACCGCGATCCGGCCGCTGACTGCCGCGCTGGCGCTGATGGGCGGCGACTACCGCCTGTCGGGCGTGCCGCGCATGCACGAACGTCCCATCGGCGATCTGGTCGACGCGCTCAAGGGCCTGGGCGCCAGCATCGATTATCTGGGCCAGCCTGGTTATCCGCCGCTGCGCATCGGCCGCGGCGAGATCGCGGTGGACGCGGTCACGCGCGTGCAGGGTTCGGTGTCCAGCCAGTTCCTCACGGCCTTGTTGATGGCCGCGCCGCTGCAGGCCGGCCGCAGCGGCAAGCCCGTCACGATCGAAGTGCTGGGCGAACTCATTTCCAAGCCCTACATCGAGATCACGTTGAACCTGATGGCGCGCTTCGGCGTGCAGGTGCGGCGCGACGGCTGGAGCCGTTTCGTCATCGACGGCGGGGCGGCCTACCGCAGCCCCGGGCAGATTGCGGTCGAAGGCGATGCCTCCACGGCTTCCTATTTTTTGGCGCTGGGCGCGATCGGCGGCGGGCCGCTGCGCGTGACCGGTGTAGGCGTCGACAGCATCCAGGGCGACGTCGCCTTTGCTGCCACCCTGGCCGACATGGGCGCCTCGGTGAGCTACGGTCCCGACTGGATCGAAGTGTCGGGCGCGCGCGTGGCCCAGGGCGAACGCCTGAAAGCCTTCGACACCGATTTCAACCTGATCCCGGACGCCGCCATGACCGCGGCTGCCCTGGCGCTGTACGCCGACGGCCCGTGCCGCCTGCGCAACATCGGCAGCTGGCGGGTCAAGGAAACCGACCGCATCCACGCCATGCAGACCGAGCTGGAAAAGCTGGGCGCCCAGGTGGAATCGGGGCCGGATTGGCTGCGCGTGACGCCGCCGGAAAAGGATGGCTGGCGCGATGCGCACATCGGCACCTGGGACGATCACCGCATGGCCATGTGCTTCTCGCTGGCGGCTTTCGGGCCGGCGGCGGTTCGTATCCTCGATCCGGGTTGCGTCAGCAAGACCTTCCCGGGTTACTTTGATGTTTACGCGGGCCTGGTTGCGGCCTAGCGAAGAATTGCCCATGACTTCGATTTCCCCTGAAACTGCTTCTGTCCCCGTCATCACCATCGACGGCCCCACCGCGTCCGGCAAGGGCACGGTGGCCCACCGCGTCGCCAAGGCCCTGGGCTGGGACGTGCTGGACAGCGGCGCGCTCTATCGCCTGACGGCCCTGGCGGCGCTCAACCGCGGCTTGTCCGCCGAAGACGAGCCCGCCGTGGCGCGCGTGGCCGAAACCCTGGATGTGCGTTTCGAAGGTCCCCATGTCTACCTCGAAGGCGCGGACGTGGGCCACGAGATCCGCCGTGAGGAAGTCGGCAATTTCGCCTCGCGCGTGGCCGCCTTCGCGGGCGTGCGGCAGGCGCTGCTCGAGCGCCAGCGCGCTTTCCGGGTGGCGCCGGGCCTGGTTGCGGACGGGCGCGACATGGGTACGGTGGTGTTTCCCGATGCGCCCCTGAAGGTGTTTCTGGTCGCCGATGTGGTCGCGCGGGCGCAGAGGCGCTGTAAGCAGTTGATCGAAAAGGGAATTTCTGCTAATCTTGATGACCTCCTACGGGATATGCGCGAGCGGGACGCCCGCGATATGGGGCGAATTACAGCGCCCTTGGCTCCCGCAGCGGATGCACACGTGCTGGATTCGTCTGATTTGACGATTGCGGAAACGGTGCAGGCAATACTGGATTTCTGGAAGAAGGCCGCTGCGGATTGAGCGATCGGTCCCGGACTTTCCCCAAGGATCCTCCGTAGTTTTCTGTTTTTTTTATCGGCCCTGTTCACGCCAGGCGCAACCCCCACGGGCCACCCCGCAAGGGCGAACCGGCAAACAGGCATTTTGACTCCACTGTGGCGGGCAATCCGCTGCGGTGTGTTTTTAACGGCCATTTCGGCCTAATGGATTTCAACCCCATGTCTTCCGTTTCCACTACCGTCGCCACCGGCGGCGAAAGCTTCGCCGACCTTTTCGCACAGAGCCTCAAGAGCCAGGACATGAAGTCCGGCGAGGTCATCAGCGCCGAAGTCGTCCGCGTCGACCACAACTTTGTCGTCGTCAACGCCGGCCTGAAGTCCGAAGCGCTGATCCCCCTGGAAGAGTTCCTGAACGACCAGGGCGAGCTCGAAGTGCAACCCGGCGATTTCGTCTCGGTGGCCATCGATTCCCTGGAAAACGGCTACGGCGACACCATCCTGTCGCGTGACCGCGCCAAGCGCCTGTCGGCCTGGCTGCAGCTGGAAAAGGCCCTGGAAAACGGCGAGCTGGTTACCGGCACCATCACCGGCAAGGTGAAGGGCGGCCTGACCGTCATGACCAACGGCATCCGCGCGTTCCTGCCGGGTTCGCTGGTGGACCTGCGTCCGGTCAAGGACACCACCCCGTACGAAGGCAAGACCCTCGAATTCAAGGTCATCAAGCTCGACCGCAAGCGCAACAACGTCGTTCTGTCGCGTCGCCAAGTGCTGGAAGCCAGCATGGGCGAAGAGCGCCAGAAGCTGCTCGAAACCCTGCACGAAGGTGCTGTGGTCAAGGGCGTGGTCAAGAACATCACCGACTACGGCGCGTTCGTGGACCTGGGCGGCATCGACGGCCTGCTGCACATCACCGACATGGCCTGGCGCCGTGTGCGTCACCCCTCCGAAGTCCTACAAGTGGGTCAGGAAGTCGAAGCCAAGGTGCTCAAGTTCGACCAGGAAAAGAGCCGCGTCTCCCTGGGCGTCAAGCAGCTGGGCGAAGATCCGTGGGTGGGCCTGGCTCGCCGCTACCCGCAAGGCACCCGCCTGTTCGGCAAGGTCACGAACCTGACCGACTACGGCGCGTTCGTTGAAGTCGAAGCCGGCATCGAAGGCCTGGTGCACGTCTCCGAAATGGACTGGACCAACAAGAACGTCGATCCGCGCAAGGTCGTGACCCTGGGCGAAGAAGTCGAAGTCATGGTCCTGGAAATCGACGAAGACCGTCGTCGCATCTCGCTGGGCATGAAGCAGTGCCGCCAGAACCCGTGGGAAGAGTTCGCCACCAACTTCAAGCGTGGTGACAAGGTCCGCGGCGCCATCAAGTCGATCACCGACTTCGGCGTGTTCGTCGGCCTGCCCGGCGGCATCGATGGCCTGGTTCACCTGTCCGACCTGTCGTGGACGGAAACCGGCGAAGAAGCCGTGCGCAACTTCAAGAAGGGCGACGAGATCGAAGCCGTGGTTCTGGGCATCGATACCGACAAGGAACGCATCTCGCTGGGCATCAAGCAGCTGGAAGGCGATCCCTTCAACAACTTCGTTGCCACCTTCGACAAGGGCGCCGTTGTTCCGGGCACCATCAAGTCGGTCGAAGCCAAGGGCGCTGTCGTCACGCTGTCCGTGGACGTTGAAGGCTACCTGCGCGCTTCCGAGATCTCCTCGGGCCGCGTCGAAGATGCCACCACCGTTCTGAACGCTGGCGAAAACATCGAAGCCATGATCGTCAACATCGACCGCAAGACGCGTTCGATCCAGCTGTCGATCAAGGCCCGCGACAACGCCGAAACCGCCGAAACGATCCAGCGCATGTCCGACGCCAGCGCTTCGTCCGGCACCACCAACCTCGGCGCGCTGCTGAAGGCCAAGCTGGACCAACAGCGCAACGACGGTTAATTCGTGACCAAGTCGGAGCTGATCGCCGCCTTGGCGGCCCGCTATCCTCAGCTGGCCGCCCGCGACACCGATTACGCGGTCAAGACCGTGCTCGACGCAATGACCCAGGCCCTGGCCTCGGGTCAGCGCATCGAGATCCGCGGTTTTGGCAGCTTCTCGTTGTCGCAGCGGTCTCCCCGCATCGGTCGCAATCCGAAATCCGGCGAACAGGTGCTGGTGCCTGGCAAACAGGTGCCGCACTTCAAGGCGGGCAAGGAATTGCGCGAGCGGGTGGACTTGGCCGGCGGCAATGACGAGGACGCTCAATCCTCTGGATCGAGTGAACCGATGCCGTCGATGGTGAGTCTGCACGCCATGCATTGACGGCACGGCAGTAAGGCCGCCTTCGGGCGGATCGGACCGAGAACCTGGCCCCTTGAGAAATCAAGGGGCTTTGTTTTTTGGCGCCAGGCGGGATCCGTCGCTTACAATTGATAGTCTTGAATTCTTTGGAGCATGCGCCATGCGCTACCTAGTCTGGGCCCTGCGATTGCTCGTGTTTGTTGCAGTATTGATGTTCGCGTTGAAAAACACGGACCCGGTCGCCGTGAAGTTCTACGCCGATTACGTGGTGCAGGACGTTCCGCTCATCGTCGTGATGCTGGTCGTGTTCGTGCTGGGCGCCTTGTTCGGCCTGCTGCTGACCGTGCCCGCCGCCATGCGCCGCCGCCGCGAAGCCATGCGCCTGCGCCGCGAACTGGACCGCGTTCAGGCCGCCGTGGCCGGTACCACGCCTGCGGTGCCGCCGGAGGCCGTGGCCCCGATGTCGCCGCTGTAACGCGCGCCGGCCCCGTATCCCTTTCCGCACTGAATTACCGCAAGAGCCCGCATAGTGGATTTTGAACCTTGGTGGTTGATTTTCGTGCCGGTATTGTTCGCGCTGGGCTGGCTGGCCGCGCGCTTCGATATCCGGCAAATGCTGCGGGAAACCCGCAGCCTGCCCGACTCCTATTTCCGCGGGCTGAATTTCCTGCTCAATGAAGAGCCGGACCGCGCCATCGACGCCTTCGTCGAAGTGGCCAAGCTGGATCCGGAAACCACCGAGCTGCACTTTGCGCTGGGCAGCCTATTCCGTCGCCGGGGCGAAATGGAGCGCGCCATCCGCGTGCACCAGAGCCTCTTGAACCGGTCCGACCTGCCCGCCGCCGAGCGCGAGCATGCGCAGCACGAATTGGCGCAGGACTTCCTCAAGGCGGGCATGCTGGACCGCGCCGAAAGCGGCTTCGAGCAGCTCAAGGACACTCGCTACGCCTTGCCCGCGCTACGCTCGCTGATCCGCATCTATGAATCCGAGCACGACTGGCCGCGCGCCATCGAGGCCGTGAAGACGCTGCAGGGCCTGGTCGACGAGCCGGTGCCGCAGATCGTGCACTACTACTGCGAACAGGCCCAGACCGCGCTGTCGGCCAAGCCGGCCGATATCGACGCGGCCCACAAGGCGCTGGACGCCGCAGACCATGCCTTGTCGGCCATCGACCCTGCTTCCAGCAAGGGCGCCATGGTGCGCACCGCGATGCTGCGCGCGCGCCTGGCCCTGATCGAACAGGACCCCAAGCGCGAACGTCTGTACCTGGAGTCAATCATGACCGACGCTCCGGAGTACGCCGGCCTGGTGGCCGAGCAGGTCCTGGCCAACTACCGCGCGGCCAACCAGGAGGAAGCCGGGCTGGACGTGCTGCAGAAGCAGTACGCGCGCCACGCTTCGCTGGACCTGTTCAACGTGCTGTTCCGCGAACTGCGCGTCCAGCAGGGCGCGGCGCCTTCATGGGCCTTTGCCCGCAACGCATTGCGCAGCCATCCGTCGCTGCTGGGTCTGGACCGCCTGCTGGAGGCCGAGCTGGCCAATCCGGAAGGCGGCGCCGAGCAGGCGCCGGTGCCGGGCGCCGACCTGACGCTGTTGCGCAGCCTGATACACAAGCATACGCAGCGGCTGGACCGCTACGCATGCCGCAGTTGCGGTTTTCAAGCGCGTCGCTTTTACTGGCAATGTCCCGGCTGCAATGCCTGGGAAACCTATGCGCCGCGCCGTCTGGAAGAACTTGAATGAACTCTTTTCCCGCCGAAGCCATTTCGCATAGCCGCGTCCTCGTGGTGGGCGATGTGATGCTGGACCGGTACTGGTTCGGCGAAGTCGAACGCATCTCGCCGGAAGCGCCGGTTCCCGTGGTGCGCGTGGCGCGTCGCGAAGACCGCCTGGGCGGAGCCGCCAACGTGGCCCGCAACGTGGCGGCCCTGGGCGGCCATGTCACGCTGGTGGGCGTGCTGGGCGAAGACGAGGCCGGCGACAGCGTCCGGCGCCTGTCGGCGGAAGCCGGCATACAGGCCGAACTGGTCGCCGATCCGTCCCTGCACACCACCTTGAAAATGCGCGTGCTGGGCCGCCAGCAGCAGCTGCTGCGGGTGGACTTCGAACAGCATCCGGCGCAGGCCGCGCTGGACAATGTCGATGCGGCTTTCGCCCGCCACCTGGCCAACCACGACATCGTCGTGCTGTCCGACTACGCCAAGGGCGTGCTGACGCGGGTCGAGTCGCTGATCGCCCTGGCCCGCAACGCGGGCGTGCCGGTGCTGGTGGACCCCAAGGGCCATGACTACGCCCGCTACCGCGGAGCTACCCTGGTCACGCCCAACCGCTCGGAAATGCAGGAGGCCGTGGGCCGCTGGAATGCCGAGGCAGAGCTTACCGATCGCGCGCAGCGCCTGCGCGCCGACCTGGACCTGGAAGCCTTGCTCGTGACGCGGTCCGAGCAGGGCATGACTTTGTTTACCGCAGCGGGACGCGACCACATCGATGCGCAAGCGCACGAAGTGTTCGACGTGTCAGGCGCGGGCGATACCGTGCTGGCCACGCTGGCCGTGTCGCGCGCCATCGATCTGCCCTGGGTCGAGGCGATGGGCTGGGCCAACAAGGCCGGCGGCATCGCCGTGGGCAAGCTCGGCACGTCCATCGTCACCGCCGCGGAATTGGCAGGAGAATCCTCATGATCGTCGTTACCGGAGCCGCGGGCTTCATAGGCAGCAACCTGGTGCGCGGGCTCAACCGCCGCGGCATCCAGGACATCATCGCGGTCGATGACCTGACCGAAGGCGACAAGTTCGTCAACCTGGTCGATTGCCAGATCGCCGACTACATGGACAAGGACGACTTCCGCCGCCGCGTCCTCGACGGCAGCCTGCGCGAAGTCCGCGCCGTGCTGCATCAAGGCGCGTGCTCGGACACGACCGAGCGCAACGGCCGCTACATGCTCGACAACAACTACCGCGTCACGCTGGAGTTGTTCGAGTTCTGCCAGGAGCGCCGCATTCCGTTCCTGTACGCCTCCTCGGCGGCGGTCTATGGTGGTTCGTCCATCTACGTGGAAGATCCCGCCAACGAAGGCCCGCTGAACGTCTACGGCTATTCCAAGCTGCTGTTCGACCAGGTCCTGCGCCAGCGCATGGACAGCCTGACCGCACAGGTCGTGGGCCTGCGCTACTTCAACGTCTATGGTCCGCACGAACAGCACAAGGGCCGCATGGCTTCGGTGGCATTCCACAACATGAACCAGTTCCTGGAGCATGGGCATGTGCGCCTGTTCGCCGGCTGGGACGGTTATGTCGATGGCGGCCAGAGCCGCGACTTCATCTCGGTCGAGGACGTGGTTGCCGTCAACCTGCATTTCCTGGATCACCCGGAACAGTCCGGCATCTTCAACTGCGGCACGGGCCGGGCGCAGCCCTTCAACGACGTGGCGGCCGGCGTGGTCAACGCGCTGCGCGCGGAGCGCGGCGAAGCCGAACTGACGCTGGCGCAGCTGGTCGAGCTGGATCTGATCCGCTACATCCCCTTCCCGGACGACCTGAAGGGACGCTACCAGAGCTACACGCAGGCCGACGTCACGCGTCTGCGCGCGGCGGGATTCCAGGCGCCCATGCGCGATGTGCGGACTGGCGTCACCGAATACGTTCGCTATTGGCGCGCCCGGAAGTAAAGGCCCGCGGCGCCGCAGCAGCGGCGTCTCCGCATGAAAACCACCGCTCGCGGTGGTTTTTTTACGCCTGGCGGTTTGCCGGGGCGGATGTTTCCGTTCACTGCGCCGCCGCGGGCGGGAAGGGCGCCGGCATGATCTGGACGTGGCGTGACAGCCGTTGCGCCAGACTCCAGGGAGACCTTCCATGAATCCATTTCTTCAATCCGCCGCAGCCCGGCCCGCGCCCCGTGCGCGGTGGCGCAGGCAGCGCTCGCCCGCCGGTTCCGGCGCCCGGCCGCGCCCCTTGCGGCAGGTCCTGGGCGCTTTGCTGGTGACGGCCGGCCTGGGTTTTGCCGCGCCGCTGGCGCACGCGCTCGACGTCAATCAGGCCAATGCCCAGCAGCTCGAGGGCGTGCGCGGCATAGGCCCGCGCATGGCTGAGATCATCGTGAAGGAGCGCGAGCGGGGCGGCAAGTTCGAGTCGCTGAACGACCTGGCTGAACGCGTGCGCGGCATCGGTCCGAAAAAGGCCCAGGCCCTGCAAGAGGCCGGCCTGCTGGTGGGCGGCGCCGGGGCTCAGGCCGGGCCGGGCGAGGCAGCGGCCAAGCCGGCGCAGGTCAGGGCGGCAGCGCCCAAGCCCGAAGCCAAGCCCGAAGCCAGGCCGCCATCCTCCCAGCCCGCGGCCCGCGCCCGGCCCTGACTGCGCCGGTCGGCGCGGGTAGCCCTGGCGGGAGCGCGGCCTTTGGCGCCGCGCGCCGCCGGGCAAGGTTATGATCGTCCGCATGACTACTACCTATCCCACTATCGAGCAAACCGTCGGCAACACGCCGCTGGTGCGCCTGCAGCGCATTCCCGGGGCCGCGGGCGCTGCCCGAGGCAATGTCATCCTGGCCAAGCTGGAGGGTAACAACCCCGCCGGCTCCGTGAAGGACCGTCCGGCCCTGTCGATGATCGCGCGCGCCGAAGAGCGCGGCGACATCAAGCCGGGCGACACCCTCATCGAGGCGACCAGCGGCAATACCGGCATCGCGCTGGCCATGGCGGCCGCCATGCGCGGCTACCGCATGATCCTGATCATGCCGGACAACCTGTCGGTGGAGCGGCGCGCGGCCATGACGGCCTATGGCGCCGAGCTGATCCTGACGCCGGCGGACAAGGGCGGCATGGAATATGCCCGCGACCTGGCTTCCGCCATGCAGGCGGACGGCCGCGGGCTGGTGCTGGACCAGTTCGCCAATCCCGACAACCCGCGCGCTCACATCGAGACCACCGGGCCGGAAATCTGGAACCAGACAGAAGGGCGCGTCACCCACTTCGTGAGCGCCATGGGCACCACGGGCACCATCATGGGCGTGTCGACCTATCTGAAGTCGCGCAACCCGGCGGTGCAGGTAGTGGGCGCGCAGCCTGCCGAAGGATCGTCGATCCCGGGCATACGCAAGTGGCCCGAAGCCTATCTGCCCAAGATCTTCGACCGCAGCCGGGTCGACGCCTACGAATCCATCGAACAGGCGGAAGCCGAACAGATGGCGCGCCGGCTGGCGGCGGAAGAGGGCATCTTCGGCGGGATTTCCTCCGCGGGTGCGCTGGTTGCGGCCCTGCGCGTGGCCGAACGCGTCAACGATGCCACCATCGTGTTCATCGTGTGCGACCGCGGCGACCGCTATCTGTCCACGGGCGTTTTCAACTGAACGCCCGGCTGTAGCCGAACTCAACAAAACCGCCATGCCGGGGCAGCCCGACATGGCGGTTTTTCATTAGAAGGGCGCGGCGGGCGCCCCGGTCTTTTGCCTGCTTACTCGGGCTGGATGCCGGCGTCCTGCATCACTTTGATCCAGCGCTGGCTTTCCGCGAGGTTGAAGGCTTCCGCTTCCTGGGAGCTCATGGCGCTGGGCAGGGTGCCCTGCGATTTCAGCGCTTCCACCACCTTGGGCGATTGCGACGCTTCGATCATGGCCTTGTTCAGCTTGGCGATGATGGGTTGCGGCGTATCCTTGGGCGCCCACATGCCGTACCAGGTGACGATGTCGAAACCGGGCAGGACGCTCTCCGCGATGGTCGGCACATCGGGCAGCTCAGCCAGGCGCGTCTTGGTCGTGACGGCGATCGGGCGGATCTTGCCGCTCTGGATGAGGGGCAAGGCCGGCGCCAGCGGCGCGTACATCAGGTCCACGTGGCCGCCCGCGACGTCGGTCAGGGCCGGGCTGCTGCCGCGGTAGCCGACGTGGGTGATCTTGGCCTTGGTGGAGGTATTGATCAGCTCGCCCGCCAGGTGCGGCAAGGTGGCGACGCCGGGGGAAGCGAAGGTCAGCGAGCCGGGCTGCGCCTGGGCCTGCTTGATCAGTTCGCCGAAGGTCTTGAATTTGGAATTGGGCGGGACGACGGCCACCATCGGCACCGTGCCCAGCACGCCCACCATCTGGAAGTCCTTGATCGGGTCAAAGCTCAGATTCTTGAATTGGGCCGGGTAGATGCCCTGCACCGACGGGTTCATCAGCAAGGTGTAGCCGTCGGCAGGCGCCTTGGCCACCTGGGCGGTACCGATGGTGCCGCTGGCCCCCGCGCGGGTTTCGATCACCAGCGGCTGGCCCAGGATCTCTCCCATCTGCACCGCGATCACGCGGCCGACCACGTCCGTCGGCCCGCCCGCCGCCCACGGCATGATCACGCGGATGGGCTTGTCGGGATAAGCCGCCTGCGCGTAGGCGTTTGCTGCCGGCAACGCTGCCGTGGCGATCGCCGAGCATGCCGCGGCGAGGAAAGTGCGTTTGTTCATCTACTGTCTACTCCTACAAAGGTGAGATTGGCCGAGGGCAGCGCCGCCTGCAGCATCGCCTTGACCTCGGTCAGCTGTTTCCCCGTGGTGGCTTCGTTCTTCAGCATCCGGCTCAGCGGGCCGGCCACCACGATGGCAAAGGGTTGTTCGTATGCCCGGAATCCGAGCGAAATGGACATCACGTCCTCGACGTTTTCGCCCACCGAGCGCTGCCAGCCGCGCGCCACGCCCGCTTCCAGGTCGCGGTCGAAGGCTTCCCGGCTGGTGAGCGTGCTGTCCGTGTAGGCGGCAAATCCGCTGTAGGCCTTGAACCACTTCTGCCGTTCGTCCTGGGACAGCACCGACAGCAGCGCCTTGCCCGAGCTGGTCGCGTGCACCGCCTTGAAGCCGCCGGGCTGATGCGAGAAGCGGATCGTCTGCTTGGATTCCGCGACGATCAGGTACACGACCTTGTCGTCGGCCAGCTTGGCCAGCAAGGCCGTCTCGCCCGTCAGGTCCCGCACCCGGGCCAGCACCGGCTCGATCACCGCGTTGAGCGGGTCGCTATGGCAGATCAGGGTGGCCACGTGGATCAGCTTCTGGGTCGGGTAGTAGCCATGCTTCTTGCCGATTTCATAGAGATAGCCGCGCGCCACCATGGTCTTCAGGAGACCGTGGCAGCTGGAGAGCGGAATTTCCATCTGGGCAGCGATTTCGCTGTACAGCAAGGGCTTCTGCGCCTCGGCGAAGAGGTTCAGCACATCCAGCACACGGCCTGCGGTTTTCACATCCATGATGTTAGTATCCTATACGTGATAAATTTATGTCAAACAGCATTCAATCGACCAGGAGTTGCAAGGCATGAGATGGAACAACCGTCCCGAGGGATCGAACTGGGGAGATTTCGGGCCTGACGACCAGCGAGGTTGCCTGAATTACATCACCCCCGCGAACGTGCTGAGCGGCATGCGGGAAGTCCGCGAAGGACTGAGCTTCTGCCTGTCGCTGCCGCTGGATTACCCGGGCGGCAATGGCGTGAACGTGCGTCGTCATCCGCCCAAGCTGCGGCCTACCGAGAGGGATGGCGACCAGTACCTGAACTTTCCGTTGGGACGCCTGCGTCCCGGCTGCGTCGACGTGCTCAGCGACGACATTGTCGAAATGAGCTTGCAGTACTCGACGCAATGGGATTCGCTGGCCCACGTCGGCGCGCTGTTTGACGCCAATGGCGACGGCCTGCCCGAGCGTGTCTACTACAACGGCTATCGGCCCAACGAGCATGTTGTGGGCCCGGTGGACTACGACGTGGACAATGGCTATGCCAAGACCGACCTGGGGCAGGGGCCGGCCTCCAACGCCAAAAAGCTGGACATCACACAGCTGGCCGAATCGTGCCTGCAGACGCGCGGAGTAATGGTCGATCTGGCGCGCCACTACGGGCGAGAGCAGAAGTCGGTCGGCTATGACGACCTGATGCGCATTCTGGAAGCGGACCGGATCGAGATCGAGCAGGGCGATATCGTGCTGTTCCATACGGAATTCGGCGACGCCCTGCTGGAAAAGAACCGCGAGCCCGACCCCCACACGCTGCACGAAATCTGCGCCGGCCTGGACGGCAGCGACGAGAAGCTACTGCAGTGGATCACCGACTCGAAGGTGGCGGCCATGGCGTCAGACAACCATGCGCTGGAAATCTATCCCACGCAGAAGCCCAATGCCTGCTGCGCCGCATTGCCCTTGCACCACCACTGCATCTTCAAGCTGGGCCTGCCGATAGGCGAGATGTGGTATCTCGGGGCGCTGGCGCGTTGGCTGACGGCCAACGGCCGCAGCCGCTTCCTGCTGACGGCGCCGCCGCTGAACCTGCCTGGCGCCGTGGGTTCGCCCGTGACGCCGGTCGCGACGGTGTAAAGCGGGCCACGGCGTCGGACGCCGCGGCCCAGGGGGCTGTCAGCGGCCCACGCGGGCTTCGATCTCGCTCGCCAGATCCGCCACCGAGGTCGCGTAGAAGTAGCTGCGGTTGTACTTGGTGAGCGCGAAGAAGTTGGGCGTGCCGACGCGGTATTGCGCCGTGCCGCGGGCTTCCTCGACCAGATCGACCACGCCCAGCGGCTGGCTGCCCCAGCCGGCGGCCGAGGCGCCCGGCTGCAGGCGGGCGCCCGCCGCCGTGAGCGTGCCCCAGCTCTGCTTGGGTTCCAGCCCGCCGTCGACCAGCGGTGCAGGATCCGTGGGCAACACCACCGGGGCAAACACCGGCAGGCCGCGCTGCCAGCCGTGCTGCGACAGGAAGCTGCCCACGGACATGATCGCGTCGCGCGTGTTGTTGCTCAGGTCGATATGGCCGTTGTCGTCGCCGTCCACCGCGTAATGCATGACGCTGGTGGGCATGAACTGGGGCATGCCTATGGCGCCGGCGTAGGAGCCGCGCGTTTCCAGGTCCAGTTTGTCCTTCATGACCAGGGTCAGGAAATCCGCCAACTGGCCGCGGAACATGGTGGCGCGCTCGGGCTTGGCCGGGTCCGGATAGTCGAAGGCCAGCGTGGTCAGCGCGTCCAGCACGCGGAAATTGCCCATATTGCGGCCATACAGCGTTTCCACGCCGATGATCGAGGCGATCACGGGCGCCGGGACGCCGAAGCGCTGCGCTGCCTGGTTGAGCAGGTCGCGGTTCTCGTTGTAGAACTCCACGCCCCAGCCGATGCGCTTGGGTTCGACGAAGCGCGAGCGATAGGTCAGCCAGCTGCGCCAGATTTTCTTGCCCGGCGGCGACGGCGCGATCAGGCGCGCGACGGTGGCGTTGTAGCGCGAACCGGCCAGCGCGGCGACCATGGGGTCCAGCGGCAATTGGCGTTCGGTGGCCAGGTTTTCGACAAAGGAACGGACTTCAGGCCGCAGCGCGCCATTGGCGCCCAGCGCGGCGGGACCGTCGTCCGCCAGTTCAGAACCAGGTGTCGGCGCGCTGGGTCCGATGCGAATGGGGGCCGGGGTTGATTCGGCGGCCGGCTGGCCGGCGGCGGTGTTGGTGGTGGCAGAGGGAGCGGTGGTGGAGCAGCCCGCCAGCAGGGCGGAAAGCGTTCCGAGTTGCAGTAAACGCCGACAGATGAACATAATCTTCCTTATGGAGACCATGTATCTTACCCACCCGGCATGCCGCTTGCATGAAATGGGCAGTTGGCATCCCGAAAGCCCCCAGAGGCTGGACGCCATTTCAGACCAGTTGCTTGCCAGCGGATTGATGCCCTACCTGGATGACCGCCAGGCGCCGCAGGCATCCCGCCATGACATATTGCGGGTGCACACTGTCCAGTATCTGAACAGTTTGCGCGAACATTTGCCGGAGCAAGGGTATTTCCCTATCGATCCGGATACCCTGATGAATCCCCACACCTACGAGGCTGCCCTCTACGCGGCGGGCGCGGGCGTGGCGGCGGTGGATGCCGTGATGGGGGGGGAAGCCCGTACGGCGTTCTGCGCGGTGCGGCCTCCCGGGCATCACGCCTGCCGTTCCCAGGCCATGGGATTCTGCTTTCTGAACAACGTCGCCATTGCAGCGCAACATGCACTGGACTTCCACGGCCTGTCGCGTGTGGCCATCGTCGATTTCGATGTGCACCACGGCAATGGCACCGAAGACATCTTCGCTGGCGACGATCGGGTGCTGATGTGCAGCTTCTTCCAGCATCCCTTTTTTCCAAACAGCGGCACCGAGAATCCCGCCTCGAACATGCTGAACGTGCCGGTGGCCGCCTATACCGGAGGGGCCGCGGTCAAGACTATCGTGACGGATACCTGGCTGCCTGCGCTGGAGGCGCACCGCCCCGAACTGATTCTGGTGTCGGCGGGTTTCGACGCGCACCGCGAGGACGACATGGGCCAGATGGGCCTGGTCGAGGCCGACTACGCCTGGATAACCGAACAGCTCGTGGAGGTGGCCGAGCGCCACTGCCAGGGGCGGATCGTCAGCACGCTCGAGGGCGGTTACAACCTGTCAGCCCTGGGCCGCAGCGTGGTTGCGCATATACGAGCGCTTGCGAAGCTGTAGAATCAAGAAAAAATTGTGCAATGCGATCCCGGCGCATGCCGGGTAATTATTTTCCATTTGGAGGCAGCGGGATGAAGGTATTGGTACCTGTCAAGCGCGTCGTTGACTACAACGTCAAGGTGCGCGTCAAGTCTGATCAAACCGGCGTGGATATCGCCAATGTGAAGATGTCCATGAACCCCTTTGACGAAATTGCCGTCGAGGAAGCGACCCGCCTGAAGGAGAAGGGCGCGGTGGCCGAGGTCGTGGCGGTTTCTTGCGGCGTTGCGCAGTGCCAGGAAACGCTGCGCACGGCCATGGCCATCGGCGCCGACCGCGGCGTGCTGGTCCAGACCGATGCCGAACTGCAGCCGCTGGCCGTGGCCAAGCTGTTGAAGGCGCTGGTCGACAAGGAACAGCCGCAGCTGGTGATCCTGGGCAAGCAAGCCATCGACGACGACGCCAACCAGACCGGCCAGATGCTGGCCGCGCTGCTGGACTGGCCGCAAGCCACGTTCGCCAGCAAGGTCGAGCTGGCCGACGGCAAGGTGACGGTCACGCGCGAAGTCGACGGCGGCCTGGAAACGCTGACCTTGAAGCTGCCGGCCATTGTCACCACCGACCTGCGCCTGAACGAGCCGCGCTACGTCACGCTGCCCAACATCATGAAGGCCAAGAAGAAGCAACTGGACACCGTCACGCCGGAAGAGCTGGGTGTGGACGCCGCGCCGCGCCTGAAGACGCTGAAGGTCAGCGAGCCGCCCGCCCGCAAGGCCGGCATCAAGGTGGCCGATGTCGCGGCCCTGGTGGACAAACTCAAGAACGAAGCGAAGGTGGTCTGAACATGACGACGCTGGTTATTGCCGAACACGATAACGCCCAGCTCAAGGGCGCAACCCTGAACGCCGTCGCCGCCGCCGCCAAGATCGGAGGCGACGTGCACGTGCTGGTCGCCGGCGCCAACGCGCGCGCCGTGGCCGACCAGGCCGCCGCCGCCGCAGGCGTCTCCAAGGTCCTGCTGGCCGACGCGCCGCAACTGGCCGACGGCCTGGCCGAGAACGTCGCCGCCCAGGTGCTGGCGGTGGCCTCGGGCTACAGCCACATCCTGTTCCCGGCGACCGCCTCGGGCAAGAACGTGGCCCCGCGCGTGGCTGCCAAGTTGGACGTGGCACAGATCTCCGACATCATCGGCGTGGAATCCGCCGACACCTTCCAGCGCCCGATCTACGCCGGCAACGCGATTGCCACGGTGCAGTCGGCCGACGCCGTCAAGGTCATCACTGTGCGCACCACCGGCTTTGACGCCGTGGCCGCGCAGGGCGGTTCCGCCGCGGTGGAGGAAATCGCCGCCGTCGCCGATTCGGGGCTGTCCACCTTCGTGGGCCGCGAAGTCGCCAAGAGCGACCGTCCGGAGCTGGCCGGCGCGCGCGTCGTCGTCTCCGGCGGCCGCGGCCTGGGCAGCGCCGAGAACTTCAAGATCCTGGATCCGCTGGCCGACAAGCTGGGCGCGGCACTCGGCGCCTCGCGCGCCGCGGTCGACGCCGGCTACGCGCCTAACGACTGGCAAGTCGGTCAAACCGGCAAGATCGTCGCGCCGCAGCTGTATGTGGCGGTTGGTATCTCGGGTGCCATCCAGCACTTGGCCGGCATGAAGGATTCGAAGGTCATCGTGGCCATCAACAAGGATCCGGAAGCGCCGATCTTCGGCGTGGCCGATTATGGCCTGGTGGGCGATCTGTTCCAGGTCGTGCCTGAACTGACCGGCGCGCTGTAAGTCTTATCGCGCTGCAGTATTGAAGGCCCGCCAGCTTCGCGCTGGCGGGCTTTTTTATTTTTGACGCCAGGACCACACATCATTTGATTTCAATATCCCAAATCTTTTGATTTCTCGAAAGATTCTGATAATGTGTTCCGCGCGCAGCTAGATTCGCGCAAGTGCTCGACCTGTACAGAACGAAGGAGATTCGGGATGGAATGGTTCTTTGACACTCTGCGAAAATATCCGGAACTTGCGATATTCCTTACCCTGGGTGTTGGGTACTGGATAGGCGCCAAGAAGATCTTCGGATTCAATCTGGGAGCCGTGACCGGCACGCTGCTGGTCGGCGTGCTGGTGGGACAGCTCAATATCACGATCGCTCCCGTCCTCAAGCAGGTCTTCTTCCTGCTCTTCCTGTTCGGTCTGGGTTACGGCGTCGGACCGCAGTTCTTCCGAGGGATGAAAAGCGATGGCCTTCCCCAGGTCATCTTTGCCGTCATTATTTGCGTGATCTGCCTGTTGGTGACATGGGCGACAGCCGTAGGCTTCGGCTTCGATGCCGGCACCGGCGCGGGCCTGTTGTCAGGGGCCCAAACCATTTCCGCGGTCATGGGCGTGGCGACGGACACCATCAACGGTTTGGGCATAGACGCAGCCACCAAAAAGAAATGGATCGACAGCATTCCTGTCGCCTACGCGGTCTGCTACATCTTCGGCACGGTCGGAAGCGCCTGGATCCTGGCATCCCTGGGCCCGAAGCTGATGCGCGTGGACATCGTGAAGGAGTGCCAGGAATACGAAGCCAAGATGTCCGGCGGCGCCGACTCGATGGAACTGTCGGGCTATCGCAAGTTCATTGCGCGCGCCTACAAGCTGGACCGCGAGGAATTTGTCGGCAAGACGGTGGGAGATCTGGAGTCCCGCTTCGTCGAGGCTCGAGTGTTCGTGGAACGCATCCGGCGCGGCGACCAGATCATCGACAGCGATGCCAAGACGGTGCTGCAGCAGGGCGACATACTGGGCGTGACCGGCAGGCATGACGCGCTGGTCACCCAGGCCGCTGGCATCATCGGCACCGAGGTCGAGGACCGCGACCTGATCAGCATGCCCGCCGAGGTCGTCGAGGTCGTGCTGACCAACAAGAACATCGCCGGCAAGACCATCAAGGAAATCGCGGACAGCGAAGCCGGCCGCGAACTGGGACGCGGCGTGTTCCTGCGCAAGGTCGTGCGCGGCGGCCACGACATGCCGGTCAACTGGGGCCTGAAGCTGGACCGCGGCGATCGCCTGTTCGTACTGGGCGCCAAGCGCGACGTTGAGCGCGTGGTCGGCCGGCTGGGCTACGTGGACCGCGCCACCAGCCAGACCGACATGGTCTTCGTCGGTTTCGGCATCCTGCTCGGCGGCCTGTTCGGTTCGCTGGTGCTGACCGTGGGCGGCGTTCCCGTCACCTTGTCGACCTCCGGCGGCGCGCTGATTTCCGGCCTGATCTTCGGCTATCTGCGCTCGGTGCATCCGACCTTCGGCCGGGTGCCGGAACCGGTGCACTGGTTCCTGACATCGGTGGGGCTGACGACGTTCGTTGCGGTCGTGGGCATATCTTCAGGGCCGGGATTCGTGCTGGGCTTCCAGCAATTGGGCGCCAAGCTCTTCATCGCGGGCATCATCGCCACCAGCGTTCCGATGATCGTGGGCGTGTACATTGCGCGGTACGTATTCAAGTTCCATCCCGCCATTGCGTTGGGAGTCTGCGCCGGAGCCCGGACCACCACCGCGGCCATCGGCCAGATCACCGAAACGGCGAAGAGCCAGGTGCCCGCACTGGGCTACACGGTTCCCTACGCCATCGGCAATACCCTGCTCATCATCTGGGGGATTGTCATCGTCATGCTCATGTCCTAGCAGAACGCCCCGCAAGCCCCGCGCTTGTGGGGCGTTTTGCAAGCGCGCCGGCCCGGCCGGCGACGCTCAGCGCCTGTCACCACGCAAACCAGGAGTACTGAACAATGGCTTCCACCGCGCCTCTCACCGTCAGCCTGGCCTCGGCCTTGAAAACTACCCGTTCGCGCCAACGCGACCTCGAACAGCTTTCTCCGTTTGAACTGAAGGACTACCTGATCACGCTGGCCAAGGACAACCAGCACACCGCCGCCATCACCATGTTGAACGCCGGCCGCGGCAATCCGAACTGGATCGCCACCGAACCGCGCGACGCCTTCTTCCTGATGGGCCAGTTCGCCATGAAGGAAGCCCGCCGCGTGCGCGACGAGTCCATTCTGGCGGGCATGCCGGCCAGGAAGGGCTGCGCCGATCGGATGCGCAAATTCCTGTCCAAGCACAAAGGCATGGACGGCTACGATTTCCTGGTCGGCGTGCTGGAGTACGGCGTCAAGGTCAAGGGCTTCGATCCCGACGCATGGGTCCATGAATTGACCGACAGCATCATCGGCGACAACTATCCCGTGCCGCCGCGCGCGCTGGTCCATCTTGAACAGATCGTGCACGATTACCTGATCAAGGAAATGTGCGACGGCCGTCCGCCCAAGGGCAAGTTCGACCTGTTCCCGGTCGAAGGCGGCACGGCGGCCATGTGCTACATCTTTGATTCGCTGATGCAGAACGGCCTGCTGAAGCAAGGCGACACCATCGCGCTGTTCCTGCCCACCTTCACGCCCTACATCGAGATCTCGCATCTGGAGCGCTTCCAGTTCAAGATCGTCCCGATCAACGCCAGCAGCCTGCGGGCCGACGGCACCCATGATTGGCACTATCCGGCGTCTGAAATCGCCAAGCTGGAAAATCCCAAGATCAAGCTGGCGGTCACGGTCAACCCCAGCAACCCGCCGTCGGTGGCGTTCAGCCCGGTCGAGATGAAGCAGATCGTGCGCCTCATCCGCAAGAACCCGGACCTGGTGCTGGTGACGGACGACGTGTATGGCACCTTCGTGCCGAACTTCCGCTCTCTGATGGCTGAAGTGCCGCACAACACCATATGCGTGTACTCGTTCTCCAAGAACTTCGGCTGCACGGGATGGCGCCTGGGCGTGATCGCGACCCATGAAAAGAACACCATGGACCGCCGCATCGCCGAACTGCCGGCGTCCTGGAAGCAGCGCCTGAACAAGCGCTACGGCGCCATGACGATGGAGCCCGAAAAGCTCAAGTTCATCGACCGGCTGGTGGCCGACAGTCGCAATGTCGCGCTGAACCACACCGCAGGCCTGTCCCTGCCGCAGCAGGTGCAGATGGGCTTTTTCGCGCTGTCGCATCTGATGGACCTGAAGGACTCCTACAAGCACCTGACGATGAAGATCGTGCGCGCGCGGCGCGATGCGCTGTGGCGCGGCCTGGGCATCCCCATGCCGCCCGAAGATCCGATGCGCGCCTGGTACTACGTCGAGCTGGATTTCATGGTCTGGGCCAAGATCACGTATGGCGAGGCGTTCTGCAAGTACATGATGTCCAACTATGAGCCGGTCGACTTCCTGTTCCGCCTGGCCGAGAAATCCGGCGTGGTGCTGATGGACGGTGGCGGCTTCGGCGGCCCGCCGTGGTCGATCCGTGTCTCGCTGGCGAATCTGGACGATGGCGATTACGCCAAGATCGGCAAGCACATGGTCGAAGCTGCGACCGAATACGTCGAGGCATGGAAGGCCGGCGAGCTGGTGCGTTCGGGCCCGACGGCCGGCAAGGGCCAGACCACGAAGGCGCCCGCAGCCAAGCGCAAGGCGGGCAAGACCGCGGTTGCCAAAAAAGCCGTCAAGAAAGCGGTGAAGAAGGCCGACGTGGCGGTGAAGTCCGTCAAGAAGGCCGCCGCGCGAAAGTAGGCAGGTCAGGCAGCAACCTCCAGGGCGACATGACGACATGACTTGCACCGTCGGGTTTTTCAATAGCGTTCCCATCGCAGTGCTGTTCGTGACGGTGGGTTTGGGATACCTGATCGGCAAGCTCAAAGTCGGGCCGATCCAGCTGGGCGGCGTGTGCGGAACACTCATCGTCGCCCTGCTGATCGGCCAGACGGGTTGCCAGATGCGCGGCGACCTGAAGGAAGTCGCGTTCGCCCTGTTCATTTTTGCAATGGGGTATTCGGGCGGGCCGCAGTTCTTCGCCAACCTGAACCGTTCCAGTCTGCGCTACATCGCGCTGCCCCTCATCGAAGCCTTGCTGGTGCTGACCATCGTGCTGTCGGCAGTGCCGCTGTTCGGCCTGGACGCGGGGACGGCGGCGGGTCTTGCGGCGGGCGCGGCTACCGAATCGGCCGTGGTCGGGACCGCTGCCGAGGCGCTCAAGCACCTGGGCCTGGCGGACGCCGAGGTCCAGCGCATGGAAGCCAATATTGCCACGGCCTATACGCTGACCTACCTGGTGGGTCTGATCAGCATTGTGTTCTTCACCAGCCAGATCGCGCCGGCGCTGTTGCGCATGAATCTGCGCGAGGCCTCCAAGGCGTTGGAGGAAAAGCTGGGCGTCGCCGGGGGCGAGGGCGAGGACGCGAACATGCCCACCTTGCCGCGGCTCGTGGGACGCTCGCACGTGGTCAAGGACGCCGATGGCAAAAGCGTGGCCGAAGTGGAGTCCGCGCTGGGCGGGCGCACGGTCATCAGCCGCATCCTGCGCAATGGCGAGGCGGTGGACGCCACGCCCGAGGACATGTTGGCCACGGGCGATATCGTGGTGGTGCTGGGCTTGCGCCGCTTCGCGCTGCGTGCGGGTTCCGTCATCGGACCCGAAATCCAGTTGCCGGAAGCGCATGCCGACGATCTGCAACTCAGCGAGCTGGCCGTCATCGTCAACAAGAAGACGGTCAACGGCCATACCGTCGGGGAACTGGCGAAGCGGCCGAACGCCCGCCGGGCGCGCGGCGTCTTCCTGCAATCCATTGTGCGCTCGGGCCACTCCTTGCCGATCACGCTATCCACGGTGGTGCAGTATGGCGACCTGGTCACGCTGGTCGGCGCCGAGCCCGAATTGTCGGAAGCCGGTGCGGCCCTGGGCAACGAACTGCGGCGCAGCGGCGTGACCGACCTGGTGTTTCTGGCTTTCGGCATCCTCGCGGGCCTGATGATAGGCAGCCTGAGCGCACGGCTCTGGGGCATACCCGTGTCGCTGGGCAGCGGCGGCGGGGCGCTGGTCAGTGGCCTGGTCTGCGGCTGGATCAACGCCAAGCGGCCGGCGATAGGGCATATGCCGGACCATGCCGTGCAGTTGTTGAAGGACCTGGGGCTGGCGGTGTTCGTGGCCTGCGTCGGACTGTCGGCGGGACCCGAGGCCATTGCCTTGATCCGTGAACATGGCGCGGTGCTGCCGCTTATCGGCCTGCTGGTTTCGTTGGGGCCGGCCTGCCTGTCGCTTTGGCTGGGCCACAAGATCCTGAAGATCGAAGGGCCCCTGCTGGTCGGCGCCATCGCCGGCCAGCATGTCAGCACCCCGGCCATTAGCGCCATCCTGACGTCCAGCGGCAGTTCCGTGCCGCTGCTGGGCTACACGGTGACCTACGCCATCGCCAACGTGCTGTTGCCGGTGCTGGGGCCGATCATCGTGTCGCTGGCGCATCATTTGGCCTAGCGCGAGCCTTGTTGTAGCAGCGCGCATCCCTGCCAGGTCTGATCGTCGATCAGGCGCTTTATTTCGTCCTTGCACAGATCGATGACCCGGCTTACCGCCGGCGTGGGAGGCAGACTCTCGCTGGCGCAGAGCACCAGTTCACGCGACAGGGTTTCGTCCAGCGCGTGCGCCACGATCGATCCGTCCGCGATTTCAGGTTGGGCTGCCGAGGACGGCAGTATCGTAGCCGCCATTCCGCTGCGCACCGCCGGAACAAGGATCGCCGACGTGCTCGCTTCGGCGAACAGATTGCAGGTCAGGCCTGCCGTCAGGAAGGCATGGTCGAGGCGCGCGCGCAGGGTATTGGGCAGGCTGGGCAGGACGAGCGGCAAGGCGGCGAAGTCCGCAATGGCCAGGGTACGGCGCGGCAGCGTCACGCTGGCGTGGGCCAGCAAGAACAGGTTTTCCCGCAGCAGCGGCGTGCGCAGCAGGCCCTGGATAGGCTGCTGGTCCGGCGACAGAGAAAAATCAATGCGCCCCTGCAGAACCAGCTTGGTCAGGTCCGCGCTGGGCACGTCGACGATTTCCAGCACCACCGAGGGCAGTTCCGCCTTGGCGCGGCGCATCAGCGGCAAGGCCAGCATGCGGGCGGTGCTGGAGGCCAGCCCGATCGATACCGTGCCGGTGACCTGATCCGTGGTCTTGGAGAGCAGGCTGCGGGTGCTGTCGACCTGACGCAGAATGGTTTGCGCATGCCGGTACAGCAGCAGGCCTTCGGCGGTGGGCTGCGCGCCCTTGACGCCGCGCACCAGCAACGAGACGCCCAGGCTTTCCTCCAGCAGCGCCATCTGTTGGCTCAGCGCCGGCTGCGCGACGTGCAGGCTTGCCGCTGCGCGGGTCATGTTGCGCATTTCAACGACACGGACGAAGTACTTGAGTTGGCGCAGATTCATTGAATAAGAGAATCTTATGGATAGATCGGAAAATAGTATTTTCGGCGCTCTCGAGGTGCTGCCTAGAATGGGCTTCGCATCAAGGGAGAACGAAAATGAGTCTGCCGTTGGCAGGGTTGAAAGTGCTGGATCTGACCCGAGCGCTCTCCGGACCGTTCTGCACAATGATTCTCGGAGACCTGGGCGCTGAAGTCGTCAAGGTGGAGCCCATGCCGGCGGGCGAAATGGCGCGGCAATGGGGTCCCTTCGAAGAAGATATAAGTGTTTATTATCTTAGTGCCAATCGTAGCAAGCAAGGCATAGGCGTGGACTTCCGCAAGCCGGAGGGACTGGCGCTGCTGCGCAGAATGGCCCTGGCGTCCGACATCGTGGTCGAGAACTTCAAGGTCGGAACCATGGATGCGATGGGCCTGGGTTACGAGGCGCTGGCGCAGGAACAGCCGGGGCTGATCATGGCGTCGATCTCCGGTTTCGGCAGCAAGGGGCCGGCGCGGGACTGGGCAGGCTTTGACCAGGTCGCGCAAGGCTACTCCGGCTTCATGAGCCTGACGGGCTCGCCGGAGTCGGGGCCGATGCGAGTGGGCGTGGCCGTGGGCGACTTGACCGCAGGCATGTGGCTGACGATAGGGATCCTGTCCGCCGTCGCGCAGCGTTCGTCGACCGGACGTGGGCAGCATGTGGAAACGTCGCTGCTGGCTGGACTCATGGCCTTGCTCAGCGTCCAGGGCCAGCGCTACCTCAGCAAGGGGGAAATCCCCGAACCTTGCGGCAACGTGCATCCGGTCATCGCGCCCTACGGTACTTTCGAGACCGCGGACGGGCCGCTCAATATGGCGCCGGCGACCCAGGCGATGTGGGTCAAGCTCTGCAGCATACTCGGGCTCTCCCATCTGGTGTCCGACGAGCGCTTCCTCACCAACGCGGAGCGCATGCAGCACCGCTATGCGTTGAAGCAGGAGCTGGAGGCCGGCCTCCAGTGCAAGACGCGCATGGAGTGGACTGCGCTGATGATCGAAGGCGGCATTCCCGCCGGGCCCATTAATACCCTGGAAGACGTGTTCGCCGATGCGCAGGTGCAGGCCTGCGGACTGGTGCGCTCCCTGGACCACCCCCTGCTGGGCGAACTGCGGCAGGTGGACCTGCCCCTGGGCCTGAGCGCTGCGGGCACGGCAAGCCGCCGCGCCCCGCCTGTCTTCGGCCAGCACACGCGTGAAGTGTTCGCGCGCTACGGGATGGCGGATGCCGAGATCGATCGCCTGTTGGCGGACGGGGTGGCGCATCAGGCGGAGGTCTACGCATGACGGCGCCTTCCGATACACCCAGCTTGTCCATTGACGGACACGTTGCCACCGTCCGCCTGCGCAGGCCTGGCCATGCCAACCGGCTCGGTCCCCAGGACTTGGCTGTTCTCAGGGAGCATTTGGACCGGGTCAATGCGGACGACGCGGTCAGGGTGCTGCGCTTCCAGTCCGAGGGCAAGTATTTCTGCAGCGGCTATGACATTTCGTCCCTGGCGTCGGACCAGGCGCCCAGCTCTCTCTATTTTGGCCAGACCATGGACCTGATCGAGGCGGCGCGGCCAGTGACGATAGCGGCGGTCCAGGGCGGGGCCTATGGCGGCGGCACCGACCTGTGCCTGGCCTGCGATTTCCGCATCGGCACGCCGCAGGCGGATATGTTCATGCCGGCCACGCGGCTGGGCCTGCATTTCTACGCTGGCGGCATGTCGCGCTATGTGGCGCGGCTTGGCCTGGATCAGGCCAAGCGGCTGTTCCTGACCGCGGAAAAGCTCCAGGCCGACGAAATGCTGCGCATCGGATTCCTGACCGAACTGGTGCCCGAGGAGACGCTGGCGGCGCGGCTGGACGCCTTGAGCGCGCAGATAGCAGCGATGGCGCCGATCCCGCTGTTCGGCGTCAAGGCGCACCTGAACCGCATCGCGCGGGGCGAACTCGATCTGGCCGGAATCGAACAGGCGGTATTGCGTTCCGAGCGGTCGCATGACCTGGCTGAAGGCGCGGCGGCCTGGAAGGAGAAGCGCGCGCCGCATTTCACCGGCTGCTGACGCAGCCGGCGCATGAGCAGAGAGCCGCAGCACAAGCGGCTCCGATTCCACCAAAGGAGACACCGATGAAACCCGCTATCGCCGCCTGCGGCGCCGTACTTGCCGCTGTTGCCACTTTGTCCGCGATGCCCGGAGGAGCGCACGCGGCCGCTCCTTACCCCTCCAAGCCCTTGACGCTGGTGATCGGATTTCCGCCTGGCGGCGGGGCGGATCAGGTGGGCCGCGTCTATGCGAACGCACTTGCCAGGCAGTTGAAGCAGCCGGTCGTCATCGAAAACCGTCCTGGCGCAGGATCGACCATCGGCGCCAGCCTCGCCGCACGCGCCGCCGCCGATGGCTACACGCTGTACCTGGGCAATTCCAGCGTCATGGGCAGCGACAGCGCGCTGTACAAGGTGGATTACACGCCGGACAGCTTCGTGCCCGTGGCGCAGCTGACCACCGGTCCCATGGTGCTGATTGCGAACGCCAAGCTGGGGCTGAAAGACGTGCAGGACCTGATCGACCGGGCCAAGAGCAAGCCGGGGTCCATCAACGTCGCGTCGTCCGGCAACGGCGTCATCACGCACCTGGCGGCGGTCGAGTTCATGACGCTCTCCGGGGTGAAGCTGATGCATATTCCCTTCAAGGGAGGGGCCGCAGCGGCGCAATCCGTGGCAGCGGGCGACACCGACGTCTCGTTCGCCACGGCGCCGTCGGCCAAGTCGGTGATCGACACCGGCAAGGTGGTGGCGCTGGCGGTCACGTCCGGCCAGCCCTCCCGGCTGTTGCCCTATCCTCCCATTTCGCAGACCGTGCCCGGCTATGACCTCTCCAACTGGTGGGGCATCTTCGCTCCCAAGGGCACGCAGGCGGAAGTGCTGGAGACGCTGTTCAAGGCCAGCAATGAGGTGCTGGCTCAGCCCGACGTGCAGCAGGGCATGGCCGCCGGCTATGAAGAAGTGACGCCGTCCGCGTCCCTGGCCGCGTTCGGGGACTATGCCCGCAAGGAAGGAGGCAAGGGTTTAAGATTGGCCAAAGAAAGCCTAGAGACTGCCAATTGATGGAGACACCATGCCCTACGTAACCCCGCTGCAGGACTTCCGCTTCGCCTTGAACGAGCTGGCCGGACTCGGCGAAGTCCTGAAGCTCCCCGGCTTCGAAGAGGTCACGCCGGATCTGGTGGACGCCATCCTGGAAGAAAACGGCCGCTTCGTCGAACAGGCCGTGGCGCCGCTGAACGTGCTGGGCGACACGCAGCCACCGGTCTGGAAAGACGGCCAGGTCACCACCACGCCGGGCTATGCGCAGGGTTTCAGGGACTACGCGGCGGGCGGCTGGCAGGGCTTGCAGCATCCCGTGGCCTGGGGCGGGCAGGGGCTGCCCAAGCTGGTTGCGGCGGCGCCGGGCGAGAACATCCAGGCGGCCAGCCTGGCGTTTTCCTTGTGTCCCATGCTGACGGACGGCGTGATCGAAGCCCTGCTCACGGTCGGATCCGAAGCGCAGCGCAAGCAGTACGTGCCGCAACTGATCGGCGGCAAATGGACCGGCACGATGAACCTGACCGAGCCGCAGGCCGGTTCGGACCTGGCCCAGGTCGCGACCCGCGCGGTGAAGCAGGCTGACGGCAGCTACCGGCTGAGCGGCCAGAAAATCTTCATCACCTATGGCGACCACGACCTGGCCGAGAACATCATCCATCTGGTGCTGGCGCGCACCCCGGACGCGCCCGCCGGGGTGAAGGGCATCTCGCTTTTCATCGTGCCCAAGTTCCTGGTTCAGGCCGACGGCAGCCTGGGCAAGCGCAACGACGTCTGGTGCGCGTCGCTGGAGCACAAGCTGGGCATCCACGGCAGCCCCACCGCCGTGTTGCTGTACGGCTCGGGCAAGGGCGAAGTGGGCGAGGGCGCCATCGGCTATCTGGTCGGCGAACAGAACCGCGGCCTGGAATACATGTTCATCATGATGAATGCCGCCCGCTATTCGGTGGGGCAGCAGGGTATAGCCGTGTCGGAGCGGGCCTGCCAGCACGCGCTGGCCTATGCGCGCGAGCGCGTACAGGGGCGGGCGGTCGAAGGCTCCGCCGCTGCCGTGGCCATCGTGCGCCATCCCGACGTACAGCGCATGCTGATGACCATGAAGGCGCTGACCGAGGCGGCGCGCGCCGTGTCCTATGTGACGGCGGCAGCGCATGACAAGGGCACGCATCATCCCGATCCGGAGCAGCGCTCGCGCAACCGGGCCTTCTATGAATACATGGTGCCCATCGTCAAGGGCTTTTCGACCGAGACTGCGGTAGAGGTCGCATCCTTGGGCCTGCAGGTGCATGGCGGCATGGGCTACATCGAGGAAACCGGGGCGGCGCAGTACTACCGCGACGCACGCATCCTGCCCATCTACGAGGGCACGACCGCGATCCAGGCCAACGACCTGGTCAGCCGCAAGACGCAGCGCGACGGCGGCGCCACTGCCCATGCCGCGATCGCGGCGATGCGGGAGACGTTGCGCGCCGTGGAGACCGAGGCGAAGCGCGCGTCCGCGGGCGAGCAGGAGGGGCTGCGCCTGCTGCGCGACAACCTGGACAGCGCAATCCAGGCCTACGAGGCCGGCGTGGCCTTCATCCTGGAACAATCGCCGACCAATATCAGGGCGGTCTATTCCAGCAGCGTGCCTTATCTGATGCTGGCCGGGGTGGTGCACGGCGGCTGGCAGATGGCGCGGGCCGTGCTGGCCTGCCGGCGCCACCTGGCGGCCGGGTCCACCGATCCGTTCCACACAGCCAAGCTGGCGACTGGATTGTTCTACGGCGCCCACATCCTGCCGCGGGCGCTGGCCCTGTCGGCCGCGGTGCGGGCGGGAGTGGTGGCGGACGCCTGCGGCGCCAGCTTGAATATTGCATAAGGTTATATGACTTGCGTATTTCCCCAGCTGCAGGTTTGATGGAAGAATCGTTTCACAGGCGCTACCTTGCGCCAAGAAACGCTGTTCTGCGCCGCCTGCCGCGACGGGCGGCCAGCCCCTCACCTGCATCCGCACACAGGAGACACCATGAGTCATCTACGCCTGGGCGACACCGCCCCTGATTTCGAACAGGAATCCTCGGCTGGACCGATCCGCTTCCATGAGTATCTGGGTAACAGCTGGGGTGTGCTTTTCTCGCACCCGGCCGATTTCACGCCCGTCTGCACCACCGAACTGGGCTACACCGCCAAGCTGGCCGACGAGTTCGCCAAGCGCAACGTGAAGGTGCTGGCGCTGTCAGTGGACGGCACTGATTCGCATACCAAGTGGATCGAGGACATCAACGACACGCAGTCCACCAGGGTCAACTTCCCGATCCTGGCCGACAAGGACCGCAAGGTGTCCGAGCTCTACGACATGATCCACCCGAACGCCAACGCCACGCTGACGGTGCGTTCGGTGTTCATCATCGACCCCAACAAGAAGGTGCGCCTGACCATCACGTATCCGGCCAGCACCGGCCGCAACTTCAACGAAATCCTGCGAGTCATCGACTCCCTGCAACTGACCGACAGCCACAGCGTTGCCACGCCGGTGAATTGGGAAGATGGCGACGACGTAATCATCGTTCCGTCGCTGCAGGACGAGGCCGTGATCAAGCAGAAATTCCCCAAGGGCTACAAGGCCGTGCGCCCCTATCTGCGCATCACGCCGCAGCCGAATAAGTAAATTCGGAAACCGCAGGGGCTGGTCCCCGTTCGAAACCGCCGCCTGCCCTTTGGGGAGGCGGCGGTTTTTCATTGGGGCGCGCGTGGGGGCAGGGCAGATTCCCATTGCTGGGACGCCGGTCCTATATGCCTGCGAGCGATGAGCAACCAAATAATGATTCGTTCCGTTCAGAACGCCCAGCCAGCACACTTGCTCCCACATTGCCGAACACAGGGAGCATGGGATGTCTTTCAGGAAAGCCGGTTGGTTGGCCGCCTTGGCCGCAGTGACGATGTCGTTTGCCGCGATCGCGCCGGCGCAGGCGCAGCAGAAGCAGACGCTCCTGAACGTCTCGTATGACCCGACCCGCGAGCTGTATCGCGCGATCGACGACGCGTTCATCAAGCAATACAAGGAAAAGGCCAACGTCGACCTGACCATCCGCCAATCGCACGGCGGTTCCGGCCGCCAGGCGCGCTCCGTCATCGACGGCCTGGAAGCCGACGTGGTGACCCTGGCGCTGGCCTACGACATCGACGCCGTCGCCGACCGCGGGCTGCTGCCTGCCGACTGGCAGGCCCGCCTGCCGCAGAACAGTTCGCCCTATACCTCCACCATCGTGTTCCTGGTGCGCAAGGGCAACCCCAAGCAGATCAAGGACTGGGACGACCTGGTCAAGGACGGCGTACAGGTCATCACGCCCAATCCCAAGACCTCGGGCGGGGCGCGCTGGAACTACCTGGCGGCCTGGGCCTACGCGCTGGAGAAGAACGGCGGCAGCGAGGATAAGGCCCGCGCCTTCGTCGGCGACCTGCTCAAGCACGTGCCGGTGCTGGATACCGGCGCGCGCGGCGCCACCACCACCTTCGTGGAGCGCGGCGTGGGCGACGTGCTGCTGGCCTGGGAAAACGAAGCCTTCCTGGCGCTGGAAGAGCTGGGTCCGGACAAGTTCGACATCGTGGTGCCGTCGCTGTCCATCCTGGCTGAACCGCCGGTGGCCGTAGTCGACAAGGTCGTGGACAAGAAGGGCACCCGCGCTGCGGCGCAGGCCTACCTGGAATTCCTCTACACGCCCGCCGCGCAGGAAATCATTGCCAGGAACTACTACCGGCCCATCGACAAGACCGTGGCCGCCAAGTACGAAAGCAAGTTCCCCAAGGTCAAGCTCGTGACCATCGACGACCAGATCTTCGGCGGCTGGCGCAAGGCGCAGAAGGATCACTTCAGCGACGGCGGCACCTTCGACCAGATCTATCTGCCGCAAAAGAAATAAGCACATCACGATCGGACGATGGCCATGACTACAGCCTCGAACCCGGCGGCAAGCGGCGCGCAAGCGCCTTTTGCCTTTCGGCGCAACAGCCCGGGCGTGCTGCCCGGATTCGGCATCTCGATGGGTTACGCGGTGCTGTACCTCAGCATTCTCGTGCTCATCCCGCTGGCGGCCTTGCCGATCAAGAGCGCGGGACTGGGCTGGCAGGGCTTCTGGGACACCGTGACCGCGCCGCGCGTCGTGGCTTCGTACCAGCTGACCTTCGGCGCATCGCTGATCGCGGCGCTGGTGAATCTGGTGTTCGGCACGGTGGTGGCCTGGGTGCTGGTGCGCTACCGTTTCCCGGGCAAAAAAATCCTGGACGCGCTGGTGGACCTGCCGTTCGCGCTGCCGACGGCGGTGGCCGGCATTGCGCTGACCTCGCTGTATTCGCAGAAGGGCTGGCTGGGCGGGCCGCTGGCCGACTGGTTCGGCTGGAAGGTGGCGTTCACGCCGCTGGGCATCGTCATTGCGCTGATCTTCATCGGCGTGCCGTTCGTGGTGCGCACGGTGCAGCCCGTGCTGGAAGACGTGGAGCGCGAGATCGAGGAGGCCGCGGCCAGCCTGGGCGCCAACCGCTGGCAGACCATACGCCGGGTATTGCTGCCCATCATCATGCCGGCCCTGATGACTGGCTTCGCGCTGGCCTTTGCGCGCGCGGTGGGCGAGTACGGCTCGGTGGTGTTCATCGCGGGCAATATGCCCATGGTGTCCGAGATCACGCCGCTCTTGATCATCGCCAAGCTCGAGGAATTCGACTACGCCGGCGCCGCCGCCATCGCCACGGTGATGCTGGCGCTTTCCTTCGCGTTGCTGCTCGTCATCAATCTGCTGCAGGGCTGGCAGGCCCGCCGTAACCTCGGGAGGCTCGCATGAGCGCCGCGGACCGTCCCGCCCATCTGACCGAGCCGCGCTGGGTGCGCGGCGTGCTGCTCTTCGTCGCGCTGGGATTCCTGGCGCTGTTCCTGCTGGTGCCGCTGGCGGCGGTATTCGTCGAGGCCTTCAAGAAGGGCTGGCAGCTGTACCTGGACGCCATTGTCGAACCGGACGCGCTCGCGGCCATCCGCCTGACGCTGCTGGTCGCGGCTATCGCGCTGCCGGTGAATCTGGTGTTCGGCGTGGCAGCGGCCTGGGCAATCACCAAGTTCCAGTTTCGCGGCAAGCAGTTCCTGATCACCTTGATCGACTTGCCGTTCTCGGTGTCGCCGGTGGTGGCCGGCCTGGTGTTCGTGCTGCTGTTCGGCACCCAGGGCTGGTTTGGCGGCTGGCTGCAGGAGCACGACATCAAGATCGTCTACGCGGTGCCGGGCATCGTGCTGGCCTCGCTCTTCGTGACCTTTCCTTTCGTGGCGCGCGAACTGATCCCGCTGATGCAGGCGCAGGGCAGCGAGGAAGAGCAGGCCGCGCTGACCCTGGGCGCGAGCGGCTGGCAGATCTTCTGGCGCGTGACGCTGCCCAACATCAAGTGGGGCCTCTTGTACGGCGCCATCCTGTGCAACGCGCGTGCCATGGGCGAATTCGGCGCGGTGTCGGTGGTGTCCGGGCAGATTCGCGGCCTGACCAACACCATGACTTTGCACGTCGAGATTCTCTACAACGAATACCAGTATTCCGCGGCGTTCGCCGTGGCGTCGTTGCTGGCCCTGCTGGCGTTGGTGACGCTGGTGGCCAAGAACGTCGTCGAATGGCGCAACGCGCGCTTACAGCAAGCCGCCGACCTGCCGGTCGAGTATCCCGGCCAGCCGGCCGCCATCAAGCCGGCCCTGGCCTGACGCGGCGGCCTGCAAGGAGACCAAGCATGAGTATCGAAGTCCGCAATCTATCCAAGCGCTTCGGCCAGTTCCGCGCGCTGAACGACGTTTCGCTGCATATTGAAACGGGTGAACTGGTCGCGTTGCTGGGCCCATCGGGCTGCGGCAAGACGACGTTGCTGCGCATCATCGCGGGGCTGGAATCGGCCGATTCCGGCAGCGTGCTGTTTGCCGGCGAAGATGCCACCGCGGTGGACGTGCGCCAGCGCCAGGTTGGTTTCGTGTTCCAGCACTATGCGTTGTTCAAGCACATGACGGTGTTCGAGAACGTGGCCTTCGGCCTGCGCGTCAAGCATCGTTCACAGCGCCCCTCGGAAGACGTGATCCAGCGCAAGGTGCATGACTTGCTGGGACTGGTGCAGCTGGACTGGCTGGCCGACCGTTATCCGGCGCAGCTCTCCGGCGGCCAGCGCCAGCGCATCGCGCTGGCGCGCGCGCTGGCCGTGGAGCCGCGGGTGCTGCTGCTGGACGAGCCCTTCGGCGCGTTGGACGCCAAGGTGCGCAAGGAATTGCGGCGCTGGCTGCGCCGTCTGCACGACGAGCTGCACGTGGCCAGCGTGTTCGTCACCCATGACCAGGAAGAAGCGCTGGAAGTGTCGGACCGCGTGGTGCTGATGAATTCGGGCCGCGTCGAGCAGGTCGGCACGCCGCGCGAGGTCTGGGAAGAACCTGCCACGCCGTTCGTGTACGGCTTTCTGGGCGACGTGAACCAGCTGCAGGGCTTTGCCACGCGCGGCGTCTGGAACGGTGCCGGCCTGTCCTTGCCCGCGCCGGAGCTGGCCCAGGCCGAAGCCCAGCGCGCCACCGCCTACGTGCGGCCGCACGAGTTCGACGTCGAGCGCTATCGCGCCGGCGCGGACGGCATTCCGGTGCGCCTGGCACACGCCTTCCTCGCCGGTCCCAGCGCCTACCTGGAGCTGGCCAGCGAGGATTCCGACGCCATCATCGAAGCCGAGGTGCCCGAGTCCCTATACCGGGAACTGGGCCTGCGCGATGGCGAAATCCTGTTGGCGCGTCCGCGGCGGGCGCGCATTTTCGCGACGCAATCATGAGCGCTACTGATCTCTCTCTTGAACTCGAGGCGGGCCTCGCGGCGCGCTGGCGCGACCTGGGCTTGCGGCTGGCCGACGTGCAGCGGCGTTACCCGGACGCCGCGCTGGCCTCCTCGCTGGCGGCCGAGGACATGCTGCTGACGCACGCCATCTACAGCGCCGGCCTGGACCTGGAAGTCTTCACGCTGGACACGGGCCGGCTGCATGCCGAAACGCTGGGCGTGCTGGACGCCGTGCGCGAACGCTATGGCCGCGAGGTCACCGTGTACCGGCCGGTGGCGGCCGCCGTCGAACAGCACGTCGCCGAGCACGGCGCCTACGCCTTCTACGAAAGCGTGGAACTGCGCAAGGCCTGTTGCCAGATTCGCAAGGTCGAGCCGCTCAAGCGCGCGCTCGCGGGACGCGGCGCCTGGATCACCGGACAGCGGCGGGCGCAATCCACCACCCGTGGCGAATTGCCGCTGGAAGAGGACGACAGCACCTTCGGCCTCTACAAGTTCAACCCGCTGGCGGAATGGAGCGAGGACGAGGTCTGGTCCGCCATCCGCGCCTTGGGCATTCCCTACAACCCGCTGCATGACCAGGGCTACCCGTCCATAGGCTGCGAACCCTGTACGCGTGCCATCCGGCCTGGCGAGGACCTCAGGGCGGGGCGTTGGTGGTGGGAGTCGTCGGACTCCAAGGAATGCGGCCTGCATGCGGGCAACCGGGTCATCAGCATCGCGGCGCGCGCCGATTGATGCGGCCCACGAATTCGAAATCTGTTTTAGGGGAAGTGCATATGTCTGCTGTGATCCAACGCAGCCACCTGGATTGGCTGGAATCGGAAGCCATCTTCATCCTGCGCGAGGTGGCCGCCGAAAGCGAAAAACCCGTGCTACTGTTCTCGGGCGGCAAGGATTCCGTGGTGCTGCTGCGCCTGGCCGAGAAGGCCTTCCGGCCGGGACGGTTTCCGTTCCCGCTGATGCATATCGATACTGGCCACAACTTCGACGAAGTGATCGCCTTTCGCGACGCGCGCGCATCTGAACTGGGCGAGACCCTGATCGTGCGCAGCGTCGAGGATTCGATCGCGCGCGGCAGCGTGGTGCTGCGCCGGGAGACCGATTCGCGCAATGCCGCCCAGGCGGTCACGCTGCTGGAGGCGATCGAGGAATTCGGCTTTGACGCCTGCATCGGCGGCGCTCGCCGCGACGAGGAAAAGGCCCGCGCCAAGGAGCGCATCTTTTCGTTCCGGGACGAATTCGGAAAATGGGATCCGAAGGCTCAGCGCCCAGAACTCTGGAACCTGTTCAACACCCGCGTGCATCGCGGCGAGAACATGCGCGTCTTCCCGATCTCGAACTGGACCGAGCTGGACGTCTGGCAGTACATCCAGCGCGAGCAGCTGGCGCTGCCATCCATCTACTACAGCCATGAGCGCGAGGTCGTGCGCCGCAAGGGCCTGCTGGTGCCGGTCACGCGGCTGACGCCGCCGCTGGAAAGCGAACAGGTCGAACGCCTGCAGGTGCGCTTTCGCACGGTGGGCGACATCTCCTGCACCTGCCCGGTGGCGTCCGACGCCGCCGACACCATGGCCATCATCGCCGAGACCGCGGTGACCGACATTACCGAGCGCGGCGCCACGCGCATGGACGACCAGACTTCCGAGGCCTCGATGGAGCGCCGCAAGAAGGAAGGCTATTTCTGATCGCATGACACGCCGGCATGCGCCGGCGACCAGGGACGCACATGAACGCACTAAACGATTCTTTTCTTTCCGGCGCCGACACGGGCGTGTTGCGCCTGATCACCGCGGGTTCGGTGGACGACGGCAAGTCCACGCTGATCGGCCGCCTGCTGTATGACAGCAAGGGCGTGTTCGCCGACCAGCTGGATGCGATCTCGCGCGCCAAGCACAAGCGGGTGGCGGGCGACGGCATCGACTTCTCGCTGTTGACCGATGGCCTGGAGGCCGAGCGCGAGCAGGGCATCACCATCGACGTGGCCTACCGCTATTTTTCGACGCCGGCGCGCAAGTTCATCATCGCCGATGCGCCGGGGCACGAGCAGTACACGCGCAACATGGTCACGGGCGCGTCGACCGCGGACGTGGCCGTCATCCTGATCGATGCCACCCGCGCGGCCGACGGCGTGCTGCTGCCGCAGACCAAGCGCCACAGCACTATCGCGCGCCTGCTGGGCATCCGCCACATCGTGGTGGCGGTCAATAAGATGGACCTGGTGGAGTGGGACCGCGCCGTGTTCGAGCGCATCCGCGACGCCTATGCCGACCTGGCGCGCAAGCTGGGCATTGAGCATTTCGACGCGCTGCCGCTGTCGGCGCTCAACGGCGACAACGTCGTCACCTTGTCACCGCAGACGCCGTGGTACCAAGGGCTGCCCTTGCTGGCCTTGCTGGAATCGCTGGACCTGGCGAGCGACGGCCGCGTCTTGCCGCTGCGCTTTCCGGTGCAGTGGGTGGCGCGCCATGACGGCAACCGCAAGGACGATTTCCGCGGCTATGCCGGCCGCGTCGCCAGCGGCGTGCTGCGTCCTGGCGATGAGATCGCGGTGCAGCCTTCGGGCGTGACCGCGGTCGTGCGCGAGGTGCGCGCCTTCGACCGCGCGCTGGATGAAGCAGTCGCGGGCGACTCGATCACGCTGGTGCTGGACCGCGACGTGGACGTGTCGCGCGGCGACGTGATCGTGCATGCGTCGGCGCCGGCGCAGGTCACGCGCGAGTTCGAAGCGGAGTTGTGCTGGCTTGATGCGCAAGCTTTGAATCCGGCGCGCAAGTATCTGCTGAAGTCGGGCACGCGCCTGACCTCGGCGAAGATACGCGCGGTGCTGTCGCATCGAGACATCCACGAATTGCAGGAAGTGGAGAACACCGAAGGCACGCTGCGCATGAACGACATCGGACGCGTGACGCTCACCACGCGCGAGTCGCTGGCGGTCGATCGGTATGCCGACGTGCCCGCGACCGGCGCCTTCATCCTGATCGACGAGGCCACGCACCAGACCGCGGCGGCGGGTATGTTGCGGTAACGCGTAAGAGGCCGGAAAACAACGGATTTTCGGCCTTCCAGATCTTGTTGTTTTTTCGCTAAACCTAGTATTGGCGCGGGTTTCAGCGCGATCTCGCCTGGTGAAATCGATTTGTCCGGACGGCGTCGGCGTCTTGCGGTAAAGTGGGGCTGTCTTACGAAAAGGCTTTTGGTGCTTGTCAAAACCACTGTGTTTTTGTACAGTAGTTTTCATGGCACGCACCGATCATTCTTTTCCCGCCGGTTCTGGGTCCCCGGCTGCCGCCCCCGCCGCCTTGCGCGGTCGGGGTGCGGTTACTAATGTTCGGCATCGCTTTCAGCGCGATGACCGTGTGCAGGTCGACGACGGCTGGTCCTCCTCCGGTCTACCGGCCGACTTCGTTGAATCCGTCCCTGATAATTTTTCCGAAGCCGCCGCTGACAAGCCAGCCGAGCGCGTCATTCCCATCCTGCCGGACGCGCGCATCGCGCCCGCCGCTCCCAAGACCACGGTCACCGCCGAAGAGGCGCGCAAGATGCTGTCGCGCAACGATTCGCCGGACATTCCCTTCGACGTGGCGGTCAATCCTTACCGGGGCTGCGAACATGGCTGCGTCTATTGCTACGCCCGGCCCACCCATTCCTACCTGGGTATGTCGCCCGGGCTGGACTTTGAAACCCGGCTGGTGGCCAAGGCCAATGCGGTCCAGGCCCTGCGCGCCGAACTCGCCCGGCCCGGTTACAAGCCGTCTCCCATCAACATCGGCTCCGCCACGGACGCTTATCAGCCCATCGAACGCGAATGGCGTCTGACCCGCGGCCTGCTGGAACTGATGCTGGAAACCCGCCATCCGCTGACCATCGTCACCAAGAACGCGCTGGTCGCCCGCGACCTGGACCTGTTGGCCGCGCTGGCCGAGCAAAAGCTGGTGGTGGTGTACATGAGCATCACCACGCTGGATGCCGGCATGGCCCGCACGCTGGAGCCGCGCGCCGCCGCGCCGTGGCGCCGCCTGGAAGCCGTGCGCAGCCTGACCGATGCCGGCGTGCCGGTGGGCGTGCTGGTGGCTCCCATCATTCCGTTCATCAACGACGAGTCCATGGAACACATCCTCCAGGAGTCCAAGGCGGCCGGGGCGCATTACGCCAGCTACACCGTGCTGCGCCTGCCCTGGGAGGTCAAGACCCTGTTCGAGGACTGGCTCAACGCCCATTTCCCCGACCGCGCCCAGCGCGTGCTGCATCGCATCGAAGACCTGCGCAATGGCCGCCGCAACGACCCCAATTTCGGGTCGCGCATGCGCGGAACCGGCGTCTGGGCTGATCTGCTGCGCCAGCGCTTTAGCCTGGCCACGCGCAAGCTGGGCTTGAACCGCCACCGCCTGGCGCTGGATTGCGACCGTTTCCTGCCTCCCGCCGCGCTTGCGGCGAAGGTTGCCGATTTTCTATCCCCGGTTGGCGCGCAAGCGTCTTCAGGGGTCCCTTTTCCCGCCGTATCGCCCGCAGCTGGCGGCGCGCACGGGCGCGTAGCGCGCCAGTTGCAAGCCATGGCCGCAGGCCAGTTGTCATTGTTCGATTGACCGCCGGCTGCCGCCGCGCATGCCTGCCGGGGGGCTATGCCCTGGCGCTGGACCGTCTTTGCTAGGAGTTCCCATGAACACCGCTGATATTTCCGTCTTGTCGGACGACCTCGTCGTCACGCTGAACCCGCTGCGCCGCAGCTCGCACCGCGCTCGCGCCTGGTGCGCCAAGGTGGCAGGCATGGCGATGCCCTGGAATTCGCCTGCGGCCGACGTCGAGCCGCGCCGTCGCGCGCGGCCCGGTTCCGGGCCTGCGCGTTGGCCGTTCCCCCCGGCGCCCGCCGAAGCCGGCGCACTGACCGGCCAAGCCGTTGCCGCTCCGCTGCCGATGCCTGCGCCTGCCGCGCCTGCGGCCGCTGTCGGGGTCTCAGCGGCTGCGGCGCCAGCCACCCGGGAACGCAGCCTGGGCAACGCCACGGTGGAACCCGTGACGGCTCAGGTGACGATGAAGGCCATGGTGATCGACGTGGTGATGGTATTGGCTTGGGGCGCGATCATCCCCGGCCTGATGTGGCTGGGCGCCGCCGCCGGGTTTTGAACGGCGGCAGGCTCTGCCGGAACTGGCCAGGCGAAACCTGCCCGCGCAGGACGCCGACGGAAAGTTAGCCAAGGACAGCCCGTGATCCGGCACTGCCCGGCCGAGTACCCGTCAGCTCGATCCCAGCAGGATGACGCCGGCCAGGATGGACAGGCAGCCTAGCAGGCGGCCGATGCCGACCTTTTCCCGCAGCAGGAACGTGCCAGCCAGGGTACCCAGCATCATGGACATTTCCCGGGCAGGGGCCACCAGGCTCAGTGGCGCGCCGTTGCGCAAGGCGTACAGCACCAGTATGTAGCCCAATGGCGACAACAGGCCCACCGCCAGCGCCAGATGCCAGTGTCCGCGCATGGCCTCCCAGGCCTGGGGGCGGCGGCGCAGCATGTGGGGGGTCATCATGGTTGTGCGGGTCACGCAGGTAAACCAGTCGAACAGCACCGGGCTGATCAGCAGCACCTTCACGCCGTAGGCGTCGACGACGGTATAAGCGGCGATGAACAGGCCGATCACCACGCCCCAGCGCACACCTATCCACGCCTGCGCCTGCTTGAAGATGGCCAGCCGGCCCTGCGTCGCGATCAGCAGCACGCCGGCTACCACGCAGAGCATGCCGATGATGCCGGTACTGGTGGCGGGTTCGCCCAACAGCAGAAAGGCGCCGGTGGTGGACAGCAGCGGTCCGGTGCCGCGCGCAATGGGGTAGACCACCGACAGATCGGCCACCTGATAGCCCCGTTGCAGGCACAGGCTGTAGCCCAGATGCAACAGGCTTGAAGTCAGGATGGCGGCGACCACGGGCCAGGTCCAGGTCATGCCGTCGTGCATCAGCACCCAGATGACCCACGGCGCATACAGCACCGACGCGCACAATCCATAGGCGAAGACGAAGGGCGCGCCCACCATGGCCGCGCGCTTGGCGAGCAGATTCCACGTGGCGTGGGCCATTGCCGCCAGGACGACCAAGATCAGGGACGAGTACGACATGTAGGAACAGCGTCAAATGACGTGTTTGTTACAGAAGACGGAAGGGTACTCCAAACCGCGAGAACCGGGGCCATGTTACCTGATGCCCTGAGCGATTTTTGGTGTAGAATCATTGGTTTGCCAAATCTCATCCTCTGCTTGCGGCACATGCAACGGGGGCTGGTCTCACCGCCAGCTAGCCGTGCAACACGCGACGGATGCAGGCAGCGCACATAGCGCAGCCTTGCAAAAACCGCGTGAACAACATCGAACGGCAAAAGTTTTAGTCCGCAAAGACATGATGATCTAGGAGTTCTCATGAACCTCATCGCTATCCTGGAACAGGAAGAAATTGCCCGTCTGACCGGCGGTCAAGCCAAGCCTGAATTTGCTCCTGGTGACACCGTCATCGTGAGCGTGAACGTCGTTGAAGGCACCCGCAAGCGCGTGCAGGCTTTCGAAGGCGTCGTGATCGCCAAGCGCAACCGCGGCCTGAACTCCGCGTTCACCGTGCGCAAGATTTCGTCGGGTGAAGCCGTGGAACGTACGTTCCAGCTGTACTCGCCGCAAATCGCCGGCATCGAAGTCAAGCGCCGCGGCGACGTGCGCCGCGCCAAGCTGTACTACCTGCGCAACCGCTCGGGCAAGTCGGCGCGTATCAAGGAAAAGCTGGTCAGCAAGCAAGCCTCGGCGGCTTGATCGCTTATCGGCACACGGCCCTACCAGTGTCGGACGCTCACGCCATCCAGCGTTTTCGTTCGGCACGGGTTTCCGGGTTAAAAAGGCACCTGCGAGGGTGCCTTTTTCTTTTTGCAGAGCCGTATGTCTGATTCCTCGTCTTCCCCGCGGCCCCGGCGGCCGCTGGCGCGTCCCGGCTTCGACCCGGCGACGCAACCCTGGGTGGTGGCCAACGAGTCCCTGCCGGCCGTGCCCAGCCGTCTGCTGACCCCCGATTCGCTGCGGGGCACGCTCAGCCAGCCGTCCACCTGGACGCTGGAGCTTTCGCGCGACACCGACCTGCGCTATCCCGGCCGCGAAGGCGTGCCCGTGCCGGCGGCGGTGCTGATCCCTCTGGTGACGCGCGACAACGGCGTGCACATCATGTTGACGCAGCGCGCCGCCCACCTGCACGACCATGCGGGCCAGATCAGCTTTCCGGGCGGGCGCATCGAAACCAGCGACTCCACGCCGGAGGCCGCGGCCTTGCGCGAAGCGCAGGAAGAAACCGGGCTGCCGGGCAATCATGTGGAAGTGCTGGGCAGCATGCCGCCGTACCTGACGGCGACAGGCTTTTCCATCATTCCGGTGGTGTCGCTGGTGCGCCCGGGCTTCGACCTGGCGCCGGACGCGTTCGAGGTGGCCGAGGTGTTCGAGGTGCCGCTGTCGTTCCTGATGGATCCGGCCAATCACCGGCTGTACGAAGCCCGTCTGGATGACGGCAGGGTGCGCCAGTATTACGGCATGCCCTATGGCAAGTATTTCATCTGGGGCGCGACCGCCGGCATGCTGCGCAACCTCTACCATCTGCTGCGCCACGGCTTCACGCCGCGCTGACCTGGTCCGGCGCTGTTCGCCGCAACGAATACGGCCCCATCGTGGGGCCGTATTCGTTGCGGGACCGCAGCCAGGATACGGCCCCGCGTCGTACGCCTTTACGGAACAGGGCGCCTAGTAGCGCTGCTGCCCCGCCAGGTTTTCCTCCAGGATGCGCTGGTACAAGGCGTAGCGGGCCGGATCGATCGCGCCGGCTTGCAGGGCCGCGACCACGCCGCAGCCGGGCTCCTGCCGATGGGTGCAATTGTAGAAGCGGCACTGCTCGATGGGCAGGGTGAACTCCGGGAAGCCGCGGATGATGTCTTCGCGGCTCAGGTGCTGCAGGCCGAAGGCCTGGAAGCCCGGCGAGTCGATCAGGTCGCCGCCGGGCGCGGGCAGATGGTAGAGCCGCGTGCTGGTGGTGGTGTGCTTGCCCATGTCCAGCGCGGTGGAGTGCTCGCGGGTCGGGGCGGCGGCGTCTGGCACCAGGGCATTGAGCAGGGTGGACTTGCCCATGCCGCTCTGGCCCAGCAGCAGGCTGGTGTGTCCGGCCAGGCGCGGCGCAAGCAGGCTGTGCACCTTCTCGGGTTCCCGTGCGCTGAGTTCGATCACGTCCACGCCCAGCGCCGCGATCGGCGCCAGCCGCGCGCGCGCCGCCGGCAGCTCGTCCGCCAGGTCGGTCTTGTTGAGGATGATGATGGGCGCGATGTCCGCGCTCCAGGCGCCCGCCAGCGCGCGCCCGGTCAGGTCGTCGGAAAACGTGGGCTGCACGGCGACGACGATCAACAGCTGGTCGACGTTGGACGCGAACTGCTTGGAACGCATTTCGTCCGATCGATACAGCAGATTGCGGCGCGGCAGGATGGCGTCGATGGCGCCTTCGTCCTTGCCCTGGGGCGTGATGCGCACGCGGTCGCCCACGGCGGCGCCTGCTTTCTTGCCGCGGGGGAAGCACTTGCGCAGCGTGCCGTCGGCCAGCTCCACGGTGTAGTGGCGCCCGTGGGCGGCGATGATGCGGCCTTCGTTGGGACCGGCTGCCGGCGCGGTCATGCGGCGGCCGCCGTCAGGTGGCGGATGCGCACGGCGGCGGGCGGATGGCTATCGTAGAAGGCGGAGTGCACGGGGTCGGGAGTCAAGGTGGCGGCGTTGTCGTCGTAGAGTTTGACCAGCGCGGATACCAGGCGTTCCGGCGAGCTCTGTTCGGCCGCATAGCGGTCCGCTTCGAACTCGTCGCGGCGCGAGTACCAGCTGGCCACGGGCGTGAGCATGAAAGTGAAGACGGGGATGACCAGGAAGAACAGCAGCAGCGCCATGGCGTCGTTGCGTCCGCCCAGCTGCGGCATGACGCCCAGCCCCACGTAGAACCAGGGTTGCTGCGAGATCCAGCCCAGGAGGGCGAAGAACGCCAGCGCGGCGGCGAAGCTGAAGACGATGCGTTTGACGATGTGGCGCTTGGCGAAGTGGCCAAGTTCGTGTGCCAGCACGGCTTCGATCTCGTCGCCGTTCAGGCGCGCCAGCAGGGTGTCGAAGAACACGATGCGGCGCGAGCGGCCGAAGCCCGTGAAATAGGCATTGCCGTGGGCGGAGCGGCGCGAGCCGTCCATGACGAAAAGGCCGTTGAGCGCAAAGCCGCAGCGTTGCGCCAGGCGCTGGATGCGTCCGGCCAGCTCCGGGTCGGACAGCGGCGTGAACTTATTGAAGAGCGGGGCGATGAACATCGGGTAGACGATCAGCAGCGCCAGGTTGAACGCCGTCCACAGCGCCCACGCCCACACCCACCAGTAGGCGCCCGCGCTGCCCATCAGCCAGAGCACGGCGGCCGCCAGCGGCAGGCCCAGCACCGCTGCCACCAGCAGGCCCTTGCAGGCATCGGCGGCGAACAGGCCGGGCGTCATGCGGTTGAAGCCGAAGCGCGCCTCCAGCTTGAACTGCCGCCACAGCGTGAAGGGCAGGCCCAGCACGCCCAGCAGCAGCGCCACCACGACCAGCAGCAGCATCTGCCGCAGGAAGTCGTTGCTGGTAAGCTGGGCCACCGTCAGGTCAATGAATTGCAGCCCGCCCATCAGGGTCAGGGCCACCAGCAGGATGGCGTCATAGGTGCGTTCCAGCATGCCCAGCTTGACCCGCGCCACCGTGTAGTCCGCCGCGCGCTGGTGGCTGGCCAGCCCGATGCGGTGAGAGAATTCGGACGGCACCTGGTCGCGGTTGCGGGCGACGTGGCGGATCTGGCGGCTAGCCAGCCACAGGCGCACGGCAATATCGGTCAGCAGAAAGGCAACGAACAGCAGTGTGAACATGGGCGATGCGGCTTGCTCAAATAGGTATGTGCGAAAATCGCGTGTTTTTACCGCCAGGCGGTCCCAAGGTAAGAAGCGCCCCATGGGGGCAGCATGCCGAAGGTGCCGCGCGGGGTATTCCTTATAGGCAAATTATATGGCTGTGAATGAAAACCGCCTGGTCTGGCTGGACATGGAAATGACCGGCCTGGACCCCGAGAAAGAACGCATCATCGAAGTGGCCGTGGTGGTGACCGAGCCTGACCTGACGGTCGTGGCCGAAGGCCCCGTGCTGGTGGTGCACCAGCCCGACAGCCTGCTCGACGCCATGGACAGCTGGAACAAGTCCACCCACGGCAAGAGCGGCCTGATCGACAAGGTCAAGGCCTCCACGATTTCCGAGGCCGAGGCCGAGGATACGCTGTTGGCGTTTCTGGCGCAGCACGTGCCGGCGGGCAAGTCGCCGCTTTGCGGCAACACCATCAGCCAGGATCGCCGCTTCATGTTTGCTTACATGCCGCGCCTGGAGCAGTTCTTCCACTACCGCAACCTGGACGTGAGCACGCTGAAGGAACTGGCGCGCCGCTGGGCGCCGGCGGTGTACAAGGGCTTCGAGAAGAAGAGCCGCCACGAAGCGCTGGCCGACATCTACGAGTCGATCGACGAACTCAAGCACTACCGCGAACACTTCCTGAAGGTGTAAGCGGCCCCGCCCATGCCCGCCGCCCCGTCCGCCTGCGAGCCGCTCATCGGGGATCACCCGTCGATGGCGGCCCTGCGCGATCTGGTCGGCCGGGTCGCGCGCAGCAAGGCCAGCATCGTCCTCATCTACGGCGAGACCGGCACCGGCAAAGGGCTGGTCGCCCGCAACCTGCATGCGCAGTCGGCGCGCGCGGCCAAGGGCTATACCGAGATCAATTGCGCCGCCATCCCGGGCAATCTGCTCGAATCCGAACTGTTCGGCCATGAGCGCGGCGCGTTCACCGGGGCAGTGGCGCGCAAGACCGGGCTGCTGGAAGCCGCCAACGGCGGCAGCGTATTCCTGGACGAGATCCGCGAACTGGATCCGGTCATGCAGGCCAAGATCCTGACCCTGCTGGACAGCCGGCGCTTCCGCCGCATCGGTTCAGTCCAGGAGGTCTCGGTCGACGCCCGCTTCATCGCCGCCACCAACAAGATCCTGCTGGGCGAAGTGCAAGCCGGGCGCTTTCGCGACGACCTGTATTACCGCCTGCAGGTGGTGTCGATCAACCTGCCGCCGCTGCGCGAGCGGGGCGACGACGTCATCGTGCTGGCGCAGCGTTTCCTGGAACGCTACAACGCCACCCATGGCAGCCGCTTCACGATCATCGATCCTGAGGTCCAGCGTATCTTCAAGGCCTACGCTTGGCCGGGCAATGTGCGCGAATTGAGCAATCTGCTGGAGCGGATCTGCATCCTGGAGGACGGCGACACGGTGCTGGCGCGGCATTTGCCGCAGCGCATCCTGCGCGAAGCGGCCAAGCCCGTGCCCGCGGCTTCGCCTGCCACCGCTGGCGGCTATGCCGAACAATCCGCGCAGTTCCAGCGCGGCCTGATCCGCGCGGCCTTGCAGGCCGAGGACGGCAACCTGGGGCGTGCCGCCGAGTCCCTCGGACTCACGCGGCATGCCCTGCGCCACCAGATGCTCAAGCTGGGGCTGGACGGCTGAAGCCTATTCCGCGCTGATGTTGTGCTTGCGCGCGATGCCTTGCCACAGCGCCAGCTCCTCGCGCACGCGCGTGCCGAACTCGGCGCTGTCCATACGGGAGGGCACGGTGCCGTCCAGATCGAGCAGAGCCTTCATTTCCGGCGACGCCGAAATCTCGACGAGCGCGGCGTTGAGCTTGTCGATATAGGGCTGCGGCGTGCCAGCCGGCGCGAACACGCCCACCCAGATCTGCACCGAGTAGCCCGGCAAGGCTAGCGCGGCCGGCGGCAGATCGGGGAAGGCCGGCGAGGGGCCTTGCGCCGTGGTGGCCAGCAGCTTGACCTTCTTGCCCTGCACCACGGGCGCCAGCGTGCTGTAGTTGGACAGCATGACATGGATCAGGCCGCCCGCCAGATCCGAGGCGGCGTTGGCCGCGCCCTTGTAGGGCACGTGAGTCATATCCGTGCCGGCTGCGTCGTCCAGCATGACTGTGGCCAGATGCGCCAGCGAGCCGACGCCGGCGCTGCCGTAGTTCAAGGCGCCCGGCTTGCCGCGCGCCGCTTCCAGCAGCTGTTTCAACGAGGTGTAGGGCGTTTGCGCCGAGGCGGCGATGACCAACGGACCCTGTCCTATCATCGCCACCGGCGCGAACTGCTTCAGCGGGTCATAGGGCAGGTGCGGCTGGGTGGCGGCGGTGGTCAGGAAGGTCGACGAGGTCAGGAGCAGCACCGAGCCGTCCTTGGCCGAGCGGGCCACGTACTCGGAGCCGATCGCGCCGGCCGCGCCGCCGCGGTTTTCCACGATGACCGTGTTGCCGAGGCGGGCCGCGAGCTGCGGCGCGATGGCGCGGGCGATCGCGTCATTGCTGGCGCCGGCGGTGAACGGCACCACGATCTTGACCTGCTTGGGCACTTCCGTCTGGGCCGCTGCCGCACCGGCCAGCAGGGACGCCGCCAGGAACAACGTTGTTTGCATAAGCGCTTTCATGATCGATTCTCTAGGAGAGCAGAGGTTGGAGCGGGCGCCGGACGCGGCGCCCGCGGCGTTCAGTCCGGCATGGGGACGGCGACGTCCAGCAGCGGCGCGTACTGTTGCGCGCCGAAGATGTCGCCGTCGCCCGCGGAGCCGCTGGGAGCCAGCCGGTAGATCGTGAACTTGATGGCCAGGCCGGGATCGTAATGCACGAAGTCCGAGATGCGGCTGTCGTCGATGCGGTACAGGGCCGCCATGCTGGCGCGCGTCAGCGCGCCGGAGCGCTTGACCGCTTCGTAGGTCGCGGGCTCGCGGAAGATAATGTCGAAAGTGATCTTGTTCACGCCCGCGTTCTTGCTGCGGATGGTCTTGGCCAGGGTGCTGAGTTTCTGGGTGCTCATGATCTTGCCGGCTCAGGCGCCAGCCTCGGTGAGGTGGGTCGGGAAGAGCTCGCCGGCGTCTGCCACCGGCAGGGTGTGGTTCAAGGTCCAGCGGTAGGCGGCGCTGGTGCGCACCACCTCGTCCAGCGGGAAGGACACCGAACCGGCCGTGCCCTTCACGTCGGGCAGGCGGGCGTAGAACATCTGGCGCAAGCCCGTGAGCGTCAATTCCTCGGCCATTTCGGCGGTCGGGGCCACACCCTGGACCATGACGCAGAGCTCGTGGCCAGGCTGGTCCCGCAACGGTTCCAGGTCGCCCATGACGCCGTCGCGGCCGTAAACCTTGTAGTGCAGTTCATAGCCCGAGTCGCCGAAGCGCTCGCGTACCTTGTCGCGCGCCCAGGCGATGACGCGGTCGACGTTGGCGATGGTGTAGGGATCGCGTATGCCGCAAAGCCCCATGTAGCGCTCGCCGACCTTGCCGGATCCTTCCAGCTTCACGCGCACCTGGGCGGCGGGTTCGAAGCGCGAGCCCGTGATGCGGGTGGTCTTTTCGCTCAGTTGCTCGTAGCGGCAGTCGGCCATGTCCAGCCGGCCGCCGGCGAAGAATTCTTCATAGGGATTGGAGCGTTCGTACATCGCATGGCCCGCGACCGAGGCGATGGTGCAACGCTGGTCGGGGTGCATGGCGGTGACGCGCACGTCTTCGGCCGAGATCTCGCCCATCACGGTTTCCTTGCCGCCATAGGGTTCGGCGCAGAACGAGGCGCATTCCAGCACCTTGCCCAGGTAATAGGCGCGGTCGGCGTCGTAACCCTTATGCAGGGCAGGCGCGGCAAACACGGCGGCGTCCGAGCTGCGCCCGCCAATGATCACGTCCGCGCCGGCTTCCAGCAGCTTGATATAGGGGTGCACGCCGGCCACCGCCACGATGCGGTCGCTGGCGTCGAGTTCGGCCTCGGTCAGGTCGGCGTAGCCGTCCAGGCCCGCTACCTGCTGGCCGTCGCGCAGGGCGCGGCGCACGCGTTCCTTGTCGACTTCCGAGTAGAAATAGCCGACCTTGAACGGCGCCAGCTCATGCTCCGCGGCGATTTCCTTGACTAGGCGCACGTACAGGTCGACGCGGCTGTTGGAGCCGGTATCGCCGGCCGACCCGATGACCATGGGCACGCCCAGCTTGCGTGCGGCCAGCAGCATCTGCTCCAGGTCGTGGCGCTGCCAGGCTTGCGGGCTGGTCGAGGTATCGGAGCCCAGCGGCACGGGACCCACATCGTCGCTGCCCGAATCGGCGGCGATGCAGTCCGGCCCGGCGGCCACGCCGAGCTGGAAACTCTCGGTGCGCAAGGGGGCGAATCCTAAGTGCCCGTTCGGGCAGATGATGCTCATGGAACGCATGGGTATAGTCTCTTCAGTTGAGTCGTCCGGTCTCGCTCGTACCGGCCATGACTACAACGCAAGATGCGTGCCAGCTGCCGGGAAGCGCAAACCCCGGGCATTTGCGGTGCCTGTGCCGCGTTTCATCCTGATTTGCAGGTAAATTTTCACGCAATGCGTGAATTTCACGCATTCAACCTATGCCACCTTCCTACTCCGTAGCCCAAATCCGCGACGCCGAACGCCAGGCCCTGGCCGCAGGCAGGCGGCTGATGCCGCTGGCGGGGGCGGCCGCCGCCCGTTACGTCGCGGCGCGGTTCCGGCCTGGGGTGGTGGTGCTGGCGCTGGCGGGCCCAGGCAACAATGGCGGCGACGCGCTCGAAGCCGCAACCGGCCTGCGCGCGATGGGACACGATGTGCGGGTGCTGTTGCCCTCGGACCCGCAGAACCTGCCCGCCGATGCTGCCCGCGCCTACGCCGGTTGGTTGGCGGCAGGCGGCGAAACCTGGACTGTGCTGGAGCCGGACTTCAAGCCGGGACTGGTCATCGACGGCCTGTTCGGTATCGGCTTGAATCGCCCCTTGGGCGCGGATTGGCAGGCACTGGTGGATACGGTCAACGACTGGCACGTCCCGGTGCTGGCGCTGGACGTGCCCAGCGGCATAGACGCGGACACGGGCGAGGCGCTGGGGCGGCCCATCCGGGCGCGCTGGACCCTGTCTTTCATTGGCCGGGCGAGGGGGCTGGAATGCCCGGGACCGGGGCGCGACGCCTGCGGCGTGTCGGAGGTGGATACGCTGGGCGTGGCCATCGCCCCGGCCGCCTGAGCCCTGGGGCGGGCCTCAGGCGGGCTTGCCGCCGAATCGGGCGGCGATATCCGCCGCCAGCGGCGCGTAGCGCTCGTTGTCGCGGCCGGCCAGCGCGTCCAGGTGCGCCTCCGAGGCGTCGAACACTTGCCAGTAGATGCGTCCGCAGATCTCGCGGGCGGCATGGCCGGGCCAGTCCTCGGGCAGCATGGGGCCGGGCAGTTGCGGATCGTGCAGGACGATGCGGCGCCAGCTGTGCAGCAGCATGACCCGCACGATGAAGGCTTCGGCGGGCGCGGGCGGGGTTTCCAGCAGCTTTTCCAGCGGGCCGAAATTCTTGGCGAACTGGCGGTACTGCTCGGCCAGTTCATCGAGGTTCCAGCATTGCGAGGCCAGGCTGGCTATCGGCAAGCCGCCGGCGCCAGCCAGGTCGCGGGCCGACAGCACCAGCGCCCGGTCCGGGATGCCCAGCTTTTCCAGGATGTCGTGCGCGGCGCTCGCTTCGGTGTGCGGATGGGCGAACAGCCCCGGCGCGATCATGCCGAACCCCTCCCAGACCAGTTCCCGGCGCAGCTCCGCGCGCTCGGCCAGCCCGTTGCCGGTGCGCGGCAGGGCGACCAGCGTCCATTCCCCGTTCCATTCCTGGGGCGGCCCCACATAGATGCGCTGCGAGGCATGCGCCGTATGGCGCAAGCCCTGCTCGGAGATCAGGTAGAGGCTGCGCCGCCCGTGGCGTTCCGATTGCAGCCAGTTCTGCGCCACCAGGCGGAACACGCTGGTGCGCAGCAGCCGTTCATTGATGCCCAGCGGCGCCAGCAGCTCGATCAGGTCGCCCAGCCAGATGGCGCCGCCGTGCGGGGCCAGGGCGTCCCCCAGCAGGCTGACGCAGAGCGACTTCGCGCGCGGCGGATCGTTCTTGATCAGACGTGACAGAAAGCGGTCCAGGGGCGACTGAGGGTTTGCCATTAGAAGGGGCCGCAGACGGCCGGTATCGGGATCCGCAATATGATACATAAATCCAATGTGATACAGATTTGAGTTTGACAATGAATTTTTTGTATTAAATAATCGCCCTATGACATGACGGCACTGCGGAACGTTTGCTTTGCGTTTTCGCAAACCGTCTTCAAGGAGACAAACATGTACGCTCAACTCGTCGAAACCGGCGTCAAGCAGGTCAAGACCGCGGACCAGCTCGAAGGCCGGGAGCAGACGTTCCAGCGCCGGATCGACGACGGCGTCCGCATCGAGGCCAAGGACTGGATGCCGGAGGCCTACCGCAAGACGCTCGTGCGCCAGATTTCCCAGCACGCGCACTCCGAAATCGTGGGCATGCTGCCCGAAGGCAACTGGATCACCCGTGCGCCTTCGCTCAAGCGCAAGGCCATCCTGCTGGCCAAGGTCCAGGACGAAGCCGGCCACGGCCTCTACCTGTACAGCGCCGCCGAAACCCTGGGCGTGTCGCGCGACGACCTGATCGACGATCTGCACGCCGGCCGCGCCAAGTACTCCAGCATCTTCAATTACCCCACGCTCAGCTGGGCCGACATCGGCATGATCGGCTGGCTGGTCGACGGCTCGGCCATCATCAACCAGATCCCGCTGTGCCGCTGTTCCTACGGCCCCTATGCGAGGGCCATGGTGCGCGTCTGTAAGGAAGAGTCCTTCCACCAGCGCCAGGGCTACGACCTGCTGATGCAGATGTGCCTGCACGGCACGCCCGAGCAGAAGGCCATGGTGCAGGACTCGCTGAACCGCTGGTGGTGGCCCGCGCTGATGATGTTCGGTCCCTCGGATGCCGATTCGCCCAACAGCGCCCAGTCCATGGCCTGGAAGATCAAGCTCTTCTCCAACGACGAGCTGCGCCAGAAGATGGTGGACCAGACCGTGCCGCAGGCCGAATACCTGGGCCTGACAGTGCCGGATCCCGAACTCAAATGGAACGCCGAGCGTGGCCACTACGACTTCGGCGAGATCGACTGGAGCGAGTTCTACGCGGTGCTCAAGGGCAATGGTCCCTGCAACCGCGAACGCCTGGCCGCGCGCGTCAAGGCGCACGAGGACGGCGCCTGGGTGCGCGACGCATTGGTCGCCTACGCCGACAAGCAGGCCGAGCGCAAAGCAGCCTGAACTCGCGTCCGGGCTCCACTCTTCTTCACCACCATTGCAAACCGGAGCGCGCCGCGCGCGCCCGGCATTCGAGGATATCCATCATGAGCAAAGACTGGCCTTTGTGGGAAGTGTTCATCCGCAGCCAGCACGGCCTGGCGCACAAGCACGTCGGCAGCCTGCACGCATCCGACGCTGAAATGGCGATCAACCACGCCCGCGACGTCTACACCCGCCGCAACGAGGGTCTGAGCATCTGGGTGGTGCGCGCCTCCGATATCTCGGCCAGCAGCCCCGGCGACAAGGATCCGCTGTTCGAACCGGCCAACAGCAAGGTCTACCGGCATCCGACGTTCTTCCCGATGCCCGAAGAAATCAAGCACATGTAAGACGGCGGGGGAGACATGGACAAGACTCTGTTTGAATACCTGCTGCGCCTGGGCGATTCCTCGCTCATCCTGTCGCAGCGGCTGGGCGCCTGGACCGGCCACGGCCCCATTCTGGAAGAAGACCTGGCGCTGACCAACACCGCGCTCGACCTGCTGGGCCAGGCCCGCATGTGGCTGACGCTGGCGGGCGAAGTCGAAGGCGCCGGCCGCGACGAAGACGGGCTGGCCTACCTGCGCGACGCGCACCAGTTCCACAACGTGCTGCTGGCGGAGCGCCCCAACGGCAACTACGCCGACACCATGGCGCGCCAGTTCCTGTTCGACGTCTGGCACTACTTCCTTTTGCAGCGCCTGGAGCAGTCGGCGGACGAGCGCGTCGCCGCCATCGCGGCCAAGGCCATCAAGGAAGTGACCTATCACGTGCGCCGCTCCTCGGACATGGTGGTGCGCCTGGGCGACGGCACGGCGGAAAGCCACGCCAAGATGCAGGCGGCCATCGATGACGCCTGGCGCTTCACCGGCGAACTGTTCGCCGACGATGCCATCGACCAGGACGTTGCCGCCCGTGGCATAGGCTGTGAGCTGTCGGCCTTGCGCCAGCCCTGGCTGGCCCACGTGCGCGAAGTGCTGGAAGAGGCCACCCTGACCGTGCCCGACGAGTCCGCCGCAAACCATTTGGCGTATCGCGGCGGCCGCCAGGGTAAGCACACCGAGGAACTGGGCTACGTGCTCGCCGAAATGCAGTTCCTGCCGCGCGCCTACCCCGGAGCCACCTGGTGAACGCGCTGGCGCCCGTATCCGCCGACCAGGTCTACACCTGGCTGCAGGAGGTCCCCGATCCGGAGATCCCCGTGCTGTCCGTGGTGGATCTGGGCGTGGTGCGGGACGTGTCCTGGGACGGCGAGGCCTGTGTCGTGGTCATCACGCCCACGTACTCCGGCTGTCCGGCCATGCGCGAGATCACACAGGACATCCAGCAGACGCTGGCCCGCCACGGCATCGCCGAGGTCCGCGTGGAAACCCGCCTGGCGCCGGCCTGGACCACCGACTGGATGAGCGAAAAGGGACGCGAGGCGCTCAAGGGCTACGGCATCGCCGCGCCCGCCGAACGCGCCGTCGATATTTCGGGCATCAGCCGGCGCGCGTCCGGCCCCGCCATCGCCTGCCCGCGCTGCGGCTCGAAAGACACGCGCCTGGTCAGCAACTTCGGGTCCACGTCGTGCAAGGCGCTGTATCGCTGCGTGTCTTGCCGCGAGCCCTTCGATTATTTCAAGACTCACTGAGAGCGGTTTCGCAATGAGCCAGAACCAATTCCATTCCTTGACGGTGGCTTCGGTGGCGCGCAACACGCGCGACGCCGTGGTCGTGACCTTCGACCTGCCCGAGACGCTGGCGCAAGAGTTCGCCTTCCTGCCGGGCCAGTACCTGACGCTGCGCACCGAGCTGGATGGCCAGGAACAGCGCCGCTCCTATTCCATCTGTTCCGCGCCTCACGACAAGCTGCTGCGCGTGGCCATCAAGAAGGTGGACGAGGGCGTTTTTTCCAGCTGGGCCAATCATGAACTGCAGCCAGGCCAGACCCTGGAGGTCATGGCGCCGGCCGGCAATTTCACCGTCGATTTTTCGCCCGAGAACAAGCGCCACTATGTGGCGTTTGCCGTAGGCAGCGGCATCACCCCGGTGTTCTCCCTGGTCAAGACCGCGCTGTCGACCGAACCCAACAGCACGTTCACGCTGTTCTTCGGCAACCGCGCCTCGTCGGCGGTGCTGTTCCGCGAAGAGATCGAAGACCTGAAGAACCTCTACATGGAGCGCTTCTCGCTGGTCTACATCATGAGCCGCGAAACCCAGGACATCGAACTCTTCAACGGCCGCCTGGACGGCGACAAGGTCGACCAGCTGATGGCGGCCTGGATGAGTCCCGAGGATATCGATTACGCTTTTGTCTGTGGTCCGCAGACCATGACCGAAAGCGTGGTCGAGCGGCTGCAGGCCCGCGGCATTCCGAAGTCGAACATCAAGTTCGAACTGTTCGGCGCGCCCAAGGGGCCGCGCGCATTGCGCACCGGCCAGGACGCCCGCCAGGCGCCCGGCAAGGGCCAGTGCGAAGTGACCGTGGTGCAAGACGGCCACAGCCGCATGTTCGTGATTGAAAAGAATAAAGACAGTGTGCTGGATTCGGCGCTGGCGCAAGGGATAGAACTGCCATATTCGTGCAAAGGCGGAGTGTGCTCCACCTGCCGTTGCAAGGTCATCGAAGGCGAGGTGGACATGGACGCCAACTTCGCCCTGGAAGACTACGAAGTGGCGCGCGGTTTCATCCTGAGCTGCCAGAGCTTCCCGGTCAGCGACCGCCTGGTCATCGACTTCGACCAGGAAACCTGACCCGGCCCGCGCCCGGCAGAAAAAACCACATCTATTTGGAGAGACGCAGTGTCCCAACAATTCTTCGAACGTCACCAGCCCCTGCTGGAACAAGCCATGGCCGCCGCCTCCCTGCGCGGCTACTGGAGCCCGTTTGCCGAGTCGCCCAGTCCCCGCAACTATGGCGAGACCGCCAACGACGAGGGCCGCGCTGCCTTTGAGGCGCTGCAAGGCAAGCCTTTCCCGCTGAACCTGCATGACGCCGACGGCACCGTGGGCGGCGAGCAGTCGCCCTTCGGCTTCGACCTGGGCATCACCTATCCGCGCGTCCCCGCCGACAAGCTGATCGCGGCCTCCAAGCGCGCGCTTGAAGACTGGCGCCGCGCCGGCCCGCGCGCCTGGGTGGGCGTCTCGCTGGAAATCCTGGCCCGCCTGAACAAGCGCAGCTTCGAGATCGCCTACGCGGTCCAGCACACCACCGGCCAGGGTTTCATGATGGCCTTCCAGGCCGGCGGCCCGCACGCGCAGGATCGCGGCTTCGAAGCCGTGACCTACGCCTGGCAGGAAATGTCGCGCATCCCCGGCGTGGCCGTCTGGGAAAAGCCGCAGGGCAAGAATGACCCGATTCGCATGGAAAAGCAGTTCACCGTGGTGCCGCGCGGCGTCGCGCTGGTGATCGGCTGCTCCACCTTCCCGACCTGGAACGGCTACCCCGGCCTGTTCGCCAGCCTGGCCACCGGCAACACCGTCATCGTCAAGCCGCACCCCGGCGCCATTCTGCCCCTGGCCATCACCGTCAAGGTGGCGCGCGAAGTGCTGCAGGAAGCGGGCTTCGATCCCGACGTGGTACTGCTGGCCGCGCATGCCGCGGGCGATGACACCGCGCAGAAGCTGGCGCTGGATCCGGCGGTCAAGATCGTCGACTTCACCGGCAGCACCGCCAACGGCGACTGGCTGGAAAACAACGCCCGCCAGGCGTTGGTCTACACCGAGAAGGCCGGCGTCAACCAGGTCATCATCGATTCGACCGACGACCTGAAGGGCGTGGCCCGCAACCTGGCATTCTCGCTGGCCCTGTATTCGGGCCAGATGTGCACCGCGCCGCAGAACATCTATGTGCCGCGCGACGGCATCCAGACGCCGGAAGGCCGCGTCAGCTTCGATGAAGTCGCCGCCGCCCTGGGCGCCGCGGTCGAGAAGGTCGGCGCCGATGCGGCCAAGGCCGTCGAGTTGACCGGCGCGATCCAGAACCAAGGCATCGTCGAGCGCATCGAGAAGGCCCGCGCGCTGGGCTTGCCGGTGGTGGCCGACAGCAAGGCGCTGACGCACCCGCAATTCGAGAACGCCCGCGTCCGCACGCCGCTGCTGCTGCGCACGGAAGCCGGCAACGCCGCCATCAGCCAGGAATGGTTCGGTCCGATCGCCTTCGTGGTCGCCACGGATTCCACCACCCACAGCATCCAGCTGGCGCGCGACAGCGTGATCAAGCATGGCGCGCTGTCGCTGTCCGCCTACACCACCAGCGATACGGTCGCCGACCAGGTGCAGGACGCCGCCGAAGTCTCGGGCGTGTCGCTGTCGCTGAACCTGACGGGCGGCGTATTCGTCAATCAGACGGCCGCCTTCAGCGACTTCCATGGCACCGGCGCCAACCCGGCCGCCAACGCCGCGCTGTCGGACTCGGCCTTCGTGTCGAACCGCTTCCGCGTGGTGCAAACCCGCCGCCATGTTTGATCCCACCCCGAAGCGCTGCGCGCTTCCCCCTCGAGGGGCGCCGCTGCGGACCGGCAAAGCCGGCTCCGCGCGGCCCGGGTTGGGCGTTACGCATAATCTCTGTTGCGAGTGACGTGCCCGCTATGGATAACTGATATGACCTATCAAGACATTCAATTCGACCTGTCCGGCGGCATCGCGCGCCTGACGCTGAACCGTCCCGACAAGCTGAACAGCTTCACGGCCAACATGCACGGCGAAGTGGCTGACGCGTTGACGCGCGTGGAAACCGAAGGCGCGCGCGTGCTGCTGCTGACCGGCGCGGGCCGCGGCTTCTGCGCCGGCCAGGACCTGAGCGAGCGCAAGCCCGCCGCCGATGGCACGCCGCCCGACCTGGGCGAGACCGTCGACAAGTTCTACGGGCCGCTGGTGCGCCGCGTCAACGCCTTGCCCATGCCGGTCGTGGTGGGCGTGAATGGCGTGGCCGCCGGCGCGGGCGCCAATCTGGCGTTCGCTGGCGACATCGTCATCGCCAAGGCTTCGGCCACGTTCATCCAGTCGTTCTGCCGTCTTGGGCTGATCCCCGACACCGGCGGCACCTTCGTGCTGCCGCGCCTGGTGGGCCGCGCCCGCGCCATGGGCCTGGCCATGCTGGGCGACAAGCTCAGCGCCAAGCAGGCCGAGGAGTGGGGCCTGATCTGGCAATGCGTGGCGGACGAGGAATTCGACGCCGAACTGGAACGCCTGGCCCAGCACTTCGCCAAGGCTCCGACCAAGGGCCTGGCTTTCACCAAGCAGGCCATGCAGGCCAGCCTGGGCAATGACCTGTCCACGCAGCTGGACCTGGAACGCGACATGATGCGCGAACTCGGCCGCAGCGCGGACTACGCGGAAGGCGTGGCCGCCTTCCTGGGCAAGCGCGAACCGCAATTCAAGGGGCAATAAGAATGAACGCACACGTTCCCGCGGTCGAAGTGCCGGCCGATCCCCAGGAGCTGGCGCAGGCCGTCGGCACCGTCATGTTTGCAGGCGACGCGGCGTCGCAAGGCCTGGACATGAAAATCGAGGAAATGGCGCCGGGCTACGCGCGCCTGACCATGCGCGTGCGCGCCGACATGCTGAACGGCCACAAGACCTGCCATGGCGGATTCATCTTCGCCCTGGCGGACAGCGCCTTCGCCTTTTCCTGCAATTCGCGCAACGTCAGCACGGTGGCGTCGGGCTGCACCATCGACTACCTGGCGCCGGGCTTCGAAGGCGACCTGCTGACCGCAGTGGCGCAGGAGCGCTCGCTGGCCGGCCGCACCGGCGTCTACGACGTAACCGTGACCAACCAGGATGGGCGTAACGTGGCGCTGTTCCGCGGCCGTTCCTACCGCATCAAGGGCCAGATCGTTGGCGTCCCCGCGGACGCTTGAGCCAGCCAACCAACCAAAGATACGGCCGCGGGCCGGGCCGCGAGCGGGCAGGGCTTCCGCCCGCCGCGCGACCGGGCTCCGCGCAGAGAGAATTTCAGGAGAGAGATAACCATGTCCAACACCATGAGCAAGCCGGGGCTGGATCCCATCGAGCATGCCAGCGAGGATGAACTGCGCGCGCTGCAACTGGAGCGGCTGAAGTGGTCGCTCAAGCATGCCTATGAAAACGTGCCGCACTACAAGAAGGCTTTCGATGAAGCCGGCGTGCATCCCGACGACCTGAAGCAGCTGTCCGATATTTCGAAGTTCCCCTTCACCACGAAGAAGGAACTGCGCGAGAACTATCCCTTCGGCATGTTCGCCGTGCCGCGCGAGCGCATCTCGCGCATCCATGCATCCAGCGGCACCACCGGCAAGCCGACGGTGGTGGGCTATACCCAGGGCGACCTGGACAACTGGGCCAACCTGGTGGCGCGTTCCATTCGCGCGGCGGGCGGCAAGCCCGGCGACACGGTGCACGTGGCCTACGGCTACGGCCTGTTCACCGGCGGCCTGGGCGCGCATTACGGCGCGGAACGCCTGGGTTGCACGGTCATCCCGATGTCGGGCGGACAGACCGAAAAGCAGGTGCAGCTGATCAACGATTTCCGTCCGGACATCATCATGGTCACGCCCTCCTACTTCTGCAATATTCTGGAGGAACAGCGCCGCCAGGGGATTGATCCGCGTCAAAGTTCGCTGCGCATCGGCATCTTCGGCGCCGAACCCTGGACCGGGCAGATGCGCGCCGACATCGAGACCGAAGCCGGCATCGACGCCGTGGATATCTACGGCTTGTCCGAAGTGATGGGGCCGGGCGTGGCCAGCGAATGCGTCGAGACCAAGGACGGCCCGGTGGTCTGGGAAGACCATTTCTACGCGGAAATCATCAATCCCGACACGGGCGAACCCGTGGCCGACGGCGAGCCGGGCGAGCTGGTGTTCACCTCGCTGACCAAGGAAGCGATGCCCATCATCCGCTACCGCACCCGCGACCTGACGCGCCTGCTGCCGCCGACCGCGCGCAGCATGCGTCGCATTGGCAAGATCACCGGCCGCAGCGACGACATGCTGATCGTGCGCGGCGTCAACATGTTCCCGACCCAGGTCGAGGAACTGGTCCTGAAGATCGCCCAGCTGGCGCCGCACTATCAGTTGGTGCTGTCGCGCAGCGGCAATATGGACGAGCTGGAAATCCTGACCGAACTGCGCGCCGAGTTCTCGACCCTGTCGGATGCGGAACGCGCGAACCTGGGCAAGCAGCTGCAGCACGCGGTCAAGACGCACATCGGCGTCAGCGCGCGTATCCAGGTGTCGGACTCGGGCCATGTGGAACGCACGCTGACCGGCAAGGCGCGCCGCGTGATCGACAAGCGACCGAAATAAGGTCCTAAAAAAAGCAGCCGCAAGGCTGCTTTTTTTACTTGATCGCCCCGCGCACGATGCGCCGGTACCAGTAGTGCAGCAAGGCGGCCGACAGTCCCAAGCCGACCATGGCCATCAGCCACATGCTGCCCGCGCCCTGCGGCGAGCCCGGCACCAGGATGGCGCGCACGCCGTCCAGGCCACCGCGGCCCGGGCCGAAGCCGAACCACCAGCCGCCGACCAGGCCCACTCCCGCCAGGGCGACCACTTGCAGCAGCAGCGGCACCACCGCGACCTTGTAGGCGCGCAGCAGGTAGGAGTTGATGCATTGCATCGAGTCGAACAGATGGAACAGGGGCAGGACGGCCAGCAGTGTGGTCGCCACCGCGGCCACCTCGGGGTTGTTGGTATAGGCGGCCAGGATGAGCGGCCGGCCCGCCAGCAGCACCGCTGCGGTGAGCAGCGCGCCCAGGATGCCCAGCGTCAGGCCCGCCATACCGGTGCGGTGCGCATGCGCGAGATTGCCCGCGCCGATGGCCTGCGCGGTCAGGGCGGCCGTGGCCACGCCCAGCGCCATCGGCATCATGTAGCAGAGCGCGGCCAGGTTGGACATGATCTGGTGGCCGCCGGTCACGAAGGTGCCTTCGCGCGCCACCAGCAGGGCCATGAAGGTAAAGGCCGACACTTCCACCAGATACGAGCCGCCCATGGGGATGCCCAGGCGCAACAGCTCCTTGAGCGTCTTCCAGTCGGGCTTGCCGACGTGCAGCTTGAAGCGCCGGTAGTAGCGGTCATGGGTGATGACCCACAGGCCCAGGCCCAGGCTCATCCACGACACCACGGCCGTCGCCAGGCCGGCGCCGGTGGCGCCCATGGCCGGCAGGCCAAGATTGCCGTAAATGAAGAGCCAGTTGAAGAAAGCCTTGAAGCCGATCGCCGTCAGGTTGATGGCCATGACCAGCTTGGGGCGCGAGACCGAGGTGCCCAGCGCGTAGATGGTGCGGAACACCAGGGCCGCGGGCAGCGCCAGCACCAGGGCCTGCAGATAGGAGCCGATGCGTTCGCGCACGCCTGGGGCGACTTCGCCCGACATGGACAGCCACATGTCCGGGAACAGCAGCAGCACCGCGCCGACCACCGACAGCCCCAGCGCCAGCCACACGCCCTGGCCCCAGCTGCGCCCAACCTCGAGGTTGTTGCCAGCGCCGAAGTGCTGGGCCAGGATGGGGATCAGGGCGTGTACCACGCCCATCAGCCCGACAAAGATGGTGATGTAGATGGACGCGGACAAGGCCATCGCCGCCAGGTCGGCGGCGCTGGAGTGGCCCGTCATGGCGGTGTCGAGCACGCCGAAGGAGATGCCGGCCCATTGGCTGACCAGTACCGGCCAGGCCTGCCGGGCGATGCCGCGCAGGGTGGCGCCGAAACTCATCGGCGCGGCGGACGCGGGCGTCATCGGGGGGCGCCGACTCTAAGCAGGCGGAACACTTCCTGGCGGTCGGCGCGCCGGCCACCTTGCCACAGTACTTCGGCGCCGTCGCTGTAGGCGGCGGTATTGTCCCGCAGGCTCTGGTTGCTGGTCTGTTGCAGCACCAGCGTGCACTTGGAGTCGAACGTGAACGTCAGGTTATTGAAGATCAGGAACGAGGCGCGCTGCCCGCTGCCCAGGCTCAGTCCGCGCACGCACTCGCCGGGGCGCACGTTCTGCTCCAGCGCCTGTGCCAACTGCCCAGACACGGTGCGATAGCTGCGGGCGTAGTCCACGGCGGGCTGCCACAGCAGCACCAGCAGGATCCACGTAACGGTCAGGCCTCCGGCCGACAGCACGGTGCCGCGCCACAGTGCCTGCGGCCGCACCCGCAGCCGCCAGACCACCAGCGCGATCCAGCCCACGGTAAAAACAATGGCCAGCGCGAACGCCACCCAGGAGATCTCGGGGTCGTAGCCGGTGGTCTGGCGCGCGATATTGCGGGAAATCTGTGCCGGCCATCCGAAGTGCAGGGCGACCCAGCCGAGCCAGACCGTGGTTGCCGTCAGCGAAAAGCACATGACGGCGAACCAGTCCAGGGTGTTGACCACGCCGCGGCGCAGCGTGGGCAGCGAAAACGCGCCCAACACCGCGCAAGGCACGGCCAGCAGCACATATTCGGAGTCGGAAGCTTCTTCCAGGCCGAACAGCACTGCCGCCGAGCACACCAACAGGGTCAGGGGCAGCCAGATATGGGGCGCATAAAGCCAGGCGCGCCAGCGCCAGATGGCCAGCAGGGCCAACGGCCAGGTGGGCCACAGGTACCAGGGCAGGTCGCGCAGGGTGCGCCCGATGTCATGCCAGGAGGGCACGGCGAAGGACGACAGGTTCCAGATCTTCCAGTTGCGGATCCAATACTCGCTGCTGTGGCTGGCGGGAATCCACCAAGCCAGGATCAGAAGGGCCGCCAGCAGCGCGGCCCAGGGCAGCCAGCGGCGGCATTTCCACAGCCGGCTGCGCGGATAGAAGGCCAGGGCCGCGCCCACCATGATGGGGATGGCGCCGACCCAGCCGCGGGTCAGGAAGCTGGCCGCCAGGGCAATGCCCAGGGTGGTGCTGCCGGTGAAGGGCCGGTCTATGCTGCGCGCCAGCGAATAGAAGGCCAGCGCCTGCCACGCCATGATGGCGGGCACGACGGTGGTTTCGTGGGTGCGCTGCAGGATGCCGACCGTGGCCAGCAGCAGGAGGAGCGCGGCGTCGGCCAGCATGCGCCCGTAATCACGAGGTTCGGGTTCGCCGCCGAAGGGCAGGGCCAGCGGCTGCGCTTCGGCGCGGCGGCCCAGCAGGTAGGTGCCGTACCAGACGCTGGTCGCGGTGATGCCGAACCACAGCAGATTGGGCAGGCGGCCGGCGGTGATGTCGCCGATGAAGGGGCCGAACAGCCAGATGCAGATCGCGCCCACCCAGGTGATCAGCGGCCCTTCCTCGGCGTGGGCCAGGTGCCCCACCTGCGGCAGCAGCCAGGTGATGCCGCCTTCGCGGATCGCCGTGACCATGGTCGCCAGCCCCACCGCATCATCAGTTTTCCACGGGTCGCGCATGAACAGGCCGGCCACGATATAGGCCAGCGACAAGCCCAGCAGGATCAGCCTGGGCAGTTTCGCGGTGGCCACGGACGTGAGCCGGGCCGGAGTGGAAATGGAAAGTGGGGACACGGGCGTTAATGTAACCGAGTGGTCTGATTGCGCTAGTACCCGGCGTCAAGATTGAACTGCCAGGGAGAAAAAAAAGCAGCCCGGAGGCTGCCTTTTTGCTGCGGCTCCCGCGGGAGCGACAGGATCAGGAAGCGGACTTGACCGTGCCGGCAGTGCGGGCGAAACGGGCGCGGAACTTTTCCACGCGGCCGGTTTCGACGATGCGGGTCTGGGCGCCCGTGTAGAACGGGTGCGATTCGGAGGTCACGTCGCACTTGAAGAGCGGGTACGTCTTGCCGTCGATTTCAACGGTTTCGCGCGTGTGCACGGTCGAACGGGTGATGAACTTGTTGCCCGTTTGCAGATCGGCGAAGACGACTTCGCGGTATTCGGGGTGAATGCCTTCTTTCATGGTGCTTTCCTAGGGCTCTTCCGAGCCTTGCAAGTTGTTAGGGTCGCCAGCCAGGAAGCGCGGTAATCCCGTCCGCCCGGCAAATCCGCCGATATGCTCATCGGGTTTGCCCAGCGGCCGGATACTCGTCGACTATTCCAGCCACGTATCCAAAAAGTAACCCCAAATTCTAGCATGGGAATTTTGGCTCGGCCAAGAGGAAAGGAGGCCCTTGGGGAGGGGCGCCCTTGCCAAAATTGGGGTCGGATAAGGGTTTAAAGATCCGTGCGCAGCTTCCAGATCTCGGGGAACAGCACCACTTCCAGCATGCGCCGCAGGTAATCGACCCCCGACGTGCCGCCAGTGCCGCGCTTGAAGCCGATGACGCGCTCGACGGTGGTGACGTGGCGAAAGCGCCACAGGCGGAATGCGTCTTCCAGGTCGGTCAGCTTTTCCCCTAGCTGGTACAGGTCCCAGTAGCGGTCGGGCTCGCGGTAGACCGTCAGCCAGGCGGCCTCCACGCCGGCCGACGCCTGGTAGGGCTGGGTCCAGTCGCGTTCGAGGTGGTCGGTCGGCACGTCCAGGCCATGGCGGGCCAGCAGCCGCAATGCCTCGTCGTACAGCGATGGGGCTTCATAGGCGCTGCGCACCTGGGCCAGCAGGTCGTCGCGGTGCGCATGCGGCTTGAGCATGGCGGCGTTCTTGTTGCCCAACAGGAATTCGACCTGGCGGTACTGGTAGCTCTGGAATCCGCTGGAACGCGCCAGATAGGGGCGCAGCGCGGAGTATTCGGGCGGCGTCATGGTTGCCAGCACGTCCCAGGCATGGACCAGCTGTTCCATGATCTTGCTGACGCGGGCCAGCATCTTAAAGGCGGGTTGCAGCCGGTCGGCGGCCACGTTGGCGATGGCGGCGCGCAGTTCGTGCAGCATCAGCTTCATCCAGAGTTCGCTGGTCTGGTGCTGGATGATGAAGAGCATCTCGTTGTGCTCGGGCGACAGCGGATGCTGCGCGCCCAGCAGTTCGTCCAGATGCAGGTAATCGCCATAGGTCATGTCGCGCGTGAAATCCAGCTGCGCTTTTTCCTGGCGGACGATGTCTTCGGGGCGTTCGGAGTGGCTCATGCGCGGTCTCCCTGGCAGGGCGGGGCGGCGCTGCGCGCGGATGCGGGCAGGGCGCGCCACGAGGGCGCATGGGGACGGGCGCGGGCAAGCGTCGCGTGCGGATCGGAATGGTGTTTCATGGTCGAGCTTCCAGAACTGGCGGCCGATTTCGGATCGGCCGCCCATGGCCAGCGGACCAGCCTACAGTTCGCGCAAGACGGCGCGGACCGGGCTGGCATCGGCCTGGACCAGCGCCAACGGCAGGGCGATCAACTCGTAATCGCCTTCCGGCACATCGTCGAGCACCAGGTTCTCCAGTACCCGCATGTCGTGCCGCAAGATCGTGTGGTGGCTGTCCAGGGTCTTGCTGGACGCGGGGTCGATGCTGGCCGTATCCAGGCCAATCAGCATGACGCCGCGTTCGGCCAGCCATTCGATGGTCTGGGGCGCGTAGGCGGAAAAATCGTCGGTCCACCAGTCCTGCGCGGCATGCTTGGCGGTGCGGACCAGCACGCGGGGCGGTAGGTTCAAGCCCGCATGGGCCACGTGGTCCACCGTGATGAGGGGGCCGCAATCGATGGCGTGTATGACGCGACAGGGCCCCAGGAACGGTTCCAGGGACACTGCGCCGATGGCGGCGGCGCCGTTCTGGTAGTGCAGGGGCGCGTCAGCATGCGCGCCGATGTGCGGCGACAGCGTGATTTCGCTGACGTTCACCGGGCAGCCGGGCGTAAGCGACCATTTCCATTGCTGGCGGTACGGCGTGTCGCCAGGAAAGACTGGCGACGCCGTGGAGACGGGCGGGGAGATGTCCCACAAGCGTTTCATGTCAGGCGGAATGGGTCGGAAGATGCGTTAAGCCTAAAACAATTGCGGGCGCTAGTCTAACGAATTCGGGAGCTGTCCGCAGCCCCTACAGGCCGCCGAGTTCGGCCATGGAGATGACCGTCCCGGCGGCGACGATCAGATGGTCCACCAGCCGGATGTCCACCAGCGCCAACGCCTGTTTCAGGTGCTGCGTGAAGCCGCGGTCCGCGGCGCTGGGCTCGGCCAGGCCGGACGGATGGTTATGGGCGATGATCAGGGCCGCCGCATGGTGCCGCAGCGCCTCGCGCACGACCTCGCGGGGGTAGACCGATGCCTGGGACAGGGTGCCGCGCGCCAGCTCGCCCGTGGCGATGAGTCGCAGCCGGTTGTCCAGATAGAGCGCGATGCAGTGTTCCACCTGGCGGTGCCCCAGCGCCATTTTGCAATATTCCTTTACCTGCAACGGGTGGGCCAGGTTGCTATTGCGGGTCAGATCCTCTTCGATGGCGCGGCGCGCCAGTTCCAGCAGGGCGACCAGCATGCAGGCCTTGGCCGCACCCAGGCCGGGGACCGCGGTCAGTTCCTCGGGCGTCGCGCCCAGCAGGCCCCGCAGGCCGCCGAATCTGGCCAGTAACTGGCTGCCCAATTGCACCACGTCCAGGCCGGGAATGCCGGTGCGCAGGGCGATGGCGAGCAATTCCGAGTCCTGGAGCGATCCGGCGCCGTGGCGCAGCAAGCGCTCCCTGGGGCGCTCGTGTTTGGGCAGCCGATCGGACAATTTCATAAGAGGCTCTAAAATCAGGGTTTATTCAATTGCATATACGGTGGCAGATCTTGAGCATCGCCTCTAACGAAGTGAACGTTTTTGTCCGTCCGGATTCCTACCTGACGCTGCACTACCGCATCACGCTGGCCTCCGGGCCGGGCAAGGATTCCGTGTTCGCCGACACCTTCGACGGCCGTCCCGGCACGCTGCAGATGGGCAGCGGCCAATGGGCGCCCGGCCTGGAAGCGGCGCTGGTCGGCCGCGCCGAAGGCGAGCGCTTCAGCGTCACGGTCGAGCCGGCCGACGCTTATGGCGAGCGCAACCCCGAGCTCATCCAGCGCGTCACGCGCGCCATGCTGGCTGAGCATGCGGGCGCCGACGCCACCTTCGAGCCGGGCGACCTGGTGGAATTCGCCGCGCCCAATGGCGGACGCTATTCGGGCGTCCTGAAGGAAATCAACGACGAATCGGCCCTGTTCGATTTCAACCACCCGCTCGCGGGCATCAGCTTGCGGGTCGACGTGGCGCTCTTGGGAGTCCTCTGATGAGCCAGGTTGTCACCGCCGCCGACGCCGAAGTCCTGCTGGCGCAGCCGCGCGGCTTCTGTGCCGGCGTGGATCGCGCCATCGACATCGTCGAACGCGCGCTCGAACTGCACGGCGCGCCCATCTACGTGCGCCACGAGATCGTCCACAACCGCTACGTGGTCGAAGACCTGCGCGCCAAGGGCGCCATCTTCATCGACGAGCTGGACGACGCGCCCGCCGGCGCCATCGTGGTGTTCTCGGCGCACGGCGTGTCCAAGGCGGTGCGGGCCGAGGCCGATTCGCGCGGGCTGCGCGTGTTCGACGCCACCTGCCCGCTGGTCACCAAGGTCCATATCGAGGTGGCCCGCATGCGCGCCGCCGGCCGCGAGATCATCATGATCGGCCACAAAGGCCATCCCGAAGTCGAAGGCACGCTGGGCCAGGCCCAGGGCGGCATGTACCTGGTCGAGACCGTCGAGGACGTCGCCGGCCTGCAGGTGGCCGACCCCGAAAACCTGGCCTACGTCACGCAGACCACCTTGTCGGTGGATGACGCGGCGGCCGTGTCGCGGGCGCTGAAGGAGCGCTTCCCCAGCATCGTCGAGCCCAAGAAAAGCGATATCTGCTACGCCACCCAGAACCGCCAGGACGCGGTCAAGGTGATGGCGCCGGATTGCGACCTGGTGCTGGTGGTGGGCAGCCCCAATAGTTCCAACTCCAACCGGCTGCGCGAAGTGGCCGAGCGCAAGGGCGTGGCGTCCTACCTGATCGATGGTGCGCAGTCCATCGATCCGGCCTGGCTGGTGGATCGCAAGCGTATCGGCGTGACGGCGGGCGCATCCGCGCCCGAGATCCTGGTGCAGCAGGTCATCGACCGGGTCAAGGAATTGGGCGCGGTGTCGGTGCGCACCATGCCGGGCCTGGAAGAGAATGTGGCGTTCCCGCTGCCCAAGGGCCTGTCCCGCAAGTCGGCGCAGACGGAATCGCTGGAATAAGCAGGCGGGCGCCGCGCGACCGCGCGGCGCTGCCGCATCAGAACATCAAGGAGACTTCATGCAGTTGTACAGCTACTTTCGCAGCTCGGCCGCGTACCGGGTGCGCATCGCCCTGAATCTCAAGGGGCTGCCCTACGAATACCTGCCCGTGCATCTGCTGAAGGACGGCGGCCAGCAGCTGTCGGCGGATTACCGCAAGGTGAATCCGACCGCGCTGGTGCCCACGCTGGTCGACGGCGACGCCGTCATCGGCCAGTCGCTGGCCATCATTGAATACCTGGAAGAAACGCATCCCGAGGTGCCGCTGCTGCCGGCGGACGCGATAGGCCGCGCTCGGGTGCGCGACCTGGCGCTGGGCATCGCCTGCGACACGCATCCCTTGAACAATCTGCGCGTGCTGAAGTACCTGAAGCACACCCTGGGCGTGGACGAGGCCGCCAAGACCGCCTGGTACAAGCACTGGGTGCATCAGGGCCTGGAGGCCCTGGAGGCGCAGCTGGCGGGCTCTGCTGCCACCGGCCGTTTCTGCCATGGCGACACGCCCACGATCGCCGACCTGTGCCTGGTGCCCCAGGTGGCGAACGCCCAGCGTTTCGACTGCGATCTGTCGGCCATGCCCAACGTCGTGCGTATTGATGCCGCCTGCCGCGCGCTGCCGGCCTTCGATGCGGCCGCGCCGGGCAAGCAGCCCGACGCGGAGTAGCGGCTAACCGGGTGCGGACCGGCTCAGCCGATCTGCACCGGCACGAAGATCTTGGCTTCGCCGCGCTGTACCAGCAGGGCGACCGTCTTGCCCGCCTTGGACAGCGCTTCCTTGACCTGCGCGACGTTGTGCACGGGCACCCCGTTCAAGGACAGCAGCACGTCGCCCGGTTCGATCCCGGCCTTGGCGGCCGGCCCGATCGAGCGTTCGATCAGCAGGCCTTCGGCGCCGGCCGCCTGCTGCTCCTGCGGGCTTAGCGGACGCAGCGCCAGGCCGAGCTGGCCGCGCTGCACCTCCTGCTCTCCCGCCGAGGCCTGGGTCTTGTCCTTGGGTATGCCGCCCAGGGTGGCGACCAGTTCCTTTTGCGAACCGTTGCGCCAGACGTCCAGCTTGATCTTCTCGCCCGGCGTGGCCAGCGTGATGGTGGAGGCCAGATCGCCTGACGACACGATGGTCTTGCCGTCGATCTTGCGCACCACGTCGCCGGGCTGCAGGCCGGCCTTGTCGGCTGCGCTGCCTTTCTCCACGCTGGACACCAGCGCGCCCGAGGGCGTATCCAGCTTGAAGGAGTTGGCCAGGTCCTGGTTCACTTCCTGCACCGTTACGCCCAGCCTGGCGTGCTGCACCTTGCCGTGTTCCAGGATCTGGTCCTTGATCTTGTAGGCCACGTCGATCGGAATCGAGAACGACAAGCCCTGGAATCCGCCGGTGCGGCTGTAGATCTGCGAGTTGATGCCCACCACTTCGCCGCGGTCGTTGAACAGCGGGCCGCCCGAGTTGCCGGGATTCACCGCCACGTCCGTCTGGATGAAAGGCACCGAGGTGTCGTCCGGCAGCGAGCGGCCCTTGGCGCTGACGATGCCGGCGGTGGCCGTGTTTTCGAGGCCGTAGGGCGAGCCGATGGCCAGCACCCATTCGCCCACCTGCAGCTGGTTGACGTCGCCCACCTTCACCACCGGCAGGTTCTTGGCGTCGATCTTGAGGACGGCCACGTCGGTCTGCGGATCCGAGCCCAGCACCTTGGCCTTGTACTCGCGGCGGTCGGTCAGCTTGACCGTGACTTCCTTGGCGTCCTGGACTACGTGCGCATTGGTCAGGATGGTGCCGTCGGCGCTGACGATGAAGCCGGAGCCTTCGCCGCGCATCGGCACTTCGCGCGAAGGCCTTTGGCCGCGCGCGCCGGGAATCTGGCCGAAGAACTGGGCAAAGGGATCGCCTTCGTCGGCAGAGACCTTGCGGGTGCCGCTGACGCTGATGTTCACCACGGCCGGGCCGAAGTCGCGCGTGATCTGCGCGAAGTTGGGCGGGCTGGACGTGCCGGGCGCCTGGAGGGAGGAGGTAATGGCCGGCGCGTTGGCCGCCATCGAAACGCCGGCGGTGAAGGCGGTTGCGCCCGCGCCGCCTATGGCGCCGGCTGCCAGCAGCGCCAGCATCAGGCGCGAGGGTTTCATTTGGGTGGTCTTCATGTCGGCTCCTGCGTTCATGTTGAAGGACATGACGCTATCTTCGGGCCTGACACTTAGGCGAGTCTTAAAGGCGGGCCTTAAAGGCGAGCCTTAAGTCGGGAAAGCCACCTTCACGCGCAGGCCCTGGCCGGCCGGCGTGTCCTGCAGCGTTATCGCCGCGCCGTGCTGGTCGGCGATGCTGCGCGCGATCGCCAGTCCCAGGCCGCTGCCATGCTGTGCATTGCCTTCGACGCGGTAGAAGCGGTCGAACACGCGTTCGCGCTCTTCCGGCGCGACACCGGGGCCTTCATCGTCGATCAGCAGGGCGACTTCATGGGCGGCCTGTTCCAGGTGGAGGTGGATGCGCTTGCCGGCGGGGGTGTACTTGATGGCGTTGTCCAGCAGATTGCGCACCAGCAGCGTCAACGCATCGCGGTGCCCTTGCACCCATGCCTGTGGCGCGCCGTCCAGATCGATGCTGATCGTCTTGGCGTTGGCCTGGGGCAGCATCTCGGAGAGCGCCTGGCGCAACACGTCGGCCAGGTCCACGGCTTCAGGAGGCGTCTGTTCTGCCGCGTTTTCATGGCGCGCCATCGACAACAACTGTTCCACCAGGCGCGTGGCGCGGTCGATGCCGGCAGCCAGGCGCTGCTCGGCCAGCTTGCGCGTCTCCGCGTCGCCGGCGCGTTGCAGCGCCTGTAGTTGCAGCCGCAGCGCGGTCAGCGGTGAACGCAGCTCATGCGCTGCATCGCCCACGAATTGCTTCTGCTGCGCGAAGGCGCCGCGCATGCGTTCCAGGAGCAGGTTCAGTTCCTGGACCAGCGGCCGGATCTCGTCGGGCAAGCCTTGCACGCTGACGGGGGAAAGGTCCTCGGGCTGCCGCGCCGCGACCTGGGCGCGCGCGCGCTTCACGGGGCGCAGCGACCAGCTCACCACGCACCAGACGATCAGCATCAGCAGGGGCGCCGCGGCGGCGATGGGGGCGATGGTGCGTAGCGCCAGCGCGCGCGCCATGCTGGTGCGCACGCCCATGTCCTGCGCCACCTGGATGACCTGGAAGGGCGTGGCCAGCGAATATACGCGGTAGGTGCTGCCCTCCATTTTCGCGTCGGAGAAGCCGAGCACGATCTGGTCTGGCAGTGGGCGGCGCGAGCGGGAATTGAAGACGCGCAGGCCGTCGGGCGTCCAGATCTGGATGATCAAGTCGTCGGCGACGGGAGAGCCCGCGCCGCGCGCGTGCGTCGGGCCTGTGCTGAGCAGTCCGTCGCCGGTCCCCAGCGACAGGGCGGTGCGCTGCAGCAGCGAATCGAAGATGTCGTCGGCTTGCGCCAAGGTGTTGCGGTAGGCGATGGCGCCTTGCACCAGCGCGCCGACCACGATGGCGGCCAACAGGAAAAAAAGCAGCCTGGCTCTCAGTGAGTAGCTAAGCGGAATGCTCATGTTTTGGGGATGACATAGCCGACGCCTCTGACGTTCTGGATCAGGTTCGGACCCAGCTTCTTGCGCAGGCCATGAATATAAACCTCAACCGCGTTGCTGCTGATGCTCTCTTTCCAGCTATACAGCTTTTCTTCCAGCTGGGCGCGGGAGAAGATCATGCCGGGACGCGCGATCAACGGTTCGAGCACGGCCCATTCGCGCGCGGTCAGCGTCACGGGGGTGCCGTCCACCATGGCCGCGTGCGACTGGGGGTCTATGGTGATGCCCTCGTGTTCGAATACCGGCTCGGCGCGGCCGGCGCTGCGCCGGATCAGGGCGCGCATGCGGGCCAGCAGCTCGTCCACGTCGTAGGGCTTGACCACGTAGTCGTCGGCGCCGGCGTCCAGGCCCGCGATGCGGTCGCTCACGGCGTCGCGGGCGGTGGCGATCAGCACCGGCGTGCGGTCCTTGCGCGCGCGCAGGTCGCGCAACAGCGACAGGCCGTCGCGCTTGGGCAGGCCCAGGTCCAGCAGTATGAGGTCGTAGGTGTCGGTGCGCAGCGCGAGTTCCGCCGCATTGCCGTCCTTGACCCAGTCGACGGCGTAGTGTTCGGCGCGCAGGAAGTCCAGCACGCTCTCGCCTATCATGAGATCGTCTTCAACAAGAAGGATGCGCATGGTCGTGTCCGCCAGGATGGTCCAGCAGGTTGGATGCGCGGTGGCGGGCGGGAGTTCCCGGGCGAGGGTGCGGCGCGGAACGGGCGCGGAAATGAAAAAAGCAGCCCGAGAGGGCTGCTTCTTGAAATCTGGTGCCGGCAATAGGAGTCGAACCTACGACCTTCGCATTACGAATGCGCTGCTCTACCAACTGAGCTATGCCGGCAAGACCATTTGCTTCGTTCCGGTGATGCTGGAACCGCAAGCAAAACATCTTTGTTTTTCCTGTCTCGTGGCCCTGATTTATGGGGTCCGATCTGGAAAGACCGAGATCATATCAGAGTTTTTTGGCGATGGGAAACCATGCGCTCAAAACACTGGAAAAATCCGGCGATTTGCACAGTCTGATTTTTTAGTTCATAATCTCGTTTCTTAGCAGTTCCCCGATAGCTCAGTCGGTAGAGCGACGGACTGTTAATCCGCAGGTCGCTGGTTCGAGCCCAGCTCGGGGAGCCAAAGAATTCAGGGCCATTCACGCAAGTGAATGGCCCTTTTGGTTTGCTGCATCGGATCTGTCATGGAAGATCGGGCATGGACGACAAGCGCATAGGCGTGACGGTGATTTCCGGTTTTCTGGGCAGCGGCAAGACGTCGTTGCTCAACCGGCTGTTGCGGGATCCGGCGTACGCCGATGCCGTCGTCATCGTCAATGAATACGGCGAAGTGGGCGTCGATCATCATCTGGTGCGGCAGGCCCGCGACAACATCGTGCTGGTCGAGGGTGGCTGCCTGTGCTGCGTCGTCAGTGGCGCGGTGGTCGATGCCTTGCGCGATTTGTTCATGCTCGCGCTCAGCCGCAAGATCAAACCCTTTCGCCGCGTGCTCATCGAAACCAGCGGGCTGGCCGATCCTGCGCCCATCCTGTTCACCCTCAAGCACGACCGCTTCCTGGCCGAGCGCTATGCGTACCGGGGAGCGATCGTCCTGGTGGATGCGCGCAACGGCCTGGATCAATTGGAGCGGCAACCCGAGGCGCCGCGGCAACTGGCCTTGGCGGATGTCGTGGTGTTCAGCAAGCCGGACCTGTCGGACGAGGCAAGCCTGGACCGCCTGGGGCAGGCGGTCGCCGACATCAATCCGGGTGCGCAACGTTGCGTCCAATGGCCCGATGCGCCGCTTGCCGATGCGCTGCGCCTGGGGCTGGATAGGCAGGCCAGGCGCGATGGCGCTGCCCTGGCGGGTTGGCTGCGGCCATTTGCCCAGCCTCGGGCGGCCCGCCATGGAAGCGTGGGCAGTTTCTCCCTGGTTTTGGCTGTTCCCGTCGGGCGGGCGGCGTTTCTGGCCGGCATGTCGCGGATCCTGGAGCGCTACGGGCAGGGCTTGCTGCGTATGAAGGGCTTGGTATGTTTCGAGGGCGAGATGCTGCCGTGCGAGGTGCATGGCGTGCATGGCGAGCTCTATCCGGTGAGTCAACTCGATCAATGGCCGGGCGGCGAGCAGGTGTCGCGGCTGGTCTGCATCTTGCGAGGGCCTGAGGTGGCGGAGGTTCGCGCTGCTCTGGGTGCCGCGCTTGGGCAGTCCATCCTTTGATTGTCCGTGGCTGACGGTCTGGGCCTTCCGGATGGTGGTCTTGATTTTGATGTCGGCGTTGCACCGAAATACGGTATAACCGGAGCGGTCTGGTGCAAGAATCGAGACAATCATGGATCGTTTGAAAGCCATGCAGGTGTTCGTGGAGGTCGCTGACAGGGGTAGCCTGTCGGCGGCGGCGATTCATCTGGATATGTCGCGCGCCATGGTGTCGCGCTATCTGGCGGAAATGGAGCAGTGGGTGGGAGTGCGCCTGTTGCATCGCACGACACGGCGCCTGAGCCTGACGCCCGCCGGCGCTGAAACGCTGCCGCGCTGCCGGCAGATGCTGGACATGGTGGGGGATCTGCGCAATGCTGTATCGACTCCGGACGACACGCCGCGGGGCCTGCTGCGCATCACCACCAGCATGTCGTTCGGCTCCCGGCATCTGGCCAGCGCCATCACCGATTACGTCAAGCTGCATCCGGGCACTTCGGTCGATCTGATGCTGGTGGATCGCGCCGTCAATCTGGTGGAAGAGCGCGTGGACCTGGCCGTGCGCATCACCAATGATCTCGATCCCAATCTGATCGCCCGCAAGCTTGCGGTCTGCCGTTCGGTGGTGTGCGCCTCGCCCGAGTATTTGCAGCGCGAAGGCGTGCCGGCCCGTATCGAGGACTTGTCCTTGCGCAATTGCCTGACTCACTCCTACTTCGGCAAAAGCCTGTGGCGCTTCGAGCGCGACGGCGAACCGGTGGATGTGCCCGTCAGCGGCAACATCAGCGCGAATGAGGTGTCGGTGCTGTCGCGCGCGGCGCTGGAAGGGGCGGGCATTGCCATGCTGCCGACTTACTACGCTGCGGACGACATTGCCTCGGGCCGCTTGCGGGCCATCCTGACCCAAAGCAAGCCTCAGGAGCTGGGCATTTACGGGGTTTACGTCTCGCGCCGCCAGATGCCGCTGATCTTGCGGTCCATGCTGGATTTTCTGGTGGGCCGCCTGGAATCCACGCCATGGGACAAGCCTGCACCGTAGTTTTCGCGCCGCGTTCGGCGTCGCTCAGGCTTGAGGGTGGGGTATATGGCGGTATAATCGAACAACTGCTTGAACATGCTAGGCGCGATGGGCTTATGCCTGTCAGCGTGTAGTCTTATAAAACATCCAAGAATCGTGGTTGCAGCTCTGGTGGGCTGCGGCATCGCGGAACCCGTTTCCGCATGCGCCAGGGGAAGCTTATCGGGTTTATGGAATGTTGCGGCCAGTCCGCGCAGCCCGAGCCTCGATGATTCGGGTCCTTGATATCGATTGCCGCAGGAAGGCTGCGCCGAGTTGTCGGCGTGCTCTGCGGGCTGGCCGGCGATTTCTGCCGGCTTTTCCAGAATTTGCTTGAGTGTTTGCCGTGCAGGTCACGGCAGGCATTCCGCCCAATCCCGATTGGCGCGGTCGTTTCGGCACATGTCCGGGGTACGCATATCCGGGGCGCATGGCGGTAAACACAGGAATCCAGTGAAAATTTCGCAAACCAATGCTGTCTGTTGCTGGCGAGCCGCCGAGGCTGCCGGTCCGGCGGCGGGTGCGCGTGCCGGCGTGCCGGGGTTGCGTGCGTTGGCTGGTTTGCCGTACTCGTGGATTTTTTCCGGCGCCGCAAATGAAAAAGGCCCGGCGCGTGCGCCAGGCCTGAATCAATTTGGTTGCGGGGGCAGGATTTGAACCTACGACCTTCGGGTTATGAGCCCGACGAGCTGCCAGACTGCTCCACCCCGCGTCTGAGAAATGAATAGTAGCCTTATTTTCAACCTAGCGCAAGTTAGCCCTTTTTGAATTTGAATGTCGATGAACGATAGCGAGGCAATACTCGTGTTGGAAACCGCGCTGCTTTGCGCGGCGCAGCCGATGCACCTGTCCGATATGCGCAAGCTGTTCGGGGACGATGAACAATTCGACAACAGCGCGTTGCGCGCGTTGCTGGAAACGCTGCAGGCCAATTGGGCTGACGGCGGCCTGGAATTGGTGCAATTGGCCACCGGGTGGCGCTTTCAGAGCCGCCCGCGCATGCAGCGCTACCTTGAGCGCCTCAATCCGGAAAAACCGCCGAAGTACTCGCGCGCCGTGATGGAAACGCTGGCCATCGTGGCCTGGCGCCAGCCGGTGACGCGGGGCGACATCGAGGATATCCGCGGTGTCACCGTGTCTTCCCAGATCGTGAAAGCGCTCGAGGATCGGGGGTGGATCGAGGTCATCGGCCACCGCGACGCGCCGGGCCGCCCGGCGTTGTTCGGCACCACGCGCCAGTTTCTGGATGATCTGGGTCTGCGTGCCCTGGACGAATTGCCTGCGCTCGAGTCCGCGCAGGCGGCCGCGGCGCTCGCCGGGCTGGATCTGGGCGAAGTGCAGCAGGTGCTGGGTGGGGAAGAGGCTGCGGCCGAAGGCGATGTGCCTGGCGACCGCGAGGAAGCCGCCGGCCAGCAGCCTGAGGGCGTGGCCGAGGTTGCGGCGGATGCCGCGGGCGACGCAGATTCCGCGGGCGAGGATGGCGTCGAAATGGGCGCGCGCTCCGAAGGCGAGGTTGCCGTGGCGGGCGAGGACGGGGAGTCCGAGGTCAGTATTCCGGTTGCGGAATTGTCTGTTTCGGAACAGGATGTACCCATAGCTCCCGTCGATAGCGTAGAATCCGTGCTTTCGCGCACAGAAGAAGGCGCGGATCCCGCTGACGAATCCACCGTCCGGGAGCAAGCCGAAGGCTTGTCCAATACGTCAGCCATGTCCGGTTTTCCCGACGACGCGGCTGACAACGACATTTCCAATATGGCCGCCGATGCCCCAGAAGCCGGTGCTGCAAAGGAAAGCGTCGAGAACGCAAAACACGCGGAACCGACCGACCCGATTGACGAGACCGATACTGCGGCGCCTGACGCCGCCGGGCATGAGCCCGCTTCCGGTCTTGCCGATCCTGTTCGGCCTGGCCCGGATGCCGCCTCCCCGGAATCGGACGAGGCAGGCTTTGAGCGGCCCGAGGCTGATCGAGAGCCGGCGTCCCCAGATGATGACGAGCCTGCCGCAGGCAGGCCTACCCAAGTTTGAAATTCGGAGCTGTCCCAGTGACAACGAATACAGCAATGCAGGACGACAATCCCCGTTCGGATGATGCCGCTTCCAACGGCCAGCCGGAATCCGCCGCGCGCGAGCCGGCAGCAGAAGGCGAGGCGGGCGCCCGCGGCCGAGGCCGCAAGCTGAGAACGCCGTTCCGCCGCCGCCGCGGCGATGCCGCCGCCGAGCAGGCGCCGGCGGGCGAGGCTCAGCCGGCAGCCGCTGCCGCTACCGCAGTCCAGGCCGAGCCGCAGGAGTCGCGCGGCACGGAGCAGGAGGCCGAGCAGGCGTTGTCGTACCTGGAAACTGCTGACCGCATGGAGCAGCGCCTGGGCAAGTACCTGAACAGCGATTCGGTCATGCCCAAGCTGCACAAGGTGCTGGCTGACGCCGGCATCGGTTCGCGCCGCGAAATGGAAGAACTGATCGTCGCGGGCCGGGTGTCGGTCAACGGCGAGCCCGCCCATATCGGCCAGCGCGTGGCGCCCAACGATCAAGTGCGCGTCAATGGCAAGCCCATCATGCGCGTGAATACGAAGAAGCCGCCGCGCGTGATCCTGTATCACAAGCCCGCCGGCGAAATCGTCAGCCACGACGATCCGGGCGGCCGCGCCAGCGTCTTTGCCCGCCTGCCCAAGCTGCGCACGGGCAAATGGCTGTCGGTGGGGCGTCTGGACCTGAACACAGAGGGTCTGCTGATCTTCACGACGTCCGGCGACATGGCCAACCGCATCATGCACCCGCGCTACGGCACGGAACGCGAATACGCGGTCCGCGTGCTGGGTGAGATGGACGAGGCCCAGCGCCAGTCGCTGGTCGATGGCATCGAGTTGGAAGACGGGCTGGCCGCGTTCGGTGCGCTGGACTACCTGGGTGGCGACGGCAGTAACCGCTGGTATCGGGTCACCCTGCAGGAAGGCCGCAATCGCGAAGTCCGCCGCATGTTCGAGGCCGTGGGCGTCACGGTCAGCCGGCTGATCCGCACCCGTTTCGGTGACGTGGTCCTGCCGCGCACGCTGCGCCGCGGCCGCTGGGAGGAGCTGGATGCCTCCCTGGTCACGGCGTTGATGGTCCAGCTGGGCCTGGTGCGCGATGACGACGAAGCCGGCGGCAACCGCCGCCGCTCCAAGCAGCCGCAATCGCATGACAGCGCGCTGCCCCCGGGCTTTGGCACCATGGACCGCAACGGCTTGAACGGTGCCCGCATCGGTCGCCGCGGCAAGCTGCAGGGCGGCCGCTTGGGCAGCGCCGGCCAGGCGGCCGCGTGTCCGTCGGATCCCTTTGGTACGGGTTTGATGATTGCCGGTGGTTATGCCAATGGCCATCCCCTGTCGGGAGAAGGCGCTGGCGGCAACCGCAAGGGCGGCAAGCCTGGCGGCGGCCGTTCCGCGGCCGCAGGCGGCAAGCCGGGTGGCAAGCAGGGCGGCAGGCCCGCCGGCAATGCTGGCAAATCTGGCGGCAAGCCGCGAGGTCCGCGCGCAGCCGCGGCTGGCGGGCAGCCTGGCAATGCGGCGTCGGCCGATGCTGGTTTCGGCAATGCCGCCGAGGCGCCGGCTGGCGGCGCGCGCAGGCCGGCGGGCGGCAAGCCCGCGGGCGCGCGCGGCAACGGCGGTCGGGGCGGCAAGCCGGCGGCAGCCGGCGGCGGTCGTGGCGGCAACAAGGCAACGGGTTCCGCAGGCAACAAGGCGGGCGGCGCCGCTGGAAACAAGGGGCCGGGCGCTGGCGGCAAGCCGCGCGCTCCGCGTAATGCCTCCTCTGCTCCCCGTGGCGATGACTGGCAGCCGCGCGGCGCGTCGGCGCATGAATCCCGCCTGGGCGTGATGGGCGGGCGCGGCCGGCAGGGTCGCTGATCGCTGTCGGGCGGCGCGCTGGCCGCGCCGCCGGGCGGGATATGTCCCGCATAGTCGTAAGCCCGTGACGAATCAGGCGTTTTTCCAGTTTATCTGGTAAAATCAATGGTTTTCATGGCTTCGTGTCGTTGCCTTTTGCGTGCCGTAAGGCAGCAATGCCTCTGTAAACCCGCGCTAACCCATTGCCAACGCATCGCAAATGCATGGCAAGTTCGTGGCAAAAGCGTAGCGAATGCAGCGGTGGCGGCAGCAGCCAGGCAGTAGTTGGCATCGGACTTTGCGCCAGGTGCCGCCTGATCCGAATTGCGGGTTGGGGCGGCGGGTCAGGACTGACCAGGGCGGCGCAAGCCAAATTTAGGTCGCAATATAGGGCACTGCCCAGCATTGCTCCTTACGTGCAGTAGGGTGGCGGCTGGGCTCTGTGCAATACGGTGGGCTGGGCGTGCAGCCCATTTTTTTTGAGTATATGGCTGATTTATTCGCATTGACCAAAGAGGCTCTGGCCGGCATGGACGTCGAACTCGTGGACGTCGAGCGTGCCGCCCTGGGCCTTTTGCGCGTCACGATCGATCGGGTCGGCGGTGTGCGCATCGAAGACTGTGAGCAGGTGTCCCGCCAATTGTCGCGGGTGTTTGAAGTCGAGAACGTCGACTACAAGCGGATGGAAGTCGGTTCGCCGGGCGTAGACCGCCCGCTGCGCAACGAGGCTGAATTCCGCCGTTTCGCAGGCGAGCGCATCGAAATCAAGCTGCGCGAGGCATTGGACGGCCGCAAGGTCTTTGCCGGCATCTTGACGATGCCCGAAGACGACGCCGCAGCCTCCGACGCGGCTGCTGGAATGCAAAAGACCGTGTTCGGTCTCGAATTTGAGGCAAAAAAGAACGAAATCCAGGTGTTGAATTTCACGGTCGACGATATCGAACGTGCAAAACTGGATCCCGTTCTGGATTTCAAGGGCAAAAAGCGATGAGTCGCGAAATTCTTCTGTTGGTCGATGCCTTGGCGCGTGAAAAGAACGTCACGCGCGACGTCGTGTTCGGAGCGCTGGAAAGCGCGCTGGCCTCGGCGATGAAAAAGCGCTTCAAGGATGATGCGGACATCCGTGTCGCCATCGATAGGGACACGGGCGATCACGAAGGCTTCCGCCGCTGGCTGGTCGTGCCTGACGAAGCTGGCCTGCAAGAACCCGACAAGCAGGAAATGCTGTCGGATGCGCAGGAAATCGTTCCCGGCATCCAGGAAGGCGAGTACATCGAAGAGCCGCTCGAACCCATCGAGTTCGGCCGCATCGGCGCGCAGGCCGCCAAGCAGGCCATTCTGCAGAAGATCCGCGACGCCGAGCGCGAACAGGTGCTGAACGACTTCCTGGACCGTGGCGAATCCATCGTGTCCGGCACGATCAAGCGCATGGACAAGGGCGACGCCATCGTCGAAACCGGCAAGATCGAAGCGCGCCTGCCGCGCTCCGAAATGATCCCGAAGGAAAACCTCCGGGTGGCCGACCGGGTTCGCGCTTTTGTGTTGCGCGTAGACCACGCCGCGCGCGGCCAGCAGGTGATCCTGTCGCGCACTGCGCCGGATTTCATCCGCCAGCTGTTCGAGAACGAAGTTCCCGAAATCGAGCAGGGCCTGCTTGAGATCAAGGCTGCGGCCCGCGACGCCGGCGTGCGTGCGAAGATCGCCGTGGTGGCATACGATAAGCGCATCGACCCGATCGGCACCTGCGTGGGCATGCGCGGTTCGCGTGTTACCGCCGTGCGCAACGAACTGGGCGGCGAACAGGTCGATATCGTGCTGTGGTCGGAAGACCCCGCGCAGTTTGTGATCGGCGCCCTGGCGCCGGCCAACGTCGAATCCATCGTCGTCGACGAAGACAAGCACGCGATGGACGTCGTGGTGGACGAGGAAAACCTGCCCAAGGCCATCGGCGCCAAGGGTCAGAACGTCCGCCTGGCTTCCGAGCTGACCGGCTGGCAGATCAACATCATGACGCCGGAAGAAAGCCTGAACCGCCAGGAAGTCGAGCGTTCGGGCCTGCGCGCCACGTTCATGAGCAAGCTGGACGTCGACGAGGAAGTCGCTGACATCCTGATCGACGAAGGTTTTACCGGTATCGAGGAAATCGCCTACGTGCCCATGCAGGAACTGCTGGAAATCGAGGCCTTTGACGAAGACACCATTAATGAGTTGCGCGCCCGCGCCCGCAATGCGCTGCTGACCGAGGCAATCGCCCAGGAAGAGCGCCTTGAGACCGCGCAGGACTTGCTTGAACTCGAAGGCATGACGCCCGAACTGGCTGCCAAGCTGGCCGAGCGCCAAGTGCATACGCGTGATGATCTGGCCGAATTGGCGACGGACGAACTGGCGGAAATCGCCGGTTTGACCGAACAGGAAGCCAGCGATCTCATCATGCGTGCCCGCGCCCATTGGTTCGACGAAGAATAACCAAAAGGACACGGGTCCGCGGCGGACGGAGTTTCCGCCGCCGCGAGTTCACGTTGTTTGTAATAGCTGCATATAGGGAAGAGAGAGCCTAATGTCGAGTAATACCGTCGCGCAGTTCGCTACCGAGCTGAAAATGCCTGCCAATGTGCTGCTGGATCAGCTGCGCTCGGCCGGCGTTGACCTCAAATCGGTCGACGATTCCGTCACCGACAGCGACAAGGCGAAATTGCTCGAATCGCTGCGTCGCGCCCACGGCGCGACCGAAGGCAAGAAGATCACCCTGACGCGCCGCCAGACGTCCGAAATCCGCCAGGCGGATGCCACCGGCCGTTCGCGCACGATCCAGGTCGAAGTGCGCAAGAAGCGCGTGTTCGTCAAGCGTGATCCCTCCGAAATCGCCCTGGAACAGGCCGCGTCCGCGCGTGCCGAAGATGACGCAGCCGTTGATGAAGCGCCGCAGGTGTCGGCGCCCGTCGTCCCCGAGGCTCCTGTCGCGGCCGCCCCTCTCGAGGCCGCTCCCGCTCAGGTGGAGGCTGCTGCCCCCGTCCAGGCGGAAGAGCCCGTTGCTGCAGAAGCGCCCGCGCCGGTTGAAGCGCCCGCGCCCGTTGAATCCGTCGCGGCCGAAGCGCCCGCTCCCGTCGAGGCGAAAGCCGCCGAAGTCCAGGCCCAGCCTGAACCCGAACCGACGCCGGCGCCTGCTCCTGCCGAGCCCGTGGCCGAACAGGCCAAGCCCGAAGTCAAGACTGAATCCACCGAGCCCAAGGCTGAAGAAGCCAAGCCGGAACCCGTTGTGCTAGCCAATAAGTCCGAACCATCTATCTCCCAGGCCGCCGCGCCTGTCGCCCAGGCTCAGCCTGCTGCGAAGTCCGAACCCGTCAAAACCGCCGCGAAGCCCGAGCCCGCCGCGCCCGCCGTCAAGGTAGGCAACCGCGCGGACAACCGCCGCGCCGGCCCGCCGCTGGCCGCTTCCGCCGCGCCGGCAGCCCGCGATGAGGCCCGCCGCAAGGCCGAGGCCGAAGCCGCCGCGCTGCGCGAGATGCTGAATCGTCCGCGCAAGGTGCTGCGCGCTCCCGAACCGGAAGCGCCCGCCGCCGCGGCGCCGATCTCGGGCACGCTGCACAAGCCGGCCGGCAAGCCGGGCGCCGCTCCTGGCGCCAAGAAGGACGCCAAGCCCGCCGCTCCCGGCGCGAAGAAGACCATCAAGACCGCCGAAGTCGCGTCGACCTGGTCCGATGACGCCTCGCGCAAGAAGCCCGCGGACAAGCCGGCAGCCCCGGCCAGCCGCGACGGCTGGCGCGCGGGCGGCAAGGGCGGTGGCAAGGGCGGCCGAGGCGGCCGCAACCAGCAGAACGATCGCCGCAACGAGCCGGTGCCGCAGGAATTCATCGCGCGTGAAGTCCACGTGCCGGAAACCATCAGCGTGGCCGACCTGGCCCACAAGATGTCCGTCAAGGCCGCCGAAGTCATCAAGCAACTGATGAAGCTGGGCCAGATGGTCACCATCAACCAGGTGCTGGACCAGGAAACGGCCATGATCGTGGTCGAGGAACTGGGCCACGTGGCGATCGCCGCCAAGCTGGACGATCCGGAAGCCTTCCTGGACGAAACCGCCACCGTGTCGGAAGCCGAACAGATGTCGCGCGCTCCGGTCGTGACCGTCATGGGCCACGTCGACCACGGCAAGACCTCGCTGCTGGATTACATCCGCCGCGCCAAGGTCGCCGCGGGCGAAGCTGGCGGCATTACGCAGCATATCGGCGCCTACCACGTTCAGACCGAGCGCGGCATGGTCACCTTCCTCGACACCCCGGGCCACGAGGCGTTCACCGCCATGCGTGCCCGCGGTGCCAAGGCCACCGACATCGTCATCCTGGTCTGCGCGGCCGACGACGGCGTGATGCCGCAGACCCGCGAAGCCATCCACCACGCGAAGGCCGCAGGCGTTCCCATGGTCGTGGCCATGACCAAGATCGACAAGCCCTCCGCCAACCCCGACCGCGTCAAGCAGGAACTGGTTGCCGAGGAAGTGGTGCCGGAAGAATACGGCGGCGACGTGCCGTTCGTGTCCGTGTCGGCCAAGACCGGCGAAGGCATCGACGATCTGCTCGAAAACCTGCTGCTGCAGGCCGAAGTGCTGGAACTGAAGGCGCCGGTCGACGCGCCCGCCAAGGGTCTGGTGATCGAAGCCCGTCTCGACAAGGGCCGCGGCCCGGTCGCGACGATCCTGGTGCAGAGCGGCACGCTCAAGCGCGGCGACGTGGTGCTGGCCGGCGCAAGCTTCGGCCGCGTGCGCGCCATGCTGGACGAAAACGGCAAGCCGATCCAGGAAGCCGGTCCGTCCATCCCCGTGGAAATCCAGGGCCTGACCGAAGTGCCGGCTGCCGGCGACGAGCTGATGGTGCTGTCCGATGAGCGCAAGGCGCGCGAAATCGCGCTGTTCCGCCAGGGCAAGTTCCGCGACGTCAAGCTGGCCCGCCAGCAGGCCGCCAAGCTCGAATCCATGTTCGACAACCTGGGCGAGGGCACGCAGACCCTGGCCCTGATCGTGAAGACCGACGTCCAGGGTTCGCAGGAAGCGCTGGTGCAGTCCCTGACCAAGCTGTCGACCGACGAAGTGCGCGTGCAGGTCGTGCACGCTGCCGTCGGCGGCATCTCGGAAAGCGACATCAACCTGGCCATCGCCTCGAACGCCGTCGTCATCGGCTTCAACGTTCGCGCCGAAGCCAGCGCCAAGAAGCTGGCCGAGAACAACGGCATCGACGTGCGCTACTACAACATCATCTACGACGCCGTGGATGAGGTGAAGGCAGCCATGTCGGGCATGTTGGCGCCCGAGAAGAAGGAAGAAGTCATCGGCTTGGTCGAGATCCGCGAGGTCTACAGCATCTCCCGCATCGGCAATATCGCCGGTTGCATGGTGCTGGACGGTCTGGTGCGTCGCGATTCGCAAGTCCGCCTGCTGCGCAACAACGTGGTTCACTGGACCGGCCAGCTCGATTCGCTGCGCCGCTTCAAGGACGACGTCAAGGAAGTCAAGTCTGGCTTCGACTGCGGTCTTACGCTGCGCGGCAACAACGACATCCAGGTGGGCGACCAGCTGGAAGTCTTTGAAATCAAGGAAATCGCGCGTACGCTGTAAGGCGTCCGCGAGGCATTTTTTCTAATGAGCCGTCACAAGTCCAAAGCCATCCCCGGCCGCAATCTGCGGCTGGCCGACCAGATCCAGAAGGATCTGGCCGGGATCATCCAGCGCGAGATCGACACGACCCGCGCTGGACTGATCACGCTCTCCGGTGTGGAACTGTCGACCGACTACGCGCACGCAAAGGTGTATTTCACGGTTCTGGGCGCCGAGCCCGAAGCCGCGACCGCCTTGCTGAACGAGAAAGCCGGTTGGCTGCATTCCCAGCTGTACAAGCTGCTGCACATCCACACTGTCCCCACTTTGCGCTTCTTCCACGACGAGCAGATCGCCCGTGGCATCGAGATGTCGATTCTGATCGACCGCGCAAACCGGCCCGGCCCGCACTCGGGCGTGCCCGACGAACCTGAAGACCAGTCCTGATCGGGCTGTCGTCACTGCTTTAAACCGGATTCCGACGATGGCTAAACGACGCGGGCTTACGCTCGACGGTGTGCTGTTGCTCGACAAACCCGTAGGTTTGTCGAGCAACCACGCCCTGCAACGCGCCAAACGTGCCATGGACGCGGCGAAAGCCGGCCACACGGGCACGCTGGATCCCTTCGCCACCGGCTTGCTGGTGTGCTGCATGGGCCGCGCAACCAAGATTTCCGGTGCGATGCTCAGCGCCGACAAGGCATATCGCGCTACGCTGCAATTTGGCTCCGAAACCGACTCGGGCGACCTGACCGGCAATGTGGTGTCCACCGCCGAGCCCGGGTTTACGGTGGATGAGCAGTCGCTGCGCGACGCGCTGTCACGATTCTCGGGCACGATCGAGCAGATTCCGCCCATGTATTCCGCGCTCAAGCGCGATGGCAAGCCGTTGTACGAGTACGCGCGCGCCGGCATCGAGCTGGAACGGCCGCCGCGCCAGATCACGATACACCGCATCGAACTGCTGTCCCTGAACGGGACCGAGGCAGAGATCGATGTGGCATGCAGTAAAGGCACATACATCCGGACACTGGCCCAGGACATCGGGCGCGTGCTGGGCTGTTACGCCCACCTGACGGCGCTGCGGCGCACGCACGTCGGGCCTTTTTCCCTGGAACGCGCCGTTGCGCTGGAAGCCTTGCAGGCCATGCCAGATCCCAAGCAGGCATTGCTTGCACTGAACGAATTGCCGGAGGGCTTGCTGCCCTCCACCCTGACCTTAAAGGACTCGCTATGACTCGCGCCTTGCGCAACGTCGCCATCATCGCCCACGTGGACCACGGTAAAACCACCCTGGTCGACCAGCTGCTGCGCCAATCCGGCACCTTCCGCGAAAACCAGGCGCTGACCGAACGGGTCATGGACTCGAACGACCTGGAAAAAGAACGCGGCATTACGATTCTGGCCAAGAACTGTGCCGTCGAATACGAAGGCACGCACATCAACATCATCGACACCCCGGGACACGCGGACTTCGGCGGCGAAGTCGAGCGCGTGCTGTCCATGGTCGACGGCGTGCTGCTGCTGGTGGACGCGGTTGAAGGCCCCATGCCCCAGACCATCTTCGTGACCCGCAAGGCGCTGGCCCTGGGCCTGAAGCCCATCGTCGTGGTCAACAAGGTCGACCGTCCGGGCGCCCGCACCGATTTCGTCATCAACGCCACGTTCGACCTGTTCGACAAGCTGGGCGCCACCGACGAGCAGCTGGACTTCCCGGTGATCTACGCCTCGGGCCTGTCGGGCTACGCCGGCCTGACCGCCGACGTGCGCGAAGGCAATATGCGTCCGCTGTTCGAAGCCATCCTCGAACACGTGCCGCAGCGTGAAGACGATCCCAATGGTCCGCTGCAAATGCAGATCATCTCGCTGGACTACAACAGCTACGTCGGCAAGATCGGCGTGGGCCGCATCAACCGCGGCCGCATGCGTCCCGGCATGGAAGTGGCCTACAAGTTCGGCCCCGAAGGCCAGGGCGGCCGCGGCCGCATCAACCAGGTGCTGAAGTTCCACGGCCTGGAGCGCATCGTCGTGGACGAAGCCGAAGCCGGCGACATCGTGCTGATCAACGGCATCGAAGAACTGGGCATTGGTTGCACGGTGACCGACACCGCCACGCAAGACGCGCTGCCGATGCTGCGCATCGACGAACCCACCCTGACCATGAACTTCATGGTCAACACCTCGCCGCTGGCCGGCCGTGAAGGCAAGTTCGTGACCAGCCGCCAGCTGCGCGACCGCCTGGACCGCGAGCTGAAGTCCAACGTGGCGCTGCGCGTGCGCGACACGGGCGACGACACGGTGTTCGAAGTGTCGGGCCGCGGTGAACTGCACCTGACCATCCTGCTGGAAACGATGCGCCGCGAAGGCTACGAGCTGGCCGTGTCGCGTCCGCGCGTGGTGTTCAAGGACATCGACGGCGTGAAGTGCGAACCCTTTGAATCGCTGACCGTCGACGTCGAAGACGCCCACCAGGGCGGCGTGATGGAAGAGCTGGGCCGCCGCAAGGGCGATCTGCAGGACATGCAGCCGGACGGCCGCGGCCGCACCCGCCTGGAATACCTGATCCCGGCCCGTGGCCTGATCGGCTTCCAGAACGAATTCCTGACGCTGACGCGCGGCACCGGCCTGATGAGCCACATCTTCCACGAATACGCGCCCATCAAGGAAGGCTCGATCGGCGAGCGCCGCAACGGCGTGCTGATCAGCCAGGACCAAGGCGACGCCGTGGCCTACGCGCTGTGGAAGCTGCAGGATCGCGGCCGCATGTTCGTGAGCCCGGGCGATGCGCTGTACGAAGGCATGATCATCGGCATCCACAGCCGTGACAACGACCTGGTCGTGAACCCCATCAAGGGTAAGCAGCTGACCAACGTGCGTGCTTCGGGCACCGACGAAGCCGTGCGCCTGGTTCCGCCGATCCAGATGTCGCTGGAATACGCCGTGGAATTCATCGACGACGACGAACTCGTGGAAATCACGCCGAAGTCGATCCGTCTGCGCAAGCGCTTCCTGCTGGAAAACGAGCGCAAGCGCGCCGCGCGCGAATCCGCCGTCTAAAGGACTTGCGCGGAGCGCGGCTTCGCATCGGTCTGGAAAAAACGCAGCCCTTGGGCTGCGTTTTTTTTTGCTGCGCGCCGTGATACCCGCGCGCCTGTCAGCGGCGGCCGGCTGCCACCGCGCCTGGCAGGCGCTGCACCGCGTCCAGCAGCCGGGCGGCGAACTCCTGCGCCGCGCGGCTGCGCGATGCTTCCTTGCGCCACAGGATGGCCGCGCGGCGGATGGTGGTCGGGTCGGTGAGCGCGATGCTCTTCAATTCGGATCCCGCCGCGCCGGCCGCATGCTCGGCGGCGATGGTCGCCAGTTCGCCTTGCCGGCACAGGTGGATCAGCGCATCCACCGATTCCATTTCCACCCGCACCTCGGGAGCCAGCCCGGCCTGGGCGCAGGCCGCGTCTATCATGCGGCGCGTGGCGAAGCTGCGCGGCAGCAGCGCCAGCGGCACGCCCGCCAGGTCGCGCATGCGCAAGCTGCGCCGCGAGGCCAGCGGGTGGTTCTTGCCGACCACCACCCGCAGGCGCTCGTCGAATAGGGGCTGCGCCTCGATTTCCTCGCGCAGCGCCGGATGGAAGGAAATGCCCAGGTCCAGTTGGCCGCTGACCAGCAGGTCCTCGATGGGGCCGGCGCGCAGGTCGCGCACCTGGATCTGGACCTTGGGAAAGGCCAGGCTGAATCCGGCCACCGCGTCCGGCACGAAATGGGTCAGGAAGGTGGGGATGACGCCTATGGTGAGGGATCCGGCCTGCAGGCCCGCCAGATCCGCCAGGGCCATTTTCCCGGCTTCGACTTCCTGCAAGGCCCGGCTGGCATGGTCGCGCAGCACCCGGCCCGCTTGCGACAGGCGCAACCCCCTGCCAATACGGTCGAACAGGGGCATGCCCAGCTCTTCCTCCAACTGTCGCAGGCCGTGCGACAGGGTGGATTGGGTGACGTGCAGGGCGTCCGCCGAGCGGGTCAGGTGCTCGGTTTCCGCAACGCTGAGAAAGTAGCGTAGCTGGCGCAATTCCATCGGCGGGACTCCTGGTGCAAAGCCGGAACGGACGGTCAATGATGGGCGATTTATTATTCGATAGCATCGAATAATAAATGCAATATAAATCATTGGATGAAAAACCGGCCGGGCCCTAATCTTGCCTGTATCACTCACGCAGGGCTTCAGGCTTTATGACTTCCGTTTCGACCCAGGCTCCGATCACGCCGGACGACGCCTCCTGGCGCATCGAGCGCATCCACGCGAGGATCGTCGACATCCCGACGATCCGGCCGCACAAGTTTTCGTTCGGCGCCATCAACCGGCAAAGCCCGGTCATCGTGCAGCTCTGGCTGGCCAACGGCGCCTGCGGTTTTGGCGAGGCGGCGACGATAGGCGGGCCGTCGTGGAACGAGGAGTCGCCCGAATCCATTCTGCATGCGATCCAGAACTACCTCGCTCCGGCAGTGGCCGGAGCGGATGCGCGCCGGTTCGCCGAACACATCAACCGTCTCGATGCCGTCTGCAAGGGCAATGCCTTTGCCAAGAGCGCCGTTGAGATGGCGCTGATCGACGCGGTGGCGCGCAGCCTGGGCGTGCCGGCCTGGCAATTGCTGGGCGGCAAGCGCATCGAACGCCTGCCGCTGGCCTGGACGCTCGCCAGCGGCGATTCGCAGCGCGACCTGGAAGAGGCCGAGCAGATGATGCAGGCGCGCCGCCACCGCCTCTTCAAGCTCAAGATCGGCGCGCGCAGTCCGGCCGACGACGTGGCCCACGTGGCGCGCATCGCGCGCGGCCTGGATGGCCGCGCCGAGATGACGGTGGACGTCAACCAGGCCTGGGACGGCAACACCGCGCGCCGCTATCTGCCGCAATTGGTGCTGGCCGGCGTGACCTTGATCGAACAGCCCGTGGCGAAGTGGGACGTGCAGGCTTTGCGCGAGGCGACGCAGTCGCTGGGCTCGGCCGCGCTGATCATGGCGGATGAGACCGTGTGCTCCGCGCAGGACGCCTTCATGCTGGCCTCGCAGCGCGCATGCCATGTGTTTTCCCTGAAGGTCGCCAAGCACGGCGGCCTGCTGCGCACGCGCGAAGTCGCGGCCGTGGCGCAAGCCGCCGGCATAGGCTGGTACGGCGGCACCATGCTGGAGACCTCGCTGGGCAGCGCGGCGTCCGCGCACGTGTTTGCCACGCTGTCTGACCAGCATCACGGTTGCGAACTGTTCGGCCCGCAGCTGCTGGTCGACGACATCGTCGAGCAGCCCATGGCCGTGCGCGACTTTGCATTGCAATTGCCCGACGGCCCCGGCTTCGGCGTCGTCGTGGATGAGAAGCGGCTGGATCGTTTCGACCGCGCCAGGGCAGGCCTGACGCCCGTCACGGTCGACTTCGGCCGCGGTGGCGAGGCTGCCGCGACCTGACCCACCATTTTCCCGATCATTCCAAAAAGCAGGAGACGCATCATGGCTGAATTTACCCAGCAACAACTACTGGACCTGGTCAACAGTTCCCAGGTCAATCCCGGCAACGACCGGGTCCGGCAGATTTCGCAGCGCATCGTGTCGGACCTGTTCCGCGCGATCGACGATCTCGACATCAAGCCCGACGAGTTCTGGGCGGGCGTGGATTGGCTCGCGCGCCTGGGCGCCAGCGGCCAGATGGGATTGATCACCGCGGGCCTGGGCTTTGACCGCCTGATCGATATCCGCGAGGAAGAGGCCGACGAGGCCGCCGGCCGCGCCGCCGGCACGCCGCGCGCCATCGAGGGACCGCTCTACATTGCGGGCGCCCCGCTGTCCGACAGCGAAGCGCGATTGGACGAAGATCCCGTGCCGGGGACCGTACTGGTGATGGAAGGGCAGGTGCGCGACGTGGACGGCCAGCCTGTCGCCGGCGCGCTCGTCGACGTCTGGCACGCCAACGAGCTGGGGCGCTATTCGCATTTCGATCCGGACCAGGCGGACTACCACCTGCGCCGCAAGATCAAGACCGACGCGCAGGGCCGCTACCGCTTCCGCAGCTTCATTCCGCCGGGCTACGCGATTCCGCCGAACAGCCCCACGTCCGAACTGTTCGAGGCATTGGGCCGCCATGGCAACCGGCCGGCCCATATCCACTTCCTGGTGGCCGCCGAAGGCCAGCGCACCTTGACCACGCAGGTCAACATCCCGGGCGACACCTTCCTGGACGACGACTTCGCCTTCGCCACGCGTGACGGCCTGGTGGTCGAACTGCAGCCGGGCACGCCGCCCGCGGGCTATGAGAGCCTGGGCGTGAACGCGCCGTTCACGCGAGTCTGTTTCGACTTTGTGCTGCAGCCGGCGCTGGACGCCGACGAGGCCCGCCCGCAAGCCCGCATGGACCGCGCCACCGCTTAAGCGTCACCCGGGCGGCGCCCGCCGCGGCGCCGCCGTCCCCGACACCACACAGAACAATCCCGCAGGCGCGAGGCCGGGTCCGGCCGCGCCATGGAGACAAACATCATGACCGCTACCAACAGCTGGTCGATCCCCACGCTGATCGACCAGGAACGCCTGGGCGCCTTTCAATGGCGCGTGCTGATCCTGTGCTTTCTGATTGCGCTGTTCGACGGCTTCGACACCCAGGCGATCGCCTTCACCGGGCCCGCGATCCTGGCCGCCTTCGATCTGAAGGCAGGCGCGCTGGCGCCCATCCTGACCGCCGGCATCGTCGGCATGACGGTGGGCGCGATGACCCTGGGCCTGATCGGAGACCGCATCGGCCGTCGTCCGGCCATCATGCTGGGCCTGGCCCTGTTCGGCCTGTCCACGCTGGCCACGGCCTGGGCTACCGACACCAGCCACATCCTGGTGCTGCGTTTCATAGCCGGCCTGGGTATGGGCGGCTGCACGCCGGTGCTGTTGGCGCTGGCCGCCGAGTATGGCCCGGCCCGTTTGCGCGGCGCCATCATGACCGGCGTGCTGCTGGGCCTGCCCGCAGGCGCCATGCTGGGCGGCTTGCTGGCCGCCCGCATGCTGCCCGTCATCGGCTGGGAAGGCATCTTCGTGGTCGGCGGCCTGGCGCCGCTGGCGCTGCTGGCCGTCGCCGCCGTGATGCTGCCCGAGTCGCTGTACTTCAAGGCCACGCGCCGCGATCCGGAAAGCCAGCGCTACATCGCGCGGATTCTCTCGACGATATCGAGCCGCAAGCTGGGAGCGGACACGCAGTTCACCGTGCCGGAGGAATCCGTCGCGCGGGCCGGCGTGGGCGCGCTGTTCGCGGACGGCCACGGCGCCAAGACCGTGGCGATCTGGGCGGTGTACCTGTTGAACTGGGTCGCGTGGTTCATGCTGCTGTCGTGGCTGCCCACGGTGCTCAAGGCTGCGGGCCTGCCGGCAGAGCAGGCGCCCATGGGGACGGTCATCGTTAATGCCGTCTTCATCATCTGCGCGATCCCGTTGTCCTTCATGCTGCCGCGCCTCAACACCCGGCGGCTGCTGGGCGGCATGTTCGCGCTGGGCATCGCGGTGGCCGTCGGCCTGAGTCAAGCCGGCGACAACTGGACGCTGGTCTTCATCCTGGTCGGCGCCGCCGGCTTCGGCATAGGCGGACAGCAGATCGCGCTGAATTACCTGGTGGTGGGCGCTTACCCCACCGCCTTGCGCGCCACCGCCACCGGCTGGGCCATCGGCATGGGGCGCGCGGGAGCGATTGCGGGTTCGGCCATCGGCGGCAGCTTCCTGGCCTGGGGCGGGCCTTCGGGATTTTTCATCGCGCTGGCCATCCCCCTGGCGGTCGCGGCGCTGGCGGTATTGAGCCTCAAGCTCAAGCATGCGCGGCCCGAGGGCGCGCTGTCCGCGGCGCATTGATACGGCAAAGGACGACACAAGCATGAACACACATCTACGTTTCGAGGGCCAGGTGGCCCTGGTCACCGGCGCGGCCCAGGGCGTGGGCCGGGCAACGGCCCGGCGCCTGGCGGCCGAAGGCGCGCACGTGGTCGTGGTGGACCGGGCCGAGGAGCAGGGCGCCGCCGTGGCCGAGGAAATCCGGGCCGCGGGCGGACGCGCCAGCTTTGCGCAGGCCGATCTGGAAACCCATGCGGGCGCGCAGTCCATGGTGCGGGCCGCGCTGGCAATCAATGGCCGCATCGACGTGTCGGTGCACAACGTGGGCGGCACGATCTGGACCCGGCCGTTCTGGGAGTATTCGCCCGAGCAGATGCAGCGCGAGGTCAACCGGTCGCTGTGGCCCACGCTGTGGTCCTGCCGCGAAGTCATACCGGTGATGCGGGCGCAGGGCGCGGGCGCCATCGTCAACGTGGGGTCGAACGCCACGCGCGGCATCTACCGCGTGCCGTACTCGGCCTCCAAGGGTGGCGTGCACGCGGCCACCGTCTGCATGGCGCTGGAGCTGGCGAAGTCCGGCGTGCGTGTCAATTGCGTGTCGCCGGGCGCGCTGGACAACGGCGTGCGCGCCATCCCGCGCCATCATGAGACGCCCTCCGCGCAGGAGACCGCCTGGGTGGGCGAGATGTATGCCTCCTGCCTGCGCGACACGCCGCAGGACCGCCTGGGCCAGGCCGAAGAGGTGGCAGCGGCGATCTGCTTCATGGCCGCGCCCGAGGCGTCCTATATCACCGGGCAGATCATGTATGTGGCGGGCGGTGACATAGGCTGAATGGGCCGAGCCGCCAGGGGCCGGTTCAGCCTGTTGCCGCAGGTCTGGCTGCCTGGCTCCGCATCAGCCGTCGGGGCGGCTGGCCGCCAGCCAGTCCAGGAAATCGCGGCCTGGCCCTTGGTCGCGCGCGATTGCTCCTATGGGTTGGAACGAGCCCGGCGATTCGATCGGCACGCGCTGGAAGTGCCCATGCTGCATGTACCAGTTGCCCAGGGTCTGGGGCACCATCGCCAGGGCCTCCTGGGCCTGCATCACGGCGATGAGCAGCGGCATCGGCGGGGCGGCGCTGCTTAGCCTGCACAGCCGGGGCACCACGCCGGCGCGTTCGAAAAACGCCTTAAACACCGCGTGGATGGCCAGTTCCGGCCGGGGCTCGATCCATAGCTGCGAGGCCACCTGCGCCAGCGTGGGCGCGCCGTCGGGCGCCAGCAGCGGGTGGCCGGCGGCGGCCACGATCACCGCTGCGTCGTCTTGCAGCGGCACGAATTCCAGGCCGGCGGGCACCGCTTCCGGGCGCCGGCACAGCAGCATGTCCAGGCTGCCGCCAGCCGCCTGCGGCAGCAACTGCTCGCGGCTGCCTTCGACGACCTCCACTTGCAGTCCCGGCCGCGCCTTCAGGTAGGCGGGCAGGCGTTCGGCCAGCAGCCCGCCGCTGGCCGCGGGAATGGCGCCCAGGCGCAGGTAGCCGGTGGCGCCCTGACGCAGGGCCGCCACCGAGTCCGTGGAAGCGCGCAGCGTTGTCAGCATGCTGCGGGCGCATTCCGCCATGAGCTGGCCGCTGCGCGTGGTGCGCATGCCGCGGGCGTGGCGCTCGAACAGCTTTACGCCCAGCAGGTCCTCGATGTCGGCCAGCGCATGGGTGGCCGCAGGCTGGCTCAGGCCGATATGGCTGGCCGCCTGCTGGATGCTGCCCAGGTCGGCGATGCTGGCGAGCAATTGCAGATGGCGCAGGCGGCCCTTGGCGAGCAGGCGGGACAGCAGGGTGGCGGGGGCGACGTCCATGGCGCGGGCAAGATTGATATTCAAAATATGAATATATCTACCCATTAATGTATTTGAAATAAGGATATGCCCTGGACACAATGCAGCGATCCCGTTCATTGCTTCCGTTCCCCAGGAGTGGCTGGTCCATGAAGTCCCGTCTGCTGCACGCGCTGGTTTGCGCCGTAACTTTCAGTGTTTCGTCCCTGGCCGCCGCCCAGGGCGCCTATCCTTCCCAGCCCCTGCGGCTGATCGTGCCATTTGCGCCTGGCGGATCCACGGATGCGCTGGCGCGCGCGGTGGCCGAGGGCTTGCGCAAGGAACTGGGCCAGAGCGTGGTGGTGGAGAACCGCGCTGGCGCGGGCGGCCTGCTCGGCACCGAGGCGGTAGCCCGGGCCGAGCCCGACGGCTACACGCTGGGCATGGCCACGGTCAGCACCATGGCCGTCAATCCCTTGCTATACGGCACCAAGCGCGTCGACCCGCAGACGCAATTGAAGCCGGTGGCGTCGGTGGCGACGGTGCCGGTCGTATGGATGGTGAATCCGGCGTTTCCGGCGCAGGATTTCGCGCAATTCCTGGCCGAGCTGCGCGCCCATCCGGGCAAGTATTCCTATGGTTCGCCCGGCGTGGGCTCGCTGGGCCATCTGAACCTGGCGGCCATGAATGCCGACCTGAAGGTCGACGTGCTGCACGTGCCGTACCGCGGCATGGGGCCGGCGCTGACCGCCGCGGTGGGCGGCGAGGTGCAGGTGCAGCAGGACCAGTACGCCTCCGCGCAATCGCTGGTCAAGGCCGGCAAGCTGCGCGCCATCGCCGTGTCGGCGCCGGCCCGGATGCCCGACATGCCGGAACTGCCGACCATGACCGAACTCGGTTATCCGCAACTGAACGCGCTGGGCCAGACCTGGTTCGGGCTGGTCGTGCCCGCAGGCACGCCGGATGCCGTGGTGCAGCGCCTCAATGAGGCGGCGGTGCGCGCGCTGGCGGACCCGGCGCTGGTGCAGCGCCTGGCGGGCATGGGCGCGCAGGCCGATGCCGGCACGCCGCAGGCCTTCGCCGAACGCATCGCGCAGACGCTGGCCGCCAATCGCAAAATCATTGAAACTGCCGGCATCAAGCTCGACGAGTGACCTGACCGGTATTTCCCCGCCATTACAGCCACAGGAGAGACAATGGGTGCCATCGAAAAACTTGCGCCGTTCATCGACGCGCGCAGCGAGCGCTACGCGGAACTGAGCGACCGCATCTGGAGCCTGGCCGAACTGCGCTACGACGAACACAAGTCCGCCGAGCTGCACATCGCGATGCTGGAGGAAGCAGGCTTTCGCGTCACGCGTGACGCCGCCGGCATTCCCACCGCCTTCGTGGCGGAGGCGGGCAGCGGCGGGCCTGTGATCGGCATCCTGGGCGAGTACGACGCGCTGTCGGGCCTGAGCCAGGAAAGCGGCGCCTACGCCTGCCAGCCTTCGCCGGAAACGCCGAACGGCAATGGCCACGGCTGCGGCCACCACCTGCTGGGCACCGCCGCGCATTTCGCCGCGGTGGCAGTGAAGGAATTCCTGGAGGCCAACGGCCTGCCCGGCACCATCCGCTTCTATGGCTGTCCGGCGGAAGAGGGAGGCTCGGGCAAGACCTTCATGGCGCGCGCTGGCCTGTTCGATGACCTGGACGCGGCGCTGACCTGGCACCCCGCATCGCACACTGGCATCTTCCACCAGTCCTCGCTGGCCAACATCCAGGCTTACTTCCGCTTCCGCGGCATCGCGGCGCACGCGGCGAACTCGCCGCACCTGGGCCGCAGCGCGCTGGACGCGGTCGAACTGATGAACGTGGGCGTGAACTACCTGCGCGAACACATGGTGCCGGATGCGCGCGTGCACTACGCCGTGACCAATAGCGGCGGCATTTCGCCCAACGTGGTGCAGGCCCGCGCCGAGGTGCTGTACCTGGTGCGCGCGCCGATCAATTCGCAGGCCTCCGAACTGTACGAGCGGGTGCAGAACGTGGCGCGCGGCGCGGCGCTGATGACGGGCTGCGAACTGGAAATCGTGTTCGACAAGGCCTGCTCGAACTACATCCCCAACGGCGTGCTCAACCAGATCATGTACGCCAACATGCAGTCTTTGCAGGGGCCGGATTACAGTGCGGGCGAACAGCAGGCCGCGCGCCGCATGTGGGACTCGATTTCCGCGGACGACATCGACAACGCCGGCAAGAATCTGGGCGCGGTGCTGCGCAATCCCACGCCGCTGTTCACCGGCGTGGCGCCGTACGAACCCGGCAAGGCCGAAATCACCTATGGCTCAACCGACGTGGGCGACGTGAGCTGGGTCACGCCCACGGCGCAATGCTGGGGCGCCTGCTATGCCTACGGCACGCCGTTCCATTCCTGGCAGATGGTGGCGCAGGGCAAGATGTCCATGGCGCACAAGGGCATGGTGCACGCGGCCAAGATCATCGCGGCGACCGCCGCCGATCTGTACACGCAACCCGAGGCGCTGGCGCGCGCCAAGGAAGAACTGATGGAGACGCGCCGGGGGCAACCCTACGTCTGCCCGATTCCGGCCGACGTGCTGCCCTCGTTCATGCGTCAATAGTCGTTGGGAGTGGGGCGGCGCAAGGCCGCCCCATTATTTGCCGTCAGGCCGGCAGGGAGGGCGCGTATTGCGCGTCCGAGTTGACCTTGGCGTGGAATTCCACCACCTTGCGCACCACCTTGACGGGATCGTCTTCGATGATGAAGAGGTCCAGGTCGTGCGCGCCTATCATGCCGTTGGCCAGCACTTGGCCGCCCAGCCATTCGACCAGGCCGGACCAGTACTCGCTGCCCACCAGCACGATGGGAGCGGGCGGGACCTTGCCCGTCTGGATGAGCGTCAGCGCTTCGAAGAGTTCATCCAGGGTGCCGAAACCGCCAGGCATCGCCACATAGGCGAAGCTGTGCATGAAGAAGGTTGCCTTGCGCGAGAAAAAATACTCGAATGACAGGCTGATGGTTTGGTATTCGTTGTTGTGCGCTTCGTGGGGCAGGCTGATGTTCAGCCCGATGCTGGTGCCGCCTGCCTCGAACGCGCCCTTGTTGGCTGCCTCCATGATGCCGGGACCGCCGCCGGCGATCACCGCGAAACCCGCATCCGCCAGAGCAGCTGAAATGGCGATGGTGGTTTCATAGTGGGGGGAATTACGGCTGACTCGCGCACTGCCGAAGACGCTGACAGCAGGCCCGATGTTCGCGAGCTTGTCTGCCGCCGTCCGTATCTCTGACATAATCAGCGGAATTTGTTTGTTGGCGGGTGTTTCCGCAGCTATTGCCATATCTGCCTTTGTAACCATGAAAAAAACCTTATTACTGGTCGACGGTTCAAGTTACTTGTACCGCGCTTTCCACGCTATGCCTGATTTGCGCAACGCGCAAGGCGAACCCACGGGGGCGCTTTACGGCGTGGTGAATATGCTGCGCAAACTTGTCTCTGATCATAAGGCAGAGTATGCCGCATGTATTTTCGATGCCCGCGGCAAGACCTTCCGGGACGATCTCTACCCGGAGTACAAATCGCACCGCCCGCCCATGCCGGAAGACCTGGCGGCGCAGATCGAGCCCATCCACAGCGCCGTGCGCGCGCTGGGCTGGCCGGTGCTGGCCATCGAAGGGGTCGAGGCCGACGATGTGATCGGCACCCTGGCCAAGCGCGCCGCCGAGCACGACGTGTACACCATCGTGTCCACCGGCGACAAGGACCTGGCGCAGCTGGTCAACAGCCACGTCACCCTGGTCAACACCATGACCGGCGAAGTGCTGGACGAGGCCGGCGTGGTCAACAAGTTCGGCGTGCCGCCCGACCGCATCGTGGATTACCTGATGCTGGTGGGGGACGCAGTGGACAACGTCCCCGGCGTGACCAAGGTGGGTCCCAAGACGGCGGTCAAATGGCTTACGGAATTCGGCTCGATTGACAAGCTGGTTGAAGGGGCGGAAGACATCAAGGGCGTCGCCGGCAGCAATCTGCGCGAGGCCATTCCGAATTTCCCGCTGACGCGCCAATTGCTGACCGTGAAGTACGACTGCGACCTGGCCGGCCACGTGGACGCGGTGGACGACCTGACGCCGCGCCCGCGCGACGATGCGACGCTGACCGAGCTCTACGAGCGCTACGGTTTCCGCACCTGGCTGCGTGACCTGACCGGCGACGCTGAACGCGTACCGGCGGGCGATGCCCGCGTCGCGCACGAGGCGCCCGCCGCGCCCGTGGAGCTGGACTATCAGATTCTCTCCGACTGGGCCGCGTTCGACGCCTGGATGGAAAAGCTGAAGGACGCGCCGCTGGTCGCGGTGGATACCGAGACCACTTCGCTGGATGAAATGCAGGCGCGGATGGTGGGCATGTCGCTGGCGGTGTCTCCCGGCGTGGCGTGCTACATCCCGGTCGCGCACCGCGGCCCGGACAACGCGCCGCAACTGCCCAAGGCCGAAGTGCTGGCTCGCCTGAAGCCCTGGCTTGAAGATGCGTCCCGCGCCAAGCTGCTGCACCACGCCAAGTACGACGCGCACGTGTTCGCGAACGAGGGCATCAAGCTGGCCGGCATTACCGAAGACACGATGCTGCAGGCCTATGTGCTGGAATCGCATCGCGGCGTCGGGTTGAACGACCTGGCCCAGCGCTACCTGGGCCGCAGCGGCGTGTCCTACGAGGACCTTTGCGGCAAGGGCGCCAAGCAGATCGGCTTTGACGAAGTGGCGGTGGACAAGGCCGGCCACTACGCCGCCGAGGACTCGGACTTCACCTTGCAGCTGCATCAGGTGCTGCGCCCGATGGTGGCGGCCGACGAAGGGCTTAACCGCATCTACCTGCTGGAAATGCAGGTGTCTGAGGTGCTGACCACGGTCGAACGCAATGGCGTCAAGGTGGATGCCGCGGAACTGGGGCGCCAGAGCCATAAGCTGGGCCAGGAAATGCTGCAGCTCGAGCAGAAGGCCTATGAACTGGCCGGCCAGCCCTTCAACCTGAATTCCCCCAAGCAGCTGGGCGAGATCCTGTTCGGCCGCATGCAGCTGCCGGTGGTCCGCAAGACCGCCAGCGGCGCGCCGTCCACCGACGAAGAAGTGCTGAGCAAGCTGGCGCAGGATTACCCGCTGCCGCAAGTGCTGCTGGAATACCGCGGCCTGTCCAAGCTGAAGTCCACCTACACGGACAAGCTGCCGCGCATGATCAACCCGAACACCGGACGGGTACACACGCATTATTCGCAGGCTGCGGTCATCACCGGCCGCCTGGCTTCGTCCGATCCCAACCTGCAGAACATCCCGGTGCGCACCGAAGCCGGCCGGCGCGTGCGCGAGGCGTTCATTGCCGAGCAGGGCATGCTGCTGTCGGCCGACTATTCCCAGATCGAGCTGCGCATCATGGCGCACGTGTCGGACGACGCCAATCTGCAGCGCGCCTTCGAGGCGGGCGAGGACATCCACCGCGCCACGGCCTCCGAAGTTTTCGGCGTGTCGCTGGAGGACGTCTCCACCGAGCAGCGCCGCGCCGCCAAGGCGATCAACTTCGGCTTGATCTACGGCATGGGGGTGTTCGGCCTGGCGTCCAACCTGGGCATCACGCGCGATGCCGCGCAGGCCTACATCGACCGCTATTTCGCCCGCTATCCCGGCGTGGCGATGTACATGGACGACACCCGCCGCCGCGCGCGCGAACAGGGCTATGTGGAAACCGTCTTCGGACGCCGCCTGCAACTGCCGGAAATCCGCGGCGCTTCGGGCCCGCGCCGCCAGGGGGCCGAGCGCGCCGCCATCAACGCGCCGATGCAGGGCACGGCGGCCGACCTGATCAAGATGGCCATGATCGCGGTGCAGGACTGGCTGGAAGCCGAAAAGCTGCAGACGCGCATGATCATGCAGGTGCACGATGAACTGGTGCTGGAAGCGCCGGACGCCGAACTGGAACTGGTCAAGGAAGCATTACCGCGCCTGATGTGCAATGTGGCGACCCTGCGCGTGCCGCTGGTGGCCGAGGTGGGCATGGGCAAGAACTGGGAGCAGGCCCACTAAGGCCGGGACCCTCCTGTCCCCGGGACACTTGGGCCGCCTGCGGGCGGCCCATTTCCGTTTTCGGTATTGAAACAATATAATGTTGCGCTTCCCCGCCTAAAACACGTCCCCCAAATGTTGCTGCTCTGGATTTTGCTCGCCACCGTTACCGGCGGGCTCATCGCTGTCCTGGTCGCCAGTTGGCTGGCCTACAAGGTCTTCGCGCAATATCTGCACCACATGGTCAGCCTGTCGGTGGGGGTGCTGCTGTCGGTGGCGCTGCTGCATCTGCTGCCCGAGGCGTTCGAGACCGGGGTGGGCGACGCCCATGTGCTGTTCGGCCTGATGCTGGCGTCGCTGATCGGCTTCTTCGTCCTGGAGAAGATTGCCTTGCTGCGGCACAGCCATCACCACGAGGGCGACGGCCACCATCACCACAAGGGTCATGACCGCCACGAGGCGGGCCGCGGCGGGGTGCTGATCCTGATCGGCAGCTCGCTGCACAATCTGTGCGACGGTGTGCTGGTGGCCGCGGCTTTCCTGACCGATCCGCTGCTGGGCGTGCTGACCGCGGCGTCCATCATCGTCCATGAAGTGCCGCACAAGCTGGGCGATTTCGTGGTGCTGCTGAACGCCGGCCTGGCGCGCCGCCGCGCGTTCTCGCTGATTCTCTTCACCAGCTTGTGTTCAGCCGTGGGCGGCATAATAGGGTACTTCGTGCTGCAGCAGGCGCAAGAATGGGTGCCGTATGTCCTGGTGGTTGCGGCCAGCAGCTTCCTTTACATCTCGGTGGCCGACCTGATGCCGCAGATGCACGAACGGGTATCCCTGGCCGATGCCGTCCCGCAGTTGCTGCTGGTCGGCGTGGGCGTGGCGCTGATCTACAGCGTCACCACGGTGATGCACCACGGGCACGACCACGACGCCGAAGCCGGCCGTGGCGCGCCGCAAGTGGAGCATGTCCACCGGCACTAGGATCGGCGCGAGGCCATGCAGGCGCTGGCGGGATATCCGGCTTGGTTGATCATCCCTACACAGGAGTTCTTCATGAGTTTTTCCGCCGCAGCCGGCAATGTCGCCCCCACCGTGATCCACACGGACACCCAGGGGCTGGTCCACGGGGATTTCAAGCTGCCCGTGGCCGACGGCACGATCGCCGCCTATTACGCCGCGCCCGAAGGCCGGCGCGACCTGCCCATCGTACTGGTGGTGCAGGAAATCTTCGGCGTGCATGAGCACATCAAGGACCTGTGCCGCCGGGTCGCCAAGGCCGGCTATCTGGCCGTGGCCGCCAATCTTTACCAGCGCCAGGGCGACGCCTCGGTCTACACCGACATCCCGAAACTGATTGCCGAGCTGGTCAGCAAGGTGCCGGACGAACAGGTGTTTGCCGACCTGGACGCCAGCGTGGCCTGGGCGGCCGAGCATGGCGGCGACCCCAAGCGCGTGGCGGTGACGGGCTTCTGCTGGGGCGGCCGCCTGACCTGGATGTACGCCGCGCACAACCCCGACGTGAAGGCCGCCGTGGCCTGGTACGGCAAGCTCAGCGTGGGCCATGGCCCGTTGATCAAGCGCTTTGCCTTCGACGTGGTCAACGAACTGCACGCGCCGGTGTTGGGCCTGTATGGCGGCAAGGACGCCAGCATTCCGCTGGCCGACGTCGAAACCATGAAGGCCAAGCTGGCCACCGGCAACGACAACGCCAGGCGTTCGGAGTTCGTGGTGTACCCGGAAGCCGACCACGCTTTCCTGGCGGACTACCGCGCCAGCTACAAGGCCGAGGCGGCGCAGGACGGCTGGAAGCGCATGCTGGATTGGTTCAAGCGGTACTTGTAGGAGCGGAGCAGGGGGCGAAAGCGCCTCTTGCCGCGATTTGAAAAAGCCGACCTCGCGGGTCGGCTTTTTTCTTCTTCTCAGTTCCCTGCCTCGCGCAGGCGGCTGGGCAGCAGCTCGCCGTGGCGCGCCAGCAAGGGGTAGGCGGCCGCGCCCACCAGGTGGGAATTGATGCCCTTCATGTCGCGCAGGATATCCAGGTAGAGCGCGCCCACTTCGGCCGCGTCGACCTCGCCTGCCTTGATCTTCTGCAGGTGGGTATCCGCCGCATGGGTTTCGATCGAGCGGAAGCGCGCCTTCTCGCCCGCCAGCGCGCGGGCCTGGCGCAGGTCGTCATTGACGAACAAGGCCGCGGCGGTGCGCTGGTTGGCGATGAGCTGGCCCAGCGTGTCGTCCAGGCTGGCGCGCTGCTCGGGCGAAAACATCCAGCCCTGCTTGCGCAGCTTGGCGACGTGGCTGAGCAGGCCGTGATGGGCGATGTCGCCGGCATGGCCGATATTGCTGGTGAAGGCGAGGATGTCGTCCAGGCGCTGGATGTCGTCGCGCGTCATGTTTTCCTGGTCCAGGGTGGCCAGGTACGTGGTGATGGCGTTCTCCAGCTTGTCCAGCGCGGCGTCCAGCTGGCGCGCCTGCACCATGCGGTGGCGGTTGTCGCGCTTGAAGCCGGCGCGGGCGTAGAGCAGCAGGGTTTGCAGCATGTCGGCCATGCGCAGCGCTTCGCGCGCGGCGTTGCCGAGGGCCACGGCCGGCACGTCATGGGCCCATTCGTCCAGGTACTGGGGTCGCGACGGGTCGTTCGGATCCGCGCGTTTGGGCAGCCAGCGGGTCAGCAGGGCTGCATAGGGCGTCAGCAGCGGCAGGAACACCAGGGCGATGACGGCGTTGAACAGCGTGTGGAAGTTGGCCACGGCGCGGGCCGGGTCGGACGCCAGCTCGCTCATCATCGGCTGCAGGTAGGGCAGCAGGATCAGGCCGGCCAGCACGCCCAGCACCCGGGTCAGCAGGTTGCCCAGCGGCAGGCGGCGGGCGGCCGGGTCGTCGCCGGTCACGCCTTCGATCATGGGGTTGATGGCGGTGCCCAGGTTGGCGCCCAGCACCAGCGCGAATGCGACGTGCGGGGCCACCATGTGGTGGCTGGCCAGCGACATGACCAGCACCACCACGGCCACGCTGGAATGCGCCGCCCAGGTGAAGGCGGCCGCCAGCAGCACGGTGGCCACCGGCTGGGTCGACAGCGCGTCCAGGATCATGCCCAGCATGGGCGCGGTCTGGAAGGGCTGGAACAGCTCGACCAACTGGTGCAGCGACAGCAGCAAGAGGCCCAGGCCGATGAAGACGCGGCCCAGGTCGCGCGTGCGCCCCGGCGGATAGCGGCGGAACATCCAGACGCCCGCCAGGATCAGGATGGGGGCGAGCGAGGTCAGGTCGAAGGACAGCAGCTGGACGATGAGCGTGGTGCCGACGTTGGCGCCCAGCATGGCGGCCAGGGCCGGCGCCAGGCCGACCACGCCGCCGGCCGCAAAGCCGGTGATCATCAGGCCGGTGGCGGTGCTGCTCTGCAGCGCGGCGGTAATGCCCAGCCCGGCGGCGAAGGCCCGCAGCCGGGTGCCCAGGGCCTTGCCCAACGCCGCGCCCAGCGCGGCCCCGAAGGCGCGCTGCACGCCTGTTTGGACCATGTGCACGCCCCACAGGAGCAGGGCGACGTAGCCGGCGAAGTCAAGCAGGGTAATAAGTCCGGACATCCTGGCGTGTTTCCATTCTTTTATGACAAGTAATAATTCTGTAATGATCGCATGCGCGGCGCTGGCGGGGGAACCTGTCCCCTCAATACAGCATACGCCTGCCGTGCCTGCTGCGCGCGGACTGGGCTGCGCGTATCATTGCCTCATCCTTCGTAGATGCATTGGAGTGTTGCGTGGCCGTTTCCGTATTCGACCTGTTCAAGATAGGCATAGGCCCGTCTAGCTCCCATACGGTGGGCCCGATGCGGGCTGCCCTGTTGTTCGCGCAAGGCCTGGAACGCGACGGGCTCATGCCCAGCGTGGCCTGGGTGCGCGCCGAGCTCTACGGATCCCTGGGCGCCACGGGCAAGGGCCACGGCACCGACAAGGGCGTGCTGCTGGGCCTGATGGGCGAAGCGCCCGATACCGTCGACCCTGCCGCCATCGCCGGCATGATCGCGTCGGTGCGCGCCAGCCGCCAGTTGCCGCTGCTGGGACGCCATCCGGTTCCCTTCGTGGAAAAGGAACACATGATGTTCTACCGCCGCGAAGCCATGGCGGAGCATCCTAACGGCATGAAGTTTCATGCGTTTGACGCCAATGGCGAATCGCTGCGCGAAGCCCGCTACCTGTCGGTGGGCGGCGGCTTCGTGGTGACGGCCGGCGCCTCCAACAGTCAGGTCATCGCCGCGCACGACCAGTTGCCGTTCCCGTTCCGCATGGGGCGCGAGCTGATGTCCATGTGCCGCGAGAACGGCTTGTCGGTGGCGCAGTTGATGATGAAGAACGAACTGACCTGGCGCGACGAGGCCGAGGTGCACGCCGGCCTGGACCGCATCTGGCAGGTGATGCAGGACTGTGTGTCGCGCGGCTGCGGCATCAACTATCCCGAGGCCGACGGCGAGCTGCCCGGCCCCTTGCGCGTGCGCCGCCGCGCGCCCGAGCTGTACCGCAACCTGACCCAGCGCGCCGAGCGCACGCTGTCCGATCCCCTGTCCGTGATGGACTGGGTCAACTTGTACGCGATGGCGGTCAACGAAGAGAACGCCGCCGGCGGGCGCGTGGTGACGGCGCCGACCAACGGCGCGGCCGGCATCATCCCCGCCGTGCTGCACTACTACGACCGCTTCGTGCCCGGCTCCAACCGCGAGGGCGTGCGCGATTTCCTGCTGACCGCGGCGGCGGTCGGGCTGCTGTACAAGTACAACGCTTCGCTGTCGGGCGCCGAGGTCGGCTGCCAGGGCGAAGTGGGCGTGGCCTGCTCGATGGCGGCGGGCGGCCTGGCGGCGGCCCTGGGCGGCACGGTCGAACAGGTCGAGAACGCGGCCGAGATCGGCATGGAGCACAACCTGGGCCTGACCTGCGACCCGGTCGGCGGCCTGGTCCAGATCCCCTGTATCGAGCGCAACGCCATGGCCTCCATCAAGGCCGTCAACGCCGCCCGCATGGCGCTGCGTGGCGACGGCCAGCATTACGTGTCGCTGGATTCGGTCATCAAGACCATGCGCGAAACCGGCGCCGACATGAAGACCAAGTACAAGGAAACCGCGCGCGGCGGGCTGGCGGTGAACATTGTCGAGTGCTGAGGGCACGGGGTGACGACGATGCGGGAGGGCGAGCGGCTGTCATGGCCTCGGGGTTCCTTTCCGAAGCAAGGGAAGAACGTAGGCCGGGGAGGAAATGGCAAACGGCACGCCTGCAGGCTGCAGCTGGCCGCTGTCCGGGTCGATGCGCAGGCAGGAAATGCGGTGCTCGTCCTGGCTGGCGACCAGCAGGAAGCCGCCGTCCGGGGTGATGGCGGCGTCCCGCGGGGTGCGCCCGCCGGCGGGCCACAAGCCTATCGGCTCAAGCCAAGGGGCGGATTCCAATAGCCGAAATCCTGCGATGCTGTCGTGGCCGCGGTTGGTCGCGTAGAGCCAGCGTCCGCTCGGATGCAGGCAAAGCGCGGACGCGGAGTTGGCGTTGCGCCAATCTGCCGGCAGCGTGCCGATCCGGGCGAGCGCGTGTGCATGGGGATCGCGTGCCGTGGGCAGTTGAACGACGCTCACGCTATTGGACAGTTCGTTGAGCACGAAGGCGCGGGTACCGGCCGGATTCAGCCGCAGGTGGCGCGGCCCGGAACCTGGACCTATCTGCACCTGCAGGTCCGGGAGCAGATCCAGCGCGGCGCCCCGCAAGGCATGGCGGGCGACGCTGTCGGTACCCAAGTCACACAGGTAGACCGCATCGCCGGACGGGGTCGGCTGGGCGCAATGCACATGGGGGCTCGCCTGGCGGTCGCTGCGCGGACCGCTGCCATGGCGCACGATGATGTCGGGCGGGGCGCTGGGCAACCCCTGTCCGTCGAGCCGGTAGCTCAGGACTTCGCCGCTACCATAGTTGGATACGAAGAGGCGGTCCGCCGCAGGGGTCAGGCTGATGTGGCAAGGGCTGGCGCCAGGGGTAGGCACATTGAGCAAATGCCGCAGCGTGGCCGCGTCGTCGACCGCGTAGACGTCGATGCTGGCGCCTACTTCCTGCTCGCTCACGCCATACAGCAGGCCGAGGGACGCGGAATGGCACAGGTAAGAGGGATTGACGCCATGGCTGTCCACCTGCAATTCACGCAGCGTGGCCGTCGCGGCGTCGAACCTCAGCAAGTGGATGCCGCGCCCTATGCCGTGCACATGCGGCATCGGCCGCGTATACGTGCCCACGGCAACCAGCCAGCTGCCCGTTCCGCGGGCCGGGGAGTGCGTACTCGATTCAGCCACGGTCTGCCCTCGACATCACGTCTATCCATACAGCCAGGACCGGCGCCAGGCCCTTGAAATTATGCGCCCACTCCATTGAAGCAGGAATGTCTGATCGTTAGTCCTCTTCGGGGTCTGCCTCGCATCCTGGGGGCCTTTTTTTGGCCGGAGCCGGAAAAGACGATGGCCCGCGCAAGCGGGCCATCGAGTCAGGGCTGCAGGGCGCGAGGCCCGTCTGAGCGAAAGGCTTAGACCACGCGCGCGTTCTGCAGCGCGGCGATGCGGGCCGGAATCGGCGGGTGCGAGGCGAACATGGCGGCCAGGCCGCCCTTGCCGGTGATGCCCGAGGCCTCGAAGGACTTGGGCAGTTCGCCCGGCTCCAGGCCGCCGAGGCGGGCCAGGGCGCGGATCATGGGTTCGCGGGCGCCCATCAGGTGGGCCGAGCCGGCGTCGGCGCGGTATTCACGCTGGCGCGAGAACCAGGCCACGATGATCGAGGCCAGGACGCCGAAAATGATCTCACAGACCAGCACGGTGATGTAGTAGCCCGGGCCGATGCCGCGTTCGTTCTTGAACACCACGCGGTCGATGAAGTAGCCGACCACGCGCGCCAGGAACACGACGAAGGTGTTCACCACGCCCTGGATCAGGGTCAGCGTGACCATGTCGCCGTTGGCGATGTGGGCGACTTCGTGGGCCAGCACGGCGGCGACTTCTTCTTCGCTCATGCTTTCCAGCAGCCCGGTGGACACGGCGACCAGGGAGTCGTTCTTGAACGCGCCGGTGGCGAAGGCGTTGGGCGCGCCTTCATAGATGGCGACTTCCGGGCGGCCGATGCCGGCGCGGTCGGCCAACTGGTGCACGGTGTCGACCAGCCAGGCTTCGCGCTGGTTGCGCGGCGAGTTCGGGTCCAGCACCTGGGCGCCGGTGCTCCACTTGGCCATGGGCTTGCTGATCAAGAGCGAGATGATCGCGCCGGTGAAGCCCACCACGACCGAGAAGATCAGCAGGGCGTTGAGGTTCAGGCCGTTGGCGGTGATGTAGCGGTCCACGCCCAGGATGCGCAGCGTGGCCGACAGCACGAGCATGACGGCCAGGTTGGTCAGGACGAACAAGACAATGCGTTTCATGTTTTTTGTGTTCCTCTGCGAGCAGGATATGCCGGGATTCGACACTGCTGCGGCCCGCCAGTTCCCCGACTCGCGGCGCCGCTTCCGGTGACGGAGAGTATAGTATCGCTTTCCCTTATTCCTCCTCACTTTTCCCTTAGCGTAGACCCCCCATGCAGGCACTTTGGATGTTGCTGGCGTCCGCCATGTTCGCCATCATGGGTTCGTTCGTGAAGCTCGGCACCGAGCATGGCGCCTCGCTGCCGCAAGTGGTGCTCTTTCGCGGACTGCCGTCGGTCATCCTGCTGCTGATCTGGGCCCGCGCCGGCCGCCAGTCCATCATTCCCGTTAGCTGGAAACTGCACCTGTGGCGCAACCTGTCTGGCGTCACGTCGATGTGGCTGGGCTTTTTCGCCATCGCCCATCTGCCCCTGGCCACGGCCACCAGCCTGAATTACACCGCGCCGCTGTTCATCGCCTGTTGGATGCTGGGCTGGGGCGGGGCGCAGCGCGACCCCGTGCGCATTATGGCGGTGGCGCTGGGGTTCCTGGGCGTGATCGCGGTCCTGCGGCCCAGCATCAACGAAGACCAGTGGCTGGCCGCCTTGCTGGGAATGACCGCCGGCGCCATGTCGGCCATCGCCATGATGCAGATCCGCCAACTGGGCCGGGTCGGGGAACCCGAGTGGCGTACCGTGCTGTTCTTCTCCGTGGCCGTGTGCGTGTCCAGCCTGGCCGGACTGCTGTTCGAGGGCTGGGGCTACGCCGACTGGACCGGCTATCTGTCGCTGCTGGGCGTGGGTGTGACGGGGCTTTTCGGGCAGCTGGCCATGACCCGGGCCTTCGGCCTGGGGTCGGCGTTGCTGACCGCGGCACTGCAGTACAGCACCATCATCTTCGCGGCCTTGCTGGGCATGGGTATCTGGGGCGAGCAGCTGGACGCCTTGGCCTGGGCCGGGATGGGCCTGATCATTTTCGCGGGCCTGCTGTCGATATGGCGCACCATGCGCGATCCCAAGCCGGCCTGACCCGCGACAGCTACGCACCATTACAGGAGCACACCGAATGACGATGACCCTGATTTCCGCCGCCGACCTGGCCGCGCGCCTGGATGCGCCCGATGTGCGCGTGTTCGATGTGCGCCACGACCTGAGCAACCACGCGGCGGGCCGTCAGGCCTATGACGCCGGCCATATCCCCGGCGCCCGCTACCTGGACCATGAAACCGAGCTGTCCGCGGCCCGCACCGGCAAGAACGGCCGCCATCCCTTGCCCTCGCGCGGCGAATTCGGCGCGTTGATGGCCGCGCATGGCGTCACGCCCCAGACCCTGGTGGTGGCCTACGACGCCAGCGGCGGCATGTACGCCGCGCACCTGTGGTGGATGCTGCGTTGGCTGGGACACGATCAGGTGGCCGTGCTGGATGGCGGCTGGCAGGCGTGGACCGCGGCCGGACTGCCGACCACGACCGAAGCCGCGGCCGCCGTGCGCGCGGGCGATCCGGTCGAGCCGGGTGCCTCACTGGCGGGTTCGGTAAACGCCCAGGCGGTGCTGGACAATATTTCCCGCCAGGCTTTCACCGTGATCGATGCGCGCGCGGCCAACCGCTACCGCGGCGAGGTCGAGCCCATGGACCCGGTGGCAGGCCACATTCCGGGCGCGCTGAACCGCCCCAACGGCGAGAACCTCCAGGCCGACGGCCGCTTCAAGCCCGCCGCGCAATTGCGCGAGGAATTCGCCAGCCTGCTGGACGGCCGCGATCCCGCGGCCATCGTGCACCAGTGCGGCTCGGGCATTACGGCCTGCCACAATCTGCTGTCGATGGAGATCGCCGGACTGTCGGGGTCGCGCCTGTACCCGGGCTCCTGGAGCGAGTGGTGCAGCGACCCGGCCCGGCCGGTGGCCACGGGCGCGTAGGTTCTGCAGGCCGGGGCGCAACGCCCCGGCTTTCTTGCCGCAAGCCGCGCGGACTTTGCGGGACGGCGCGCCGGGCGGCTTCCTATCGCCTGGACCGGCCGGCGGACTTGGCCGCCTTGGCGTCCGCGAACACTCTCGAGCAGAGAAAATCGACCAGGGCCCGTACCTTGGGCGACGGCTGCTTGCTGGCGGGCCAGAGCACATGGAAGACGTTGGTGCGCTCCGCCTGTCCCGCCAGGACCTGCACCAGGCTTCCATCCGCCAATGGCTCGCGGATGGCGAAGTCCGGCAGGTAGGCTATCCCCAACCCTTGCAGCGCGAAGCAGGCGCGCGTCTCGATGTTGTTGCAGATCATCGAGACGGGCAGTTGCAGTTCTGGTTCGCCTTCGGCTTGCCGCAGCGCCCAGGTCTCCAGCTTGCCGCTGCTGGGAAAGCGGTAGTGTAGGCAGCTGTGATGCAACAGATCGGCCGGCGTCCGGGGCGTGCCCCGGCTGGCCAGATAGGCGGGCGAGGCGACCAGCAGGATCTGGAATGAACCCAGGCGGCGCGCCGACAGGCGGGAGTCGGCCGGTTCGCCCGTGCGTACCACGGCATCGAAGCCTTCTTCAATCACATCCACCATGCGGTCGGTGAAATCCAGATCGAGTTCGATCTCCGGATATTCGCGCATGAACTCGCCTAGTATCGGCAGCACCAGTCCGCTGACCAGCGGCAGGCTGACGCGCAGGCGTCCGCGCGGCGCGCCTGCCGCACGCGACAGCTCCAGTTCGGCCGCCTCGATTTCGGCCAGGATGCGGCGGCTGCGTTCCAGGAACAGCATGCCTTCGGCCGTCAGCGTGACGCTGCGCGTGCTGCGGTGGAACAGGCGCACCCCCAGCTTTGCTTCCAGCCGCGCCACGCTTTTGCCGATGGCGGAGGCCGACACGCCGAGCTGCCGGCCGGCGGCGACGAAGCTGCGCGTTTCGGCCACCTGCACAAACACGACAAAGCCATTCAGGCTGTCCATTTCTTTCCTCGATTGCGGACATCCAGTTCCGCATAAGAAGGAAATGTAGCCTACTTTTTCTTTAATCCCGGCGCATCTATTGTCTGGGTTCTCCTGCTTCAACCTAGATGCCACCCATGACAGATTCCGCGTTTTCCTCGCGCCCGCGCCCTGCGCCCGCGCATCCCCCCGCTGCCGCTTGCGATCGCTTGCCGTGGGGCTCCCTGCTGGCGCTGGCCATGGCGGGCTTCATCACGATCCTGACCGAGGCGCTGCCGGCCGGGCTGCTGCCGCAGATGGCGCAGGGCCTGGCCGTGTCCCAGGCCAGCATCGGCCAGACCGTCACCATCTACGCGATCGGCTCGCTGGTGGCGGCGATTCCGCTGGTCGCCGCCACCCGGGGCGTCCGCCGGCGTCCGCTGCTGCTGGCGGCGATCGCCGGGTTCGTGCTGGCCAATACCGTGACCGCGCTGTCATCCGCCTATGTACTGACGATGGCTGCGCGCTTCCTGGCGGGCATGTCGGCGGGGCTGTTGTGGGCCTTGGTGGCCGGCTACGCCGCGCGCATGGTGCCGGCGCACCAGCAGGGCCGCGCAATCGCGGTGGCGATGCTGGGCGCGCCGCTGGCGCTGTCGCTGGGCGTGCCGGCCGGAACCTTGCTGGGCTCGCTGTGGGGCTGGCGCATCGGCTTCGGCATCATGAGCGGGCTGGCGCTCATCCTGATGGTCTGGGTGCGCCTGCGGGTGCCGGACTTTGCGGGACAAACCCGGGGCCGGCAACTGCCGCTACGGCGCGTATTCCTGCTGCCCGGCGTGCGTCCGGTGCTGTTCGCGGTGCTGGCGTTCGTGCTGGCGCACAACATTCTCTACATCTATATCGCGCCGTTCCTGGCCTCGGTGGGGATGGCTGCCAGCACCGAACTGGTGTTGCTGGTGTTCGGACTGAGTTCGCTGCTCGGCATCTGGGTGGTAGGAGCGTTGATCGATCGCCATCTGCGGGCGCTGACCCTGGCCTGCATAGCCCTGTTCGGCCTGGCCGCGCTGGCGCTGGGCATCGCGGGCGGCATGCCGGCCATGCTCTATCTGTCTGTGGGCGCCTGGGGCGTGGCGTTCGGCGGCTCGCCGACGTTGTTCCAGACGGCGCTGGCCAAGACGGCCGGCGATGCCGCGGACGTCGCGCAGTCCATGCTGGTGACGGCGTGGAACACGGCCATCGCCGCGGGCGGCGTGGTTGGCGGCGCGTTGCTCGAACGCCTGGGCGTGGCTGCATTCGTGCCAGCCCTGCTGGCGCTGCTGGCGGCGACGCTGGCGGTCGTCTGGGCCGCCAGGACGCACGGTTTTCCCGCCAGCCCTACCAGATGGCAGCCAGCTTGACCCGCCCGGAGACGCTCTCGGCGATCTCCAGGAAGTGATCCAGGGGCGGCGTGGCCAAGCCGGGGACCTTGGCCATGTCGTCCCAGCGCCTCAGGCGGATCGCATCCGGCGCGCCCGGCATGCTCGCAAAATCCACCGCCTGGCCCGCATCGAAACTGCCCCCCTGCAGCGCCAGGCTGCGCTTCGAATCCTCCGAGAGCGACGCTTCATATTGCGGTTCCACATAGCAGAGGTAGCGCTTGGCCTCCACATGCAGCCGGATCGGGTCCAGCACCGCCGGGCCGAACAGGCCGCGCAGGAAGGGCAGCACGAAGTACTGGTGCTTGTCGTCGAGGCCGCGCAGCGTGGGCGTGCCCGGCCGGTCGGCGATAAGGTGGCCCAGGTCGTGCAGCAGGCTGGCGGTGATCAGGTGGGCGCCGGCGCCGTGGCGTTCGGCCAGCGCCGCGGTTTGCAGCGCATGCCGCAGGTGGCTGACGGATTCGCCGTCGTAGGAGCGGTGCCCGCGCTCCAGGAAAATCTGTTCGATATCTTGCAGGGTCAAGGCCATGGTTGTCTCCTGGGTGGCCGCATAGGGGAGGGCGGCGCTCAGCCGGCGGCTGGCGCCATCTCCAGAAAGCGCGCGATCAACTGCACCGGTTGGCGCTCGCGCAGGCAGTACAGGTATTCATGCATCACGATGTCGGCGCCCTCGATGTCCAGGGCCGCCAGTTCGGGATGAGAGGGAATCTCGCGCGAGGGGATCAGGCTGATCCCCAGTCCGCACAGGATGGCCTGGCGGATCGACTCGCGGCTGCCGATTTCGAGCGTGCGGCGCACGGCGACGCCGGCCGCCAGCAAGGCGTCTTCCGTCAGTTGCCGCGTCATGGAGCCGGGTTCGCGCAACAGCAGCGCGTGTTCGGCCAGATCGGCCAGGCGGACCTGGCTGTGGCGCGCCAGCGGATGGCCGCGATGCGCCACCACCCGGATGGGATCGGCGGCGATCATGCGCCGGTACAGGTGCTTGTCATCCATCAGAAAGGATGAGGTGGCAATCTCGATGCGATAGTCATGCAGCGCCTGCAGCATGGTCTGCGAATTGCCGATGGCCAGGGTCAGGTCTATGCCCGGGTAGCGCTGGTTGTAGGCGCGCACCGTATCCATGATGTAGTAGGGGCCGGTGGCGCCGATGCGCAGATTGCCTTCACGCAGATCGCTGGCGTCGCGCAGGCGGAAATCGATCTCGGTTTCCTGCTGGACCAGCTTCTCCACCATGGGCATCAGGCTGTGGCCGGCGTCCGACAGGCGCATGCCGCGCCCCTGGCGATGAAACAGTTCGACGCCGTAACGGGACTCCAACTGGCGCAATTGCCCCGTCACCGTGGGCTGGCTGACGCCCAACTGGGCGGCGGCCTTGGTGACGGTGCCGCAGCGGGCCACGGCGTAGAAGGATTTGAGTTCGGCGACAAGCACGGTTTTTTGGGGGCGGAATATGGGCGCAATGCGCAAGACCGCCAGTACACCAAAATAATTTGATGTTTTTATTACTGCATTTGCGCGAAGTGTCATAAACACTCAATACGCGTCTTCCATACTGCCTTCGTTCCCAAACCGGAGGCCCCATGGCCGAACGCGATACCGCATTTCTCTCTGTCAGGCATCTGGTGAAGCGCTTTGGCAGCCATACCGCGCTGTCGGACGTCTCGCTCGACATCCGCGCCGGGGAGCTGGTGTGCCTGTTGGGGCCCTCGGGCTGCGGCAAGACCACCTTGCTGCGCGCCATCGCCGGCCTGGAGCGGCAGGACAGCGGCACCATCGTGCTGTCCGGGCGCGACATCTCGCATGCCGAACCGCAGGCGCGCGACTACGGCATCCTGTTCCAGTCGTATGCGCTGTTTCCCAACCTGACCGTGGCCCAGAACGTGGCCTACGGCCTGAGCGGCAAGCGCGCGCACCGCAACCACGTCGCCAACCGCGTCGAGGAAATGCTGACGCTGGTCGGGCTGGCTGGCGCGGCCGACAAGTATCCGGGACAGATTTCCGGCGGGCAGCAGCAGCGCGTGGCTTTGGCGCGCGCGCTGGCGCCGTCGCCGTCGCTGTTGCTGCTGGACGAGCCCATGTCGGCGCTGGACGCCCGCGTCCGCGAGCATCTGCGCATCGAACTGCGCGCCCTGCAGAAGCGCCTGTCCATCACCACGCTGATGGTCACGCACGACCAGGAAGAGGCCATGGTGATGGCCGACCGCATCGCCGTCATGAATGGCGGCATCATCGAGCAATACGGCACGCCGCGGGAACTCTACCGCCAGCCGGGTTCGGCCTTCATCGCCGATTTCGTGGGCGAAGCGAACTGGCTGCCGTTCGAACGCCTGGATGCGCACCGCGCCCGCGTGGGACGCCAGGAGCTGGCCGTGGACGAGGCGCTGGACGCCGCCAGCGGCAAGCTGTTCGTGCGGCCGGAAGCGGTGCGCGTCAGCACCGCTCGGCCGGAGCAGCCGAATGCCATGCTGGCCGACGTGCTCGACGGCGTGTTCCTGGGCCGAGGCTATCGCCTGGCCTTGCGCCTGGAAGGCGTGCCCGGCAGCACGGTGCATTCCATCGTGTCCCCCGAAATCGGAGACGCCCTGCTGGGCCCTCACGCCGCCAGCCGCTGCTGGGTGGAGCTGCCGCGCCATGCGATACGCGCCTACGCTTGATCCCGCCATGAACCGTTCCTCCACCACGGCCGCCCCGGCCCCAGCCAGCATCGCGGCGCCTGCGCCGATGCTCGGCCGCCGCCCGCTGCCGGCCTGGATCGGTGCCCTTGGCTTCGCCACCGGGCAGGGCGCCCTGGCGCTGGGCCTGCTGCTGTTCCTGGCGCTGCCGCTGGCCGCGATCCTGATCCGGTCGGTGACCGACAGCGACGGCGCCTGGGCCGGGTTGTCGGTGCTGGCGGACATCATCGGCGGCGACGGCTTCATGTCCATGGTCGCGCGCAGCCTCGCGGTAGGCGTCGTGACCACGCTGCTGGTGGTGCCCTGCGCCTACGGATTCGCCTACGGCCTGACGCGCACGCGCCTGCCGGGCAAGGGCCTGCTGCGCACCGTCGCCTTGCTGCCGTTGCTGGCGCCGTCGCTGCTGCCGGGCATTGCGCTGGTGTACTTGCTGGGCAACCAGGGCCTGCTCAAGGGCCTGACCGGCGGCGCGACCATCTATGGTTTCTGGGGCATCGTCGTGGGCGAGGCTTTCTATACCTTCCCGCACGCGCTCATGATCCTGTTGACCGGCCTGGCCCTGGCCGACGGCCGTCTCTACGACGCCGCGCGCGCCATGGGCGCGGGCCCCTGGCGAACCTTCCTGACGGTGACCCTGCCGGGCACCCGCTACGCCGTGTTCTCGGCCTGCTGCGTGGTGTTCACGCTGACGGTGACCGACTTCGGCGTGCCCAAGGTCGTGGGCGGCGACTACAACGTGCTGGCGATGGAGGCCTACAAGGCCGTGGTCGGCCAGCAGAATTTCCCCAAGGGCGCGGCCATCGGCATCCTGCTGCTGCTCCCGGCGATCCTGACTTTCGCCCTGGACCGGCGGCTGCGCGCCCGCCAGGGCGCCCAGATGAGCGGCCGGGCCCAGCCCTACGCCGCCGGCCCCAACCGCCGCCGCGATGCCGCCTTCCTGGCGCTGGCCGGCGTGCTGGCGGCGTTCCTGCTGCTGATCATAGGCGTGGCGGTGTGGGCGTCCTTCGTGAAGATGTGGCCTTACAACCTGTCGATGTCGCTGCGTTCGTATGACTTCGACAATATGGACGGCGGCGGCTGGCTGGCCTGGCGCAATAGCCTGCAGCTGGCGTTCTGCACTGCCCTGATCGGCACGGCCGTGGTCTTCACGGGCGCATGGATGATGGAGAAGGTGCCCGCCCGCGGCCAGCTGGCGCGCGGCCTGCGCGGCATGGTCGGCATGCTGGCGCTGATGCCCATGGCCGTGCCCGGCCTGGTGCTGGGCCTGGGCTACATCTTCTTCTTCAACAGCCTGTCGAACCCGCTGAACGTGCTGTACGGCACCATGCCGCTGCTGGTTCTGTGCACCGTCATCCACTTCTATACCAGCGCGCACCTGACGGCCGCCACCGCGCTCAACGCGCTGGACCCCGAGTTCGAAGCGGCCTCGGCGTCGCTGAAGGTGCCGCGCCTGACGACCTTCCTGCGCGTGACCCTGCCGATGTGCCTGCCGGCGGCGCTGGACGTGGCCCGCTATCTGTTTGTTTCCGCCATGACGACGGTGTCCGCGGTCGTATTCCTGTACAGCCCTTCGACGGTGCTGGCCGCGGTCGCGGTGCTGAACATGGATGACGCCGGCTTCATTGGCCCCGCCGCCGCCATGTGCACCGTGATCATGGCCAGCTCGGCCGCCGCTGCCATGGTCCTGCATCTGGCCAGCCGCGCGCTGGTGGCGCGCAGCCAGGCCTGGCGCCGTCCCGCGGCCCATTGAACGATTTTTCAAGGAAGACCCTCATGACTGTTTCGCCTTTTCCCGTCCGCCTGGAAGCGGTGATCTTCGACTGGGCCGGCACGCTGGTCGACTTCGGTTCCTTCGCGCCCACCAAGGTGTTCGTGGACGCGTTCTCGCAGTTCGGCGTGGAAATGTCGCTGGCGCAAGCCCGCGGCCCGATGGGCATGGGCAAGTGGGACCACATCCGCACGCTCTGCAACGATGCCGTGATCGCCGGCCAGTACCAGGCCCAGTTCGGCCGCCTGCCCACCGATGACGACGTGACCGCCATCTACGAGCGCTTCCTGCCGATGCAGCTGGACAAGGTCGCCCAGTATTCCGCGGCGATCCCCGGTGCGGCCGAACTGCTGCGCGCCCTGCGCCAGCACGGCCTGAAGATCGGCTCCTGCTCGGGCTATCCCGCCAGCGTTATGCGCCGCGTGGTGGAACGCGCCGCGTCCGAAGGCCTGGAGCCCGACTGCATCGTCGCCAGTGACGACGTGCCGCGCGCCCGGCCGGCGCCCGCGATGGCTTTGAAGAACGTGGTCGAGCTCGGCCTGTCCGACGTGGCCGCTTGCGTCAAGGTCGACGACACCGCGCCCGGCATCGAAGAAGGACGCCGCGCCGGCATGTGGACCGTGGGCCTGCTGCTGTCGGGCAACGCCGCCGGCCTGACGCTGGAGGAGTACCTGAGCCTGGACGACGCCGGCCGCCAGAAGGCGCGCACCGCCGCCAGCCTGGAGCTGTCGCCCGCCGCGCCGCACTACCTGATCGACACCGTCGCCGACCTGCCCACGGTGATCGCCGACATCGAATCCCGTTTGTCCGCGGGCCAGCGCCCCTAAACGTTCCATCACCTGTCTGCACCGCCTGACGGGGCCGGCCCAGGCCAGCCCCGAGGACCTTCTCAGCCTTTTTTCCGCTTACCAACGGAGTACTTCATGAATCGCTACAAGCTGCTTGCACTGGCCGCCGCCCTGACGGGCGTGATGGGCGCCGCCTCCGCCGAGACCACGCTGACGGTCTACACCGCGCTCGAAGCCGACCAGATCAAGGCCTACCAGGCCGCGTTCGAGAAGGCCTATCCCGACATCAAGATCCAGTGGGTGCGCGACTCCACCGGCATCATCACCGCCAAGCTGCTGGCCGAAAAGAACAACCCCAAGGCCGACGCCGTCTGGGGCCTGGCCGGCACCTCGCTGGGCCTGATGGACAAGGAAGGCATGCTGCAGCCCTACGCCCCCAAGGGCCTGGACCAGATCGCCGCCAACATGCGCGATGCCAAGGCCGAGCCCAGCTGGGTCGGCATGGACGGCTTCGCCGCCGCCATCTGCTTCAACACCATCGAAGCGGAAAAGCAGAAGCTGCCCAAGCCCACCTCGTGGCAGGACCTGACCAAGCCGGTGTACGCCGGCAAGATCGTGATGCCGAACCCGGCTTCGTCGGGCACCGGCTTCCTGGACGTCAGCGCCTGGCTGCAGATCTTCGGTGAAGAGAAGGGCTGGGCTTACATGGACGCCCTGCACAAGAACATCGGTTCGTACACGCACTCGGGCTCCAAGCCGTGCAATATGGCCGCCGCGGGCGAATTCCCGATCGGCGTGTCGTTCGACTACCGCGCCGCCAAGCTGAAGGCCGACGGCGCCCCGGTCGAAGCCGTGTTCCCCTCGGAAGGCCTGGGCTGGGAAGTCGAAGCCACCGCCATCATGAAGGGCACCAAGAACCTGGAAGCCGCGCGCAAGCTGGCCGACTTCTCCGCCAGCCGCGAGGCCAATGAACTGTACAAGGCCAACTTCGCGGTGCTGGCCATCCCGTCGATCGCCACGTCGAATCCGAACCTGCCGGCCGACCTGATGCAGCGCATGATCAAGAACGACTTCACCTGGGCCGCCACCAACCGCGACCGCATCATCGCCGAGTGGACCAAGCGCTACGACGGCAAGTCCGAGCCGAAGAAGAAGTAAGTCCGTTTGATCGCGGCGGCGCTGGCTGCCGCCGCGCCCCGGGGCTGCCCGCTAGGGCGGCTCCCGCCGCATTTCCCTTTGCAATGTTCCACAGATGAAAAATTTCGACGTAGTCGTGGTGGGCGCCGGCATGCTGGGCATCGCCCATGCCTGGGCGGCCGCCAAGCGCGGCCTGTCGGTGGCCGTGATCGAGCGCAGCCGCCAGGCGCATGGCGCCACCATCCGCAACTTCGGCCAGGTCATCGTGACGGGCCAGGCGCCCGGCATGATGCTGTCGCACGCCCAGCAGGCGCGCGAGCTGTGGCTGGAACTGGCGGACCGGGCGGGCTTTCATGTGCGCGCCAACGGCGCCCTGGTGTTGGCCCGCAACGCCGAAGAGGCGGACGTGCTGCAGGAGTTCGCCGACACGCGCATGCGCCAGGAGGGTTATCGCGCCAACCTGCTGTCGGGCCGCGAGGTGGCCGCACTATATGGCGGCCAGCTGGCGCACCACTGCGCGGGCCTGCAAGGGCATGACGATCTGCAGATCTATTCGCGCGAGGCGCTGCCGGCCATTACGAGCTACCTGGCGGAGTCTCTGGGCGTGCAGTTCATTACCGGCACGTTGGCGCGCGCGGTCGAGGGCGGACTGGTGTGCACCTCGGCGGGCGAGTTCAAGGGCGGGCACGTGTTCGTCTGCCCCGGACATGATTACCTGACCCTGCTGCCTGAGCGCTTTGCGCCGATGAACCTGGAGGTCACGCGCCTGCAAATGCTGCGCGCCGCGTTCGAAACCCATCCCATCGCGCTGGACCGCCCCTTGCTGACCGGCCTGTCCTGCGTGCACTACGGCGCGTTCTCGGATCTGCCGTCGGCGCTGGCGCTGCGCGAAGTGATCCAGGCACGCACGCCCATGCTGCTGGAGAACGGCATCCATCTGCTGATCAGCCCCACGCCCTATGGCGAACTGATCATCGGCGATTCACACCGCTACGGCCAGGATGCGCTGCCGTTCAACGACGAGGCGGTCGACAACGCCATGCTGGACCTGGCGTCCCAGGCCCTGGGCGCGCGCCTGCGCGTGCTGGAGCGCTGGCAGGGCGTCTATGGCGCGCATGGCCCGGCGCCGTTCTCCGTCATGCCGGTGGACCCGGCCACGACGGTGGCGGTGATGCATTCGGGCGTGGGCATGACGGTCGGCCTGGCCATCGGCGAGCGCACCGTGGCGGGCGTAGTGGGCCGCTGAACCCGGCCGCTGAGCCCGGGCGCTGGCGCGCAATGGGGCGCGCGGATGAGTGCAGTCACTCCTCGCGCAGCTTCGCATCCAGCGCCGCCAGCGCCGTCGCGTACATAGCCTGCATGGCGTTCGCCACATCGCTCAGTGGCGCGCCCTCGACCCGGAAGTCCGCCCACCATTGCACCAGCGTATGTCCGCTTTCAGTGATGGGATGCAGCGACACGCCAGCGATGCCATCGCGCAAGGGCAGGCTGGTTTCGATGACGGCGTAGCGCAGCGTGGTGCCGGGATCGTCCAGCATCAGGAGTTTCTCGCGCACAAAGCCGGACGACTTGCCCGTCAAGTACCGCACGGAACCCACCGCGTCATGACGTCCTCCCTCTTCGATCCGGCTTGCCGCAACGCCTGGCTGCCAGCGCGCCAGCCCATCGAAATCGCGGAAGCAGGTCCAGACCTTTTCAAGCGGCGCGTGGACAATGGCACTGACGTGTACGGTGTGCGGCATAGGGACTCCAATGGGCGCTAGGCCCTCGAAAGGGAAAACGGCAGGAAATGGGCGCAGAGCGGCAAGCCCGGATTTTGCGGTGTGCGGGATGCTTGAGACTATCGATTGGCGGAGGTGTCAGGCGCCGAGAGATCGGCGCAGGAAGGTCTGCGTCCGCTGATTCGCGAGCGCGGCGGCATGCGCGTCATAATGCGATCCGCCGCGCCGCGCGAAAGCATGGTTGCAGCCGGGATAACCGTGGACCTCGGTACCGGTCCTGCCCTCTAGCGCGGCCTTGATGCGCGCCTGGGAGTTCGCGGGAATGAACTCATCCGCATCGGCCAGATGCATCATCAGTGGCGCGGTCACCTGATCCGCTTCCTTCAGGTGCAGATCGGTGCCGCCGCCGTAGTAGGCGACCGCCGCGTCGACCTCGCAGCGGGCGGCTGTGAGGTAGGCCATGAGGCCTCCCATGCAAAAGCCCATGACGCCGACTTTGCCGTTCCCGCCTGAGATCGATCGCGCGGCGTCGATCATTGCCGCGATATCCTGCACGCCGCGGTCGATATCGAACGCCTTGTACAGCTCGAATGCCCGTCGCCACTCCTGCTTGTTCAGCTTGTTGAATTCGATGCCCGGCGCGGCGCGCCAAAAAAGATCGGGCGACACGGCGATGAAGCCCATGGCCGCGAGTTCATTGCATGTCGCCCGGAGATCGGCATTCACACCGAAAATCTCCTGGATGACTACGACGACCGGTGCGGAAATTGCCTGGGGTCGTGCTACATAGGCGTCGTAGGCTCCGTCGGAAACCGTTATTTTCATCACGCATATCTCTTCAGATTCGTTTCTTCATTTGATTCAGCGGGCGCCAGGCGCCCGTTTCAGCGATGGGATTGCTCGGCCGCGTTGCTACGGTCTGAACTCGCCCGTTTCTTCTTGATGGCGACGAGGTCGGTACCTTCGGGCCAGGGGACCTCCTGGACGCGTTCCGGCACATCGTCCCATTCAAGACGCAGCGCCCGGCAGAAAGAGGCGTGCAGCATGTAGCCGCCGATGTGATACGTGATCTCGGCAATGTCCTCGTCCTTCATGAGCGTGTGCAGCGCATTGAAGACGCCGTCGGGAACGCGGCCGCGGTCGAGCACGATCGCGTCGGCATAGGCCAGAATCGCGCGCTCGAGCGGCGTCCACAAGTCAGGCTCCACATTCCAGTGCTGGATCGCGTCGATCTTGGCCTGCGGAATGCCAAGCACGTCTGCGATCTTGCAATGTTGCGAGTAGACGAACTGGCTCGCCATCAGGAAGCCAACCCGCATCAACGCGATTTCGCGCGCCTTGGGGTCCAACTGACTGGACGCTTCCGCCCCGAACAGTCCCAGCATGCCCATGTGCGCGGCGGCATGGTCGAAGATATATGGCCGCAATGCAATGGTGGACCACCAGTGTCCCGGCGTGCCGGTGGCCGTGCCCGGATTGACCGTCGGGTCGCCGCCCTTGAAAAGCCTCTCGTAGTATGGGCGGCCATTGGCATGGATTTCAGACAGGGGTACTTGGCGGACACGAGGCATATGTTCTCTCTGTTCTTGATGGGGTTCGTATTGGAAAAATCAGGCGTCGATCGTCTCGCGCTTGTGGCGAGGGGCGTCCACGGCTGTCGCGGGCTCGTGCCGGACGTCCGCTTCGGTGAATACTCGTCTCCAACCTGCGAATTCGAGTTGAATGCCGTCTGGATCCCTGAAGTAAATCGAGGAGACCCAGGTGCTTTTGTGCTCTTGCTGCGTCACATTGAGCCCGTTCGGCGACACATCGTCGTGATGCACGATCTTGGATACCTCGACCCCCGCGGCAATCAGCCGTTCCCGATACTCGGGGATCAGGGCGGCATCGACATTGAACGCGAAATGATTCATTGCACCGATCGGGGTTTCGAAATGCAGTATCGACGGAACGGTCGGGCCCGGCAAAGCCGCAGGCGCATCCCGCAACCAAAAGAAGGCGAAGGATGCGCCGCAGCCCATGTCGAAGAAGAAGTGCTGCCCGTGGTCGAAAACATGGGTCTTGATCAGCGGCATTCCCAACACGCCTTGGTAGAAATCCACCGTGCGTTTCATGTCGGCGCAGACCATCGCGATGTGGTTCAAGCCCCTGATTTCGAATTTCTTGTTGACCTTGTCAGGCGCCTTAGTAAGTTGGCCGTTCATGTCGGTTGTCCCTCCAGAATTGAAGTCGATCACTTGCCGCCTGCTCGCTCTTGCCAAAGGCATTGGCGGATAGCGAAGGCTCGACTTTTTTGTGCTTGCGTGGATCGGCAATCAATTTATCAGCGGTCCGCGACAGGGGGAATTCGCCATTCGGCAATGCAGCTTTCTGCTATCAAGCGCTCTGATTTATCCGCCCTGTCGGAAACGGCTCGACCCATGTTTGGGCGTTCGAGCATCCCTAGTAATCACAAAAATTTGTCTACTTACTACTTTTATCGATTCCTAGGTTCCAAAAGCGCTCGGCGTGATAGAGTTTTCCTCCGCCCGGGGGGCTTGGGCTCGCGGGATCAATCTCGGTCTGACAACTGATGGGTATGGCAACTGCTCATGGCTGGTCTCTCAAGGACATCGATCTCACTTCATTGCGGCTATTTGCGGCGGCGGTTGAGGAAGGATCTCTTGCCCGGGCGGCTGAACGGGAGCACATCGCCATTTCGGCCATCAGCCGCAGAATTTCGGATCTTGAATACCGCTGTGGCTTAGCGTTGCTCGAACGCCATGACCGCGGCGTGGCGGCGACTGCCGCCGGTGAGATATTGCTGGCTCGGTTGTGCGATCTGTCTGGCCCGCTTCAACGCATGATGTTCGACATGGAGGCGATCCGTGGCGGCACTAGCGGATTTATCAGGGTCCATGCCCATATGTCGGCGATTTCTGGATCTCTGCCTGGCAAGATCGCCAGTTTTATTGCTGAAAACCCGGGTATCGATGTTGAGTTGGACGAGTTCACCAGCGTCGAGGTTATCCATTCGGTCCGCACGGGCAGCGCGGATATCGGCCTGTTCTCGGGTACGGTCGATGGCGGTGATCTGCACATCATCCGCTGGGAGCATGACGAGCTGGTCGCGATCCTGCCGCCCGGCCACGGGCTTGCAAGCCGCGACGACTTGACGCTATCGGACATGCTCGACGAATTTTTCATCGGCATGCAGCGCGATAGCGCGCTATTGAGCCTGTACCGGCATCAGGCCACGATTCTAGGCAGGACTCTGAAGGAGCGCGGCCACGCGACGAGTTTTGAAAGCGTGCGCAAGATGGTGTCGGTCGGGCTGGGCGTCGCGATTCTTCCCGCCATCGCCGCCTACCCGTTTGTCGAACAGTTGGGCATCGTGGTCAGGCCGCTCAAGGAAACCTGGGCGTATCGCCCCTTGATGCTGTGCGTGCGTGACCCGAAGCATCTGCTTGCAGCCACGCGCTTGCTTGTCGAGCATCTGATCGGAAAAAAGCTCCCGGCCTGACGCCATGAAAAACACCCCATGGGATGGAGCTCCATCCCATGGGGTGCTGTTCACTGCCGGGCCCCAGCGGGCGAGGGGCCTCGGGGGCCCTGGCTTCAGACCCGCTCCTGCATGATGCGGCGATACCATTCATGGAAGTGCTGCATGCCGTCTTCCATGGGCGACTGGTAAGGACCGGTTTCGTTCACGCCGCGCAGCATCAGCGCCTTGCGGCCCGCGTCCATGCGCTCGGCGATCTCGTCGTCCTCGATAGCCGTTTCCATGTAGGCGGCGCGTTGCGCCTCGACGAACTCGCGCTCGAAGGCGGCGATTTCCTCGGGGTAGTAGAACTCGACCACGTTCACCGTTTCCTGCGGACCCTTCGGGTACAGCGTGGAGAGCACCAGCACGTGCGGGTACAGCTCGATCATGTGGGTCGGGAAGTACGTGACCCAGACCGCGCCGAAATCGGGCGCGTCGCCTTCGCGGAACGCCAGTAGCCGGTCATGCCACTGCTTGTAGACGTCGGACCCGGGCTGCGCCAGGGCGTTGTGCACGCCGACCTTCTGCAGGCTGTACCAGTCGTTGAACTCCCAGCTCAGGTCGTCGCAGGTGACGAAGCGGCCCAGGCCCGGGTGGAACGGACCGACGTGGTAGTCCTCCAGGTAGACCTCGATGAAGGTCTTCCAGTTGTAGTTGCACTGGTGCACTTCGACGTGGTCCAGCACGTAGTCGCCGAAGTCGAATTCCGGACGCGAGAACAACGGCGCCATGTCGGCGGCCGGATCGCGCGGGCCTTCGAACAGCAAGCCATGGCAGTCGCGCAGGCGGAACTTCTGCAGGTTCATGCAGGGCGTGGTGGCGAACTGCGGCGCGCCCAACAACTCGCCCTGGTTGTTGTACGTCCAGCGATGCAAGGGGCAGACAATGTTGCCGCCGGTTGCCTTCAGATTGCCATGCGTATTGCAGTTGCCGGCCACATTGCCGGTCTCGCCGCCAAGCATCAAAGCCTGGCGATGGCGGCAGACATTTGAGATGAGTTCGACGCCTTGCTGGTTGCGAACCAGCACGCGCCCTCCGTCTTCCTGGACCAACGTACGCCAATCCCCGTTTTCGGGCACCACTTTCTGGTGGCCGACGTATTGTGAGGATTGCTTGAAAATGAGTTCTTGCTCGCGGGCAAAGAGGGCTTCGTCAAAATACGCGCTGACGGGTAGCTGGGTGCGAGCTGGCACTACATGTGCCATCCGACCGATGTCGGTCATGATTCCCCCCGCTCGGATAAAAAAGCCAGGACGGAGAAGCATTTGCCTGGCGGCTTTGAAATCCGCTGGGTGCGTTCCGTGCTGGCGCGAAGAAAAATCGGTGCTGGCCGATCAAATAAGCCGTGAATTGTACCCCAAGCCCTTACCCCGCGCCCGTGAAGATCTGCGAAGCTTGGTGAAGTTATGCCGCAGCTGGTCGATGCGTGCCAGCTACGGCATAACCCCTTGAAGATGTAGGCCTTTCAGACGAAGCGTCGGGTGGCGGGATGGCGCCTCAGCAGCCAGCTGCTGGCCGCCGACAGCGCGAACACGGCGGCGGCCAACACCGGCAGCGTCCATGCGTCATTGCGCGCGCCGCTCAGGGCGCCGGCGCGATGCGCCACGTCCAGGAACAGCGGATGGATCAGGTAGACGCCGAAGGTCAGCGGCGCCAGCGAGGCCAGCCGCGGCAGGCGCGGCGATGAGACGATCCACTGGAACGCGGCCAGCGACATGAACGGCACCGTGAGGCTGAAGTAATCGTAAAAGTAGGTGTTGAGGGCCCGGTTGCTCGACATGGCATACACGCCCAGCGCCGTCGCGGCCACGCTGGCTGTCAGCATCAGGCCGGGGCGAGGGATGCGCATCTGGCCGTCGAAGATCAGGCGGCCCGCCACGAAGTAGCCCAGATAGGGCAGGAACCAGGTCAGGAAAAAGCCGGCGGGCGCGCCCAGCGCGCGGCGGTACAGCGCGTCCAGGATCGCCACGCCCAGGATGCCCACCACCCACAGCGCGCGCGCCCGTGGTGTGCTGCGCGCATACAGGACTCGTACCAGTGGCGCGAACAGGTACAGGCCCACGATCATGTACAGGTACCACAGGTGGTAGTAGGGCTCGCCCTGGACCAGCTTGCGCGGCCAGAACGAAAAATCGATGCGGCCGTCGTCCCACCAGTCCAACGCCGTGCGCCATGCCAGATAGAAGAAGGTCCAGAACAGGAGCGGCGCGCAGATCCGCGCCATGCGCCGGCTGTAGAACTGGCGCGCGTCCTGCGGCTTGTCGGGATCCAGCAGCAGGGCGCCGCTGACCATGACGAACACGGGCACGCACCAGCGCGCGGCCGAGTCGTACAGATTGGCGGCCAACCAGGCTCCGCCGCCGTAGACGGCCGGGTTGCTGACCACCATGGCCGCGCTGTGCAGCAGCACGACCGCGACCGCCGCCAGCCAGCGGGCGGCATCCAGGCGCGCGTATTTCTCTTCGGTATAGGGCATCGGGCTCCCGTTGCGGTGTTTGCCTTTTCACCTTAGCAGCGGGGCGCGCCCTGGTACTGTATCCAGGGGTTAGAGGGCCTGTCGGCGGCGCACGAAAAAACCGGCAGGGCTGCGGGAGCCTCTGCCGGCAGGAGCCGCGTGGCGCGGCGCATTCACGGGCAGGCGCGGGCCTGCCTACGTTTTGTCACGAAACGGCTCGCGCCCTCATTGCAGAACGATATTGGCCTGCTTGATCAGCTGCGCCACGATGGGCTGTTCGGTCTTGATCTGCTTGTCCAGTTCGGCGGCGGTGCCGGAGCGGGGATCGATGCCCATGTCCAGCATGCGCTTCTTGACGGTTTCGTCCTGCAGGGTTTCGACCAGGGCCTGCTGCAGTTTTTCCATGACGGGGGCGGGCGTGCCCTTGGGCGCCACGAAGCTGAACCAGGCGGTCATGTCGAACGCGGGATAGCCTTGTTCGGCCAGCGTCGCCAGCTTGGGCTGCGTCGCCAGGCGGCCGGGGCTGGTGATGGCGAAGACCTTGACCTTGCCGGCATCGGCCTGCGGCATGCCGGTGGCCACCATGTCGAAGAACAGGTCCACGTCGCCGCTGACCAGGGCGGGCAGGGCCTGGGTCGCGCCCTTGAACGGCACGTGCAGGATGTCGATGCCGGCGCGCTCCTTGAAGAGTTCGCCCGCCAGGTGCGAGGACGTGCCTGGGCCGAAGGTGGCGAAGGTCAGCTTGCCCGGGTTCTGCTTGGCGTAGGCCACCACGTCCTGGGTGTTGTTGAAGGGGCGTTTGGGACTGGCCAGCAGGACCAGCGGTCCCACGCCGACCATGCCGATGCGGGCGAAGCCGTCGGGATCGTAGGGCAGTTCCTTGTACAGATAGCGGTTGGTGACCAGCGTGGAGTTGGTCGCCATGAGGATGGTGTAGCCGTCCGGCGCTTCGCGCGAGACAAAGGCCGCCCCGATCGAGGTGCCGGCGCCGGCCTTGTTCTCGACGATCATGGGCTGGCCCAGCGTCTTGGCCATGCGTTCGGCCAGGATCCGGGTCAGCACATCGGTCGCGCCGCCGGCGGGAAAGGGCGAGACCACCTTGATCGGGCGGGCCGGGTAGGTTTCGGCCTGGGCGCCCAGCGCCGCTGCGCCGAGCAGCAGGGTGGCCAGCAGTTTGAAGCTAGTGCGTAGCATGTTTTCCCCTTGAAAACGTGTGCATGAGTGGAGGATCGGGCCTGGCTTGGCGCCGCGAGGCAGTGCTTGCCAGGTCTCCTTGGATGCATTAAATTCCGTAAAATGGAATTTAATTTTGTTATTCGAAATAAACTATAAAAACGAAGCGAATAGAAATGCAATCTTTTTCTGACGCCAAGCGCATCGCGCATCCCGCCGCCAAGCCCGACGGCAAGGTCGAACTCAGCCTGCCCGCGCGCCGCAAGCGCGCCGCCGGCTCGGGCGAGGGCGCCAATTCTCCCGACTTCATTACGGCGCTGGCGCGCGGACTGGATGTGCTGCGCTGCTTCCGCCATGGCGTATCGGCCTTGGGCAACCTGGACCTGGCGCGCCTGACCGGCCTGCCCAAGCCCACCATCAGCCGCATTACCTACACCCTTACTGAATTGGGTTATCTGCGCTATCACCCGGACACCGGCAAGTACTCGCCCGGCTACGGCGTGCTGGCGCTGGGCTTCGGCCTGCTGGCCGGGCTGGAGGTGCGCGAACTGGCCAAGGCCTCGATGACCGAGCTGGCGCGCGCCACCGGCGGCGCGGTGGCCCTGGGCGCCTTCGACGGCGACGCCATGACCTACGTCGAAGCCATCCATGGCTCTTCGGCGCTGTACCTGCGCCTGCCAGTGGGTTATCGCGCCAGCCTGGACAGCGCCATGGGCCGGGCATATCTGGCAAGCCTGCCGCCCCAGGCTTGCGCCGACGCACTGGCCCGCCTGGGCGAGACGGCGCCGGCCGCGGACGCCATTGAGCGCGCGCGGGCGGAACTGCGCGACACGGGCTGCTGCTACGCCATCGGCGAATGGCAGTCGGGGATCAATGCGGTGGCGGTGCCGTTCTCGTCCATCACGGGCGAGGGCGTCTTCGTCATGAGCTGCGGCGGGCCAGCCAGCCTGTTGCCGGAGGCGGACCTGCGCTCGCGCGTGGCGCCTCTGCTGCACGCCGCCATAGCGGGGCTGGCGGGCGCTCCGGCCTGAGACTTGCGGCGTGCCGCGGCAAGCCCGACGGCCTTGCGGGTATCTCGTACAATTCACGGATTGATCCACCCCTAGCGCCCTCGGAGACCCGTTTGGCCAAATCTTCACAAGCCGATCCGCAGATCGATGACCGTCCCTTGCCCCAGGATTTCGAAACGGCGCTGGCCGAACTCGAATCGCTGGTAGCGGCCATGGAAGACGGCTCGTTGCCGCTGGAGCAGTCGCTTGCCGCCTACCGGCGCGGCGTGGCGCTCACGCGGGTCTGCCAGGAACGCTTGGCGCAGGCCGAACAGCAGGTCAAGGTCCTGGAAGGCGATTTGCTGCGTCCGCTGGACCCGGCGGCGCTGGATGACGAATAAGAACCCGATGAAGCAAATTCAACTCGCCTTTCCGGAATGGTTGCAAGGGCGCGTGCAGCACGTCGAAGACGTGCTGGATGATCTGTTGCCCCCCGCGGATGCGTTGCCCTCGCGGCTGCACGAAGCCATGCGTTACGCCGTGCTCGGCGGCGGCAAGCGGGTGCGCGCCGCGCTGGTCTATGCGGCGGGGCAGGCCTGCCCCGTCAGCGGCAGCGTGCTGGCCGTGCAGGCCTCGCTGGACCGCGCCGCCGCGGCGGTGGAACTGATCCACGCCTATTCACTGGTGCACGACGACCTGCCCTGCATGGACGACGACACGCTGCGCCGCGGCCGTCCCACCACCCACGTGAAGTTCGACGAAGCCACCGCCATGCTGGCGGGCGATGCGCTGCAGCCGCTGGCCTTCGATCTGCTGGCTTCCATGCCGATCGCACCCGCGCTGATCGTGCAGGCCACCCAGTCGCTGGCGCGCGCCGCCGGCAGCCAGGGCATGGCCGGTGGGCAGGCCATCGACCTGTTCAGCGTCGGCCACGCGCTGTCGCGCGACGAACTGCAAACCATGCACAGCATGAAGACGGGTGCCATGCTGGCTTGCAGCGTGGCCCTGGGCGGCATCGTGGCGGGCGCCAGCTCGGCCTCGCGCCAGGCGCTGGACGCCTACGCGCAGGCCGTGGGGCTGGCCTTCCAGGTGGTCGACGACATCCTGGACGTGACCGCCGACAGCGCCAGCCTGGGCAAGACGCCGGGCAAGGACGCTGCCGAAAACAAGCCTACCTATGTATCGCTGCTGGGGCTGGACGGCGCGCGCGCGTTCGCCCAGGAATTGCGTGAGGACGCGCTGGCTGCCCTGGCTCCGCTGGGCGAGGCCGGATCGCGCCTGGCTGAACTGGCCGACTTCATCGTCCTACGAGACCGCTGAGCCGGGAACAGCCCGGGCTGGAGGCAGGCCGGGCCAACGAACCACATAAAAGCATGACGACAGATTTACTGGACCGCATTCAATCCCCGGCAGACCTCAAGCGCCTGGATCGCCGCGAGCTGAAAAGGCTGGCCGACGAGTTGCGCGGCTTCGTGCTGGAGTCGGTGTCCAAAACGGGCGGGCACCTGTCGTCCAACCTGGGCACGGTCGAGCTCACCCTGGCCTTGCACCAGGTGTTCGACACGCCCCATGACCGCATCGTCTGGGACGTGGGCCACCAGTCCTACCCGCACAAGATCCTGACCGGACGCCGCGCCGGCATGGCCAAGCTGCGCCAGCAGGACGGGATTTCGGGCTTCCCGAAACGCAGCGAATCCGAATACGACGCCTTCGGCACCGCGCATTCGTCCACCTCCATCTCGGCGGCGCTGGGCATGGCGGTGGCATCGCGCAACGCCGGCGTGCAGCGCCAGCACATTGCCATCATCGGCGACGGCGCGATGTCCGCGGGCATGGCCTTCGAGGCCATGAACAATGCCGGCGTCACGCCCAACATCAACCTGCTGGTGATCCTGAACGACAACGACATGTCGATCTCGCCGCCGGTGGGGGCGTTGAACCGCTACCTGGCGCGCCTGATGTCGGGCCGCTTCTATGCGGCCGCCAAGAATGTGGGCCGGGCGGTGCTGCAGCACGTGCCGCCGGTGCTGGAACTTGCGCGCCGCTTCGAGGAACATGCCAAGGGCATGGTCACGCCGGCCACGCTGTTCGAGGAATTCGGCTTCAACTACGTCGGCCCGATCGACGGGCACGACCTGGACGCGCTGGTTCCTACCCTGCAGAACCTCAAGGCCCTGGAAGGCCTGCAGTTCCTGCACGTGGTGACCAAGAAGGGCCAGGGCTACAAGCTGGCCGAGGCCGATCCGGTGCTGTACCACGGCCCCGGCAAGTTCGATCCGGCGGTCGGCATCCAGCAATCGAAGGCGCCCGGCAAGCGCAGCTTCACGCAGGTCTTCGGCCAGTGGCTGTGCGACATGGCCGAGCAGGATTCGCGTCTGGTCGCCATCACGCCCGCCATGCGCGAAGGCAGCGGACTGGTGGGATTCGAGCAGCGCTTTCCGCTGCGCTACTTCGACGTGGGCATCGCCGAGCAGCACGCCGTGACCTTCGCCGCCGGCATTGCCTGCGAAGGCCAGAAGCCCGTGGTCGCGATCTACTCCACCTTCATGCAGCGCGGCTACGACCAGTTCATCCATGACGTCGCGCTGCAGAACCTGGACGTGACCTTCGCGCTGGACCGCGCCGGCCTGGTGGGCGCGGACGGCGCCACGCACGCAGGCAACTATGACATCGCCTTCCTGCGCTGCGTGCCCAACATGGTCGTGGCCACGCCTTCGGACGAAAACGAAACGCGGCTGCTGCTGTCGACCTGTTATCAGCATCCTGGCCCGGCGTCGGTGCGCTATCCGCGCGGCGCAGGCTGCGGCGCCGCCGAAGCGCCCGGCCTGGACACGGTCGAACTCGGCCGCGGCGTGGTGCGCCGCGAAGGCCGCAAGATCGCCATCCTGGGTTTCGGCACCTTGGTCCAGGCCGCGCTGGGCGCCGCCGAAAAGCTCGACGCCACCGTGGCCGACATGCGCTTCGTCAAGCCGATCGACCGCGAGCTGATCCTCGACCTGGCCAGCCGCCACGACGCGCTGGTCACGCTGGAAGATGCCTCCATCATGGGCGGCGCGGGCAGCGCGGTGCTGGAAACGCTGAGCGCGGCCGGGGTCATGATCCCAGTGCTGCAACTGGGCCTGCCCGACGAGTTCATCGACCATGGCGAGCAGTCGGCGCTATGGGCCGGCGTCGGCCTGGACGCGACGGGCATCGAAAGCTCGATCCGCGCCCGCTACGCCGATCTGCTGGGCTGAATCCGCTTCGATTCCTGCGGGCTTTGTCCGCAGGAATGAAACACACTGTTCCGGCCCCGCCAACCTACGAATAAAAGGGTTTTCCCTGGCGATTGGCGGACTATGGGCGATAATGGCCCCCTCTCAAAGATTACTAGGCCCGTGCGTTTTCACGACTGACTGCCTAGACAGGTAAGCCGAAATGAATTCTCCGATCGACCCCGCCATCGTGATGCCCGACGTCCAGAGTTCGGCGGACACCCGGCACATCCCGATTCAGCGCGTGGGCATCCGTGGCGTGCGCCACCCCATGTTGATTGAAAGCGGCGACGGCTCGCCCCAGGGCACCGTGGCCAACTGGACGCTGACCGTGGCCCTGCCGCCCGAAGAAAAGGGGACGCACATGTCCCGCTTCGTGGCCCTGCTGGAAAAGTACCGCAGCACCCCCATGACGCCGACCCTGTTCCGCGCCATGGCGGCCGACATGCTGCCGTTGCTGCATGCCGAGCGCGGCGACATCACCGCAGCCTTCCCGTACTTCATCAACAAGTCCGCCCCGATCTCTGGCGTGCAGAGCCTGCTGGACTACGAAGTGCAGTGGATCGCCCGCGCCCAGGGTGACGAGGTCGAGTTCGAACTGATCGTGCAGGTGCCCGTCACCAGCCTCTGTCCGTGTTCCAAGGCCATCTCCGAGTACGGCGCGCACAACCAGCGCTCGCACGTCACGGTATCCGCCATCCTGAACGCCGACATCGGCATGGATGGCGTCATCCGCCTGATCGAGGAAGAGGGCTCCTGCGAGCTGTGGGGCCTGCTCAAGCGCCCGGACGAGAAGTACGTCACTGAACGCGCCTACGACAACCCCAAGTTCGTGGAAGACCTGGTGCGCGACGTGGCTGCCCGCCTGAACGCGCATCCCGGCATCGCCCGCTACCGCGTGGAAGCCGAGAACTTCGAATCCATCCACAACCACTCGGCCTACGCCGTCGTGGAAGGCTGAGCTTTCCGTGAGCCATCCGGCGGCCAATGACTGGCCGCTCATCGCGGGGCTGCAGCAATGGGAATCGCGGCTGGCCAGCAATCTGGCCGGCCGCGGCCGTTTTGGCGTCGCCCTCTATGAGTTCTTCCGCTTTGGCGTGAAGCAGGCCTGGGCCTGCCTGTTCGGCGGTCTGATGTGCGCGCTGCTGCTCGGCACGCACTGGTGGTACCCGCAGAATGCCGCGCTGGCTCGCTACGATTTCCTGACCCTGGCGGCCTTGGGCATCCAGGCGCTGCTGCTGGCGCTGCGCATGGAAACCTGGAGCGAAGCGCGCGTGATCCTGTTGTTCCATGTGGTGGGTACCGGCATGGAAGTGTTCAAGACCGCGGCGGGCTCATGGATCTATCCCGAGGCCAGCGTGCTGCGCATCGGCGGCGTGCCGCTATTCACGGGCTTCATGTATGCGGCGGTGGGCAGCTACCTGGCCCGCGTCTGGCGCCTGTTCGACTTCCGCTTTCGCGCGCATCCGCCGGTGGCGGCCACCGTGGCGCTGTCGGTGCTGATCTACGTGAATTTCTTCTCGCACCACTACATCATGGATATCCGGTGGGGGCTGTTTGCGCTGACCGCCGTCCTGTTCGCGCGCACCTGGGTGTATTTCCGCATCTGGCAGGTCTATCGCCGCATGCCGCTGTTGCTGGGTTTCGTGCTGGTGGCCCTGTTCATCTGGTTCGCCGAGAACATCGGCACCTTCGCCAATGCCTGGCGCTATCCCAACCAGTCGCAGGGCTGGGAGCTGGTGTCCATCGCCAAGCTGGGCTCGTGGTTCCTGCTGATGATCATCAGTTATGTGATGGTCAGCGTGGTCAACCGGCCCGAGGAAATCGATGTTGCCGATTTGCCTCTGCGGGCGGGGCAGGGCGGTGGAAATAGCCCGTCCCTGATTTCCTGAGCCCTCTTTGGCTTGCGCTGTACCGCTCAATCGGTGATAATCGAGAGCTTTCTTGCTCGACCGCCCATGGTTTTTGGGTAGCGGGCTGCCCCTTGCGGGCCACTGTCCATGATGCAAATCCACCCCTGATGGAAAGCGGCGGGTGTAAGACGGTCGGCCAGCGAGACATCCTCAAGGAGTTTTACTCATGCGTCACTACGAAGTGGTGTTTATCGTTCACCCCGACCAAAGCGAGCAAGTGCCCGCCATGGTCGAGCGTTACCAAGCGCTGGTCACGGGCCAAGGCGGCTCGGTTCACCGCCTGGAAGACTGGGGTCGCCGTCAACTGGCCTACCCGATCCAGAAGCTCGTCAAGGCTCACTACGTCTGCCTGAACATCGAGTGCGGCCAAGCCACGCTGGATGAGCTGGAACACTCGTTCCGCTACAACGACGCCGTTCTGCGCCACCTGGTCATCAAGACCAAGAAGGCTCAAGCCACGCCCTCGATCATGATGAAGTCGGTCGAACGCGAAGAAGCCCGCAAGGCTTCGGCTGAAGCAGCAGCGCCGGCTCAGGCCGAGTAAGCAGGGCTCACGCAGAGCTCATCCCATGAAGTCCCCTCGGTGCCTGGCAGGATGAACAAGCTGGAACTCAGCGCCCGCGTTCTCGAATGCGAGCCTTTGCGCCACACTCCCGCCGGATTGCCCGCACTGGAAATGGTGCTGGCGCACGAGTCGGAAGTCGTCGAAGCAGGCCACCCGCGCCGCGTCGAATTGACTATCGCGGCCGTGGCACTGGGCGATCTGGCGTTGCTGTTGAAGGACACCGCGCTAGGGTCTGAATTGCTGGTGCAGGGCTTTCTGGCCCCCACCCGCAAGGACTCGGTGAAGGTCAAGCTGCATTTGCAGCAGGCACGCAGGATCAGCGGCAGCGCAGGACGCGATCCGCTGGTGGCTTGAAGGGAATTGGGCAAGAGGCGCGATGAGCGCCTTCTGAATACGGATAGGTTATGGGGGTTTGGGCCCGTTTTGGGTAAAACCCGGCCCCCTCAAACAAAGAGGCACATATCATGGCTTTCTTCGGAAAACGCAAGGAAAAACGCAAATTCACGCAGCAGAACCCGCTTTTCAAGCGTCGTAAGTTCTGCCGCTTCACCGCTGCCGGCGTGGAAGAGATCGACTACAAGGATCTGGACACCCTGCGCGACTTCGTGCAAGAAAACGGCAAGATCATCCCGGCTCGCCTGACCGGCACCAAGGCAATCTACCAGCGCCAGCTGGACACCGCCATCAAGCGCGCGCGCTTCCTGGCCCTGTTGCCTTACACCGACAACCACAACTAATCCGGGGCACTGAAATGCAAGTTATTCTGCTCGAAAAAGTCGTCAACCTGGGTAACCTCGGTGAAGTCGTCCGCGTGCGTGATGGCTACGCCCGCAACTTCCTGATCCCCCAGCGCAAGGCCCGTCGCGCAACCGACGCCGCCCTGAAGGAATTCGAAGCGCGCCGCGCCGAACTGGAAAAGGCCCAGGCTGAAAAGCTGGCCGCTGCCCAGGCTCTGGGCGAGCGTCTCGCCGGCTTCCTGCTGAAGGTTGCCCAGAAGGCTGGCGTCGACGGCCGTCTGTTCGGCTCGGTCACCAACGCCGACATCGCCGAAGGCCTGAAGAAGGCTGGCTTCGAAGCCGTCGAAAAGGCGCAAGTGCGCCTGCCCAACGGCCAACTGAAGGCGGTCGGCGAGTTCCCGATCCAGGTTGCCCTGCACGCCGACGTGCTGGTCGACGTGACGGTCCTGGTCGAAGGCGAACTGTCCTAAGCCGGTACCCGCAGTAAAAAGAAGCCGGCCCGCGTGCCGGCTTTTTTTCTTTTTTGCCCCGCGCCGATTGCGTGTAGGCTTCGGACTCCACGATCCAGGCCTCGCGCCGCATTCCTCAGAGGACGTCTTGACTCAGCCCCCCGTTCACCACAACGCGCCTCCTGGCTTGCGAGCCTGGCTGGATAGCGTGGATGCGTCGCGTGAACCGTCGGTGCGGGATGTGACGATAGAGGGCGTGCGCTGCATCATCAAACGCCGCCGACCCAGCATCGCGCAGGGCGTGAGTTATGCGCTGCGCTATGTGCGCGCCCTGTTCCTGGGCGTGGTTTGCAAGATATTCCTGGGTGAATTCCCGCGGCCGGGCGTGCTGCTGCGCAATGGCCTGGCGCACGAGTCGCAACGCCTGGCGCAGTTGTTGAAGGCAGGCTGCCGCGTGCCCGAGGTCTGGTGGCAAGAGCAGGGCCTGCTGGTGCTGGAATATGTGGGCGAAGACCTGGCTGACCTGATCCGCAACGAGGACACGACGTCCCGGCTGTGGTTGGCGCGTGCCGCCGCGGCCGATCTGGCCGCCTTCCATGCCCGCGGCATGTGGCATGGCGGCGCGCAGATCCGCAATATCACCTTGCAGGACGGCGAACTGTGGCGCATCGATTTCGAAGAGAACATCGGTTCGACCCTGTCGCGCCCGCTGGCCCAGGCCTATGACCTGTTCCAGATGCTGGCCTCTCTGGTGTCTTTGCGTAAATTGCCGGACGATGTGGCCCGCACGCTGGGTAAACTGGCGCTCGAAGTCTATTTCGAGAGCAACCCCGATGCCGAGGTCCGCGCCCGCCTGACACGCCTGGCGCGTGTGCTCTGCGCCATTGCGGCGCCCTTGCGCGTGGTGCTGGGCCGCCTGCCCTCACGCGATATCCAGGGATTCTTCCGCGTTGCGGATATCCTGCAGCCGTTACTATTGAAGTCATGAATACACCCGCCGATTCCCAGCTCGAGTACCTGCGCGTTCCTCCCCATTCCATCGAGGCTGAACAGTCGGTCCTGGGCGGCCTGCTGCTGGACAACTCAGCCTGGGACCGCATCGCCGACGTGCTGGTGGAAGAAGACTTCTATCGCCACGACCATCGCCTGATCTGGCACCACATCGCCCGTCTCATCGGGCTGGCGCGTCCGGCCGACGTGATCACGGTCAACGAGTCCCTGATCAGCGCGGGCAAGGCCGAAGACGCCGGCGGCCTGGCCTACCTGAACGCCCTGGCGCACAACACGCCGTCCGCCGCCAACATCCGGCGCTACGGCGAAATCGTGCGCGAGCGCGCCATGTTGCGCAAGCTGGTGACGATCGCCGACGAGATTTCCTCGGCCGCCCTGAATCCGCAGGGCAAGGAAGCCCGCCAGTTGCTGGACGAGGCCGAGTCCAAGGTGTTCAAGATCGCCCAGGAAGGCGCGCGCGGCGCCGCCGGCTTCCAGGAGATCCAGCCCCTGCTCACGCAGGTGGTCGAGCGCATCGACGAGCTCTATCACCGCGAAGGCAGTTCCGACGTGACCGGCGTGCCTACCGGTTTCACCGACCTGGACAAGATGACGTCCGGCATGCAGGGCGGCGACCTGATCATCGTGGCCGGCCGCCCGTCCATGGGCAAGACCTCGTTCTCCATGAACATCGGCGAACACGTGGCTATCGAGCAGGGCTTGCCGGTGGCGGTGTTTTCCATGGAAATGGGCGCCGTGCAATTGGCGATGCGTATGCTGGGTTCGGTGGGGCTGCTGGACCAGCACCGCATGCGTACCGGCAAGCTGATCGCCGACGACTGGCCGCGCGTGACGCACGCGGTGCAGCTGATGCAGGATGCTCAGGTCTACATCGACGAAACGCCCGCGCTCAGCCCGATGGAAGTGCGCGCGCGCACGCGCCGCCTGGCGCGGCAGTGCGGCCAGCTGGGCCTGATCATCATCGACTACCTGCAGCTTATGTCGGGCAACGGCTCGGGCGAAAACCGGGCCACCGAAGTGTCGGAAATCAGCCGCTCGCTCAAGGGCCTGGCCAAGGAGCTCAACTGCCCGCTGATCGCGCTGTCGCAGTTGAACCGAAGCCTGGAACAGCGCCCCAACAAGCGTCCCGTGATGAGCGATCTGCGCGAATCCGGCGCCATCGAACAGGACGCCGACGTGATCCTGTTCATCTACCGCGACGAGGTCTACAACCCCGACTCGCCGGACAAGGGCACCGCCGAGATCATCATCGGCAAGCAGCGTAACGGTCCCATCGGCACCGTGCGCCTGACCTTCCAGGGTTCCAGTACGCGCTTCCTGAACTTCTCCGGCGCGCAGCCGCGCGACATGTACTGAGCGGTGGTTCCGGCCCAAGAAAAAACCGCGCCTCGGCGCGGTTTTTCATTGCAGGCAGGCAGCCGCTTCAGGCCTCAGCCTCGGGGCGTTTGCCGAAGCGCGCGGCCAGCACGCCGCACACCATCAGCTGGATCTGGTGGAACAGCATCAGCGGCAGCACGATGGCGCCGACGGCGTGGCCGGCGAACAGCACCTGCGCCATCGGAATGCCGCTGGCCAGGCTTTTCTTCGAGCCGCAGAACAGCAACGTGATGCGGTCTTCCACATTGAAGCCGAAGACCCGGCCCGCCAGCGCCGACAGGCCCAGCGCCAGCGCCAGGATGACGGCGCAAGCCACCACCAGGCCGGCCAGCGCGGGGATCGGGGTCGAACTCCACAGGCCTTCGTTGATGGCTTCCGAAAAAGCCGTGTAGACCACCAGCAGGATCGAACCCTGATCGACGAACTTCAGCATGGCCTTACGCTTGTGCACCCAGGCGCCGATCCAGCGGCGGGCGAATTGGCCCAGCACGAAGGGCAGCAGCAGCTGCAGCATGATCTTGCCGACCGCGTCGAACGAAATCGGCGCGCTGCCCGCGTTGGCCACCACCGTGCCCACCAGCAGCGGGGTGAGGAAGATGCCGAGCAGGCTGGAGGCGGAAGCGCTGCACACGGCGGCCGGCACGTTGCCGCGCGCCATCGAGGTGAAGGCGATGGCCGACTGCACCGTGGCGGGCAGGCAGCACAGGAACAGGATGCCCAGATAGAGTTCCGGCGTGACCAGCGGCTCCAGTACCGGCTTGAGCGCCAGGCCCAGCAAGGGGAACATCAGGAAGGTCGCGGAGAAGATCGTGAGGTGCAGCTTCCAGTGCGTGAGGCCGGCGATGATGGCTTCACGCGACAGGCGCGCGCCGTGCAGGAAGAACAGCAGGCCGACCGCGATGTTGGTGATCCAGCCGAACACCACCACGCCTTGCCCGTGCGCGGGCACGATGCTGGCGATGATGACGGTGCAGATCAGGTAGAGGGTGAAGCGGTCGGGAAGAAGGCGGGCAAGGCGTGACATGGAGGAGGGGAGGGAGGGCGGACGGAAAGCGCCGCAGGCGCCGTAAACGGGGCGTATTGTAGTCCCGGGGACGCCTTGCTTCCTGACAGCCAGTTGTCAGCGCTGCGGGGCCGCAGCAGGGCCGCGGCGCAGCGCTCAGGGCGTCATGGCCAGCGCCAGGTCGAAGGCGGCGACCAGCGAGGCGTGGTCGGCCAGGCCCTTGCCCGCGATGTCGAAGGCGGTGCCGTGGTCGACGCTGGTGCGCACGAAAGGCAGGCCCACCGTCACATTCACGCCATGGTCCAGGCCCAGGTACTTGACCGGAATGAGGCCTTGGTCATGGTACTGCGCCACCACGATATCGAATTCGCCGCGCCGGGCGCGCATGAAGATCGTGTCGCCGGGCCAGGGGCCGCTGGCGTCGATGCCTTGCGCGCGGGCGGCGGCGATCGCGGGTTCGATGATGTCGAGGTCCTCGCGGCCGAACTTGCCGCCTTCGCCCGCATGCGGGTTCAGGCCCGCGACCGCGACGCGCGGCTGGGCTATGCCCATCTGGCGGCAGGCCTGGTCGGCCAGTTTCATCGAGGTCAGTTCGGCTTGCGGCGTGATGCGCGCGATCACGTCGGCCAGCGCCACGTGTATGGTCACCAGCAGCACGCGCAGCTCGTCGTTGGCCAGCATCATCGCGAAGTCGCGCGTGCCTGAACGCTCCGCCAGGATCTCGGTGTGGCCGGGATAGTCGATGCCGGCGGCGTGCATGGATTTCTTGTTCAGCGGCGCGGTGACGATGGCGCGGATGCGTCCGGCCTGCGCGTCGTCGATGGCGGCGCAGACGTAATCGTAGGCGCCGCGTCCGGCGGCAGCGCTGATCTGCCCCAGCGGCAGGTCGACGGGCAGGGTGGGGCCGCGGGCGATGACGTTGATATGGTCCGCGCCCGGCGCTGCCTGGCCCACGTCCGCGACCTCGACGATCTCCAGCCTGGCGCCCAACTGGGCGGCGGCGCGGCGCAGCGCGCCCGCGTCGCCATACACCACGCAAGGCGCATTCAGGCCTTGCGCGTATGCCTTGACGACGATTTCGGGGCCGATGCCGGCGGCATCGCCCATGGTGATGCCGACGGGCAGGGAGGTCTTCACGGTGCTGGAACTGAGGTTGTGTTGCGGATCATGCTACACCCGATGGCAGGCGGGCAGCCGCCTTACTTCGAGGGATTCTTGGGCGGTTCGATGACGCCGCATTCGAAGGTCACGGTGGCGCGCTTGGGACCCAGGCCGGTCGCGTGGTTGGACGTGATCTTGGGCTTGACCAGCTTGCGGTCGATGGACTGGCAATACTGTTCGGCGCGCAGCAGGGCCTGGTTCTTGATTTCCACCCAGGTCATCATCTGCGAGCCGGAGCTGTGGGTGACGCTGTAGGTGTCCTTGCCGACGGACGTGACCTCGCTCATGCTGGAACAGGCGCTCAGCAGGGCGAGCAATACGGCGGCGGGGGCAAGGCGTGCAAACATGAGGCGTCCTGAAATGGCGATTCCCCCAATTACACCATCATTTCAGGGCGCGGCCACGGCGCTGCGGCGGTCGAGCTTGCGGCTCAGGACGATGGAGGTCTGGGTCTGCTTGACCCCGTCGATCAAGCCGATGCGGTCCAGCAGTTCGTCCAGCTGTTCGTGGGTTTCGCAGCGCAGGAAGATAAGGTAGTCGTAGGGGCCGCTGACCGACGAGACCTCTTCGACCTCGGGCATTCTCTCCAGTTCGCGGATCACGGCGGCGGTCGTCTTGGGCAGCACGCTGATGGAGCAATAGGCCCGCACCGCCGCTTCTTCCAGCAGCCGCCCCAGCCGCACGCCATAACCCGCCACGATATGTTCGCGCTCGAGCCGGGCGATGCGTGCCACCACGGTGGTGCGGGCCAGGCCGAGCTTGCGCGCCAGGATGGCCGCGGGTTCGCGCGCATTGGCTTGCAGCAGGCTGAGCAGTTGCCGGTCGATGGCGTCGAGTCGTTCGTTCATACGGTGATGGGCAGCGTGGAGCGAGAGGGCGCGAGTGCCGACGGTACAGGCGCGGGGCAGCCCGCGTCAATGCGCGGCGGCGCGCGCGTTGCAGCGGGTTGGACGCTAGCCGTCGGATTCGGGCGGAATGCCGCCCTGATAGATGCGGCCGTCGAACTCGAAGCGCGTGATGGTCTTGCGCGCGGCATCGAAGATGCGGTCGCGGCTGGCGCCGTCCAGGCCGTCGTGGTCGGCGAAGCTGAAGCGGCACAGATCGATGTCGCTGTCGTAGAAGGCCGAATGCACATAGCGGCTGACGTCGGCCTCGTGCGCAAAATGCGCGAACTCGCGCAGTTGCTCCATTTCGTGGAAGGATCCGTTGCGGCTGACCAGCAGCATCCCGAACTTGCGCTCTTCGTCCGCCATGGGTTCGGGCGTGGCCAGCGCGTCGGGCTGACGCAAATCTTCATAGTCGAAGCGCGCGCCCAGTTCGTGCATGGCGGCCAGCACGCGCTGCCACTGCGCTTCATCCAGCGTGAGGCGGGCCGCCACGTAGAAGAGGCGCTGGCGGCCCAGCGAGCGCGGCTCGGCGCCGCCGATATAGCTGTGCCAGGGAATGGCCGCGTCCAGTCCGGCCAGCTCCGCCATGCGCGCGTCGCTGTAGTCCAGCCGGTCCTGCAGGCGCCGCATGGATTGGGCGTCCGGCGCAACGTAGTTCTGGATCGTCTTCATGGGGCCTCCGGTTGCACCGGAGCGCGGGGCCGCAGCCCGGGAGACGCAACCGGTGACGTGCGCCGCCGTGCCTATGCGGCTACGCTTCATGCTAGCGCGGCATGCAGGGCTTGCCTAGCTTGGGCGAGCGGGGCGCCGTGCTAGGATTTGCGCCGACTTCAATGCCAGGAGGCTTTCAAATGGACATCCAGGAACAAATCGCCGTCATCGTGCATACCATTTCGCACCAAGGCGGCCGCATCGACGCGCTGAATTCGACCCTGCTGTCGATGCTGCATCTGGCCAAGGCTTCGCCCGGCCTGCGCGAGGCCATCGAGGCCCAGCTCGAACAGAACTATTCCAGCTTGCTGGCCCGCTCCGAGAATCCGCAGTACGTGGCCGGTTTCGAGAGTGTGCGCGACATGGTCCTGGGCGCCCTGAAATAGCCGCCCCGATGGCGCCGGCAGTTGCGGGAGTTACCCACAACTTCTGTGGACAAGCCTTGGGATAGTGCGGGCATAGATGTCCAATTTCCTTTAATTACAAAGGCTTGCATGAGGCGCTCAAAGCGGGCTCCAATTGCGCTCGCTGGCGGCGCTTTGGGCGGCGCGGCGCAGGTCATGCAAGCCGGGTAATATGCGGCCCCATGCGGAATCAGTATTCATTGGAATGCCGGGGCGGATCGATCGCGGTGCGCGTCTCGGAAGCAGCAAAGCTGGCGGCGTTCGACCCCGGCAAACTCTCCCCCGAGGCGCGCCAGAGCTGGGAGCGGATGGGGCATGGCTTCAAGGCCTGGCACGACTTCGACCAGCGCCATCCCATCCTGCGCCGCCTGGCGCGCCTGCCCCTGGTGGGCCGCTGGTACCGCAATGCGCGGCGCCGCTATGTGCTGCGGGCCAGCGGCAAGCTGGTGGTCTAAGGCCGCTTTATTATTTACGGCGCCTGCCCAGCAGGTGATAAGCCAGCCAGATGGCGGCGCCGATCGCGATGGCCACGGCCAGCTTGGTCTCGACGCCATGCAGGCGTCCCAGCATCGATTCGATGGTCTGTCCGAACAGGTAGCCCAAGGCGCTGAAGCACATCGCCCAGATGGCGGCGGCGATGGCGTTGAGCACCAGGAAGCGCAGCGGCGGCACGTTCGATACGCCCAGCGCCACCGGTCCCACCGTGCGCAAGCCGTACAGAAAGCGCAGGCTCAGGATGAAGCCGTGCGGATAGCGGTCCACCGCCGCCAAGGCCTTTTCGAAAGCGGGTTTCTCGCGGACCCGCCGGACATAGCGATGATCGCGATAGCGGCGGCCCAGGAAGAACAACGCCTGATCGGCGAGGAACGAACCGGCGAAGGCGCACAGCATTACGTAGGGCAGGTGCAGCAGATGCTGGTGCGCCAGGAAGCCGGCGAACACGACCACGCTTTCGCCTTCGAGCAGCGTGCCGCCGAACACGGCCCACAGGCCATAGTCGACGATGAACTGATGCAGGGCCGGATTCATCTGGGCCGCTCGGCCACGATGCGCGCCAAGGTCTGCAGGGCGCTGGTGATCTCGGGCGTGGTGCGTTGCCCGCAACTGATACGCAGGAAGTGGTTGTAGCGCGCGCCGTTGGAGAACATGGCGCCGGGCGCTACCCGTATGCCTTGGCGCAGGGCAGCTTCGAATACCTCCATGCCCAGGCGGCCGTCGGGCATTTCCACCCATAGCAGCATGCCGCCCTGCGGCATGCTCAGGCGGGTGCCGGGAGGAAAGTGCGCGGCAATGGTCTCGGCGGTCTGGTCGCGCTGCATCTTCAGGTGCCGGCGCAGGCGCGACAGGTGCCGGTCGTAGGCGCGCGAGCCCATGAATTCGGCCACGGCGATCTGCGCCAGTGGTTCGTTGGGGCGGCTCTGGGCGAACTTCAGCATGGCGATGCGGGTTTTCCAGCGGCCGCCCAGCAGCCAGCCCAGGCGCATGCCCGGCGCCAGCGTCTTGTGCATGGACGAGCAATAGATCACGTTGCCGGTCGCGTCCCACGACTTGGCTGCGGCCAGCGGCGTGTCGTCGTCGGTCAGCGCGCCGTACGTGTCGTCCTCGATCAGCGGCACTTGCTGGCGCTCGCACAGGGCGACGAGCCGCGCTTTTTCCGCGTCCGGCATGACGCAGCCCAGCGGGTTCTGGAAATTGGGCACCACCACCACGGCGCGGATATTGCCATGGGTCTGGAACGCCAGGTCCAGCGCTTCGATCGACAGGCCGTGCTGCGGGCTGGTGGGAATCTCCAGCGCCCGCATGCCCAGGCTTTCCAGGATTTGCAGCAGGCCGAAGTAGGCCGGCGATTCGACCGCGATCGTGTCGCCGGGCCGGGCCACTGCGCGCAGCGCCAGGTTCAGCGCCTCGATGCAGCCATGCGTGACGATGACGTCGTCGGGCGTCGCATTGATGCCATTGGCCAGCGCCCGGCGGGCCAGCACGGCGCGCAGGTCTGGATGCCCTTGCGGCGGCACCGGGCTCACCAGCACCTCGGGCGATTGGCGCAGCGCGCGCATCATGGCCTGCTTCAGTTCCTCCAGGGGGTAGGCCTCGGGCACGGCGGCGGCCAGGGCGAAGTTGGCGCTGACCGGATGCGCTTCGCACTTGGCCACGAAGTCCGAGACCCGGTCGTGGATGCCCACGTACTGCGCGGCGCCGAGCGTCTGGCGGATGTCGGGTTCGTCGACGGGCGGGATGCTGTTGCGCCGTGGCTTGAGCACGAAGTAGCCCGAGCGGGGGCGCGCTTCGATCAGGCCGTCGTCTTCCAGCTGGCGGCAGGCCTGCAGCGCCGTCGACAGGCTGACGTGATGGGTGCGCACCAGGGTGCGGACCGAGGGCATGCGCTGGGCCGGCGCCAGCACGCCCGTCTGGATGGCGCGCCGGTAATGGTTGGCCAGGCGTAGGTATAGCGGTTGCGGGTCCATGCGCCGATCATGCTCCCCGAGGTTGGAATGAGGGTAGGCACAGATTCATGCAAAGTACACCATAACAGCGTGAAAATCGAGGATCTGCATCGGTACAGAAACCCTGGGATTGTGACTGTTGCGCATAGCAGGGCGAGCGTAGCCTGTAGTTGTCCGACAGGAGACGACGATGATTGCGACTTACCCCCCCGATGCCCAGGCCCGCCGCCTGGAACTTGCCGCCGGCGCCAGCCGGAAACTGGTCTTGCGCGCCGGCGCCACGCTTGTGTGCGTCAGCGGCAGCGTGCGGGTCGAGGAGCCGGTCAACGGCCCGGAAGCCGCGGGCGGACTGCCTGGCGCGGTATCCGTGCGTATCAATGCGGGGGAGGGGCACGGCCTGGGCTACGGTGGCGTGGCGCAAGTCACGGCCATCGGCCCGGCGGAGCTGATCTGCCTGGACAGTCTGGGCTATGCGCAGCGTTTTTTTCGGGCCGCCGCCGCTTTTTTTCAGCGGGAACTGCTTAAAAACCGAAAAAATCGGCTGGGTGCGCTGCACAAGATTTCAAAATGATGTATGATTCACACATCAGACGCGGGGTGGAGCAGTCTGGCAGCTCGTCGGGCTCATAACCCGAAGGTCGTAGGTTCAAATCCTGCCCCCGCAACCAGTTTCAAGCAGGACCGGCCCGTTCCGGCAGCATGGCAAAAATGCTGCGACGGATAGGCCCTTGCAGAAGAAAGCCGCGATTTTCATCGCGGCTTTTTTTTTCGCCGTCGCGGCAGGATTCCCTGAGCCGCTTGCTCTGCGTCAAACCTTTGTTCCAGTCCGGACTTTCCCTGGTGTTCGCGGCCGCACAGGCCGCCAACCCTGCGCTACCATGGGTCACGCGCGCTAGGTTGCCGCACTCGAGGAGGGTCCATGGGAACAGCAAAATACGATCATCCTGGCTATGTCGCCGATACTGGCGCTGACGGCAAATACCACGTGGGCATCTGGTGCCCCCACGGCTATCCTGCCCATATCCATATCGGCCGTCCCGCGGACCGCGGCGATCCCCAGGCGATGCTACGCCTGCGCATACCGGACGGGGTGTTCCAGTCCTTGCCGGACGATCCCGAAACCCTGTGCCGCCGTGCGCTCGGACAGGCGCTGGATGCCGGCCTGCTGTCTTCCGTCTCGGTGGATGGCGAATACCAGGAACTGCGTTTCCAGATGGACGCCGAACCCTGGTCCGGCCCGATGCAGGCCGCGGGCCACGCTTGATTCGGCGGCGCATGCCCGGGCTGAATTACCCACAGCTACTGTGGACAAGCCTTGGGATAGCCTCTGCGTATTTCGGGTTTTCCCTGTCATAACAATGACTTGGTAGCGCCGCTCAATAAACGCCCCAACGGGGCGTTTATTGCTTCCCGCCAGCCGCGCGCGGTGGCTATGCGACAATCTTTTCCCTTTCTGGCGCGCCCGCGCCTGATTTGCCATTTCCTCCCGGTTCGTTCCCCATGCCTAGTGCTACGCCTATCCATTCCTGCGGCCTGAAGGCGCCGGCGCCATGAGTCCGGCCGTCGCACGCGTCGCCGTGATAGGTGGCGGTCCCGCCGGCTTGATGGCGGCCGAGCGTCTGAGTGCTCAGGGGCTGGAGGTGGATGTATTCGATGCGATGCCATCGGTTGGCCGCAAGTTCCTGATGGCGGGGCGGGGCGGCTTGAACCTGACCCATAGCGAGCCGGCCGCGCCGTTCCTGGCGCGCTATGGCGATCGCGCCGCCCGCGTGGTGCCCTGGCTGCAGGCGCTGGACGCGGACGGCTTGCGCGAGTGGACGCACGGTCTGGGCATCCAGACCTTCGTGGGCTCGTCCGGCCGCGTGTTTCCCCAGGAGATGAAAGCGGCGCCCCTGTTGCGGGCCTGGCTGGCCAGGCTGCGCGCCAGCGGGGTGCGCTTGCACATGCGCCACCGCTGGCTGGGGTGGCCGGCCGATTCGCGGCCCGCCGCGGCCGCCTTGCGCTTCCAGACGCCCGAGGGCGAGCAGGACTACGCAGCAGATGCCGTGGTGCTGGCGTTGGGAGGCGGCAGTTGGGCCAAGCTGGGGTCGGACGGCGCCTGGATCGGCGGCCTGCAGGCGCATGGCGTCGCGGTCGCGCCGCTGCGTCCGGCCAATTGCGGCTTCGACGTGGCATGGTCAGATCACTTCCGCGAGCGCTATGCCGGGCAGCCCGTGAAATCCGTGGCCATGGCTTGCGAGACCGTGGCCGGCAAGACGCCCGCCAGGCAAGGCGAGTTCGTCGTGTCGGAAACTGGCGTGGAAGGCAGCCTGGTGTATGCCTTATCGGCGCCGCTGCGCGACCGGATCGACGTCCAGGGGCATGCCATCGCCCTGCTGGATCTGGCTCCGGATTGGTCCCAGGAAAAGGTGATGGCAGCGGTGACGCACCCTCGAGGCTCGCGTTCCATGTCCAGCCATCTGCAGAGCCGGCTGGGGCTGACCGGGGTCAAGGCGGGGCTGCTGCGCGAATGCGCTTCGGCGGAAGACTTCCGCGATGCCGAACGTTTGGGCCTGCGCATCAAGGCCTTGCCGCTGCGCCTGCTGCGCGCGCGGCCGATGGACGAAGCCATCAGCACGGCGGGCGGCGTGTCGTTCGACTCGCTGGATTCCAGCCTGATGCTGCGCGATATTCCTGGCGTGTTCTGCGCCGGGGAAATGCTGGATTGGGAGGCGCCGACTGGCGGCTACCTGTTGACGGCATGCATGGCGAGCGGCGTGATCGCCGCTGCCGGAGTGATGGAATTCCTTCGGTCGGGCGGACGGGTGCCGCCGCAAGCCTGAGGCCGCGGGGTTTCAGGAGCCCGAGGAGTAGGGCGCCAGGCCCAGCGGTGCGCGCGGCGCCAGGTCGCCGACGACATGCCCCACCACCGGTGCGCCGCCTTCGGGTTGCGTAACGATGCCGATGACGCGGGTAATCGCACTGGCCGGGATTTCGGTGCCGTGCGCGGGATCCTGCACCAACTGCCAGATGGTGGCTTCCGCGGGAATGGCGTCTTGATCGACCAGTTCAGAACTGTCCAGGCAACTGCGGGCAAAGGCAGACCAGTCCGACGCGTTGCAGGGCAGGCCGTGGGCGGTGGCCAGGCGGGCCAGGGCTAGGGGCGCATCCGCCTGGGCGGCGGCGTGCTGGGCGGCGGCTCCCAGGGAGACATCCAGCGACAGCAAGCGCAGGAACTCTACGACGTTGTCGGTATTCTTCATTGTGCGGTCTCCTGCGGTAACTGTTCTGTTTATGGCCCCGAACCTGCTGGCAAGCCGGGCGGTGTTTCAGGCTGGACCTTGGCCCAGCATCGACACCAGGGATTGTTTCAGGCGGGCCGAAAAAATGGGTACCGTATGGGACACCCCGTCGCGGTCCACGCCCTCTTTGAGTTCGACCGATTGGCCGAGAAAAATATCCGGCGCGGCGCCTATTTCGTTGTAGCGGGCCAGCAATTCATTCACGTTTTGCTGCGCATCGGCCAGCGTGCTGCTTTCAGCCAGCTTGCCGGCGGTATGCGCCTGCAAAATTCGGTGGAGATCGTCGATGAAGAGCGCCAATGCCGCTTGTCCGCGGCATTGGGGTTGTTCCCAGCCCCAGCCCTGGTGGGCGGAACCGGCGTTCTGCGATGCGTGTTTCTTGGTCATTTGCGAATCCTAATCGATTGGCGGCAATTGCGCGACAGGCGAACGCAAGCCTTTCGAATAGTGTTTGATCTCGCGCCGATGCGGCCGGCAGCGGCTGCGGAGCCCGTGTCCGGCCGATGCCCAAATGAGGGTCTTTGGGGTATGCTGGCTTCACTTTCCAAGCCCAGACAGGAGATGTCCATGAAGAACAAAGTCTTTCTCGTCATGTTGCTTTCGATCGCTGCCCTCTCGGCGGGATGCAACACCGTAGCCGGGGCAGGCAAGGACATTCAGCGGGGCGGCGAGAAGATCGAGGGCGCCGCCACCAAATAGGCCTTCGTTCTCCGCGCCGCAATTCCGGCCCGGAAGCCGCGAGACATGCCCATGCATCCCTCTCGCGGCTTTTTTGTTGCCGGATCGCGGCCCCCCCTCCTGGCATAATTCGGGAAGTTGAATTCGATCGTGGGAAGTGTCATGCGCAAGTCTTTGTGGGTGGGAATGGCGTTTGCGGCCCTGTTGGCCGGCTGCGCGAGCAAAGGGGTCTACGAGTCCGATGCCGTGGTGACGGAGACCTTCACCGTCAATACCCACTACGAAGCGGCTTTCCGCCGCGCGGGCGAGTATGTGCGTACCTGCCACGTGAATGTGCAGCACGCCTACAACGTGGCCTATGCCTGGCGCCACGTGAAAGGCGAGAAGGGCGCGCCCGACGAGGTGCAGCTCTATAAGGTGACGGAACCCGCCAAGGTGCTGGAATTGATGACTGTCGAAAGCGCCAGTCCCTCGACGTCCAAGGTAAGCATCACGGTGCTGGGCGAAGGCCGTTGGGATGCGGCCGAAATCGCCGCCGCCCGCGCTTCGATCCAGAGCGCCACGCCGGTCTGCCGCAAGGGCGGCGAAGGCTGATCGATGGACGCCCGCGCCCAGCAGATCCGCGCCAGCGGCCTGTCATTCTCGCTGTTGGCGGGGGCGTTCCGCTTCCTGGGCTGGCTCAATGGCGGCGCGGCGCTGGTCCTGACGGGCTTTTCGCTGGGCGTGGTGGGGGGCGACATCGCCGCGCCGGATCTGCAGCTGCCGCTGGCGTTGTTGCTGGGCGGCCTGCTGGCTGCCTGCCTGGGAATATTGTTCGCCTACCTGGCGCAGGTCAGCCTGTTGCGCCAGGGCTACACTGGCCATCTGACGCGCGCCCACTGGCCCGCGCAGATTCTGGCCATGCTTTGCTACCTGATCAGCGCGCTTGCCTTCTGCGCCGCCTGCTGGCTGGCGGCTGCGCAGGCAATCACGGATGCGCCCCAGACCACCACAGCCTATGCAAGGCGGTAGTTGCGGGTAAACCCGTGTGCGCAAAAACGTTGGACTTGGATTTGTGTTGAGAATAATATGCGCACAGCGTATATAAATCTCCTGTTCGGGGCCCGTCATGACCATCTCCCAGCAAGCCTTCCTGCGCGACGCCATGCGGCGCCTGAATCTCACTCGCGACGTGTTCGCGACCCGCATCGGCGTCAAGCGCCGCGCGCTCGATACCTGGTTGCTGCCCGAGGGCTCGCAGGAATTCCGTGCGATGCCGGAAGTGGTGCAGCGCTTCGTCAGTGAAATCGTCCAGAACGGCGTCTTGCTGGAAAAATATACGCAAAGCGTACAAGAAGGTCCTTTGCGTGACCGTATCGCGGTGGAGGGCAAGCATCAGTTGCTGTCGGTGGATCAATTCACCCGCGAATCGGTGGAGGATCTGTTCCGCGTGGCCGACATGATGCAGCCCATCGCCCGCCGCCAGAAGGTGTCCCGCGTGCTGGAAGGCGCGGTGCTGGGCAACCTGTTCTTCGAGGCCAGCACCCGCACCCGCGTCAGCTTCGGCTCGGCGTTCTGCCGCCTGGGCGGCTCGGTCTGCGACACCACCGGCTTCACGTTCTCGTCCATGGCCAAGGGCGAATCGATCTACGACACCAGCCGCGTCATGAGCGGTTACGTGGATGCCATGGTCATCCGCCATCCGGACCAGGGTTCGGTCGCGGAGTTCGCCCGCGCCACCAACATTCCCGTGGTCAACGGCGGCGACGGCCCGGGCGAGCACCCCAGCCAGGCCCTGCTGGACCTGTACACGATCCTGACGGAGTTCTCGCGCCTGGGCAAACTGCTGGACGGCGCGCATATCGCCATGGTCGGCGACCTGAAGTACGGCCGCACCGTGCACTCGCTCATCAAGCTGATGGCGCTGTACAAGAACGTGAAGTTCTCGCTGGTGTCGCCCAAGGGCCTGGAAATGCCGTCCTACATCATCGAGCAGGCCAGCCGCAACGGCAACGTCATCGAGCAGAAGAGCTCGCTGGCCGAGGGCCTGGCCGGCGCCGACGTGATCTACGCGACGCGCGTGCAGAAAGAGCGCTTCGCCAACGAAGAAAACGAAGGCTACACCCCGGACTTCCAGATCAGCCGCGCCATCATCGACGCCTACTGCGGTCCGGACACCATCGTGATGCACCCGCTGCCGCGCGACAGCCGTCCCGGCGCCAACGACCTGAGCGTGGACCTGAACCACGACCCGCGCCTGGCGATCTTCCGCCAGACCGACAACGGCATCCCCATCCGCATGGCGATCTTCGCGGTGTTGCTGGGCGTCGAGGGCCTGGTCCAGCACTCCCTGCGCGATGTGACCTGGCAGCATCCGTCCCATATCGGGCCGGACGATTCGTCCTTCCACGGACTCGAATAAGCGCCGGGCGCCGGGCCGAATATCCCTAGGCCCAGGCCGCCGGACGGTCTCGGCCCGGGGTTTTCAAGCATAATCCGCGCTGGTTTTTTCTGTCGCGTGTCGTTTCCGGACACGCCGTGGAGCCTTCGGGCGGATTATCTATATGTCTTCAAGCAGTCTTGGCGTCCCGCCAATTCCCGACCGGCACGCTGGCGCATCCGATCAGGCGTGCTACCTGAGCGCGTCCAATGAGCAGGCCTGGATTGCGGTCTACCAGTCGGTTGACGCCTATACGCGCGGGCAAGTCGCCGCGGTGGTGGGCGACAGCCTCTCAGAACTGGTCGACGCCTTTTATTCCACCCTGCTGGCCGACGCCGAGGCCGGCCCGCGGCTGTCCCATGAAATCGTGTCGAGCCGCCTGCATGCGGGCATGACGCGCTGGCTCAAGGGGCTGCTGTGCGTGCGCGACCAGGGCGACATCGCCTCCCTGATGGCCACGCAGAAAAAGGTGGGCGAGGTGCATGCCCGCGTCCATATCCCCATCCATCTGGTGATGGCCGGCGCCCGCATCCTGAAAAACGAGATTGCCCTGCGCCTGCGCGTCAGCGACCTGGACGGCATGGCCGCGTCCGTGGCCACCCAGTACGTGTGCAATCTGTTCGACCTGGCGGTCGAGCAGATGAGCCGCGCCTTCATGCGCGACATCAGTCGCGGCGCCCGCAACGACGAGGCCTACCGGCTCTTCGCGCTGGGCCAGAACATCTCCACGGAACGCGAGCGGCAGCGCGCCGCCTTGCTGGAATGGAGCCAGGCGGTGCTGATCGGCCTGCACTACCGCGCGCCGGGACAAAGCCTGCCGCGGCTGGCGGCCTCGGAATTCGGGTTGTGGTTGCAGCACAAGGGCGGGGCGATGTTCGAAAGCGCGCCTGGCCTGCAGCAGATCACGGACGCCGTCGCGCAGCTGGACGGCGTGGTGTTGCCTCAATTGATGCGAGGCGAGGAACTGGGGCAGGCCGGGACCATGCCCGACCACGTGCGCGAATTGCAGGAGCTGGTGGCGCGCATCAAGCACCTGCTCAACGGCCTGTTCGATATGGTGGCGGAGATAGAGAGCGGTAGCGACCCGCTGACCAATGTGCTGAACCGGCGCTTCCTGCCCTCGGTGATCGGGCGCGAGATATCGATTGCGCGGCGCCAGCGCAGCGAATTCTCGGTCCTGTTGCTGGATATCGACCACTTCAAGGCCATCAACGACCAGCACGGCCACTCCGGGGGCGATCAGGTGCTGCGCCAGTTCGCCGAGGTCCTGCATCAGGCGTGCCGCTCCAGCGATTTCGTGTTCCGCTACGGCGGCGAGGAATTCCTGGTGGTGCTGGTCGACGCGCCGCGCGAGGCCGCGCTGGCCGCGGCCGAGAAGCTGGGCGCGGAGATCCGCCGCCATGTCTTCAATATTCCCGAGGCCGGCCCGCTGCACATCACGGCCAGCATCGGCGTGGCGACGTTCGACGGCCATCCGGACTACGCCTATCTGATCGACCGCGCCGACCAGGCGCTCTACCAGGCCAAACAGGCCGGCCGCGACCGCGCCGTGGCGGCCTGAGGCCAGTCTTGCAGACATGAAAAAGGCCGCCCTGCGAAGGGCGGCCCAGCTTGCAGGCGCGTTGGCGCCCGCGGCTTACACCTTCTTTTCGCCGCCCAGCGCGTCGACCAGCTCGGCCATCATCTTGGCCAGTTCGCCCGTCATCAGCATCATGTCGGAATCGAACTTCTCGTCGTCGTTGGCGGCCACGCCTTCATTGCCTTCCTTCAGCACGTCCAGGGGCGCGACGCGCTTGACGTCCAGGCCTTCTGTCAGGACGAAAGAAATGCGGTCGGCCCAGGTCATGGCCAGGCGGGTGCACTGCTTGCCCGACTGGATATGGCGGCGCACGTCGTCGGCGTCGATCGAATGCTTGACGTAGCGTATGGCCGCGCCGCTTTCGCCCGAGGAACGCAGTTCGGTGTCCTGGTCGATGGAGAAGTTGGCCGGAGCCTCGTCCTCGGCCAGCCAGCCGGTCATGGCTGAAGCCGGGGACTGGGCTACATACAGGTTCTCGAGCGGGAAGGGGTCCACGCACTTGGCCAGGAGGCCGATGACTTCGTCGGCCTTGGCCGAGGCGGCCGCATCGATGACCAGCCAATGGTTCTGCGGGTCGATCCAGACGCGGGTGTCGCGGTACACACTGAAGGCGCGCGGCAGGAGCTCGTCGGTGACGCGTTCCTTGATTTCCTTCATTTGCTTGCGGCCCGGCTTGTAGCCTTGCTGCTCTTCGATTTCCTGGGCGCGGGCCTTGGCGACCTGGTTGACGACCGTACCCGGCAGGAGCTTTTTCTCGGCGCGCAGGCTCAGCAGGATCTGGCCATTGACCACATGGGCCAGGCCGCCGTTTTCGCGCGGCGGCACCCAGCCCAGGCTTTGCATTTCGAGGTTGTTGCCGCTTTGGTAGGCATGCCGCGCGAGCGTTTCTTCAAGCTGGTCGCCGACCAGCGTCCACGGCGAGGAGAGGCGATAAATCTTGAGATTCTTGAACCACATGAGCGTCGGCCAAAAGGGTTGATTCTATACGACGCGGGCGCTTTGCCGAAGTGCGGCAATACCGCAGCGTGATGCGACACCTTCTGTCACTGACAGCCGCGGGCCTATGCGCTAATGTCCGCGCAGCAAGTCGAACTGGAGAGAAAAAATGAAGATCATCGGCGCCATTTTGATCGTCCTGGGCATCGCCGCCCTGGCCTACAAGGGCTTCAATTACAAATCCGAGGAGACCGTGCTGCAGATCGGTTCGGTCAAGGCTACCGCCGAGACCGAGAAGTCCGTGGCGATCCCGGCCTGGGCCGGCATCGCGGCCATTGTGGCCGGCGTGCTGGCGATCGGCGTGGGCATGCGCCGCTGATCGCCGGCGGCCCAGGCCGCCGCTTGCAGTATCCGACAATGGCGACCGCCGCGCGGTCGCCATTTTTGCGTGCCTTGCGTGCGCCAGCACAAAAAAAAGCGGCCCGGCTCATTGAGGGCCGGGCCGGTACGGGAGCACGCAATACCGCGTCATAAAAGGCTCGCGGGGAACGCGGTATCGGTGTCAGAACACTGGCCCTGCAATCGTCCGACAGGGGGATCAATCGTCGGTCGATCTGGCGCAAGGCCGTAATCTGAGCGCTCAGTCTAATGGCGCGGGTCTGACATGGTCCTGAAAGTGCGGATCTCTTTTTCGCCAGGGCGCAGCGGAAAGGGGTGGCCTGAACGGAGGCAAAAAAAAAGCTCCATAAGGAGCTTTTGAAAGGCCGGGCGGGCGCAGCAGTCCCGTCCGGCGGGGGATGGCCGTTTATGCGTTGATGTCGTTGTCCTTGGATTCGCGCACGAACAGCGTGCCGATGACCAGGGTCATGACTGCAATGATGATCGGATACCACAAGCCGTCGTAGATGTTGCCGGTTGCGGCAACCACGGCGAAGGCGACCGGGGGCAGGAAGCCGCCGAACCAGCCGTTGCCGATGTGGTAGGGCAGGCTCATCGACGTGTAGCGGATGCGGGTCGGGAACATTTCCACCAGCATGGCGGCGATCGGGCCGTACACCATGGTCACGTAGAGCACCAGGATGGTCAGCAGCACCACGACCATGACGTTGTTGCTTTGCGCCGGGTCAGCCTTGGCGGGATAGCCGTGGCTGCGGATGGCGGTGGTCAGCGACTTGTCCAGTTCGGCGGCCTTGGCCTTGAAGTCCGCCGGGGCCATGGTCTTGCCGTCGAACGAGGCGAACTCGTCGTTGCCGATCTTGACCTTGGCGACCGAGCCGGCCGGCGCTGCTTCGTTCTTGTAGTTCACCGAGTTGCGGGCCATGAACGACTTGACCACGTCGCAAGAGCTGGTGAACGACGAGGTGCCCACCGGATTGAACTGGAACGAGCAGGTGGCCGGGTCCGCGATCACGGTGACCGGGGCCGTGGCCTGAGCCTTTTCCAGCGCCGGATTGGCGAAGTGCGTGATGCCCTGGAAGATCGGGAAGTAGGTGATCGCGGCGATCAGGCAGCCTGCCATGATGATGGGCTTGCGGCCGATCTTGTCGGACAGCGCGCCGAAGACCACGAAGAACGGGGTGCCGATCAGGAGCGCGATGGCGATCATGATGTTGGCGGTATTGGCGTCGACCTTCAGCGTCTGCGTCAGGAAGAACAGGGCGTAGAACTGGCCCGTGTACCAGACCACGGCCTGGCCGGCGGTCAGGCCCAGCAGCGCCAGGATCACGACCTTCAGGTTCTTCCATTGGCCGAACGATTCAGCGATCGGCGCCTTGGAACCCTTGCCTTCTTCCTTCATGCGCTTGAAGGTCGGCGATTCGCTCAGTTGCAGGCGGATCCACACCGAGATGCCCAGCAGCACGACTGAGATCAGGAACGGAATGCGCCAGCCCCAGGCCTTGAATTCGTCTTCGCCCATGAACGTGCGGATGCCGAGGATGACCAGCAGCGACAGGAACAGGCCCAGGGTCGCGGTGGTCTGGATCCAAGACGTGTAGAAGCCGCGACGGCCATGCGGCGCGTGTTCCGCGACGTAGGTCGCGGCGCCGCCGTACTCGCCGCCCAGCGCCAGGCCTTGCAGCAGGCGCAGCACGATCAGGATGGCGGGAGCGGCCAGGCCGATGCTGGCGTAGCTGGGCAGCACGCCCACGAGGAACGTGGACAGGCCCATGATCACGATAGTGACCAGGAAGGTGTATTTACGTCCGACCAGGTCGCCCAGGCGGCCGAACACCAGCGCGCCGAACGGCCGCACGGCGAAACCGGCGGCGAACGCCAGCAGGGCGAAGATGAAGCCCGCGGTGGGGTTCACGCCCGAGAAGAAGTGTTGCGCGATGATGGCTGCGAGCGAGCCGTAGAGGTAAAAGTCGTACCACTCGAAAACCGTGCCCAGCGACGACGCAAAGATGACGCGGCGCTCATCCTTGGTCATCGGGCGCGGATCCGCGGATGGACCGCGGCCTGCCATGGTTGTTGTGCTCATGATGTCTCCTCGGTTTTTATGGCCGGCGGTTGTCCGCCGTGCTCCGCCCGCAGCCGGCGAGACCGACATTGAGCTATACGCAACATTGGGGGGCGAGGCTGACGAGGTTCTGACGAGATCCTTACTTGAGTCTTAAAATTGAAACAACAAGTAACTGTCCCCTGGGGCGCTAGGGATAGTCCTAGGGTGCAGCGGACGAATCCGGGGCCTCGGCATAGAGCGGAAAGACCACGCGGATGCGCATGCCGGGCAGGTTCGAATGCGCCGTGGGGTGATCGTTGATTTCGACGCTGGCCTGATGTTTCTGGGCAATCTCCCGCACGATGGCGAGGCCCAGTCCGCTGCCGTCGGACTGGGTGCCCAGCACGCGGTAGAAGCGGTCGAACACGCGTTCGCGTTCCTCTGGCGGAATGCCGGGGCCTGAGTCTTCCACCTCCAGCACCGCATGCCCGTCCTGGACCTGCGCGCGCACGGTGATATGGCCGCCGCGCGGCGTGTAGCGCAGCGCGTTGTCCACCAGGTTGTTGAGCAGTTCGGCCAACAGCAGGGGGTTGCCGTTGATCTCCACCGGATGGTCCGAGCCTTCGAAGCCCAGATCGGTGCTCAGTGCGAGCGCCTGCGGCACCCAGTGCATGGCCTGCTCGTAGGCGATGGTATTGATGTCCGTGCGCGTGAGGCCGATGGCGCTGGGGTTTTCGGCCCGGGCCAGCAACAGCAGCTGGTTCACCAGGCGCGTGGCGCGCTCAGAACCGGTCACCAGTTGGCGCAGGCTGGACTGCATTTCCTCGGGGCTGGCGTCGCGCAGGGCCAGTTCGGCCTGAGTGCGCAGCCCGGCCAGCGGCGTCTTCAACTGGTGCGCGGCGTCGGCGACGAAGCGGCGCTGCGCCTGCACGTTGGACGACAGCCGGTCCAGCAGGTCGTTCATGGCGGCCACCAGGGGCGCGATTTCGGTGGGCGCGGCGCGCTCGTCGATGGGGGAAAGGTCGTCGGGCCGGCGCGCCCGCAGACGCTGCTGCAGCGCGTTCAACGGCGCCACCCCGCGCGACAGCCCGAACCACACCAGCAGCACGGCGACGGGCAGTACCACGAACTGCGGAATGATCACGCCCTTGATGATGTCGTTGGCCAGCTGCGTGCGTTTTTCGACGGTCTCGGCCGCAATCAGCAGCGCCGGCTGCGTATCGGGCAGGTGCAGGTCCACCCAGGTGAACGCCAGCCGGATGCCGAAGCCGCGCAAGGTGGCGTCTTCGTATTGCACCTCGCCCGGGCGGGGCTGGCCCACGGTGGAGGGCAGGGGCAGCGCGCGGTCGCCGCCCAGGTATTCGCCGCGGCTGCCCAGCGCCAGCCAGAATACGCTGTCGGTTTCGTCGGCATGCAGCACCTCGCGTGCGGTGTCGGTCATCTTCAGCACGGCCCGGCCGTCCTGCGCGTGGACCTGCAGGGTCAGGACGTGGAGGTTGTTGGCCAGCGCGCGGTCGTAAGGAACGTTGGCGATGTTCTGGGCCACCACGTAGGTGATGGCCACGCTCATGGGCCACAGGAGGAATAGCGGCGCCAGCATCCAGTCCAGGATCTCGCCCAACAGGGAGCGCTGCGGCGGCGCGAAGCTCGGACCCTTGGCCCCCGCCCGCATGACATCCAGTGCTTCCTGGTTCAGCGCTTCCGGCGGCGCCGCTTCAGCTTGCGAGGTACGCCGCACCCTGGTCCCGCTCAAGACAGTAGCCCAGGCCGCGCACGGTCACGATCTTCACGCCGCTGGGTTCCAGCTTCTTGCGCAGGCGGTGGACGTAGACCTCGATGGCGTTGGTGCTGACCTCTTCGCCCCATTCGCACAGGTGGTCGACCAGCTGGGTCTTGCTGACCATGCGGCCGCTGCGCGTCAGGAGGATCTCGAGCAGGCTGACTTCGCGCGCCGACAGGTCCAGGGTCTGGTCGTCGACCATGGCGACGCGGCCTGTCTGGTCGAACAGCAGGCGGCCGTGCTTGATCATGGTGGCGCCGCCGCCCGCGCCGCGCCGGGTCAGGGCCCGCACGCGGGCCTCGAGCTCGGACAGCGCGAAAGGCTTGGCCATGTAATCGTCGGCGCCCAGGTCCAGGCCCTTGACGCGCTGCTCGATGCTGTCGGCCGCCGTCAGGATGAGTACCGGCAGGGCGGAGTTCCGGGCGCGCAGGCGCCGCAGCACTTCCAGCCCGGCCAGTTGCGGCAGGCCGAGGTCCAGGATGAGCAGGTCGAACGCCTGGGCCGCCAGCGCTGAATCGGCCGCCAGCCCATCGCGCACAGCGTCCACGGCATAGCCATTGTGGCGCAACGAACGGGACAGGCCGTCGGCCAGGATGCTGTCGTCTTCGGCGATCAGGATGCGCATGGGCTACAGTGAGAAAAGACCCCGCGGCGCAAAGGGGACAAAACGCCGGGTTCGTCTGGCATTCTGGCATAGGGCGCCATGCTTGCCACTCAGGGTATACGTGCAAAACACTGGCACACTGGGTTTATGTACAGTATAATCCGATGCCATAATCTGACCCGTTGCTCAAAGCACCCGCCTAAACCTGCGGCACTTCCCTAGACACCAGATACGTTACAGACAGGACTCTACATGGACGACAAAACCACCAAGGCCGCCGCATCGGAAAAGGCCAAGGCGCTTGCCGCCGCGCTTTCGCAGATCGAAAAGCAGTTCGGCAAGGGCTCGATCATGCGCTACGGCGACAACGATGTTTCGCATGACATCCAGGTGGTTTCCACGGGCTCCCTGGGGCTGGACATCGCGCTGGGCGTCGGTGGCCTGCCGCGTGGCCGCGTGGTTGAAATCTACGGTCCGGAATCCTCGGGCAAGACCACGCTGACCCTGCAAGTGGTCGCTGAAATGCAAAAGCTGGGCGGCACCTGCGCCTTCGTCGACGCCGAACACGCGCTGGACGTGCAATACGCCTCCAAGCTGGGCGTGAACCTGGCCGACCTGCTGATCTCGCAGCCGGACACGGGCGAGCAGGCCCTGGAAATCACCGATGCGTTGGTGCGCTCCGGTTCGGTTGACCTGATCGTCATCGACTCGGTGGCCGCGCTGGTGCCCAAGGCCGAAATCGAAGGCGAAATGGGCGATTCCCTGCCCGGCCTGCAAGCCCGCCTGATGAGCCAGGCGCTGCGCAAGCTCACCGCCACCATCAAGAAGACCAACTGCATGGTCATCTTCATCAACCAGATCCGCATGAAGATCGGCGTGATGTTCGGCAACCCCGAAACCACCACCGGCGGCAACGCGCTCAAGTTCTACGCCTCCGTGCGCCTGGACATCCGCCGCATCGGCTCCATCAAGAAGGGCGACGAGGTCGTCGGCAACGAAACCCGCGTCAAGGTCGTGAAGAACAAGGTCGCGCCGCCGTTCAAGCAGGCCGAATTCGACATCATGTACGGCGCCGGCATCTCGCGCGAAGGCGAAATCATCGACCTGGGCGTCGCCGCCAACGTCGTGGACAAGTCCGGCGCCTGGTACAGCTACAACGGCAACCGCATCGGCCAGGGCAAGGACAATGTCCGCGAGTACCTGAAAGAGCACAAGGCACTCGCCATCGAAATCGAGAACCGCGTCCGCGAGAACCAGGGCATCGTCAGCCGCGCGGCCGAGTTCGTGCCGACCGCGGAAGACACCGCCGAAGAGTAATCGGATCGGGGGCGGGCCTTGCGCAGCGGATTCATATCTGCCGCCAGCGGCCCGCATATCTCGTCGGGGCAGCCCGAACATGTGCGGCAGGCGCCAGGACGGGCCTGCCGTTATGCATAGCAAGCAGGATACGCATGAGCTGGAAACCGCCGCCCGCTACAGCCGAACGCCTACGCGCCAAGCTGGACGATGAATTCGAAACCGTGGCCAAGCCCCAGGGCTTGCGCCGCACTTCGGATGCGCGCCGCGAGCAGGAAGTGGAATCCGGCGAGGCGCCGGATTCATGGAGCCGCAGTTCGGAAGCGGGTAGTGTGCGGCGCGGGCGCCGCGCCGCTGCGGCCGAGGACGGCCCGGATGCCGATGGACAAACAGCCCGCAAGGGGCCTTCGTTGAAGATGCGGGCCGTAGGCTATCTGTCGCGACGCGAGCATGCCCGCGAGGAATTGGCGCGCAAGCTTGCCGCCCACGCCGAGGATCCGGCCGAGATCGAGGCCGTGCTCGATGCCCTGGAAAAGGAAGGCTGGCTGTCCACCGAGCGTTTTGCGCAAAGCCTGGTCCATCGGCGCGCCTCGCGCCAGGGGGCGGCGCGCATCGTGCAGGAATTGCGCCAGCACGGGGTGGACGACAACCAGGTCGCCGAATTGCGCGAACAGCTGCGGGCCACCGAGTACGACCGCGCGCTGGAGGTCTGGAAGAAGCGCTTCAGCGCCAAGCCGGAAGACCGTGCAGCCTATGCCAAGCAGGCCCGCTTCCTGGCCAGCCGCGGCTTTGCGCATGACGTGATCCGCCGGATACTGGGCGAGGGCGACGAGGATTGAGCAGCCCTGCTCAGGGCTTGTCCGTATGCCTATGAAAATCCGTCGCGGCGGATTTTCCAAAAGCGAGCCGGCGGGCGGGGCGGGCCTTATTCCTGGATGGCAGACAGGAAGTCCGGGTCCTTGGCCAAGGCTTCGGTGCTGAGCCGTATCGAATCGTTTAGCGAAGTGAAGAAATTGGCGAACTTGTTCGTGCGTCGCTTGGTTTCCTTGGTTTGCGTATACACGGGCTTCTGCGTGGCCTTGTCGGTCACGACATAAGCAATACGCAGTGTCCAGTCCACCGAATAACCCAGGTCGTCCGCCAGGAATTCCTCGACTTCGGCGGTCAATAGACGGCGTTGTTGGTTGCCATTGACCTTGACGCCGATGAAGCGCAGTTCGGCAAAGGTGGCGTCCCGGACAAAGTCCTTGACGTCCTTTTCGAGCAATATGTTTCCGATCGCGGTGTTGCGGACCTGATTCGGAGCGATTTGCGGAGCGCGGTAGCTGCCAGCGGAGTTCGGTGAGCTGGCCTGCTGGGAGGTCGACAGGCCGGCGTTGGCGTAGCGCTGGGATTTGGGCTGTTCAGCAGTCTCTTTCTTGTTGGGTTCGTAAGTGAAGTCACCGACTTCGACAGCCCCTTCAGCGCTGATCACCGACGAAGGCGAGTACTGGACCGGGAGCGTGTTCGGAACGTTGCCACAACCCGCCAGCAAGGCGATGGAAGCAAGAATGGTCGAACGCCCGATAACGCGCGCTGAGAACAACGATTGCAAGAACATGTTTTGCTGCCGGCTCGAAGGATTGAGGGAGCAGCATTCTAAACCTTATGTGCCAAATTGAATCTTATTATTTTTTAATGTATCGCGAATCGGCGGCGCACGGCAGGGGCGCTATTTCGCCGATTTGATCCCCGACAAGGTCTTGAAGCACACATTCCGGGTGATGGTCAGGAACTCATCGATATACGACGCGTCCGTGTCTTCGCTGCGCACCGTGGCGTACAACGTGCGCCATACGCCTTGCGGGCCCAGTCGACACTGCCGCAGCCAGCCCTGATTCATGTATTCCGTCAGCGCCCAGTTGGGTAGCGCGGCCACGCCGCGGTTGCTGGCCACCAGTTGCGCAATGATGGGTGTGAGCTCCGCGCGCCGGATGGCGGCGGGTTCCACGTCGGCCGGGTCGAGGAACGCCGTGAAAACGTCCAGGCGCTGCTTGTCCACCGGGTAGGTGATCAGCGTCTGGTCGGCCAACTGGTCCGGCATGACGAACTTGCTGCCGGCCAGCGGATTGGATTCCGACACGGCCAGCACCAACTCATATTTGAACAGCGGCAGGTATTCCACCGCGTCCAGCGGTTGGGGATCGGACGTAATGACCAGATCCAGGTCGCCGCGCACCAGGGCGGGCAGGGGAGCGAAGGAAAACGCCGCCGACAGATCCAGCGCCACGTCCGGCCATTGCACCCGGAAAGCATCCAGCGCCGGCATCAACCACTGAAAGCAGGAATGGCAGTCGATCGCCAGGTGCAGCCGCCCTGTGCGGCCCGCGGCCAGCCGCTGCAGGTCCCGTTCCGTCGCGCGGATGCGCGGCAGCACCTCGTCCGCCAGCGCCAGCACCCGCAGGCCCGCCGTCGTCAGCCGGGCCGGCCGCGTGCGGCGGTTCAGCAAAGGAGTGCCCAGCCGGGTTTCCAGGTCGCGCAACTGGTGCGACAAGGCCGACTGGGTCAGATGCAGGCGCTCGGCGGCTTCCTGCAGGCTGCCGCCGTCGCGGATGGCGGTGAGCGTTTCAAGATGGCGGATTTCAAGCATGGGTGACTGCAGGGATCGGGAATAAGCTCATATTGTATGAGATTTCCTCATTTTATGAATGTAGACATTGATTTTGATTCATTTTGGTTTGGCCTCAGAATAGCTGCCACTTGAACAAATTTTGTCTAAGGGCGGTGATGTCATGACTATTATTCATAATTTGGGGTTCCCCCGCATCGGTGCTCAGCGTGAACTGAAGCGCGCGGTTGAGGCTTATTGGGCCGGCAAGCAGACCGCCGAAGAACTCGAACAGACCGGTCGCGACCTGCGCGCCAAGCACTGGAAGCTGCAGGCTGCAGCCGGCCTGAAGTTCGTACCGGTGGGTGACTTCGCCTGGTACGACCAGATCCTGGAATGGACCACGCTGCTGGGCGCCGTGCCCGCCCGTTTCGGCCAGAAGGACAACGAGCCCGTCACGCTGGACACGCTGTTCCGCATGGGGCGCGGGCGCGCGCCGTCGGGCAAGCCCGCCGCCGCCTGCGAAATGACCAAGTGGTTCGACACCAATTACCACTACATCGTGCCGGAACTGGTGCCGGGCCAGACCTTCCGCATCGCCCGCGAATCGCTGTTCGAACAGATCCAGGAAGCACAGGCCCAGGGTTACGCCGTCAAGCCCGTGATCCCCGGTCCGCTGACCTGGCTGTACCAGGGCAAGGGCGACGCCTTTGCCGCCGGCGCCGCCGACGCGGGCAAGCTGCAACTGCTGGCCGCATTGCTGCCCGTCTACCAGGAAGTGCTGGCGCGCTTCGCCAAGCTGGGGGTGCCGTGGGTGCAGATCGACGAGCCCATCCTGGCGCTGGATCTGCCGCAAGCCTGGCGCGATGCGTTCAAGCAGACCTATGACCAGTTGTCCGCCAGCCCGGTCAAGCTGCTGGTGGCCACCTATTTCGACGGCCTGAAGGACAACCTGCCGACTGCGCTGGGCCTACCCGTGGCCGGCCTGCACGTGGACCTGGTCCGCGCGCCCGAGCAACTGGCGGAAGTGGTTTCCGGCCTGGGCGCCGAGCAGGTGCTGTCTGCCGGCGTGATCAATGGCCGCAACATCTGGCGCACCGACCTGGACGCCGCCATTGCCACGCTGACCCCGATCAAGCAGCAATTGGGCGACCGCCTGTGGCTGGCGCCGTCATGCTCGCTCCTGCACGTGCCGGTGGACCTGGCCCATGAAACCGAGCTGGACGCCGAACTCAAGAGCTGGCTGTCCTTCGCCGCGCAAAAGCTGGAAGAACTGAGCCTGCTGGGCCGCGCCCTGGACAGTGCAACGCAAGCCGCCGCGCAGGACGGCCTGGCCAGGCAGCGCGCCGCGCTGGCTGCCCGCCGTTCCTCGACCCGCATCCATAATCCGGCCGTCGGCCAGCGCATGGCCGGCGCCGCCGCCGTGTCGCGCGACCGCGCGCCGTTCGCCGGCCGCATCGCCCGCCAGCAGGAACAGCTGGGCCTGCCCGCCTACCCGACCACGACCATCGGGTCCTTCCCGCAGACTGCCGAAATCCGTGCGCTGCGCCGCGACTGGAAGTCGGGCGCGCTGACGGACTCGGGCTACGAGACTGCCATCCGCAAGGAAATCGAGGAAGTCATCCGCTTCCAGGAGAAAGTTGGCCTGGACGTGCTGGTGCACGGCGAACCCGAGCGCAACGACATGGTGGAGTACTTCGGCGAACTGCTGGCCGGCTTTGCCTTCACCAAGAACGGCTGGGTCCAGAGCTACGGTTCGCGTTGCGTCAAGCCGCCGATCATCTTCGGCGACGTCGCCCGTCCCGCGCCGATGACGGTGGGCTGGTCGTCGTACGCGCAGTCGCTGACCGACAAGCCGGTCAAGGGCATGCTGACCGGGCCGGTCACCATCCTGCAATGGTCGTTCGTGCGCGACGACCAGCCGCGCGAGCAGACCTGCCGCCAACTGGCGCTGGCGCTGCGCGACGAAGTGGTGGATCTGGAAGCCGCCGGCATCAGCGTCATCCAGATCGACGAACCCGCCATCCGCGAGGGCCTGCCGCTGCGCCGCGCCGATTGGCAGGCCTACCTGGACTGGGCCGTGGATTGCTTCCGCCTGTCGACCGCCGGCGTGCGCGACGAGACGCAGATCCATACGCACATGTGCTATTCGGAGTTCAACGACATTATCGAATCCATCGCCGCCATGGACGCGGACGTGATCACGATCGAAACGTCGCGCTCCAACATGGAGCTGCTCAAGGCCTTCGAGGACTTCCGCTATCCCAACGACATCGGTCCAGGCGTGTACGACATCCATTCGCCGAATGTGCCCGAAGTGGATTGGATGGTCGGCCTGATGGAGAAGGCTGCGGCCCGCCTGCCCAAGGAGCGCCTGTGGGTCAATCCTGACTGCGGCCTGAAGACGCGCGCCTGGCCTGAAACCGAAGCCGCGCTGATCGGCATGGTGGAGGCGGCGCGGGCCTTGCGCCAGGCGGCCTGAGCAGACAGCTAGCCGTAGCGCCGCCGGATTCCATGGGTCCGGCGCCCACCCTGATCCGCGCATGTCGCGCGCGGATCAGGGTTTTTTCTTTGCAGCCGCAAGGTCTCTGTGATGGCTGCAAACCACAGCTTGGGCGCGGCGCCGATGTTTTTTTCAATCCTGCTTGAACGAAATTCCGCGGCATGGGTCAATACGCAAAATCCCATTGCTGGATCCTTGTCGTTCCTATGATTCTCCAAGGCCCCTGTCGGCCCGATCTGCTGCTAGCAGAGACGCTGCCCGACATTCTGGAAGCCACGATCCGCCGGCATCCCGCCGCCGCTGCCATTCATTGGCTGGATCACACCCTCACTTACGACATGCTCGGCCAGCGCGCCGACCTGGCCGCGCATCATCTGATTGCGGCCGGCGTGCGCCCCGGCGATATCGTGGGCCTATGCCTGCCGCGCGGGGCGGACCTGCTGGTGATGCAGGCGGCCATCGCCAAGGCCGGCGCCGCCTGGCTGCCGTTTGAATCGGATACGCCACCGGACCGCATGCAGGTCTGCCTGCAGGATGCGGGGGCCAACGGCTTGATCGCGGGCGCCGAGGTCCGGCTGGACGGCATGTCTACCTGGACCACCTGGGCGCTGTCGGAACCGGTGGACGGCGCCTTGCGCAGACGGGACGGGCTGCTGCCCGAGCATCCCGCCTACGTCATCTACACCTCGGGCTCCACCGGCAAGCCCAAGGGCGTACCCATCAGCCACGCCAGCATCTGTCATCTCCTGCGCAGCGAAAACGAAGTGCTGGGCGTGCGCCATGAAGACAAGGTCTACCAGGGCTTCTCGGTGGCCTTCGACATGTCGTTCGAAGAGATCTGGATCAGCTATCTCGTGGGCGCGTCCTTATGGGTCGCGCCCAAGATGCTGACCACGGATCCGGAAGGCTTGCCGGACGCCCTGGCGCGGGAAGGTGTCACCGTGCTGCATGCGGTGCCGACCTTGCTCGCCCTGTTCGCGCGCGACGTACCCGGATTGCGCATCGTTAATCTGGGCGGCGAGGTCTGTCCGGACTTCCTGGTACCGCGCTGGGCCACGCCCGGCAGGCGCCTGTTCAATACCTACGGTCCCACCGAGACCACGGTGTCCGCCAGCCTGGCGGAACTCCTGCCCGGCCAGCCCGTGACCATAGGCGCGCCGCTGCCCAACTACGGCATGCTGGTGCGCGGCGAGGACGGCGCGGTGCTGCCGCAAGGACAAGTGGGTGAGCTGTGCATCACCGGTCCCGGCGTGGCCGGCGGCTATCTGGGCAGGCCCGAGCTGACGGCCGAGAAATTCCTGGCGAACCCTTGGCCTTGCGCCGATTACGACACCCGCATGTACCGCAGCGGCGATCTGGCGCGGATTGATGAGCATGGCCAGATCCACTGCCTGGGCCGCAGCGACGACCAGGTCAAGGTACGCGGCTTTCGCGTCGAGCTCGGGGAAATCGAGGCCGCGCTTTACCGTTTGCCGGGCGTGGGCGCCGCGGCCGTGGTGCTGCGCGATCTGGCGGGCATCGAGCAACTGGTGGCCTTCCTCAAGCCCGAGGGCGAGGCGCGACTGGACCCGCATGCCTTGCGCGGCGCGCTCGCCGCGGACTTGCCCGCCTACATGATTCCAGCCCGGTTCGAACTGGTGGCCGACGTTCCGCGCCTGACCTCGGGCAAGATCGACCGCAAGGCGCTGAAGGCGCGCGAGCTGGACGCCGTGTCCGAGCCCAGCGGCGAAGACGATGAACCCGTCACGCCGGGCGAACTTGCCTTGTTCGAGGCCTTGCGCCCGCTGTTCCCGGGGCAGCCGTTGCGGCTGGCCAGCGACTTCTTCCGCGACCTGGGCGGCCATTCGCTGCTGGCCGCGCGCCTGGTGTCGGCCTTGCGCAAGCATCCGCATTTTTCCGCGCTGACCATGCACGAGCTGTACCAGCATTCCGTCCTGGGCGTGCTGGCAGCCCGGCTGGACGCGCTGGCCGCGGCCGAAATGGCCGCGACCGCACCGGCCGGCGTCGCCGGGACTGGCAACGATCCGGCGGCCGCGCCCGAGTGGCGCCGCTGGACCTGCGGCCTGGCGCAGTTGGCAGCCTTGCCGCTGCTGATCGGCGTGCGCATGCTGATCTGGCTGACGCCGTTCTTCACCTACCACTACTGGACGGGCGACGAGGGCGACTCCGTCTGGCGCGCGGTGGCCCTGTCCATCGCCAGCTACCTGGCGTGCAACCTGCTCAGCTTCGGCGTGGCCGTGGCCTGCAAGTGGGGCATTCTGGGCCGGCTCAAGCCCGGCCGCTACCCGCTGTACGGCTGGCTGTTTTACCGCTGGTGGCTGGTGGATCGGGTACTGGACATACCGCCCGCGCATCTGCTGGCCGGATCGCCGTTGCAGGTCTGGTACTTGCGGGCGCTGGGCGCGCGCATCGGCCGCGACGCCGCCATCAGCCGCGTCTCCGTGCGCGCGCCCGACCTGCTGTCGGTGGGGAACGGCGTGAGCATCGGCGCGGCGGTCAACCTGGAGAATTTCTCGGTGCGCGGCGGGCAGTGGAGCGTGGGGCCGATCACGCTGGCGGACCAGGCCTACATCGGTTCCTATTCGGTGCTGCAGGGCGATGTGACGATGGGCGAGGGCGCCCGGTTGGACGGCCTGTCTTCCCTGGCGCAGGGCGCCCGCGTGCCCGCAGGTCAGATCTGGAGCGGCGCGCCGGCGCGGCACGATCCGCAGGCCCGCGCTCCCGAGCTGCCGCCGCGGCCCAGGCGCCAGGGCATCTGGAGCCGGCTGGACTGCGTGGCCTACGCGGGCGGCGGCACGCTGATCGCCGCGCTGTTCTTCATGCCGGTGTTTCCCAGTTTCGTGCTGATCGACTGGATCGACGCGCGCTGGCTGGACCTGATGGGCGCGCGCGTGCCCTGGCCCCAGGCCTTCCTGAGCTATCTGCTGCTGGCCTTGCCCGCCAGCGCCTTGCTGCTGATGTTGACGGTGCTGGTGTCCGCGTTGCTGCGCTGGACGCTGCTGCCGCGGCTGGCCAGCGGCCGTTGGCCCGTGTACGGACAGATCTATCTGCGACGTTGGCTGACCAACCAGATCCAGGAATCCAGCCTCAGCGTGCTGCACGGCCTGTACGCGTCGATCTATGCCGGCAACTGGTACCGCCTGCTGGGCGCCAAGGTCGGGCGCGGCACCGAAATCTCCACCGCCATGGGCGTGGTGCCGGACATGCTGACCCTGGGTCGCGACAGCTTCATCGCCGACGGCGTCATGCTGGGCGACGAGGAAATCGACGGCGGCTGGATGACCATGCGCCCCACCGTCATCGGCAACCGCAGCTTCGTCGGCAACGGCGCCTACGTGCCGGACGGCTCGGTGCTGCCCGACGACGTGCTGATCGGTGTGCAGAGCCGAGCGCCGGCCAACGCCCGCATGGCCAGCGGCCAGACCTGGCTGGGCAATCCGCCGCTGGCGCTGCCCGCGCGCGAGCAGACCGCGGGCTTTCCGGCACACCTGACTTTCCGGCCCAGCGTGGGCCGCAAGATCCTGCGCGGGGGCGTTGAAGGCATGCGGATGATCCTGCCGCTGGCCGTGGTGATCGCGGTGGGCTATCTGACTGTGATGAAGGTCATCCCCATGGCGGCGCGCGAAGGCTTCGTCTCCGCCTTCGACGAACTGATGCTGGCCGGCGTGCTGTACGGCGTCGGCGCCTTCCTGTTCCTGGTGGCGCTGAAGTGGACGCTGATTGGCCGCTACCGGCCGCGCGCCGAGCCGATGTGGACGCCCTTCGTCTGGAAGAGCGAAGCGGTCACCAGCCTGTACGAATCCATCGCAGTGCCGAACTTCTTCAACTTCCTGCGGGCCACGCCCTGGCTGCCGCTGGCTTTGCGCTGCATGGGCGCCCGCATTGGCAAACGGGTCTTCATGGACACCACCGACATCACCGAGTACGACTGCGTATCGATTGGCGACGACGCGGTGCTGCACGCCTGGTCCGGTCCGCAGACCCATCTGTTCGAAGACCGGGTGATGAAGATCGGCCTGGTCCGCATCGGCGACGCCGTCAACGTGGGGCCGCGCAGCACCATCCTATATGACACCCGGGTCGAAACCGGTGCGCGTCTCGGTCCGCTGACGCTGGTGCTCAAGGGCGAGGCCATTCCGGCGGGCCAGGCCTGGATCGGCAGTCCGGCCACGCCTTGGACCCAGCGGTGATCCCGGCCCTGTGGCTGACCGGGGAGGGCGCTCCGGTCGAGATGTGGCTGTTACACCTGCTTGCGGCCCGGCCGGCGCAGCGGCAGGCGGCCAGGGACTGGCTGGCCGAGGAGCTGGCGCGGCGCGATCCGGCCATGCCGCCGGAATGGACCGAAACCCCCAAGGGGCCGCGGATGTTGCCGGGCGCGCGCTGGCACAGCTCGTTTTCCTATTGTGGCCCCTATATTCTTTGCGGCCTGTCCCGGCAGGGCGTGCCGGGCGTGGACCTGACCAGCGCACAGGCCTGGCCGGGCGATGCCGATGTGCTGGCTCTCTATGGCGGCCCGCAGGCGGCCGCCGCACTGGCCGCCAGTCCGCCCGGCGGCCGGGCGGATGCCTTCGCCCGGGCCTGGAGCGCGCTGGAAGCGCGCCTGAAAGCCTGCCGGCGCGGGCTGGAGGAGTACTCACCGCAGCGCGAGCGGCACCTGGCCGCCGCCCAGCTTACCTGCCAGGTCCGGCACCAGGGCTTGTGGGCCGCCGCTGCCCTCTGCGGCAGCGCGCCAGGCGCCGGGCAGGGGTCTTGATCGCAGGCTGCCTGCGCTATACTTTGAAGGTTTTGTTGCCGCGCACCATGCGCAGGCATCTCGCCCCGCAGGCCCCCAGCATGCCCTTGCCACCGCCGGACTATCCTCGCCAACCATTGCATACGCGTTCCATACGCGTGCAGTCGTATGCGCGCGAAGACGGGCTCTGGGACCTGGAAGCCGAGCTGATCGACGTCAAGGCGTACGATTTCCCCAAGCGCGACGGCGAGATGTTCAAGGCCGGACAACCCATCCACCACATGCATCTGCGCATCACCATCGACGAGACTTTCTCGATCGTGGCGGCGCAGGCCGTCTATGACGCGGCTCCCTACGGCGAGCATTGCATGGCCATCGAACCGGCTTACACTGATCTGATCGGCATGAACCTGCTCAAGGGGTTCCGCGGGCAGGTCAAGGAGCGGTTCGGGCACGTGGCGGGCTGTACCCACATGACCGAACTGTCGCAGGTGCTTCCCACCGCGGCAGTCCAGACCATGGCCAATCGCCGGCGGCAGGAAAACAACCCGAACCGGCGTCCATTCCAATTGGACGGTTGCCATGCGCTAAGCACCAGCGGCCCGGTGGTGGCTGAGCACTATCCCAAGTGGTACACGGGGGGTAGCGCTGAGGCATCGGCCGATTCGTCCTCCGATTCACCTTCTTTTTCTCATACGTCCTGACAGGTAACACATGAAAATCCACGAGTATCAAGGCAAGGAACTGCTGAAGCAATTTGGCGTCCCCGTGCCGCGCGGGATTCCCGCTCTTTCCGTCGACGAGGCCGTGGCTGCCGCTGAAAAGCTGGGTGGACCGGTGTGGGTCGTCAAGGCACAAATCCACGCGGGCGGCCGCGGCAAGGGCGGCGGCGTGAAGCTGGCGCGCTCGCTGGACGACGTCCGCAAGCTGGCCTCGGAAATCCTGGGCATGCAGCTGATCACGCACCAGACCGGCCCGGAAGGCCAGAAGGTCCGTCGCCTGTACATCGAAGACGGCGCTGACATCCAGAAGGAATACTACGTGTCGCTGGTCACCGACCGCGCCACCCAGAAGGTCGCCTTCATCGCCTCCAGCGAAGGCGGCATGGACATCGAGGAAGTGGCCCACTCCACTCCCGAGAAGATCATCACCGAATACATCGACCCGCTGACCGGCCTGTCGGCCGAGCAAGCCACCAAGATCGCCAACGCGATCGGCCTGCCCGCTGATTCCACCGCCCAAGCCGTGGACGTGTTCCAGAAGCTCTACAAGTGCTACATGGACACCGACGCCTCCCTGGTCGAAATCAACCCGCTGAACCGCGACAGCAAGGGCAACATCATCGCCCTGGACGCCAAGTTCAACTTCGATCCCAACGCCCTGTTCCGCCACCCGGAAATCGTCGCCTACCGCGACCTGGACGAAGAAGATCCGGCTGAAATCGAAGCCAGCAAGTTCGACCTGGCCTACATCCAGCTCGACGGCAACATCGGCTGCCTGGTGAACGGCGCCGGTCTGGCCATGGCCACCATGGACACCATCAAGCTGTTCGGCGGCGAGCCGGCCAACTTCCTGGACGTCGGCGGCGGCGCCACGGCCGAGAAGGTCACGGAAGCCTTCAAGATCATGCTCAAGAACAAGAGCGTGAAGGCCATCCTGGTCAACATCTTCGGCGGCATCATGCGCTGCGACGTCATCGCCGAAGGCGTGATCGCTGCTTGCAAGGCCGTCAACCTGAACGTGCCGCTGGTCGTCCGCATGAAGGGCACCAACGAAGAACTCGGCAAGAAGATGCTGGCCGACTCCGGTCTGCCGATCATCAGCGCCGACACGATGGCCGAAGCCGCCACCCGCGTCGTAGCCGCCGTCAAGTAAAGAAAAACCCAAGGATTCACAAATGTCGATTCTGATCAACAAGGACACCAAGGTCATCACCCAGGGCATCACGGGCAAGACGGGCCAGTTCCACACCCGCATGTGCCGTGAGTACGCCAATGGTAAGGCCGCCTTCGTGGCCGGCGTGAACCCCAAGAAGGCGGGTGAAGACTTCGAAGGCGTGCCGATTTTCGCTTCGGTGAAGGACGCCAAGGCTGACACTGGCGCGACCGTGTCGGTCATCTACGTGCCGCCCGCGGGCGCCGCCGCCGCCATCTGGGAAGCCGTCGAGGCCGAACTGGATCTGGTGATCTGCATCACCGAAGGCATCCCGGTCCGCGACATGCTGGAAGTCAAGAACCGCATGAAGGCCAAGGGCAGCAAGACCCTGCTGCTGGGCCCGAACTGCCCGGGTCTGATCACCCCCGACGAAATCAAGATCGGCATCATGCCCGGTCACATCCACCGCAAGGGCCGCATCGGCATCGTCAGCCGTTCGGGCACCCTGACGTACGAAGCCGTGGCGCAAGTCACCGAGCTGGGCCTGGGTCAATCCAGCGCCGTCGGCATCGGTGGCGATCCCATCAACGGCCTGAAGCACGTCGACGTGCTGAAGATGTTCAATGACGATCCCGACACCGACGCCGTCATCATGATCGGCGAAATCGGCGGTCCGGACGAAGTCAACGCCGCCGAGTGGGCCAAGGACAACATGAAGAAGCCGGTCGTCGGCTTCATCGCCGGTGTCACCGCTCCTCCCGGAAAGCGCATGGGCCACGCCGGCGCGCTGATCTCCGGCGGCGCCGACACTGCCGACGCCAAGCTGGAAGTCATGGAAGCCTGCGGCATCCGCACCACGCGCAACCCGTCCGAAATGGGCAAGCTGCTCAAGTCGGTGCTGTAAAAAGCTCCAGGCCGGGTGTCCGGGCGCTTTTGCGTCCGGCGCCGCGAGCCTGCTGGCGCAAGCCTGGTCCTGGCGTCAAACCCCTGATTTCCAGCGACCTGCAAGCGCCATCCCAAGCCCGCCATGGCGGGCTTTTTTTCGTCTTTTTTCCGCAATCCTAGGGAAATCCCGCGTTCATGCCGCGGCCTGGCAAACATACGGAAAGCTGAACGAAACTATAATGAAAGAAATTCCACGCGTACCAAGCAAGAATGTCGCCGGGCTCGCACCAAGGCGGTCAGTACGTTTTTTTCGTCTTATTTCACCCATTCATTTGGTTTGTCCTAGGGGGATCACACCTAGGAAAGAGAGGCATGGAACTCAGTTCAGCGGCATTCTGGATAGCGTTGCTCCAGATCATTTGGGTCAACATTCTGCTATCGGGCGACAACGCCGTGGTTATTGCGCTGGCGGCGCGTTCGCTGCCTCCGGCCCAACAGAAAAAAGCGATCGTGGTCGGCTCCGCCGCAGCGATCATCATGCGTATCGTGCTGACGCTGGTGGCGGCCAAGCTGCTCTTGCTGCCGTGGCTCAAGCTGATCGGCGCGCTGCTCCTGGTCTACATCGGCGTGACGCTGCTGTTGCCTGAAGGCGAGGAAGACGGCGCGGGCAAGACGCAAGGCAATCTGCTGACCGCAATCCGCACTATCATGATTGCCGACCTGGTCATGAGCCTGGACAATGTGGTGGCCGTCGCCGCCGCCGCCATGGGCGATACGACCTTGCTGGTATTGGGCTTGGCCATCAGTATTCCGCTGGTCATCTTCGGCAGCACGCTGCTCCTGAAGGTCATCGAGCGTTTCCCGGTCATTGTCTGGGTAGGCGCGGCGCTGCTGGGGTTCATCGCGGGCGAACTGCTGGTGGGCGATCCGGCCTTGCAGGAACCGGTGGCGCGTATCGATGCGGCACTGGGGATCACGCAGCATAGCTTTGCGCTGATGACGGGCGTGCTGGGCGCGGTCCTGGTGCTGGCTATCGGTAAAGTTTTGCTGATGCGCCAGAAAGCTGACTGAAAGCTGAATTATACTAATAAGTTGTACTGAATAAGCTCGCCGCGCCTAGCGCGGCGAGCCATGCCGGACCGGGACCGGCCACTCTTTTCATAAATGCCTTCGGGGGTTCATAGTGCTTGAGTTTCTACAGACGCTGAGTTGGACAGCGGTATTCCAGATCATCCTCATCGACATCCTGCTCGGCGGCGACAACGCCGTCGTGATCGCGCTGGCCTGCCGCAATCTGGCGCCCAAGCAGCGCATGCAAGGCATTCTGTGGGGTACCGCGGGCGCCATCATCCTGCGCGTGGTCCTGATCGCCTTCGCCCTGACGCTGCTGTCGATTCCGTTCCTGAAGGTCGTGGGCGGTCTGCTGCTGGTCTGGATCGGCGTCAAGCTCCTGGTCCCCGAGGACGACGCCCATGGCAACGTGAAGGGCGGCACATCCATTGCCGCCGCGATCAAGACCATCATCATCGCCGACTTCGTAATGAGCCTGGACAACGTGATCGCCATCGCCGGCGCAGCCCAGAACGCCCATGCCGACCATCAGATCGGTCTGGTTGCCTTCGGCCTGATCGTCAGCGTGCCGATCATCATCTGGGGCAGCACCCTGGTGCTCAAGCTCATCGACCGCTATCCGCTGGTGGTTACGTTTGGCGCGGCTTTGCTGGGCTGGATCGCCGGTGGCATGCTGATTACCGACGTGGTTGTCGAACGTCAATTCGGTGTTCAGCCCACTACGGTTAAAATCGCTGCAGAAATTATCGGCGCCTTGCTCGTTGTTGTCCTTGGACGGTGGCTGGCAAGCCGCAAAACCGCTTCCAAGGAATCAGCACATGAGTCTGCGTAGATCCGTCGATCCCCAGCAATCCGAATCGGGCCTGAGCCTCCTTCAGGGCCTTTTCGTGCTGGCCATCCTCGGGGTAGTCGCGACGGTCATCGTCTCCAATTTCGTTTGATGCCGTCTCGTGTCTCTACCGCAACGCCTGGTCATCGCGACCCGCGCCAGCCGGCTTGCCCTGTGGCAAGCCGAGCATGTGCGCGACCGGCTGCGCACGCTGTACCCGGCGTGCGCGGTTGAGCTGCTCACCCTGACGACCCGAGGCGATCAGATCCTCGACCGCACGCTCTCCAAGGTGGGCGGCAAGGGTCTCTTCGTCAAGGAACTCGAAAACGCGCTGCTCGACGGACGCGCCGATCTGGCCGTGCACTCCTTGAAGGACGTGCCGGTCGATCTGCAAGCCCCGTTCGAGCTTTGCGCCGTCCTCGATCGCGCCGATCCGCGCGATGCCTTCGTCTCCAACACGCATGACACGCTGGCCGATCTGCCGGCGGGCGCCGTCGTCGGCACGTCCAGCCTGCGCCGCGAATCCCAGATCCGCGCGCGCTATCCCGAACTGGTGGTGAAGCCGCTGCGCGGCAATCTCGACACGCGCCTTGGCAAGCTGGACAAGGGCGAATACGACGCCATCGTGCTGGCTGCGGCAGGCCTGGAGCGACTGGGCCTGGGCGCGCGCATCCGCAGCCTGCTTGAACCGGAAGATAGCCTGCCGGCGGCCGGGCAGGGCGCCCTGGGCATCGAGATCCGCGACGACCGCGACGACATGCGCGCATGGTTGGCGCCGCTGGTCAGCGCCGATACCACTTCCTGTGTGGTGGCCGAGCGCGCCGTGTCCCGCAAGCTGGGCGGCTCTTGCCAGGTACCCCTGGCGGCGTACGCCGAGATCGCCGGCGGCACCTTGTCGCTGCGCGCGCTGGTGGCGTCGCCCGACGGCGTGCGCATGGTCCATGCGTCCCGCAGCGGGCCCGTGGCGGATGCCCAGGCCATCGGCGAGGCGGCGGCCCAGGCACTGCTGGACGCGGGCGCGCAGGACATCCTGCGCGAACTGCTGCAAGACGAACCCAGGCCCGACTGATGGTCACGGCGTCCGCAGCCGCCGAGCTGCCGCGGGTCGCCATCCTGACGCGGCCCGATGGCCGCAACGAGGCGCTGGCCGGCCGCCTGCTCGGCGCCGGCTGGACGCCCTGCATACTTCCTGCCCTGGAAATCCAGGCCTTGCCGGCCATGGATGGCGGGCCGCCGCGCCCCTCCGACTACGACATGGTCGTGTTCGTCAGCGGCAACGCGGCCAGGCTATACCTGGAGCAGTGGGCCCAGGCGGACGGGCCCGTCCCTTGGCCGGCCGAGGTCATCGCCGCCACCGTCGGGCCGGCCAGCGCCCAGGCCTTGCGCCAGTCCGCCTGTTTTGGCGCGAATACAACAGTTTTGCATCCCCCCGAGAACGCTCCCAGCCACGATTCCGAGGCGCTTTGGCAGGTCTTGCAGGGCTTGCCGCAACGCCCCCGCCGCGTGCTGCTGGTGCGCGGCACGCAGGGCAGGGACTGGCTGGGTGACAGGCTCGAGGCGCACGGCGCGGCGGTGACCCGCCATGCCGCCTACCTGCGCCGCCCGGCGAACTGGGGCGCCGATCAACTTGCCAGCCTGCGACGCTGGGCTGGCGCGGGCATTCCTGCGACCTGGCTGATCACCAGCGGCGAAGGGGCGGACGCGCTGCGGGCCGGCCTGGATGCCGCCGGCCTGGCGGACTGGTGGGCGCGCTGCCGCTTCGTGCTGACGCATCCCTCCCTGGAGCGCCGCGTGCCACAGGCCTGTCACGAAGGCGGGGCGCGGCCAATGGTAAAAATCTGCCTGCCCAACGACGAGTCGATATTCCAGGCTTTTGTTGCTGCTTGATTCGTTGCATCGGACTGACACCGAATACAATCGCGTCATGACAGACAAGACTCCCGCTACCGATCCGGTCGTTCCGACGGCCGCCCCGGGTGCAAGCGCGCCCGCGTCGGCCCCGGCCGATTCCGTCAAGGCCCGCCCGGCCAAGCGTGGCAGTGGCCCGCTGGTCCCCGCCCTCATCATTCTCATCCTGCTGGCAGCCGGCCTGGGTTACGCCCTCTGGATGCAGCGCACCCAATTCGTGTCCGCTGGCCGCGAGGTTGCCACGCGCCTCGAAACGCTGACCACCGATCTCGCGCAGGCCCGCAAGGACACGCGCGAGGCCCTGGCCCTGGCGCAAGCCCAGGCCGGCCGGGTCGGCGAGCTCGAAGACACCGTGCGTGAAACGCAAAGCCAGTACAACGCTCTGCAATTGGCCTGGCAGAACTTCAACGACAGCGCCAGCGACGAACTGCTCGCCAACGACGTCGAGCGCTTGCTGACCATCGCGAATCAGCAACTGCGTCTGGCCGGCAACGTCTCCAACGCGATCGTGGCGCTGGAAACCGCGCAATCGCGCCTGGCGCGCGCCGACCGCCCGCGCTTCTCCAGCCTGCAGCAAGCCATCAACGGCGACCTGGACCGCCTGCGCGCCGTGTCCACCGTGGATATTCCCGCCCAGTCGGCCCGCATCGACCGCCTGGTGGCCCTGATCGGCAAGGCGCCCCTGCTGGTGCCGGACGCCGCCGCGCCGGGCGTGGCGCCTGCCGGCGAAACCGCTCCCACGGCCACGCCGGCCCCCGCGGTGGATCCGCTGGCCGGCCTCCCGGCCGACGCGCCCTGGTGGCAGCGCTGGCGCGCCGAGATGGCCTCCTGGCCCGGCCGCGCGGGCGCCGCGCTGGCCCATGAACTGGGCGGCCTGATCACGATCCAGCGCGTGGACGAGCCCGCGGCCCTGCTGCTGTCGCCCGAACAGGCCGACCAGGTGCGCGGCACCCTGCGCCAGCGCCTGCTGACGGCGCAACTGGCCATGCTGATGCGCCAGCCTGCCGTCTGGAAGAGCGAATTCGACAACGTCGGCGTCACGCTCGCGAAGTATTTCGACAACCGTTCCCCCGACACCGTCGCCGCCCAGACGCTGGCGCGCGAACTGGCGCAGACCGACATCGCCGTGCGCATGCCGGAAGTGGCCGACAGCCTGAACGCCGTGGCTGCGCTGCGCGCCGCGGGCTTCAAGACCAGCGGGCAGGACTGAGGCTTATGCGTACCTGGTTCTGGACACTGCTGCTCGCCGTCGTCGCCGTCGCCCTGGCGGTGGTGCTGCGTTCACACTCCGGCAACGTGCTGTTGCTGGTCTGGCCGTGGCGCATCAACATGTCGCTGACGCTCGCGGTCCTGCTCATCGTTGCGGCCTTCATCGTGCTGTACGTGGGCCTGCGCCTGCTGGCATGGCTGCTGGCCATCCCCGATCGCGTGCGGGCCTGGCGCGGCAAGCGCGCCCAGGCGCGCGACCACGAATTGCTGGAGCGCGGCTGGATCGGCCTGCTGGAAGGGCGCTACACCACCGCCGAAAAAGATCTCACCAAGCTGCTGGACCAGACCAAGGTCCAGACGCGCCGCGTGCTGGCGGCCTTGTCCGCAGCCCGCGCCACGCATGGCCTGGGCGAATTCGACCGCCGCGACCGCCTGCTGGCGACCGCACAGGAACAGGCCGGCACGGACGCCGGCCTGATCGAAGCCACCGCCACGGTGTCGGCCGACATGCTGCTGGACCAAGGCCGCGCCGAGCGCGCGCTGGGCGTGCTGGAGCCGCTGGCCGACGGCGGCGCGCGCCATCTGCACACCATGCGCCTGCTGCTGCGCGCGCATACCGCCCTGCATCACGACGAACAGGTCTTCACGCTGGCGCGCGGCCTGGTGCGTCGCAATGCCCTGGCCCGTGCCGAAGCCGACCTCCTGATCGACGCTTCGGGCGCGGCGCGCCTGCGCGCCGCAGCGGCTGGCGGCAGCGAGGCCTGGCGCGCCATCTGGAAGGACCTGAAGGCCGAGGAACGGCTGCTGCCGGAAATCGCGCTGGCGGGCGCGGCCGCGTTCGAGGCCGCCGGCGAAGCCAGCGAGGCCGCGCGCGTGCTGGAAGCCGCAGTCGCCGTGAAGTTCAATCCGGCTTTGGTGGCGGCCTACGCCCGTTGCGAAGCCGAACAGGTTTCGCGCCGGCTGGCGCGCGCCGAGACCTGGCTGCAACAGCGTCCCACCGATCCCGACCTGCTGACCGCGCTGGGCATGCTGTGCCTGAACGGCCAGCTCTGGGGCCAGGCCGAACGCTATCTGCTGCGCAGCCTCAGCCGCCGCAGCGACGCGCAGACGCATGCGCTGCTGGGCAGCCTGTACGACCGCCTGGAACGTCCCGCCGACGCGGTGCGCCACTGGCGCCTGGCAACGGCGGCCAGCATGGCGTTGCCGGTGCTGGCGGCGGATGCCGCCTTGCCGGCCGCGGATACCGGTTCCGATCCCTATCGCGTGGACGCCGAAGGCGGTTACGCGGTGGGCCTGTCCGATACCGACGGCGACGCCGAACTGGGCGGCGATTATCCCGCACTGCCTCCGGCCGTGGCGGCCTCGGCTTCCGACTACGTGTTGGATCCGGACGCCCGCGTGAATAAAGAGCAGCGCGAACGCGCACTGGCTCCCGAAGACGCCCCGCTGGCTGGCGGCAGTACCTCCGACATCGACGAGTACTTCGATAGCGCCCCCATTCCGGCGGCAGCTTTCGATGATCCCGTGCCCACGTACGCGCCGGCCACGCCCGCAGGGTCCAAGCCCGCGCCGGCCGTCGCGCCCGTGCCGGCGACCAAGCCGCCGTTCAAGGACGACGGCTCGATTTGAACAATCCTTCAGACACACAACAAGGTTGAATCATGAGTCTTGATCGCGTCTCCCCTGGCAAGAAGCTGCCGGAAGACTTCAACGTCATCATCGAAATCCCCATGAACGCCGACCCGGTGAAGTACGAGGTCGACAAGGACACGGGCGCGATTTTCGTTGACCGCTTCATGCTGACCGCCATGCACTATCCGTGCAACTACGGCTACATCCCGCAAACCCTGTCCGAAGACGGCGACCCCGCCGACGTGCTGGTGCTGACCCCGTTCCCGATCCAGATCGGCGCGGTGGTGCGCTGCCGCGCCATCGGCGTGCTGGAAATGGACGACGAATCGGGCGGCGACGCCAAGCTGTTGGCCGTGCCGATCGAAAAGCTGTACCCCCCGTACCGCAACATCAAGTCCTACGAAGATCTGCCGGCGGAAGACATCTCCCGCATCCAGCATTTCTTCGAGCACTACAAGGACCTGGAAAAGGGCAAGTGGGTCAAGGTCAAGGGCTGGAAGGGCCTGGACGCCGCGCACGAGGAAATCGTCCGCAGCGCCGAGCGCTACAACAAAGCCTGATTACGGTTTCCTGGTCCTGGCCGGCGTTGCTCCGGCCGGGGACTTGGTGCGGCGCGGCCGCGACGGCATGATGCCGATCGCCGCCGCGCCGTTGCTTTGCGGGGCCTGCAGATTGCGCGACACCTGCGCGGCCGCGATTTGGATGCGCGCCTGTAGTACCTCCAGCCGCTCGGCCGAGGTGCGCGCTTCCGCGGCGATGAACACCAGGCTGCCCACGACCTTCTGTTCGGCGCTGAAGATGGCCGAGCCTATGCCTATCAGCCCCGGGTCGACCTCGCCATGCGACACGTACACGCCGGCCGCGCGCAGCCGCTTGAGGTTGGCGCGGAATTCGTCCCAGTCCTCGCCCAACCCGGCCTCGCGGATTTCGGCTGCGTGCCATAGCATCAGGTTGCGCAGCTGGTACGGCGGCAGGTTGGCCAGGATGGGCTTGGCCGTGGCGCCATGGAACATGGTGTAGGGACGGCCGCGCGCATAGCTGGATTCGATGGAGTCGTCGGTCCAGTAGCGGTCCACGCACATGACCTTGTCGCCGTAGTAATTGCACAGCATCAGGTTGGCGTGCAGCTCGTCGCCGGTGGCGCGCATGACCTCGCGCGCCGCCCGCATCAGGGGATCGTGCCGGCGCAGATGACGGTCCAGCTCGATGATGCGCGATCCCAGCACATAGGCGCCGCCCGCGGTGGGCGCGAGCAGCCCGCTTTCGGTCAGGGACTTCAGGTAGCGGTAGGCCGTGGCGCGCGAGCAGTCCAGATGCGCCATGACGTCTTCCTGGAACGCGGCGGTGGTGTCGTCGCGAAAGAGGTCGAGGATGGACAACATGCGGTCTGGAGTGCTCATTGCGGAAGGGCGCGCCTAGTGAATGTGGAAGCCGCCATTGACGTCGACCACGATGCCGGTTGAGTAGGAGGACAGGTCCGAGGCCAGGAAAAGTATGGCCTGGGCGACTTCGGCGGGCGAGCCGAAGCGCTGTAGCGGAATGCCCTGTTTGAGTTCTTGTTCCCAATTTTCGCCGAATTTCCCCAGCGTCATGTCCGTCTCGATGATGCCGGGGGCCACGCAGTTGGCGCGCACGCCGCGCGGGCCGAGTTCCCGGGCCAGCGCCTTGGTGAAGCTGATGACGCCGCCCTTGGACGCCGCATAGTGCGAACCCCCCAGGAGGCCGCCGCCGCGCAGCGCGGCGGTGGAGCCCAGGTTGACGATGGCCGGGCGCCGCGGGCTTTGCAGCAATTCGGGCAGCGCCGCATGCGTGACGTTGTAGGTGCCGGTCAGGTTGACCTCGACCATGCGGCGGAATTCGTCCTCGGGCAGATCCCAGATGCGCGTGGCGGCGACGATGCCGGCGTTGTTGACCAGTACGTCGATGCCGCCCAGTGCATCCCTGGCGCGCTCGATCGCCGCCTCGCAGGAGGCCGTGCGCGACACGTCGCAGTGCAGGTCGATGCGGCCGGCGGCCAGCGTCGCGCTGGCGCCTTCCGGATAAGCCTGGTCCAGCACGGCGACGGCCGCACCCTGCGCGATGAAAAGGTCGACGATGGCGGCGCCTATGCCACGGGGGTTGGCGCCCCCCGTGACGATGGCGCGCTTGCCGGCCAGCAACCCAAGCGCGCCGTCCATCACGACTTCACCAGCGGGCAGGCGCCGTCCTTGAGCGGGCGGAAGGCCTGTTCGGCGGGAATCTTGCGCACCAGGTTGTAGTAGTCCCAGTCGCGCTTGGATTCCGACGGCTTCTTGACCTGGAACAGATACAGGTCGCGCATGATGCGGCCGTCCTCGCGGATGCGGCCGTTCTCGGTCATGAAGTCGTTGATGGGCGTCTCATGCATCTTCTTGAGCACCGGCTCGGAAGCATCCGTGCCGGCCGCCTTGATGGCGTTCAGGTAGTGCATGGCGGCGCTGTAGTTGCTGGCCTGGACCATGGACGGCATGCGGCCAGTGCGCTTGAAGTAGCGCTCGGACCATTGCCGCGATTTGTCGTCCAGGTCCCAGTAGAAGGGTTCCACCAGGTTCAGGCCCTGCGCGTACTCCAGCCCCACGCTGCGCACGTCCACGATGCTCATGAAGAGCGCGGCCACGCGCTGCTTGCTGCCCATGATGCCGAACTCGAAAGCCTGCTTGATGCTGTTGATGGTGTCGCCGCTGCCGTTGGCCAGGCCGATCACCTGGGCCTTGGACGCTTGCGCCTGCAGCAGGAACGACGAGAAATCCGCGCTGGCGATGGGATGGCGCACGCTGCCGACCACCTGTCCGCCCTTGGCCTTGACCACCGCCATGGCGTCGCGCTCCAGCGAATGGCCGAAGGCATAGTCGGAGGTGATGAAGTACCAGCTCTTGCCGCCGTCTTCCATGACGCCATTGGCCACGCCGGTGGCGTAGGCGTAGGTGTCATAGGTCCAGTGCATGCCGTTGGGCGAGCAGGCCTTGCCGGTCAGGTCGGCCGAGCCGGCGCTGGTGAAGATCACCACGCGCTTCATCTGGCGGGTCAGGTCCTGCACCGCCAGGGCGATGGCGGAATTGGGCACGTCCAGGATCAGGTCCACCTTGTCGTTCTCGTACCAGCGGCGCGCGGTCGCCACACCGATGTCGACCTTGTTCTGGTGGTCGGCCGAGATCACTTCGATGGGCTTGCCCAGCACGCTGCCGCCGAAATCCTCGACGGCCATCTTCACGGCTTCCACGCCGAACTTGCCGGACAGGTCGGCCATCATGCCGGACTGGTCGCCCAGCACGCCGATCTTCACGACGTCATCCGACACTTGCGCCTGGGCGGATACGGACAGGGCGCCCAGCACGCAGGCGGCCAGGCTGTTCTTCAAACGGGTCTTCATGGGTATGTCTCCTCGGGGGCTTTGTTCTTGCGCGCCGCCCTGTGCCGGACGGTCGCGCCGGGTCTTCTTGTGGGGGCTTATTCCAGCGTCTGGCCGGCGTAGGCGTCGATGAACATATTGGGTTTCAGGAAGAAGCTCAGCACCAGGGCGCCGTTGGGCGCGCGCGCCACATGCTGGTTGCCGCGCGGGCGCCACACATAGTCGCCGGCGCAGACTTCGCCTTCGGCGTCGACGATCGAGCCTTCCAGCACGAAGGTTTGTTCGACCTCCACGTGCTCGTGCAAAGGCAGTTCGGTGCCCGGCTGCCAACGGAACAGGGCGGTCAGGAGGCCGGTCTCCTTGTCCTGCATCAGCACCTTCATGTCTATGCCTTCCACCTGCGTCGGCTTCCATGGCAAATCAGCAACCTTGAGGAAGCGTGAAGCCAGGGGCGGCAAGGCGTTGGCTGCGGGGCAGCCGGGAGTTTCCAGGGCCATGATGTCTCCTACCAGAACTCTTTATGAGAGATAAAGAAAAAATCTTGTTATTGAGTGTTTAAAAATAGTCGCGTATATTGAGATTTATGTCAATCGTGTTTTCGCCTGACGAAAGCATGCAGCGACACAGGCCGGGCCAAGAAATCCGGCACATATAAGACCAAGGAGACAAGCTTGAAACACGACTATCTGGACCGCACGTTCGGTCTGGCGGGGCGCGTCGCGCTGGTGACCGGCGCAGCACGGGGACTGGGTTACGCCATCGCGCGGGCCCTGGGTCAGGCGGGCGCCCAGGTGGTAATCAACGATCTGTCGGGCGACGCTTGCGCCGCCGCCTGCGAGCGCCTGGCGGCCGAGGGCATCAAGGCCCATGGCGCGCCTTTCGACGTGGCCGACGAAAAGGCGGTGGCCGATGCCGTCGCACAGCTGGAGATCGCTGGGCTGGCGATCGACGTGCTGGTCAGCAGTGCCGGCAACCAGAACCGCAAGCCGGTGGTGGAAATGAGTTCCGCCGAATGGCAGGCCCTGCAGAACGTGCACGTCAACGGCGCCTTCCATTGCGCGCGGGCGGTGCTGCCCGGCATGGGCAAGCGCGGCTTTGGCCGCATCGTGCTGATGTCGTCCGTGGCGGGGCAGGCCACCATGCCCAACATTGCCGCCTATGCCACCGCCAAGGGCGCGATCGCGGCCTTCGCCCGCGCGCTGGCGGTCGAATACGGCGCCAGCGGCATCACCTGCAACGCGCTGGCGCCCGGCTTCGTGCGCACCGATTTCACGCAGGGGCTGCAGGACAATCCGCAGTTCCAGTCCTTCCTGGCCACGGCGGTGCCCGCTGGCCGTTGGGCGGCGCCGGAAGACATCGCGCCGGCCGTGGTCTACCTGGCCTCGCCGGGCGCTTCGTTCGTCAACGGACACGTCCTGGCGATCGACGGCGGCCTGCTGGCCCGCATGTAGGAGCGCGCCCATGAACACCCCAGCGGTCCTGTCCGCGCAGGGATTGATCAAGCGCTTCGGCGGCTTCAACGCCGTCGACGGCGTCTCCTTGTCCCTGCGTGAAGGCTCCATCCATGCCTTGATCGGCCCCAACGGCGCAGGCAAGACCACCTGCTTCAACCTGCTGACCAAGTTCCTCACGCCCGACGCGGGCGTCATCCACTACCGCGGCCGCGACATCACGGCGCTGGCGCCCGAGCAGATCGCGCGCCTGGGCATCGTCCGCTCGTTCCAGATATCGGCGGTGTTTCTGGGCCTGACTGCGCTGCAGAACATGCGCGTGGCGCTGATGCGCCAGCACGGCGACGGCTGGCGCTTCTGGCGCAGCCGCAGCAGCATCGACCGCCTGAACGGCCGCGCCATGGAGCTGCTGGACGCCGTCGGCCTGAGCGGCCTGGCGGATACCACGGCGGCCTTGCTGCCTTATGGCCGCAAGCGCGCGCTGGAGATCGCGATGACCCTGGCGCTGGAACCGGAAATCATGCTGCTGGACGAACCCATGGCGGGCCTGGGCCAGGAAGACGTGACCCGCATCGCCGCGCTGATCCGGCGCGCGTCGGCCAACCGCAGCATCCTGATGGTCGAACACAACCTGTCGGTGGTGGCGGACCTGTCCGACACCATTACGGTGCTGGCGCGCGGTGCGGTGCTGGCCCAGGGCGACTACGCCACCGTGTCCAGCGACGAGCGCGTCATCACCGCATACATGGGCTCGGACGAGGAGGCGCACTGAGATGCTGGAGATCAAGGACCTCAACGCCTGGTATGGCGAATCCCACGTGCTGCACGGTGTGGCCATGGAAGTGCGGCGCGGCGAACTCGTCACCATCCTGGGCCGCAACGGCGCGGGCAAGACCACTACGCTGCGCGCCATCATGGGCATCATGGACAAGCGCCGCGGCTCCATCCGCCTGAACGGCCACGAGACCGTGGGCATGGCGCCGCACCGCATTCCACGCTTGGGCGTGGTGTATTGCCCGGAAGAGCGGGCCGTGTTCCGCAGCCTGGACGTGACCGAAAATCTGATGCTGCCGCCGCGTCTGGCCGACGGCGGCATGTCGCTGGACGAGATCTACACGCTGTTTCCCAACTTGCGCGAGCGCAGCGCCAGCTCCGGCGGCAACCTGTCCGGCGGCGAACAGCAGATGCTGGCGATCGCGCGCATCCTGCGCACGGGCGCCCAGCTGATCCTGCTGGACGAGCCCACCGAGGGCCTGGCGCCAGTCATCGTGCAGCAGATCGGGCAGGCCATCCGCACCTTGAAGGAGCGAGGCTTCACCATCGTGCTGGTCGAGCAGAACTTCCGTTTCGCGACCAAGGTGGCCGACCGCCACTACGTCATGGAGCACGGCTGCGTCGTCGATCAGCTGTCGGCCGAAGAAGCGCGCAACGATCCCGAGCGGATCAAGCGCCGCCTGGGTGTCTGAGGGGAGAATCCACGTGTTCGAAATTTTCGGCGTGCCGTCCACGGCACTATTCGGCCAGCTGCTGCTCGGCCTGATCAACGGCTCGTTCTACGCGCTGCTGTCGATCGGACTGGCGGTGATCTTCGGCCTGTTGAATATCATCAACTTCGCCCATGGCGCGCAGTACACCGCGGGCGCGTTCCTGGCCTGGATGCTGCTGAACTACCTGGGCGTGAATTACTGGGCCGCGCTGGTGCTGGTGCCGCTCATCATGGCCGTGTTCGCCATTGTGGTCGAGCGCCTGCTGATCTCGCGCACCTACCGCATGGACCATCTATATGGCCTGTTGCTGACCTTCGGCATCGCGCTGCTGATCGAAGGCGGCTTGCGCCAGGCCTACGGCGTGTCGGGGCTGCCCTACACCATACCCAAGGCGCTGACCGGCGGCATCAACCTGGGCTTCATGTTCCTGCCCTGGTATCGCGGCTGGGCGGTGGCGGTGTCGCTGGTGCTGTGCCTGGCCGTCTGGGTGCTGATCGAGAAGACCCGCGTGGGCGCCATGCTGCGCGCGGCCACGGAAAACCCGACCGTGGTGCGCTCCTTCGGCATCAACGTGCCGCTGCTCATCACGCTGACCTACGCGCTGGGCGTGGCGCTGGCGTCGGTGGCGGGCGTGATCGCCGCGCCCATCTACCAGGTCAGTCCAATGATGGGCTCCAACCTGGTGGTGGTGGTGTTTGCGGTGGTGGTGATCGGCGGTATGGGCTCCATCATGGGCGCCATCGTCAGCGGCTTCGGCCTGGGCATCATCGAAGGCCTGACCAAGGTGTTCTATCCCGAGGCCGCCAACCTGGCGATCTTCATCATCATGGTGCTGGTGCTGCTGTGCAAGCCCGCCGGCCTGTTCGGCAAACCCCTGCAAGTGCAGAACGTGCTGGCCGCCGAGGCGACGCGCGAGCCGGTGCAGCTGAGCCGCCGCGGCATGCGCGTGGCGATGGCAGCGCTGGCCTTGGCCGCCGTGGCCGCGCCCTGGTTCATCTATCCGACCTTCCTGATGAAGGTACTGTGCTTCGCGCTGTTCGCCGCGGCCTTCAATCTGCTGGTGGGCTATGTGGGCCTGCTGTCGTTCGGCCATGCCGCGTTCTTCGGCGCGGCAGCCTATGCCACCGGCATCGTGATGAAGCTGTTGAGCGCCACGCCCGAGCTCGGCCTGCTGGCCGGGGTGGTGACGGGCGGCTTGCTGGGCCTGGCGTTCGGCGCCATCGCCATCCGCCGCCAGGGAATCTACTTCGCCATGATTACGCTGGCGCTGTCGCAGCTGGTGTACTTCATTGCGGTCCAGGCGGGCTTTACCGGCGGCGAGGACGGCCTGCAGAGCGTGCCGCGCGGCAAGCTGTTCGGCATCTTCGACCTGGAAGGCGTGATGCCCATGTACTACTTCACGCTGGCGGTGTTCGCGCTGGGCTATGCCTTCGTGCTGCGCGTGTTGAATTCGCCCTTCGGCGAAGTGATCCGCTCGGTGCGCGACAACGAACAGCGCGCGCGTTCGCTGGGGTACTCCACGTCGCGCTACAAACTGATGGCCTTCACGCTGTCGGCCTCGGTGGCGGGGCTGGCCGGCGGCCTGAAGGTGCTGGTGTTTGGCGTCGCCTCGCTGACGGACGTGCATTGGCACGCCAACGGCGAAGTGGTGCTGATGGCGCTGCTGGGCGGCATCGGCACGGTGTTCGGCCCGCTGGCCGGCGCCTTCACCTTCGTGTCGCTGCAGAACTACCTGGCGCCGCTGGGCTCATGGGTGCTCATCGTCCAGGGCGCGATCTTCGTCCTCTGCGTCCTCTTGTTCCGCGATGGCATCATGGGTCTGGTCTCGCGGGCCTGGCTGGCGCTTACCCGCAAGAGAAAGGAATTCTGATGTTCTTGCATGTCGTAATGCTGCAACTGTCCAGCGCCGCCGATGCGCGCTTCCATGACCGCGTCCAAGGCTATTGCCAGCGCATCCTGGCCGAGTGCGACGGGGTGGCGGGATACGCCTTCCGGCCCAATCAGGCCAGCCGTTCGGACGGCCTGACCCACGCCGTGGTGGCGGCGTTCGCGGACAGCCCCGCGCATGACCGCTACCAGGTGTCCCCTGCGCACCAGGAAATGAAGGCGTACATGGCCGGTTTCATCGAGCGGCTGGTGGTGTACGACGGGGAAATTCCTACTTTCAGCTGAACGTCCCGGACCGCGCCTTGCCCCCCGGAAAGGGATAAACTCGCGGATGGCTTTTCCCTGTCCGGCCCGCCTCCAGAGGGGCCGCCCGCGGTAGCGGGCGCCTCGCGGGCCTGGCTGTATTCTTCTGCCGGATTCCGGCCACGTATTCTTCATAGGTCGAGTGAACATGGACTACGTATTGCCCCCCCAGCCGCCCGTCGCGGTTCCCGTTGCCGGCAGCGCCGCGCTGTTTCCGGTGCGCCGCGTTTATTGCGTCGGCCGCAACTACGCTGAGCACGCCAAGGAAATGGGCTTCACCGGCCGCGAAGATCCGTTCTTCTTCTGCAAGCCCGCCGATGCCGTGCTGAGCGTGGCCGACGGCGAAACCGGCAAGATGCCGTATCCGCCCAAGACTTCCAATCTGCACTACGAGATGGAACTGGTCGTGGTGCTGGGCAAGGGCGGCCGCGACATTCCGGTGGAGCAGGCCAATGATTGCGTGTGGGGCTATGCGTTGGGCCTGGACATGACCCGCCGCGACCTGCAAGGCGAAATGAAGAAGCAGGGCCGTCCCTGGGAAATCGGCAAGGCCTTCGATCTGTCCGCGCCGCTGGGCCCGATCCATCCGCGCAGCGTCGTCGGCACTCTGGACAAGGGCGCCATCTGGCTGGACGTGAACGGCCAGCGCAAGCAGTCCAGCGACATCTCGCAGATGTTGTGGAACATCCCTGAAAGCATTGCCTACCTGTCCGGCCTGTTCGAACTGCAACCCGGTGACATCATCTTCACCGGCACGCCCGAAGGCGTGGGCGCCGTGCTGCAAGGCGACGTGATCACCGGCGGCGTCGAAGGCCTGGGTGAACTCCGCGTCCAGATCGTTTAAAGTACGCCCCGGATCCGTTTTCACTACTTCAGGAGCGCCAGCATGCGCAGCAAGATCGTGCTGACCGCCTTCGTCGTGTTCGGCTTTGTCCTCGCCGGTTGCAACACCGTCGCGGGCATGGGCAAGGACATGTCAAAGGCTGGCAGTGCCATTACCAATGCCGCCGACAAGTAACCGTCGCCTCCGGCAAAAAAAAAGCCCCTTGAGCGATCAAGGGGCTTTTTCCTTTGGCGGCAAGGGTTTACAACACATCCCCGGCGTAGTCGGCCAGGCGCGAACGCTCGCCGCGCTGCAGTGTGACGTGCCCTGAATGCGGCCAGCCCTTGAAGCGGTCGACCACGAAGGTCAGGCCGGAACTGCCCTCGGTCAGGTAGGGCGTATCGATCTGGGCGATGTTCCCCAGGCAGATCACCTTGGTGCCCGGACCCGCGCGCGTGACCAGCGTCTTCATCTGCTTGGGCGTCAGGTTCTGCGCCTCGTCGATGATCAGGTACTTGTTGAGGAAGGTGCGGCCGCGCATGAAGTTCAGGGACTTGACCTTGATGCGCGAACGGATCAGGTCCATGGTGGCGGCGCGCCCCCAGTCGCCGTTGCCTTCGCCTTCACCCATGTTCAGGACGTCCAGGTTGTCTTCCAGGGCGCCCATCCAGGGCAGCATCTTCTCTTCTTCCGTGCCCGGCAGGAAACCGATGTCTTCGCCGACCGGCACCGTGACGCGGGTCATGATGATTTCGGTGTAGCGCTTGGTTTCCAGCACCTGGGTGATGCCCGCGGCCAGCGCCAGCAGCGTCTTGCCCGTGCCCGCCTGGCCCAGCAGCGACACGAAGTCGCATTCGGGATTCATCAGCAGGTTCATGGCGAAGTTCTGCTCGCGGTTGCGCGCGGTGATGCCCCAGACGTTGTTCTTGCCGTGGGTGTAGTCGCGCAGCGTCGCCAGCACCGCCATCTTGCCGCTGACCTCGCGCACCTGCGCGTACAGGGGCATCTGGCCTTCGAAGTAGACGAACTGGTTGACCACGAACTGCGAGCACAGCGGGCCGTGGATGCGGTAGAAGGTGGTGCCGCCCTGTTGCCAGGATTCCACATCCTTGCCGTGCTTGTTCCAGAAGTCCTCGGGCAACTGCATCACGCCCGAGTACATCAGGTCCGAGTCCTCCATGACGTGATCGTTGAAGTAGTCTTCAGCGGCCATGCCCAGCGCGCGCGCCTTCAGGCGCATGTTGATGTCCTTGGACACCAGCACGACTTCGCGCTGCGGGTACTTTTCCTGCAGCGCCCGGACCACGCCCAGGATCTGGTTGTCGGCCTTGCCCATGGGCAGGTCGGACGGCAGGGTGCTGTGGATCGCGGTCGTCTGGAACATCAGGCGGCCGGTGGCGTCCTTGTTGCCCAGCTTGGTCAGCTCCAGCCCTTCGTCCAGCTGGCTCGCGTCCTGCACCAGCGCGTCCAGCGAACGGCTGACCTGGCGCGCGTTGCGCCCCACTTCCGACATGCCTTTCTTCTGATGGTCCAGCTCTTCGAGCGTCATCATCGGCAGGAAGATGTCGTGCTCTTCGAAGCGGAACAGGGAGCTGGGATCGTGCAGCAACACGTTGGTGTCCAGCACGAACAGCTTGCGTGGTTCGTTCTGGGCGCGGGCTTTCGTGCGCTTGGCGGGCGCCGGCTTGGCGCGGCGCGTTTCGGCGCGCGCGGCGGGAGCGGCTGGCGCCGGCGGCGGCACCTGGCGGGCGGGCGCCGGGATCTGCGCCTTCCGGGCCGGTGCGGCCAGACCTTCGAGTTCGGGCTGGACGAGCAACTCGTCTTCGTCGTCCTCGGCGAGGACTGCCTGGGTACTGGACCGCGCAGCGGCGGTCTTGGTGCTGCGGGCCTGCGCCCGGGCGGATTCGCCCGAGGGGAAGGTCAGGATGGCTGCGGGACGGGTGGGCAACTTCGGAAGCGGCATATTTGTCACTCTCCAGTGTGGGCCGGCTATAGCGCCTGACGGGTAAAACCTGTGCTTACACGGCTAACCGATGCTTTTCGCTGCCTGCAGGACTTCCTTGGCGTGGCCCGGGACCTTCACCCCGCGCCACTCCTGCACCAGCACGCCATAGGCATCGATCAGGAAGGTGCTGCGCTCGATGCCGCGCACCTGCTTGCCGTACATATTCTTTTGCTTGATGACGCCGAACAGATTGCAGACGGTTTCGTCGGCGTCGGAGATGAGAGGGAAAGGAAGTTCGTACTTGGCCTTGAAGTTCTCGTGCGACTTAAGCGAATCGCGCGAGATGCCGATGACGACGGCGCTGGCTGCCAGGAACTCGGCGTTCAGGTCGCGGAAATCCTGGCTTTCGGTGGTGCAGCCAGGGGTATTGTCCTTGGGGTAGAAATACAGGATCACGGCGCGGCCCTGGCACTGCTCCAGGCTGATCGGACCTATGGTGCTTTCAGCGGTGAACAGCGGGGCGGGTTTGCCTATGGTCGGCGTCATTTCTGGGATTCTCCGTTGGGGGGGATGAGGGCCACGACCACGCGCCGGCCCTCCGCCATCAGGATGTTGTAGGTGCGCGAGGCGGCGTGCGTGTCCATGATCTCGACGCCGATGCCGGCCGCCAGCAGGGGGCGCAGCACGTCGGGGCGCAGGAACTGCTGGCGCCCGCCGGTGCCCACCAGCAGCACTTCCGGCGCATTCGCCGGGCGGCTGGGGGCGGCTTCCGGTTCGTCCAGAAAGGCCATGGGGTCGCGGACGGGCTCGGACAATCCGGCCGCCTGGCGCAAGAGAGTGGGGGTGATGTCGGCCGGCGACTCAACGGGCCAGTGGGTCACTTCGCCTTCGGGGCCGAATGCGACCGAGGAGGAAAAACGTACCTGGTTGACCTCGATATAGCCATCACCATAGGCGGTGACGGTATTCAGAGCGGCCGTCGCAGGATCGGTATGCAGCTTCAATAAAAACTCCGGCTATATGGCCCGATAATAGCGCATCAGGATGACGCCATGTTGCAGGGTATCCACGTGTGGGGAAGGGCCCCCACGCCGCACTCGCTGCGCTCGCTTGCTGCCCCCCGAGGGGGCGCGTTTTGCCTTGGGGCGGCCCGGCGGCAAAACGGAGTCCTCACGCCACGCGATTCCTCTCGAGGAACCCCCGAAATCGGCCCCTTTTTTTCCCCATTTGCCGCACAGGCGTCCTTGCGCTAGATTACAGGGTTTTGCTGCACTGCAATCCCATGCTGGCGCAGCGTTTCGGACCCTTTTCCCCTTCGCGCATTCGCGCCCTGGTTTTTTGCCCTTTTATCGCCCCTAAGGATTCCCATCATGAGGAAGTTCTCCCGCATCGAGCGTTTGCCCCCGTACGTTTTCAACATTACCGGCGAGCTCAAGATGGCGGCGCGTAGGCGTGGCGAAGACATCATCGACATGTCGATGGGCAATCCGGACGGCGCGACTCCCAAGCACATCGTCGACAAGATGGTGGAAGCGACGACGCGTCCGACCACGCACGGCTATTCCGTGTCCAAGGGCATTCCGCGCCTGCGCAAGGCGATCTGTGACTGGTACCAGCGCCGCTACGCGGTCGAGTTCGATCCGGATTCCGAAGCCATCGTCACCATCGGCTCCAAGGAAGGCCTGGCCCACTTGATGCTGGCCACGCTGGACCGCGGCGACACCGTGCTGGTGCCCAACCCCAGCTACCCGATTCACATCTACGGCGCGGTCATCGCCGGCGCCAACATCCGTTCCGTGCGCATGACGCCGGGCGTGGACTTCTTCGAGGAACTGGAACGCGCCGTGCGCGAATCCATCCCGAAGCCCAAGATGATGGTGCTGGGCTTTCCCAGCAACCCGACCGCGCAGTGCGTGGACCTGTCGTTCTTCGAACGCGTGGTGGCGCTGGCCAAGGAACATGACATCCTGGTGGTGCACGACCTGGCCTACGCCGACATCACGTTCGACGGCTACGTGGCGCCGTCCATCATGCAGGTGCCCGGCGCGCGCGATGTCGCCGTCGAGTTCTTCACGATGAGCAAGAGCTACAACATGGCCGGCTGGCGCATCGGCTACATGGTCGGCAACCGCGAACTGGTCAACGCGCTCGCGCGCATCAAGAGCTATCACGACTACGGCACGTTCACGCCGATCCAGGTGGCGTCCATCGCCGCTCTGGACGGTCCGCAGGACTGCGTGAACGAAATTGTGGCGCAGTATCAAAGCCGCCGCGACGTGCTCGTGCGCGGCTTGCATGAAGCAGGTTGGAATGTGGAAATTCCCAAGGCGTCCATGTACATCTGGGCGCAGATCCCCGAACCCTACAGGGCGATGGGCTCTTTGGAATTTGCCAAGCGCGTCCTGTCGGATGCGAAGGTAGCTGTGTCCCCCGGGATCGGCTTCGGCGAGTATGGCGACGAATACGTGCGCTTCGCCCTGATCGAAAACGAGCAGCGCACCCGGCAAGCGGTGCGAGGCATCAAAGACATGTTCCGCAAGGACGGATTGCTGAAGTAGAGCCCACCCCCGAAGCGCTGCGCGCTTCCCCCTCAAGGGGGCATGCCGGCGGAGCCGGATCCGCGGCATCCCGATAGGGGGGGCACCGTATCAGGGGGCGCAGCTCTCGCACAGCAGTTATGGAGAACCGAAAATGAATTCCCCTCAACGCCCGCCCGCAGAAGGCGCCGCGATGAAACCCATGAAAGTCGGCCTGCTCGGCCTGGGCGTGGTTGGCGGCGGCACCTGGGCGGTGCTGTCGCGCAACGCGGAAGAGATTGCGCGCCGCGCTGGCCGCCGCATCGAGGTGACCCGCGCCGCCGTGCGCGACGTGGCCAAGGCGCGCGCGCGCGTGGGCGACGCGATCCTGGTCGATACCGATGTGCACGCGCTGGTGCGCGACCCTGAAATCGACATCGTCGTCGAACTGATCGGCGGCGACACGCTGGCGCGCGAGCTGGTGCTGGAAGCCATCGCCAACGGCAAGCACGTCGTGACCGCCAACAAGGCGCTGCTGGCCAAGCACGGCAATGAGATCTTCGCCGCCGCCCACGAGCGCGGCGTGATGGTGACCTTCGAGGCCGCCGTCGCCGGCGGCATCCCCATCATCAAGGCGATCCGCGAAGGCCTGACGGCCAACCGCATCCAGTGGGTGGCCGGCATTATCAACGGCACCACCAACTTCATCCTGTCTGAAATGCGCTCGCGCGGCCTGCCGTTCGCCGACGTGCTGGCCGAGGCCCAGCGCCTGGGCTACGCCGAAGCCGATCCCACGTTCGACGTGGAAGGTGTGGACGCGGCCCATAAGCTGACCCTGCTGGCTTCGCTGGCTTTCGGCGTGCCGGTACAGTTCGACCGCGCCTATATCGAAGGCATTTCGCAGCTGGCTGCCGAAGACATCGAGCATGCCGAACGCCTGGGCTACCGCATCAAACTGCTGGGCGTCACCAAGCGCCGTCCGGACGGCATCGAGCTGCGCGTGCATCCGGCGCTGGTGCCGGCCGAACGCCTGCTGGCCAACGTCGAGGGCGCGATGAACGCCGTGCTGGTCAAGGGCGACGCCGTCGGCCCCACGCTGTATTACGGCCAGGGCGCGGGCGAAGAGCCCACCGCCTCGGCCGTGGTGGCCGACCTGGTCGACGTGACCCGCCTGCACACCGCCGACCCGGGCAACCGCGTACCGCACCTGGCTTTCCAGCCGGACGCCATGTCCGACACGCCGATCCTGCCGATCGAGCAGGTCAGCACCTCGTACTACCTGCGCCTGCGCGTGGACGACCAGCCGGGCGTGCTGGCCGACATCGCCCGCATCCTGGCCGACCGCTCCATCTCCATCGGGTCGATGATCCAGCAGCCGTCGCACATCGGCGGCGCCGACATCATCTTCCTGACGCACGAAGCGGTCGAAGGCAACGTCAACCAGGCGATCGAACGCATCGAAGCCCTACCGTTCGTGCGTTCGAAAGTTACGCGCCTACGCGTGGAAAACCTGACATGAAATACATCTCTACCCGCGGCGGCATGGCCGCGATGGAATTCTCGGACATCCTGCTGGAAGGCCTGGCGCCGGACGGCGGCCTGGCGGTGCCGGAGCAACTGCCCCAGGTCTCGGCCGAAACGCTGGAGTCCTGGCGCGGCCTGCCGTATGCCGACCTGGCGTTCGAAGTGCTGTCGCTGTTCGCCACCGACATCCCGGCCGAAGACCTGCGCCGCCTGACGCGCGCGGCCTACACCCAGCAGATCTTCAACAGCGAGGACATCGTCCCGCTGCGTCCGCTGGACGGCGGCCTGTCGCTGCTGGGCCTGTCCGAGGGGCCGACGCTGGCCTTCAAGGACATGGCCATGCAGTTCCTGGGCCAGGTCTTCGAATACGTGCTGGCGAAGCGCGGCACCACCCTGAATATCGTGGGAGCCACCTCCGGCGATACGGGTTCGGCGGCGGAATACGCCTTGCGCGGCAAACAGGGCGTGGCGGTGTTCATGCTGTCGCCGCATGGCCGCATGAGCGCCTTCCAGCGCGCCCAGATGTATTCGCTGCAGGACGAGAACATCCACAACATCGCCGTGCACGGCGTGTTCGACGAAGCCCAGGATATCGTCAAGGCCCTGGCCGGCGATCTGGCGTTCAAGACCAAGTACCGTTTGGGCGCGGTCAACTCCATCAACTGGGCGCGTATCGCCGCCCAGGTGGTGTACTACTTTCACGGCTGGCTGCGCGCCACCAGCAAGGCTGGCGAGCAGGTGTCGTTCGCGGTGCCCTCGGGCAACTTCGGCAACATCCTGTCCGGCCACATTGCGCGCCGCATGGGCCTGCCCATCCGCCGCCTGGTGCTGGCCACGAACGAGAACAACGTGCTGGAAGAGTTTTTCCGCACCGGCGTCTATCGTCCGCGTCCCGCCGAGCAGACCTACGCCACCTCCAGCCCGTCGATGGATATTTCGCGCGCCTCGAACTTCGAGCGCTTCGTGTTCGACCTGGTCGGCCGCGACGCGGCTCGGGTCAAGGAACTGTGGGCCGGCATGGCGCGCGACGGGTCTTTCGACCTGTCCGATCTGAAGCCGCAATTCGAGGAGCGTTATGGCTTCGTATCGGGCGCGAGCTCGCACGAAGACCGCCTGGCGACGATCCGTTCGGTCTACGACGAAACCGGCGTGCTGATCGATCCGCACACCGCAGATGGCGTCAAGGTCGCGCGTGAATTCGTCGAACCCGGCGTGCCCATGCTGGTCCTGGAAACCGCCTTGCCGGCGAAGTTCTCGGAAACCATCGAAGAGGCGCTGGGCCGTCCGGCCACGCCGCCGGGCAATCTCGCCGATCTCGAGTCGCTGCCGCAACGCGTGGAAATCATGGATTGCGATCAGGCCGCCGTGCGACGCTTCATCGAGGCGAACGCCAAGGTGTAAAGGCCGCTTGCGTCTTGTGTGCGTGTGCAACCCCTCGCAAGCTGGTCTTGCGAGGGGTTTTTTGCGTTTTGGCGGGTCGGCTGGATTACCTTCGCATGCATTTTGACCACAACCGGTCACGAATGAGGGGGCAGTGTCCGATACAGTAAATCCACGATTCACTTTCGGAGAACACGCCCATGAAACTGAAGACCATGACGCTTGCCCTGGCCGTGACCGGATTCGGGGTACTGGCCGGATGCTCGTCTCCGTCGGTCATTCAGCAGCGGGACGGCAGCTCGACCGTGACGCCCGATACGCCCAAATACGACAAGGATTCGGGCATGTACGAATATGACAAGGACGGCAAGAAGGTCCAGATCAACAAGGACGACGTGAAGTCCATTGAACAGGTGAAGTGACCGCCGTTCCGGCCATCCTTCAAAGACAAAGCCCCGGCCGCACAAGGCGCCGGGGCTTTTTTCATGGGCGCGGAGCGCCTGCGGAATTACTGCTTGGCAGCCTCTTCGGCGTGGTAGCGGCCGACGCGGTCGACTTCGTTCTTCGAGCCCAGGATCACGCTGACGCGCTGGTGCAGCTTGTCGGGCTGGATCGCCATGATGCGCTGCTCGCCGTTGATCGCGGCGCCGCCGGCCTGTTCGACCAGGAAGCTCATGGGGTTGGCTTCGTACATCAGACGCAGCTTGCCGGCCTTGCCGGGCTCACGGGCATCCCAGGGGTACATGAAGATGCCGCCGCGGGTCAGGATGCGATGCACGTCCGCCACCATGGAGGCGATCCAGCGCATGTTGTAGTCCTTGCCCAACGGACCGGTGGCGCCGGCCAGGCAGTCGTCGACGTAGCGCTTGACCGGGGCGGCCCAGTGGCGCATGTTCGACATGTTGATGGCGAACTCCTTGGTGTCTTCCGGCACGCGGATGTTCTCGTGCGTCAGCACCCACGAGCCCATTTCGCGATCCAGCGTGAAGCCCACCACGCCATTGCCGATGGTCAGCACCAGCATGGTTTGCGGACCGTAGACGGCATAGCCGGCCACGACCTGCTTGTCGCCCGGCTGCAGGAAGTCCTGTTCGCACACGGGCGCGCCCGATACGTTGTGCGGCGCATGCAGCACCGAGAAGATGGTGCCGATGGAGACGTTGACGTCGATGTTCGAGGAGCCATCCAGGGGATCGAACAGCAGCAGGTATTCGCCCTTGGGATAGCGGTTCGGAATCAGATGGATGGTTTCCATCTCTTCGGAGGCCATGGCCGCCAGGTGGCCGCCCCATTCATTGGCTTCCAGCAGGATCTCGTTGGACAGCACGTCCAGCTTCTTCTGCACTTCGCCCTGGACGTTCTCGCTTTCCAGGCTGCCGAGGACGCCGCCGAGCGCCCCTTTGCTCACCGCATGGCTGATGGCCTTGCAGGCGCGCGCGACCACTTCGATGAGCAGCCGCACTTCCGGCGCGAGGGCTTGGGCGGAGCGCTGTTGCTCCACCAGGTATTGGGTCAGTGTTTTGCGTTTCAAAGGAACCTCCTATGCTGCGAATTCTAAAGCCTTGGATACGATTTCCTGCACGTTGCGCGAAAGGCCTTCGTGCGCGCGCACCTGCTGCAGGGCTGCCTGCATGGGCGTGCGCAGGGCGGGCACGAAGCGCGACCAGTTGTCCAGCGCGCGCGCCAGACGGGCAGCGATTTCGGGATTGAGCGCGTCCAGCGCCAGCACGTGCTCGGCCCAGAAGGCGTAGCCCGTGCCGTCGGGATGATGCATGCCGCGCGCGTTGTTCAGGCAGAACTGGAAGATCAGCGAGCGAGCGCGGTTCGGATTGCGCAAGGTGAACGCGGGGTGCCGCATCAGTTCGCGCGCGGTCTGCACCGTGGTTGAGCGTGCCGCGGCCTGCAGGGCGAACCACTTGTCCACCACCAGGGCATTGTCGCGCCACTTGTCGTAGAAGGCGGCAAGCGCCTCTTGCGGGAACTCTCCCTGGCCGAAATTGATCAGGGCGGACAGCGCGGCCATGCTGTCGGTCATGTTGTCCGCCTTGCCGTACTGCTGCTCGGCCAGGCGCTGGGCGTCGAGTTCGCCCGCCGCCATCAGGTGGCTGAGCGCCAGGTTCTTCAACGCGCGCTTGCCCGCCGGAACCGGCGCCGGGCTGTATTCGCCCGGAGTCTGGTTGTCGTCGAAAGCCTGGCGGAATTCGGCGGCCAGCTGGCGTCCCAGTTCGGCACGCAGGAAGTCGCGCGCGACCGCGAGGGCAGGCGGATCCACCTGCTGCATGCGCTCGGCCAGGGTCTTTTCCGACGGCAGCGCCAAGGCGCGGGCACGGTAGGCGGCATCGATCTCAGGATCGGTCAGCAGCGCGCGCCAGGTGTCGATGAAGGCGGAATCGGCATGCAGCGTTTTGCCGGCCTGTTGGGCCTCGGCCAGCGCCAGGATCTGGCGAGTGGCGAATTCCTGGCCGGCCTCCCAGCGCGCGAAGGGATTGCTGTCATGCGCCGACAGCAGCGCCAGCTCTTCGTTGGTCCAGCTGTAATCGACGATGACGGGCGCCGAGAAGTCGCGCAGCAGCGACGGCACGGGGCGCTCGGCGATATCGTCGAATACCCATTGCTGGCTTTGCTGCGTCAGTTCCAGCAACGCGGTTTCCTCGACCTCGTCGCCCTGGCGCAGCGGCAGGGGGCGGCCGCTCGGATCCAGCAGGCCGATGGCGAAGGGGATATGGAAGGGGGCCTTGACGTAGTCGGCGCCGGCCTTTCTTTCCACGCCGACCGGCGGGCATTCCTGAGTGAGCGTCACGGTGCAGCGGCGCGCGGCGGCGTCGTGCTCGAGCTTGACGGTCACGCGCGGCGTGCCGGCCTGGCGGTACCAGCGGCGGAACACGGACAGGTCGCGGTCCGGATGTTGGCGCACGTAGACGGATTCCATGGCGGCGACGAAGTCGTCGCAGGTCACGGCCTGGCCGTCATGGCGACGGAAGTACTCGTCCATGCCGGCGCGAAAGCCTTCCTCGCCCAGCAGGGTGTGCTGCATGCGGATGACCTCGGCGCCTTTCTCGTACACGGTGGCGGTGTAGAAATTGCCGATTTCCTGGTAGCTTTCCGGCCGGATGGGGTGAGCCATGGGACCCGCATCTTCCGGGAACTGGGCGGCCCGCAGCGCGACCACGTCGTCGATTCGCTTGACCGCGCGGGCGCTTGCGGCTTCGGCGGCATCCATGCCGTGGGCCATCATGTCGGCGCTGAACTCCTGGTCGCGGAAGACGGTCAGGCCTTCCTTCAGGCTCAACTGGAACCAGTCGCGGCAGGTGACGCGGTTGCCGGTCCAGTTGTGGAAGTACTCGTGTCCGATGACGGACTCGATGCCTTCGTAGTTGGCGTCCGTAGCGGTGTCCGCATCCGCCAGCACGTAGGCGGCGTTGAAAATGTTCAAGCCCTTGTTTTCCATCGCGCCCATGTTGAAGTCATGGACGGCCACGATCATGAAGCGATCCAGGTCCAGCTCCAGGCCGAAGCGGCTTTCGTCCCAGCGCAGCGCGCGCACCAGCGAATCCAGCGCCCATTCGGTCTTGGACTCCGAGCCCGGGTCGCTATAGACCTGCAGCAGCACGTCGCGGCCGCTGGCGGTCTTCACGGTGGTTTCGCGGTGCGTGAGCTTGCCGGCCACCAATGCGAACAGGTAGCAGGGCTTGGGGAAGGGGTCTTCCCATTCGACTTCGTTGCGGCCGTCGGGTAATTGGCGCGTGGCCAGCAGGTTGCCGTTGGACAGCAGCACCGGGTACTCCGGCTGCGCGCGCAAGGTTACGCGGTAGCGCGACATGACGTCAGGCCGGTCCGCGAACCAGGTGATGCGGCGAAAGCCCTCGGCTTCGCACTGGGTGAAGAAGTTTCCGCCCGAGACGTACAGGCCCATCAGCGTGGAATTGGCCGAAGGCTTGCAGCGGCTGACGATTTCCACCGTGGCGCTCGGCGGCAGGCCGTATAGGGCCAAACTGTGTTCGGACAGGCGGTAGCTGTCGGCGGGCAGGGCCGCGCCATTCACGCCTACCGAGACGAGTTCCAGGTCTACTCCGTCCAGGACCAGGGCGGCGTCGGCGCTGGCCCCGGCCTTGCGCTGCACTTGCAGCGTGCAGCGCACTTCGGTCGCGTCCGGCGCGAGATCGAAGGCGAGGGCGACTTCGGGAATGTCGTAGGGGTAGGGCTGGTAATCCTTGCGATATACGGTTACGGGCGTGTCTGTGCGCATGGGATTGCAGTCCTGTATGAACGAGGCCTCTATTGTAGTGGTTGGGCATGGCGCGCCGGCCTGGGCCTTTTGGCTTACCGTAAACTTTTTGTAGCGGTTCGAGTCAAAGTCAGTATCATGGCGCCGTCGCGCGCCGGAGGGGTTGCAAAATGTCGAGGTTGTCCATGTTCAATGCACGCCGCTGGGCGGGCCTGATGGCTGTTGCGGGGGCGCTCGCCCTGACGGGTTGCGCGGCGCCGACGGTTTCCGCGCGGGTGACTTCCTTTCAGCAATGGCCCGCGGGCGTAGAGGGGCAGACATACCAATTCATCGCCGCCGACGCCTCGCAAAACAACAATCTCGAATATCAGTCCTATCAGGACATGGTGCGTGCCGGCATAGGCGCAACCGGCCTGGTCGAAGCCAGGCCTGGAGCCAAAGGCCGTTTCGACGTGTCGTTCAATTACGGCACCTCGCAGACCCAGATAATGGTGCAGCGTCCATACGACCCGTACTTCTACGGCGGCTACGGCTATGGCTACGGCGGCTTCTACGGCCCGCGGCCCTGGGGCGCCGGCTATGGCTATTGGGGGCCGGACTGGGTGGATGTGCCGATGGCGGTGCAGCGCAATACCCTCACCCTGCATATCTATGACACGCAGCGGGGCGGCGCGGAGGTGTACCGTTCCAGCGCTTTCATATTGAGCGAGCGCGACGATTTCCTGCGGACCATGCCGTACCTGGTGCGCGCAATATTTGATAATTTTCCCGGGAATAATGGCGCTGAGCGCGAAATCCGTTTCCCGGTGCAATAAATTCCGGCGGTCTTTGCGGACCAGCCTTTAAATAAAATCGGCGCACCATTTTGGTGCGCCGATTTTTTTATTACTGGCGAATAGGTTCTTATTCTTTGATAAGAAAACTGTCGCGGGTCGCGCCTGCGGCTTCTTCCGCGGCGAGCCAGCGGGGAGCCTTGCCACGGCCGCTCCACGTTTCCCCTGTTTGAGGATGGCGGTACTTGGGCGCAACGGCGCGTTTGGCGGCGTTGGCGGGACGGGCAGCGGCGCCGGCCTTGCGGCGGCCGCCTGTGGCGGCGCGGGCGGGCTTGCCGGCGCCATAGGCTGCAATGATCTCTTCAGGCGTGATTTCGTACTCGCGCATCGACGTGATGATCTGCGTGATCACCGGCTTGCGGCGCTTGGTTTGCAGGACTTCAGCCTTCTTTTGTAGCTTGTTGATTTCCTTTTCGATCTTTGCTTGCAGTGCTGCGTAGGATTCTCGGGCCATGGTTTATTCCTGATTATGGAACTGCTGTAATCGCCGGCGAAGTTATGTGTAATTGTTGTGCTTCGCATAATACAGAAGTTGCGGCTTGACTTCCCGGTTTTCGAAGCAATTACTTTGTATCAAAAGAGCCCGATACCGTTTTTCGGTCTGGGAATGCCTGCAATGAGCCAAGTGCTGGGAAGGATATTCTTAAATTTGGGACAACTTGAAACAATAGGGATATTGGTTCACGAGGCGGACAAATGGGCCGTTGAACCCTTGCGCCTGCGCGGTTTGTCTCGCAGAGCGTGCAAATACGCGGCTTCCGGGCTGCCGCCATCGATCGTGCAAGCTGCCTGCCCGGCGCTGGTGGAGGTCTGATGACGGTATGCAAGGGAACGAATGAATTGTCCTGTAGTCCGATATTTATGCGGTCCCGTCTGATGTGATCCCGTATTGGGCGCCGGGGCGTTCCCTTGGCGCATTTCATTTTCATGTCAGGTTGTATGACGAGTTTGGCGTGTGCGTTCGAGATATCGTGGGGTCTATATGCCGACGAGCCGCCCATGTCTTCCGGAACAGGGAAAGAGGGGCGTATCGAACATTGTTTGGGCCTGCGTTTGAGCCAGCCTGTCCAGCTTGATATGTAATATTCCGGCCCCATCCCATGTCCCATAGATAATGCCCGTGGTATTTTTCGCCGCCCGCGTGCCGCCCGCGTGCCGCCCGCGTGCCGCCCGCGTGCCGCTCGCTGAATCCTCTGCGCCGGAGCGTCCCCGCGACGGCGGGGCCGCGCCGGCGTTACGATATGATCTCGAGTATCACCGCGAGCGCGCGCCAGCGCGCCGCCGCCTCCTGTACAGAGCCCCATGAAAATCATCGATCCCGCCATTGCTTCCCTCGCCACCGCCAAATCCCTGCTGCTCGACCCTTGGGGGCTGACCGAGGCGGATATGGCGCGCGCGCTGGGTGAGATCTTCACGCACAAGGTCGACTACGCCGACCTGTACTTCCAGTACACGCGCAGCGAGGGCTGGAGCCTGGAAGAGGGCATCGTCAAGACGGGCAGTTTTTCGATCAGCCAGGGCGTCGGGGTGCGCGCCGTGAGCGGCGAGAAAACCGCCTTCGCCTATTCGGATTCGCTGTCGCCCGAAGCCTTGCTGTCGTCGGCCCACGCCGTGCGCGGCATTGCGCGCCGTGGCGCCGGCAAAGTGAAGGTGGCGGCGCAGGTGGAAGCCGAGATCGGCCGCAGCCTGTACGCCGATATCGATCCGGTGGCCACGCTGAGCGCCCCGGAAAAAGTCGCACTACTGGAGCGCGTGGAGCGCATGGCGCGCGCGCGCGATCCGCACGTGATCCAGGTCATGGCGGGCCTGGGCGCCGAGTACGACGTGGTGCTGGTGGCCGGCAGCGACGGCCGCCTGGCCGCCGATGTGCGTCCGCTGGTGCGTCTGTCGCTGACTGTCATCGCCGAACGCAACGGCCGTCGCGAGATGGGCCACGCCGGGGGCGGCGGCCGCCTGGGCCTGGCCTATTTCACGGACGAAATGCTGCAAGGCTATGTCGAGCGCGCGGTACATGAAGCCATGGTGAACCTGGAAGCGCGCCCGGCGCCGGCTGGCGAGATGACCGTCGTGCTGGGCTCCGGCTGGCCCGGCATCCTGCTGCACGAGGCTGTCGGTCACGGGCTGGAAGGCGATTTCAACCGCAAGGGCTCCAGCGTGTTTTCCGGCCGCATCGGCGAGCGCGTGGCCTCCAAGGGTGTCACCGTGGTGGACGACGGCACGATCCCGGATCGCCGCGGTTCGCTCAATATCGACGATGAAGGCAACGCCACCCAGCGCAACGTGCTGATTGAAGACGGCATCCTGCGCGGCTACATGCAGGACACCCTGAACGCGCGCCTCATGAAGACCGCGGCCACCGGCAATGGCCGCCGCGAATCGTTTGCGCACTTGCCCATGCCGCGCATGACCAATACCTACATGCTGGCGGGCGACAAGCCGGCCGAGGAAATCGTGTCGTCCGTCAAGCGCGGACTGTACGCGGTCAACTTCGGCGGCGGCCAGGTCGACATCACCAACGGCAAGTTCGTGTTCTCCGCGTCCGAGGCCTACATGATTGAAAACGGCAAGGTGACCTACCCGGTCAAGGGCGCCACCCTGATCGGCAACGGTCCGGACGCCATGAACCGCGTCACCATGATCGGCAATGACCTGCAGCTGGATTCGGGCGTGGGCACCTGCGGCAAGGATGGGCAGAGCGTACCTGTGGGCGTGGGCATGCCCACGGTCCGCATGGAAGGCCTGACGGTCGGCGGCACGGCCTGATCCGAAAAAACACGGGTGACGGCCCGAAAAATTTGTGCTAGAGTCAATCCCCATGAAATTCGCGTCCCCCGCCTTTTATTTTTATTTTTATGGTTTTCTGAAGCCGCTGGCGGAGGAAGGGACGCGCTCAATCTGAAGTTTGGAAAGAATCCCCCCAAAAAAGCCGCCAGCGAACTGGCGGCTTTTTTTGCGCCGCCAGTTGAGGAAACCACCTCGGGAACATCCCCGTGGCGGGCAACCCAGGAGCAGTACCGTGTCACACAATACCGACGACCTTCGCATTCGAGAAATCAAAGAGCTGAACCCGCCCGCGCACGTCATGCGCGAGTTCGCCTGCACCAAGGAGGCGTCCGATACCGTGTTCGCCGCCCGTCAGGGAATGCACCGCATCCTGCACGGCATGGATGACCGGATGATCGTCGTGATCGGTCCTTGCTCCATCCATGACACCCGCGCGGCCATCGAATATGCGAAGCGTCTGAAGCCCGTGCGCGACCGGCTGAGCGCCGACCTGGAAATCGTGATGCGCGTGTACTTCGAGAAGCCGCGCACCACGGTGGGCTGGAAGGGCCTGATCAACGATCCGGATCTGGATGGCAGCTTCGACATCAACAAGGGCGTGCGCGTCGCCCGCGAATTGCTGCTGGACATCAATAGCCTGGGACTGCCGGCGGGTTGCGAGTTCCTGGACATGATTACGCCGCAATACATCGCGGATCTGGTCTCCTGGGGGGCGATCGGGGCTCGGACGACGGAAAGCCAGGTGCATCGCGAACTGGCTTCGGGACTGTCGTGTCCGGTGGGGTTCAAGAATGGCACCGACGGCAATGTGAAGATCGCGGTGGACGCGATCAAGGCGGCGTCGCAGCCGCACCATTTCCTGTCGGTGACCAAGGGCGGCCATTCCGCCATCGTGTCGACGGCCGGCAACGAGGACTGCCACGTCATCCTGCGCGGCGGCAAGACGCCGAACTACGATGCGGCCAGCATCGATGCGGCCTGCCAGGACATGTCCAAGGCCGGCCTGGCACAGCGCATCATGATCGACGCCAGCCACGCCAACAGCAGCAAGAAGCCCGAGAACCAGCCGCTGGTCATCGAGGACGTGGCGCGCCAGATGGAAGCGGGCGACAGCCGCCTGGTGGGCGTCATGGTCGAAAGCCATCTGCTGGGCGGCCGCCAGGACATGGTGCCGGGCACGCCGCTGGTCTACGGCCAGAGCATCACCGACGGCTGCATCGACTGGGACGCCTCGGTCGCGGTGCTCGAGCGCCTGGCGCACGCCGTGCGCGAACGCCGCCGGGTCGCCCTGACTTCCGGCAAGTAAGCCCCTGGCAGCGCCGCCGATCGCCAGCGCTTGGCGGTTTGCGGCGCGGCGTGCGCGGCGGCGTAGAATAATCAGGTTAACGAACCCGAGATCACGCTGACCATGAACGCTCCCTTGCACGCCGAATCGTTGCGCCGTCCGGTGCCGGCCGCCTGTCTGGATGCCTTGCGCGCCCGCTTTGGCGATCGCTTGTCCGAATCCTCCGCCATGCGCGACCACCACGGCCGCGATGAATCTCCCTATCCGGCCATGCCGCCGGACGCGGTGGTTTTCGCGCACACGACCGAGGAAGTGGCCGAGATCGCCAAGCTGTGCAATCAGCATCGCGTGCCCCTGATTCCCTACGGCGCAGGGTCTTCGCTCGAAGGCCACATCCTGGCGATCCAGGGCGGCATCAGCCTGGACCTGTCGCAGATGAACAAGGTGCTGGCGGTCAACGCCGAGGACCTGACGGCCACCGTGCAGGCCGGCGTGCTGCGCAAGCAGCTCAACGAAGAAATCCGCGACACCGGCTTGTTCTTTCCGATCGATCCGGGCGCCGACGCCAGCCTGGGCGGCATGGCGGCCACGCGCGCTTCCGGCACCAACGCCGTGCGCTACGGCACCATGCGCGAGAACGTCATGTCGCTGACCGTGGTCACGGCGGACGGGCGCATCGTCCGCACCGCCGGTCGCGCCCGCAAGTCCTCGGCCGGCTACGACTTGACACGAATCTTCGTGGGCAGCGAAGGCACGCTGGGCATCATCACCGAAGTGACGGTGCGCCTGTACCCGCAGCCTGAAGCCGTGTCGGCCGCGGTCTGCAATTTCCCCACGCTGGATTCGGCCGTGCAGAGCGTGATCGAAATCATCCAGATGGGCGTGCCGGTCGCCCGCGTCGAATTCATGGACGCGGCCAGCGTGCGCTCGGTGAACCTGCACAGCAAGTTGACCCTGCGCGAGACGCCGCTGCTGGTGTTCGAATTCCACGGCAGCCCGGCTGGCGTGCAGGAACAGGCCGAAACCGTGCAGGCGATCACGGCGGACCATGGCGGCATGGACTTCGAATGGGCCGAGCGCCCCGAGGACCGCAGCCGGCTGTGGACCGCGCGCCACAACGCCTACTTCGCCGGCCTGCAACTGCGCCCCGGCTGCCGCGCCAGCACCACCGACGTCTGCGTGCCGATCTCGCGCCTGGCTGATTGCGTGCGCGACACGGTCGAGGAACTCGACCGCGCCAGCTTCCCCTACACGATCGTCGGCCACGTCGGCGACGGCAACTTCCATGTGCTGATGCTGCTCGATGCGGACAACGCCAAGGAATGGGAAGAATCCGAAACCATCAACCACAACCTGGTGCGCCGCGCGATTGCCGCCGACGGCACCTGCACGGGCGAGCACGGCGTGGGCCTGCACAAGATGCAGTTCATGGCCGAAGAGCATGGCGAGGATGCCCTGGATCTGATGCGCAGTTTGAAGCACGCATTTGATCCCAACAATATTCTCAATCCCGGCAAGATCGTGTCCTGGTAAGCCTGCTGCGGCAGCGCCGCCGACATCCTAAGCCGACGGCATGCCGTCGGCTTTTTTTTGCCGGCGGAACGGTCGAGCGAGGCGGGCGCCGGCCGTGTGCGGCATGCGATTACGGCTGGTTACTTATCTGGTGTGCCATAGGTGCACGGATGCGGGTAAATCCCGGTCTGCTAGTGACGGGTGCTCGCGCTATTGTTGCGCTCATGAATTCATTGGTCGAAACCGGCCTGGCACAAGTGCAGGCGCCTTATTCCTTGCAGCAGCTCATCGAGGCGTTGTCGGCCGCCTTGCCCGCGCACTGCGTGTTGTTCCGCGAAGAGGATACGCGCCCTTACGAGTGCGACGGCCTCTCTCTATATCGCGCGCTGCCTGCGGTGGTTGCCTTGCCTGAAACGGAAGAGCAGGTGCAGGCCGTCATGCGCATCTGCAAACGCCTGAATGCGCCCGTGGTTGCGCGTGGCGCTGGCACCGGCTTGTCCGGAGGCGCCATGCCGCACAGCCGCGGCGTGTTGCTCGGCTTGTCGAAATTCAATCGCATCAAGCACATCGACCTGGCCAGCGCCACGGCCATCGTGCAGCCCGGCGTGCGCAACCTGGCGATCTCCGAGGCGGCTTCGCCGTATGGGCTGTATTACGCGCCCGATCCCTCCAGCCAGATCGCCTGTTCCATCGGCGGCAACGTGGCGGAGAACTCCGGCGGCGTGCATTGTCTGAAGTACGGGTTGACCGTGCACAACGTGCTGCGGGTGCGGGTCGTGACGATCGATGGCGATGTGGTCGAACTGGGTTCCGAAGCGCCCGATGCGCCCGGCCTGGACCTGCTGTCCGTCTTCATCGGTTCGGAAGGCATGCTGGGCGTGGTCACCGAAGTGACGGTCAAGCTGATCCCCAAGCCGGCCTGCGCGCAGGTGGTCATGGCCAGCTTTTCCAGCGTGGAAGCGGCGGGCAATGCGGTCACGCAGGTGATCGCGGCCGGCATGATACCGGCGGGCCTGGAGATGATGGACCGCCGCGCGACCCACATGGTCGAACCCTTTGTGCGCGCGGGCTACGACATGGACGCACAAGCCATTCTGCTGTGCGAGTCGGACGGCACGCCCGAAGAGGTCGAGCACGAGATCGCGCGCATGGAGGCCGTGTTCCGCGAGGCGGGCGCCACGCGCTGCCAGGTCTCGTCCTCGGAGGCCGAGCGCCTGAAATTCTGGGCCGGCCGCAAGAACGCCTTCCCGGCTGCCGGGCGGGTATCGCCTGATTACTATTGCATGGACGGCACGATACCGCGCCGCCATCTGGCGCGCGTGCTGGGCGCCATCGAACAGATGGAAGACGAGTTCAGCCTGCGTTGCGCCAACGTCTTTCACGCGGGCGACGGCAACCTGCATCCGTTGATCCTGTTCGATTCGAACAAGCCGGACGAGGTGGAGCGCGCCGAGAAATTCGGCGCCGCCATTCTTGAACTGTGCGTGCAGGTAGGAGGGACCGTGACCGGAGAGCACGGGGTGGGTATGGAGAAGATAAATCAAATGTGCGTGCAATTCTCTCGCGAAGAACTCGACGCGTTCCTGGCGGTAAAGCGGGCCTTCGATCCGCCCTGCCTGCTCAATCCTGAAAAAGTCATCCCCACGCTGGCCCGCTGCGCCGAATACGGCAAGATGCATGTCCATGCGGGAGAGCTGCGCTTCCCCGATCTCGCCCGTTTCTAGGACCTGTCCTTATGGATTTCGTCCTGTCGGAATTGTGCGACCAGGTCATGACGGCCCGTGCCGGTCACAAACCCCTGTTTGTGATGGGCGGCGGCAGCAAGGCGTTCTATGGCAACTACCGTCCGGTGACGCCGCAGGATGGCCACTGCCTGCTGGACATGACGCCCTATCGCGGCATCGTCAGCTACCACCCCTCGGAGCTCGTGGTGACGGTGCGCGCGGGTACGCCGCTCGCGGAACTCGAAGCCGCGCTGGCCGAGCATGGGCAGATGCTGGCCTTCGAACCGCCGCATTTCTCGACCTCCGCCACAGTGGGCGGATGCGTGGCGGCGGGGCTGTCGGGCCCGCGCCGCATGAGCGCGGGCGCGCTCAAGGATTTCGTCCTGGGCGCGCAGCTGCTGGATTCGGAAGGCCGCATCCTCTCGTTCGGCGGCGAGGTCATGAAGAACGTGGCGGGTTATGACGTGTCGCGCCTGCTGGCCGGTTCGCACGGCATCTTCGGCGCCATACTCGAAGTGTCCTTGAAGGTCGTGCCGCGGCCGATGGAAGAGGTCACCCTGACGCTGCCCGCCACAGAGGCGCAGGCCTTGGCCAGCTTCGCCCTGTGGCGCGGCAAGCCCTTGCCGATCTCCGCCACCAGCTGGAGCGGCGACGACGGGGACGGCCAGATGGCCGTGCGACTGTCGGGCGCGCCGCCCGCGATCGCCAGCGCCCGTCAACTGATAGGCGGCGCGCCGCTGGCGCCTGAAGCGGCGCAAGCCTGGTGGCGGTCTTTGCGCGAGCAGACCCACGCCTTTTTTGCGCCGGGCCGGCCCTTGTGGCGCCTGGCGCTGCCGCCCACTGCTGCCGCCCTCGGGTTGGGACCTGCCTTGCTGGAGTGGGGCGGAGGCCAGCGCTGGCTGTCGGGCGAGCATGATGCCGCCGCGTTGCGCGAGACCGCCGAGCGGCTGGGCGGCCACGCCACGTTATTCCGCGCCGGGCCAGGCAGGGCGCCGGCCGACGGCGTATTCCATCCGCTGGCGCCCGGGATCGCTGCGATCACGCGCCGCCTCAAACAAGAGCTCGATCCGGCCGGCCTGTTCAACCCCGGCCGTCTGGTCCTGGATCTATAGGGCATCATGCAAACCAATCTGGCATCCTGGGCACGCGAGTCCGATCTGGGCAAGGAGGCCGACGCCATCCTGCGGCGTTGCGTGCACTGCGGTTTTTGCACCGCGACCTGTCCTACCTATCAGGTGCTGGGCGACGAGCTGGACAGCCCGCGCGGACGCATCTACCTGATCAAGCAGGTGCTGGAGGGCGCCGAGCCCACGCAGTCCACGCAGCAGCACCTGGACCGCTGCCTGACCTGCCGCAATTGCGAGACCACTTGCCCGTCTGGCGTCCAGTACGGCCATCTGGTGGATATCGGCCGCAAGATCGTCGAGGAGCGCGTGCCGCGCAGTTGGGCCGACAAGACCAAACGTACCTTGCTGCGCAAGACCATGTTGTCGCCGCTGTTCGCGCCCGCGATGCGGCTGGGGCAGGCGGTGCGCGGTATGTTGCCCGAGTCGCTCAAGCGCAAGGTGCCGGAACGCCGCGCGGCGGGGCCGCTGCCGCAGGTGGCCAGCCATGCGCGGCAGGTGCTGATGCTGGCGGGCTGCGTGCAGCCCGCCATGATGCCCACCATCGATGCGGCCACCATCCGCGTGCTGGACGCGGTCGGCATAGGCGCGCGCATTGCCCCCGGCGCCGGCTGCTGCGGCGCGGCCAGTTTCCACCTGGACGCCCAGGACGACGCGTTGGCGCAGATGCGCGCCAACGTCGACGCCTGGTGGCCGCTGCTGCAGGATGGGAAGGTCGAGGCCATTGTCATGAACGCGTCCGGTTGCGGCGCCATGGTCAAGGAATATGCGCATCACCTGCGGCACGATCCTGCCTATGCGCAAAAGGCCGCGGACATCGTGGCGCTGGTGAAGGACGTAGCCGAAATCGTTGCGCCGCATGCGGCGCAATTGCGCGCGCGGCTGCAGGCGGGTACGCGCGCGGCTTTCCATCCGCCTTGCACGCTGCAGCATTGGCAAGGGCTGCGGCCGCTGTCGGAACAACTGCTGGCGGATCTGGGTTTCGCGTTGCAGCCGTTCGCCGACAAGCATTTGTGCTGCGGTTCGGCGGGGGCTTATTCGGTATTGAATCCAGAAATCGCGCTGGAGTTGCGCGACCGCAAGCTGGGTGCGATCGCCGCAGGCGGACCGGATGTGATCCTGTCCGCCAACATCGGCTGCATCGGCCATTTGCAAAGCGGCACCGACACGCCGGTGCGGCATTGGATCGAAGTGGTGGACGAACAATTGCGCCAGCCTGCCGGCCAGCGCAACGCGTAGGCGCCAGACGCCTAGCGGCATCCGGCGCCAGGCGTCTTACTCCACCGCCTTGACCATGTCTTCCAGCACCTTCTTGGCGTCGCCGAAAACCATCATCGTGCGGTCCATGTAGAAGAGCTCGTTGTCCAGGCCCGCGTAGCCCGAGGCCATGGAGCGCTTGTTCACGATCACGGTGCGGGCTTTGTAGGCTTCGAGGATGGGCATGCCGGCGATAGGCGACTGCGGGTCGTTCTTCGCGGCGGGGTTGACCACGTCGTTCGCGCCCAGCACCAGCACCACGTCGGTCTGGCCGAACTCGCTGTTGATGTCTTCCATTTCGAAGACCTGGTCGTAGGGAACTTCGGCCTCGGCCAGCAGCACGTTCATGTGGCCGGGCATGCGTCCTGCCACCGGGTGAATGGCGTACTTGACCGTCACGCCGCGCTCGGTGAGCTTTTCGGCCAGTTCCTTCAGCGCGTGCTGCGCGCGCGCCACCGCCAGGCCATAGCCCGGAACGATGGTCACGCTTTCGGCGTTGGTCATCAGGAAGGCGGCGTCGTCGGGGCTGCCCGATTTGACGCTGCGCTGCTGTGCATCGCCCGCTGCCGCAGCGCCGCCGGCCTGGCCGCCGAAGCCGCCCAGGATCACGTTGAAGAACGAGCGGTTCATCGCCTTGCACATGATGTAGGACAGGATCGCGCCCGACGAGCCCACCAGCGAACCGGCGATGATCAGCATGGGGTTGTTCAGCGAGAAGCCGATGCCCGCCGCCGCCCAGCCCGAGTAGCTGTTCAGCATGGACACCACCACCGGCATGTCGGCGCCGCCGATCGGGATGATGATCAGCACGCCCAGCACGAAGGCGATGATCGTCATGACGATGAAGGGCGTCCATTCCTGCGTGAGCATGAACCAGATGCCGCAGCCCAGCATCAGCAGCGCCAGCGCCAGGTTCAGCATGTGCTGGCCCGAGAACACCACCGGCGCGCCTTGGAACAGGCGGAACTTGTACTTGCCCGACAGCTTGCCGAAGGCGATGACCGAACCCGAGAACGTGATGGCGCCGACGAAGGTGCCGATGAACAGCTCGAAGCGATTGCCGGTGGGGATGGGCATGCCGGCCGGCACGATGCCGAAGGCATGCGGCTCGGCCACCACGGCCACCGCGATGGCGACCGCCGCCAGGCCGATCATGCTGTGCATGAAGGCGACCAGTTCGGGCATCTTGGTCATTTCGACGCGCTTGGCCATCAGCGTGCCGATGGAGCCGCCCACCAGCAGGCCCAGCACGACCCAGCCCAGGCCGATGGTGGCGGCGCCACTGCGGGCCAGGGCGACGATGAGCGCGGCCGTGGTCAGCACGGCGATCGCCATGCCGGCCATGCCGAACGCATTGCCCAGCCGCGAGGTGGTGGGATGCGACAGGCCCTTAAGCGCCTGGATGAAGCAGACCGAGGCGATGAGATACAGCAGGGTGACGAGGTTGAGCGAGATCATTTCGCTTCCTCCTTGCCTGCCTTGCGGTCTTTCTTCTTGAACATTTCCAGCATGCGCCGGGTCACGAGAAAGCCGCCGAACACGTTGACCGCAGCCAGCGCCACGGCAAAGACGCCCATGCCGCGCGCCAGTCCGCCTTCGGTCAATGCGGCCGCCAGCATGGCGCCCACGATGATGATGGCGGAAATGGCGTTGGTGACGGCCATCAGCGGCGTGTGCAGGGCGGGGGTGACGTTCCACACGACGTGGTAGCCGACATAGATGGCCAGCACGAAGATGATGAGGTTCATCAGGGTGGGGTTGATCGCTTCCATGCTGTCAGTTCCTCCGCGCCACGTTGCCGCCTTCGCACATCAGGCAGGCCGCGACGATTTCGTCGTCGCGCTGGATCGCCAGCGCGCCGTCCGCATTGATGATGAGTTTCAGGAAATCCTGGATATTGCGCGCATACAGCGCCGACGCGTCGGTTGCGACCAGACCGGGCAGGTTGGTCAGCCCGATGATGGTCACGCCGTGCTTTTCCACGATCTGCCCTTTCTCGGACAGCGGGCAATTGCCGCCGCGTTCGACCGCCAGGTCCACCAGCACCGAACCCGGCTTCATGGCCGCGACGGTTTCCGCGGACACCAGCGTGGGGGCGGGGCGGCCGGGGATCAGCGCCGTGGTGATGACGATGTCGGCCTGCTTGCAGCGCTCGGACACGAGCGCGGCCTGCCGCGCCATCCAGGCGGGCGGCATGGGCCGCGCATAGCCGCCCGTGCCTTGCGCGATTTCGCGTTCTTCATCCGTTTCGAAAGGCACGTCGATGAACTTGGCGCCCAGCGATTCCACTTGTTCGCGCGCGGCGGGGCGCACGTCCGAGGCTTCGACCACCGCGCCCAGCCGCTTGGCGGTGGCGATGGCCTGCAGCCCGGCGACGCCGGTGCCCAGCACGACGGCGCGGGCCGCTTTCAGCGTGCCTGCGGCGGTCATCATCATGGGGATCAGGCGGCCGTAGTGATGGGCTGCCAGCAGCACCGCCTTGTAGCCGGCCAGGTTGGCCTGCGAGGACAGCACGTCCAGGCTCTGCGCCCGCGTGATGCGGGGCGCGGCCTCCAGCGCGAATCCCGTGAGCCCCGCGGCCGCCATTTGCTGGATGCCTTCGGCGTCGAAGGGATCCAGCATGCCGACCACGACGGCGCCGGATTTCATCTGGGGCAGTTCCGCGGCAGAAGGCGCGCGCACCTTCATGACAAGGTCTGCCCCCAACGCATCCTGGGCGCTGCCGAGCGTGGCGCCCGCTGCCTCATAGGCCTCGTCGAGATAGCGGGCGGCAGTGCCTGCCCCGCGCTCCACGACGACGGTGTGTTTGCCGCCTACGTACTTCTTGACGGTCTCCGGTGTTGCTGCGACACGAGTTTCCCCGTCTCGGGTTTCTTTTGGTATCCCGATGTGCATCTACGCCTCTCCTCATTAGTTGGCATCAGTTATACACGGGAAAGTGAAAGGAAAGGTGTCCCGCCCCCAGGGGGCGAGGGGGAAGAATCCGGCATTGCCGGAACGGCAAGGCGATCTGCCAACTCAAAAAAAAGCCCCATGGCGAACCATGGGGCTGGGGTCTTGCGACCCAACTGCTCCGGCCAGTCTGACTTTTGCGCTGGCCGGCACCAGTGCGCAAACGTCCGGCGTCAAGCCGTTTGCGCGCGAGTCCAGGTGATCAGCGCGGCGGTGAGCTCGCGCAGATCGGCCTTCAGACGGCCGTAGTTTTCAGAAGGACGCAGCGAGACTTCGTCCATGTAGAGCTTGCGGTTGATCTCGATCTGCAGGCTGTGGCGGCCTTCCTCGGGACGGCCGAAGGCGCGCACCAGTTCCACGCCCTTGTAGGGATCGTTGACGGTGACGTTGTAGCCGCGTTCGCGCAGCCAGGCGGCGATGAATTCGCGGAAGGCCGGGTCGCTGGTGCTGCCGTCGCGGTCGCCCAGCACGAAGTCGGGGTGCACCAGGCCAGGACGGTCGGTGGCGTAGGCGCCGGCGACGCTGGGCATGGAGTGGCAGTTGATGTGCCAGACCTTGCCGAACTTCTGGTGGGCGGCGTCCAGCACCTGGCCCAGCGCGGCGTGGTAGGGCTTCCAGCAGGCGTCGATGCGGTGGCGCACTTCCGCCACCGTCAGCTTGCGGTTGTAGAGCGGCGTGCCGTCGTCCAGCATGCGCCAGATCAGGCCCTTGCCCAGCTTGACCTTGGGCGAGGCGTTGACGGCGTCGGGCCAGGCCTCGTCCAGCAGCAATTCGTCGATTTCGTCGGGCGAGCGGTTGGCGTCGATATAGGCGCGCGGAAACGCGGCGGCAATCATCGGTACGCCCATGTCCAAGGCGTCGCCCCACAGGTCGTCAACCCAGGTGTCCTCGGCGGTGCGCAAGGCGCCAAAGTCCACCGCAGCCGCGAAATCGGGGGGGTAGGCGGTGCCGCTGTGCGGGGAGTCCAGCACAAGGGGAGCCGAGGAGTCCGAATCAGGATACTGCTGCGGGAGGTCGAGCCGGTAAGACAGGGGTTGGGTAATTCGCATAAGGGGGTGTTGCGTTCGTGAATCGGAGATCCTCGCCGCCGCGAGGGACGGCGAGGATCGAAGACCGCTTAGTCGATCTTCACGTTGGCTTCTTTGGCGATGCGCTTGTTCTTGGCGATTTCAGCCGAGATCTGCGCCGCGAATTCGGCCGGGGTGTTGGCGGCAGGCGCGGCGCCCAGGGCTTCCAGGCGGGTCTTGACGTCGGCTTCGGCGCTGACCTTCTGCACGGCGGCGTTCAGCTTGTCCAGCACGGGCTGGGGCAGCTTGGCGGGGGCCACCAGGCCGAACCAGGACGCGTCGTTCACAGCCGGCAGGCCGGCTTCGGCGAACGTGGGCACGTCGGGCAGGGCGGCCACGCGCTTGGGCGAGGCGACGGCCATGGCGATCAGGCGGCCGGACTGCACGTGCGGCAGCGAGGAAGGCAGGTTGTCATACATGACGTCGACCTGGCCGGCCAGCGCGTCGTTCAGCGCCGGACCCACGCCGCGGTACGGCACGTGCATCAGGTTGGTGCCCGAAGCCATCTTGAACAGTTCGCCCATCATGTGCGAGACCGAACCGTTGCCGGCCGACGCGTAGGTCAGCTTGCCCGGCTCGCTCTTGGCCAGCTTGATGAAGTCGGCGATGTTCTTGGCCTGGACCTTCGGGTTGATGGTCATGATGTTGGGCACGGCCGCCAGGTTCGAGATGGGCGTGAAGTCCTTCTCGCCGTCGAACGGCAGGTTCGGGTAGATGGCCGGGTTGATGCCGTGGGTGCTGACGGTGGCGATGCCCAGCGTGTAGCCGTCAGGCGCGCTGCTGGCGACGAAGGCGCTGCCGATCGAGCCGCCGGCGCCGCCGCGGTTTTCCACCACCACGGTCTGGCCCAGTTCCTTGCCCAGCTTGTCGGCGAACAGGCGGCCGACGATGTCGGTGGTGCCTCCGGGCGGGAACGGAACGATCAGGCGGATGGGCTTGGTCGGATACGCGTCTTCAGCGTGCGCGATGCCCGAGGTCAGCGGCGTGGCCAGGGTCGCGGCGGCGACGCACAGGCCCAGTACTACATTACGGCGTTGCATGGATTCCCCTAATGAATTGGAAAGCGGATGCGCAAAGGCAGACGCAAACGCAACGATTCTTTCCTGGCGGTCGGGTTTGCGCAAACGAAAGTTTCTCCGTAAGCTATGAGTTTTTTTCATGCCTCTTTTCGCGGCGGCCCGGAACGCGGCTGTTTCGACTGCGCGGCCTGAAACAATTTGCGTACCCCATCCATGCGGCGTTTCTGTCCTTCTCTTACCGATCTCCAGGCGTTTGAAGTCGCCGCGAGACATAGCAGTTTCACGCGCGCGGCTCAGGAATTGTGTGTCACCCAGGGCGCGGTCAGTAAGCAGGTGAAACATTTGGAGGAGTTCGTCGGCATCGAACTATTCCTGCGGATCAGGCAAGGCCTGGTTCTGACCGAGGCTGGACGCAGTTATCTGACCAAGATCCAGGCCGGCCTGGGGCAGATCGAAGCCGCGACCGTGGAGCTGATCGCGCACCAGGGGCAGGGCGGCACGCTGAACCTGACCTGTATGCCGACCTTCGGCGCGCGCTGGTTGATCCCGCGCCTGACCGCCTTCATGCGCCTGCGGCCGGACATCCATGTCGAGTTCCTGCCCCACCGGCAGGGCTATGACTTTTCCACGCCGGAACTGGACGCCGCCGTGCGCTTCGGCGAGGGCATCTGGCCGGGCAGCGGGGCGGACTACATCGTCGGCCGCGAAATCCTGCCGGTCTGTAGTCCGCGCCTGATTCCGGGCGGTTGCGCCACGCCGGCAGATCTGCTGGCCTACCCGCTGTTGCACCATACCTCGGCGCTGGACGGCTGGCGCGACTGGTTCGAGCAAGCCGGCTGCGATACCCGGCGCAGCCTGGAAGGCGCGCGCTTCGACCAGTACGCGCTGTTGTCGCAGGCGGCCGCGGCCGGCTTTGGCGTGGCGCTGATTCCGCGCTGCCTGATCGAGGACGAACTGCGCGACGGCAAGCTGGCCGTCGCTATCCAGTTGCCTATCCGGGCGCGCATGGGGTACTACCTGTGCTATCCGGAGCAGAAAGCCAATCTGCCCACTTTGCAGGCTTTCCGCACCTGGCTGATGGAAGTATCGCGCGCGGCCGAGCCGCAGCCGCGGGAAGATGCCCCGTCCGATCTAAAATAGATCCATCATGAATCAAAAATCTACCAAGAAGGGCCGCGTTGTCGTCGGCATGTCCGGCGGGGTCGATTCTTCGGTCACCGCCTGGCTGCTCAAGCAGCAAGGCTATGAGGTCGTCGGCCTGTTCATGAAGAACTGGGAAGACGACGACGATTCCGAATACTGCTCCACCCGCCAGGACCTGCTGGACGCCGCCAGCGTCGCGGACCTGGTCGGCGTCGAGTTCGAGTTCGTCAATTTCGCCGCCGAATACAAGGACCGCGTGTTCGCGGAGTTCCTGCGCGAGTACTCCGCGGGCCGCACGCCCAATCCGGACGTGCTGTGCAACGCCGAGATCAAGTTCAAGGCCTTCCTCGACCACGCGATGGCGCTGGGCGCCGAGCACATCGCCACGGGCCACTACGCGCGGGTGCGCGAAGTGCCGGCCGAGGGCGGCGGCACGCAGTTCCAGCTGCTCAAGGCGCTGGACGCGTCCAAGGACCAGAGCTACTTCCTGCATCGCCTGAACCAGGCGCAGCTCTCGCGCACCATGTTCCCGCTGGGCGAGATCCACAAGACCGAAGTGCGGCGCATCGCGCACGAGATCGGGCTGCACAATGCCGCCAAAAAGGATTCCACCGGCATCTGCTTCATCGGCGAGCGGCCGTTCCGGGAGTTCCTGAACCGCTATCTGCCGACCGAGCCGGGTCCGATCATGACGCCGGAAGGGCAGAAGGTCGGACGCCACGAAGGGCTGTCCTTCTACACGCTGGGCCAGCGCAAGGGCCTGGGCGTGGGCGGGGTGAAGGGACGCCAGCGCGAGGACGGCACGGCCGAAGCCTGGTACGTGGCGCGCAAGGACCTGGAGCGCAATGTGCTTTACGTGGTGCAGGGGCACGACCACCCATGGCTGCTGTCGGGCGAACTGCGCGCGCAGGACGCCAGTTGGGTCGCGGGCCACGCGCCGGCCGCCGGCACGTATGGCGCCAAGACGCGTTACCGGCAGGCCGATGCCGCCTGCCGCCTGGACGGTGCTGTGGACGGCACGTTCAGCCTTGGCTTTACCGAGCCGCAGTGGGCGGTTACCCCCGGACAGTCCGCCGTGCTTTACGATGGCGAGGTTTGCCTGGGCGGCGGCATCATCCTGTAGGCGCCGCGCCGGCATCCGCCGCGCGGCGTGTACGGACTTCAATCAAAGCCCCTCGGGCGCGGCCCGTGGGGCTTTGTTCATTACCAAGAAGAAAGAGGAGAGAGTTGTGGATGTAACGATGGTGATTTGCCTGCTGGTGCTGGGCGGAGTGGTGGGTTTCGCCGCGGGCCTGCTGGGCATAGGCGGGGGCATGCTGCTGGTGCCATTCCTGACGATGCTGTTCGCGTGGAAGGGCATGCCTGCCGACCTGGTGGTGCACGCCGCCATCGCCACGTCGATGACCTCGATCCTGTTCACCTCCATTTCCAGCGTGCGGGCGCACCAGCAGCGCGGCACCATCAAATGGAACATCGTCTGGGCGATGGCGCCGGGCATCATCGTCGGCGGCCTGCTGTCCGGCGGCGCGGTGTTCGCCGCGCTCAGCACGCTGTGGCTGTCGCTGTTCTTCGCGCTGTTCGTCGGCTATTCCGGCTGGAGCATGCTGCAGAACAAGAAGCCCAAGCCCAGCCGCCAGATGCCGGGCGTGGTGGGCACCAGCGCGGCGGGGGCGGGCATCGGCTTTCTGTCCGGCCTGGTGGGCGCGGGCGGTGGCTTCCTGTCGGTGCCGTTCATGGTCTGGTGCAACGTAGCCTTGCACAACGCGGTGTCGACCTCGGCAGCGCTGGGCTTTCCCATCGCGCTGGCCAATAGCGTGGGCTACGTGGTGTCAGGACTGAATTCGGGCGAATCGCGTCCCGGCATGCTGGGCTACATCTACTGGCCGGCCTTGATTGCGCTGGTGTGCACCAGCGTGCTGACGGCGCCGCTGGGCGCGCGCATGGCGCACCGCCTGCCGGTGCAGACCTTGAAGCGCGTGTTTGCCTGCCTGCTGTTCGCGCTGGCCGCGTACATGCTGTTCAAGGCCTGGCAGACGTTCACCAGTTGAGCCGGGTACGGCTGCGCCGATGGATAGGCGCAGCCGGCGTAGAAGTAGACGAGAAGCCGAGGCACGGCCAGCGCGGAAGCGTACGCGGAGCAGAAGCGGGGCCGCACGGATCCGGCTCCGCCGGTCCGTAGCGGCGCCCCCTGGGGGGAGGCGCGCAGCGCCTCGGGGGGGACTACACCACCGGAACGGTATCGACGAACGATTGGCGTTGCGATAGCTTGTCGTACAGGCGGGCCAGGTTCTGGTGGTTGGTACGCCAGTCGAGCGCGGCGAAGCGCAGGTCCAGGTAGCCCAGTGCGCAGCCGACAGCGATGTCGGCCAGGCTGTAGTTGATGCCCATACAGTGGGCGTTGTCGCCCAGGCTCTTGTTCATGGCGTCGAGGCTGGCGTGGATCTTGGAGTACTGGCGTTCGATCCATTCGGGGCTGCGCTGAGCCTCGGGACGCTGGTTTTCCTTGACGATGGTCACGCAGGCGTCCAGGAGGCCATCGGCGATGGCTTCCCAGCACTTGACGGCCGCGCGGTCGCGCCCCGGCTGAGGAATCAGGCGGGCGACCGGGGACAGGGTGTCGACGTATTCGACGATGACGCGCGAATCGAAGAGGGCGCCGCCATCTTCCATGACCAGGCAAGGTACCTTGCCCAGCGGGTTGTACGTTTGGATCTGCGTGTCGGCGGACCAGACGTTTTCGAGTTCAAGCCGGTAGTCCAGCTTTTTCTCGGCCATGACGATACGCACTTTGCGCACGTAAGGACTGGTAAGCGAGCCGATCAGTTTCATGGAGTCACAAGCGGAGTCGGAAAGCGGCCGAAGTATAGCAGGCCGCATGACGGCAGACGGCCAAGAGGCCGGAATCTTCGTCAGTTTGCCACAATGTTGCATGCTTCCGGATGATAAAATCGCCCGATTCGCTCATTCCCCGCTTTTTCTTTCCCATACCATGCAAATCGCCGATCAGCTCAGCCAACTCAACGCCCTTTCGCCATTGGATGGCCGGTACGCTTCCCGGGGCGACGCGCTGCGCGGCCTGCTCTCCGAAGCCGGCTTCATGGCGCATCGCGTCGAAGTCGAGGTGGCCTGGCTGATCGCGCTGTCGGATGCCGGCCTGCCGGAACTGCCCGCCTTCTCCGAAGCCGCCCGCGCCCGCCTGCAACAATTGGTGCGCGACTTCTCGGAAGCGGACGCCGCCCGCATCAAGGACATCGAACGCGTCACCAACCATGACGTCAAGGCCGTTGAGTACTGGTTGAAGGAAAAAGTGGCCGATGACGCCGAGCTGGCCCGCGCCGCCGAGTTCATCCACTTCGCCTGCACCTCCGAGGACATCAACAACACCTCGCACGCGCTGATGCTGACCCGCGCCCGCAACGAGGTCGTGGTGCCGCGCCTGCGTGAACTGGCCGCCAAGCTGAACGACATGGCCGTGGCCCAGGCCGACCAGCCCATGCTGTCGCGCACGCACGGCCAGCCCGCCAGCCCGACGACCCTGGGCAAGGAATTCGCCAACGTGGCCGCGCGCCTGAACCGCGCCATCGCCGCCGTCGAGGCCGTCGAACCGCTGGCCAAGCTGAACGGCGCCACCGGCAACTACAACGCCCACCTCTCGGCCTACCCCGAGATCGATTGGCCCGCTTTCAGCCAGCGCGTGCTGGCTGGCCTGGGCCTGACCCAGAACCGCCACACCATCCAGATCGAACCCCACGACTGGATGTCGGCGCTGTTCGATGCCATCACGCGTGCCAACATCATTGTGCTGGACCTGGACCGCGACATCTGGGGCTACGTGGCGCTGGGCTACTTCAAGCAGCGCCTGAAGGAAGGCGAGGTCGGCTCGTCCACCATGCCGCACAAGGTCAACCCGATCGACTTCGAAAACTCCGAGGGCAATCTGGGCCTGGCCAACGCCGTGCTGCGCCACCTCGCCGACAAGCTGCCGATCTCCCGCTGGCAGCGCGACCTGACCGACTCCACCGTGCTGCGCAACCTGGGCGTGGGCCTGGGCTACTGCCTGGTGGCCTGGGACGCCTGCATGCGCGGGCTGGGCAAGCTGGAAGTCAACACCGCGGCCATCGACGCCGACATCGACGCTTGCTGGGAAGTGCTGGCTGAACCGGTGCAGACCGTCATGCGCCGCTATGGCTTGCCGCAGCCGTACGAACAGCTCAAGGCTTTGACGCGCGGCAAGGGCATCACCGAGGAAGGTCTGCGAGAATTCATCCAGGGCCTGGCCCTGCCCGAAGAGCCCAAGGCGCGCCTGCTGGCGATGACCCCGCGCTCCTATATCGGGCTGGCGGCCGACTTGGCCCGGGCGGTATAGTCGCCTTGCCGCGCGCCTGGGGCGCGCGGCCTCTGTTGAACTTACGGGAGATTGCAATGAAGAAGTTGTCCACGCTCGCCGCGTTGGCCTGTATGACGGTTGGGCCGCTGCTGGCGACGAGCGCGTCCGCGCAGTTCGCCAAGCCCGAGGATGCGGTCAAATACCGCCAGTCGGCGCTGACGCTGATGGCTTCCCACTTTGGCCGCATGGCGCCGGTGGTCAAGGGCCAGCAACCCTATGACGCCGCGCAGATCAAGGCCAATGTGGAAGTGCTGAAGACCTTGTCGGCCTTGCCGTGGACGGCTTTCGGCGCGGGCACGGAGGGCGGCGACGCGCGTCCCGAAGTCTGGAGCGACGCTGCGGGCTTCAAGCAGAAGCAGCAGGCCTTCCAGGACAACATCGTCAAGTTGTCTGCCGCCGCCGATGCCGGCGACCTGGACAAGCTGCGCGCCGCGTTTGGCGATGTCGGCGCAAGCTGCAAGGCCTGCCACGACTCGTACCGCAAGAAGAAATAAAGCGCCGGCCGTCCGCGGGCGGCATGTGGGCAAAGAGGCGCCAGCGGAATCGTTGGCGCTTTTTTTTGGTCATTGCGGGGCGTGGGCCGCGGTTCTCGGACCATGGGCGCATCCCGTTTCAGGGAGAGCGTATGAAATCCTTTGAGGATCTGGTGGCCGAGGCCGAAGCTGCCGACGTGAACGGGTGGGGTTTCGACTGGCTGTCGGGGCGGGCCTCCGAGGAGCGCCCGCCTTGGGGTTATGCCAATCGACTCGCCCAGCGCTTGGCCCGTGTGCAGTCGGCGCTGGATTTGGACACGGGCGGTGGCGAGGTGCTGGGCGAGGCCGCCGGCTTTCCGCCGGTGATGCATGCGACCGAAGCTTGGCCGCCCAATGCCAGGAAAGCGCATGAGCGCCTGGCCGCGCGCGGCGTGCAGGTGGTGCAGACCGCGCATGGCGCTGCGTTGCCATTCGCCGACGCCTCGTTCGAATTGGTGACGTCCAGACATCCCGTGAGTCCGGACTGGGCAGAGATCCATCGCGTGCTCAAGCCGGGCGGACACTACTTCGCGCAGCACGTGGGACCGGCTTCCGCGTTCGAACTGATCGAGCATTTTCTCGGGCTATTGCCGCAGGAACGGCGCCTGCGCGATCCGCGGGATGAAGCCGCCGACGCCGCGGCGGCAGGGCTGACCGTGACGGATTTGCGCACGGCGCGCTGCCGGATGGTGTTCCACGACGTGGGCGCCGTGGTCTGGATTCTGCGCAAGTGCGTGTGGTGGGTGCCGGGCTTTTCGGCGCGGAAGTACCATGACGCGCTGTTGGCGCTGGATATGCGGATGCGCCGCGGGGAGCCGTTGGTGGCTCACTCGACGCGGCATCTGATCGAGGCGCGGCGTTGAGGCTGCGCAGCGCTGTTTCGCGCCGCGCTGACGGATCAGGAAAAAGACATATCGGCGGCCACTTCCAGCGACCGGATCCACAGCACCAGGCCCGTGACGCATGCGCCCAGCACCAGGGCGCGCAGCCAGACGGCAAAGCCGTCCTGCGTGGGCGGGGTGCCGGCGGGCACGTCCTTGGCGTCGACCTTGCCCGTGATGATGGCGCGCACCAGGCGCTTGCGGCGCACCAGCGCGTACCAGAGCACCGCGGCCAGGTGCAGGGCGACCAGCGCCAGGATGACCCACTCGTTGAGCTTGTGCCAGGAGGTCATGGCGCCGGACACGGTTTCGCTGACGAGCCCGAACAGCGGACCCTGCGTCATGATGTCGTCGGTGGTGAACAGGCCGCTGACCGCTTGGAAGCCGATCACCAGCAGCAGCGCCAGCACCGACAGCGCACCCAGCGGGTTGTGGCCGGCGGGCGCGGCGGCGCCCTTGAGGTATCGGGCCACGGCAGCCGGGCCGCGCACGAACTGCGAGAAGCGGGCGTAGCGGGGGCCGAAGAATCCCCACAGCAGGCGGAACAGGATCAGGCCCAGCGCCGCGCAGCCGAAGCGCACGTGCCAATCCATGTACAGGCCGCCCAGCTTGACGCTGACGAACGCGCCGACGATACAGGCGACCAGCGCCCAGTGGAATAGACGGGTGGGAAGGTCCCAGATATGGACCGCGAGACGATTGTTCTGCATGGAGGGATCGCCAGGGCTGTGTTGCCGGGGACTTTATCACGCACAAATTGCCCCGCTGCGTGTGCAACGGGGCGGGGCACTGCTTCAGTGGGTGTTGCGGCGCACCGGCACGATGCGATGCACGTGCTCATGGCGGAAGCGGATGCGTTGGCCAGGAGCCTCTTGCGCAGGCGCTCCGCAGGGCACGACTTCGGTCGTGTAGGTCGTGGTGCCGTTGATCGGCGCGTTGTAGATGACCGTGGCGCGGATTTCCGGGCCATTCGCGGGCTTCAGGTAAACGATGTCGCCGATATGGATCGGCATGTTGTCCAGCGTGCTGTGGGCCGGGCGTCGGATCAGGTCCGAGGTAGTGAAACGAGTATTCATGGTGTTTGTTCTCTTGGTTTCTAGTTATGTGAAAAGCCGCGTCAGGCCATATGACGCGCGGCATTCCTGCCGCTGCCAGCCGTATCGAATCGGGCGGGCGTGTGGTGACACTAACGCATTTCTGCCGCCGTCCCTTTGCGCATTCTCATGTTTTTTGCGCGCGCGGGCTGACGGTGCGATGCTGTCCATCAGTCCGGGACGGCATCATTTCGGGCTGTGCGATGCGCAAGGCATGCAGGGGTCCGAGGATTCAAGCAGGGCGTGCAGGCCCTGGCGATTGCGGCGCGGTTATCGGTACTTGTCGCTTGCGCGTGTTGCAGGCGCCGCAGATTGTCTTGTTGCTTCTTGCCAAGCCGGACTGGCGGTTTGGTGAAGGCGTTTTCCCCAAGGCCATGATCCGGATTTGCGTTCTTCGCAAACGGGACGGAATGCTCGGGCTTGGGTGTTTTTTTGAGGTTCTGCTTGGTGCTTGGAATGGGACTGATGCTCAGCCCTCAGGACCTGCGCCGTTTTATTTTCGAATGGAAATTGGCGCAAACCGCAGAACTCAACCGCTGATGATACGGGTGGTCGACGCTTTTTGCAAGCGTTTTGTGGTAGGGGAGATAGATATCTCCCCTTATCCGTCCCTTAATGTGCAGTCGGGCGGGCCTGGCGCTGGGCTTCGATGATGAGTCCTTCCAGACGCGCGGACATGCGCAAGGCGACCTGCGCGCTGGTCTGGCCGTCGGGCTGGTTTTCGGTTTCCAGCGCGAGTTCGATGCGCTCGTTGTCGAAAGCCTCGGGGGCGGCCTGGATTTCCACGTAGCGGGCCAGCAAGGCGTCGACTGCCTTTTGCGCGTCGGCCAGCGCTTCATCGGACAACTGGCCCGGGCTGAGGTACTGGTTGACCACTCGCGCCAGGTCGTTCATGAAGAACAGCAGGGCGGCCGCGCCGCGGCAATCGGGATGGGCAAAGCCCCAGGTATCGGAGGTGGCGGTTTGAGTCATGTCTTGGGGCTAGCCTGTATTGCGAGGGCCGTGGGGGCCGAAGACGCCATTTTATGGGATCGGACGGCAGGGCCGCTTGAGGCATACTGCCATGCCTATGATCAGACTCGCTCGACCTTCAGACTTGGCCAGCCTGGCCGATATCGAACGTTCCGCCGCGCGGCGGTTCCTGGACACGCACATGGCCTGGGCCGCCGGCGACGATACGGTGCCGCAGGCCGATCTGTCGCAGGCGCTGGCGGCCGGCCTGTTGTGGATTGCGGAGTCCGAGGGCCTGCCCGCGGGCTTTGCGTTGACCCGGCCCATGGATGGCGATCTCTACCTGGCGGAGATGGCGGTGGCCTTGCCCTGGCAGGGGCGCGGCCTGGGGCGGGCGCTGCTTCGCGCCGTATGCACCCACGCCCGTACTGCTGGCTGCTACCGGTCCGTGGTGCTGACCACCGACCGCGAATTGTCCTGGAACCGGCCGTTTTACCTGCGGCAAGGCTTTGCCGAGGTGCCGGCGGAGGAGCTCTCGCCGGGGCTGCGGGCGCGTTTGCGGCACGAGGCAGCCATGGGCTTTGACCCGGCGCTGCGATGTGCGATGACGTATCCCCTGGTGCCATGATGCGGGCGATAGACCCTGTGTCAACACGCTTCGATAGCAACAAAATCCGCCCGCTGGCGGCGGCAGGAAGCGCCTTCGGGATAATCTGCCGGAGGGCGGCCGCCCTGCTGGGGGGCGGCGGTTTCGCGAACCCGCATGCAAGGAGGATGGGCATGGCACTGCTGCGAGCTTGCCTGCTGGGCCTGACGATGGCGTCGATGCTGTTTCTGTCGGCCTGCGTCAACAAGGAGCCCCAGGAGCGGGTTGCGTTCATCCAGCTGTTGCAAAGCCGGATGAGCAGCGCGTCGCTGCTGCCCATAGGCATGTTGAGCGAGCCGGAAAAGGAGGCCGTCGGCGGCTATGCCGACGCCTATGAAGTGATCACCGGCTTCCAGGAAACCCTGGCGCAGGCAGCCCTGGCCATGCGCGGCGTGCTGGAAGTCGAGACTATCCATTCAGTGGCCGAGATCGTGGAACGGCGGGCTCGCTTCGAGGCGGCGCGCAAGACGCTGGCCGAGCAGGCGGCCGAGGTTCAGCAGGCCCAGGCCAAGGCCGACAAGGCGCGCGCGGCGCTGGCCTTGCCGGTGGATCTCGCGCCGGTCTATGACGGCGTGTATGACGAAGCCGTGACGGCGCCCGCCGGCGAGCTGCTGGATGCCGCGGCCGCCATGGATGCGGTGGCGCGCGATGCGCTCGGCGTGGCGGATTTCGTCGCCGCCCATGCGCAGGACATCCTGCTGGCGGACGGGCAGGCCCGCGTCGCGACGCTCACGCTGCAGCAGGAATTGAACCTGCGCCTGCAGGGCTTGAACGCGCAGTCGGACGTCCTGGAGCATGCGCGCATCGTGCTGCTGCAGGCTGCCGGGCAGCCGCCGGACGTCCGCTGAGCTGCGCTTTGTACAATGCGGGTCTCGCGGCGTCAGCCGAGCCTGGGACGGAATATGAGCCAATCTTCCAGCGTGCACTACAGAACCTTTCTGCTCCTGCTGGTGGTGGTCACCATCGCATTCGGCTGGTTGTTGTGGCCTTTTTACGGCGCCGTTTTCTGGGGCGCGGTTCTTGCCATCATCTTTGCGCCGCTGCAGCGCCGGCTGGTGGCGCGCATCGGCGGACGGCGCAACCTGGCCGCGCTGATCACTTTGCTGCTGGTGCTGCTGCTGGTGATCCTGCCGCTCATCGTCATCAGCGGATCGCTGGTGCGCGAAGGGGCGAATCTCTATCAGAGCGTCAAGTCCGGGCAGATCAACTTCGGTGCCTATTTCCAGCAGGCCATGGCGGCCCTGCCGCCGTCCGTACATGATCTGCTGGCGCGCTTCGACCTGACCGACATACCGAGCCTGCAGGAAAAGCTCAGCGCGGGCGCCATGCAGGCCAGCCAGTTCCTGGCGACCCAGGCCTTGAACATCGGACAGGACACGTTCCAGTTCGTGATCAGCTTCGGCATCATGCTGTATCTGTTGTTCTTCTTGCTGCGCGACGGCCCGCTGCTGTCGGCGCGGCTCAAGCGCGCCATGCCGCTGAGCGATACGCACAAGCAGCACCTGCTGCGCAAGTTCACCACCGTGGTGCGCGCCACCGTCAAGGGCAACGTCGCGGTGGCCGCGGCGCAGGGCGCGCTGGGCGGGATCATCTTCTCGATCCTGTCGATCCAGGGCGCGCTGCTGTGGGGCGTGATCATGGGCTTTCTGTCTTTGCTGCCCGCGATCGGCGCCGGGTTGATCTGGGCGCCAGTGGCGATCTACTTCCTCCTGACCGGCGCCACGATCAAGGGCGTCGTGCTGATACTCTTCGGCGTGCTGGTCATCGGCATGGTGGACAACGTGCTGCGCCCCATCCTGGTCGGCAAGGACACCAAGATGCCTGACTATGTGGTGCTGATCTCCACGCTGGGCGGCATGGCCTTGTTCGGCCTGAACGGTTTCGTGATCGGCCCCCTGATCGCCGCGCTGTTCATGGCCAGTTGGGACCTGTTCGCGCCGCCGGTGGACGGATTGGCGGACAGCGCCGAGGACCCGCCGCGCGTCGAAAAATAGGCACGGAGGGCGGCCCGGTGGCCCGCCTCGGCCCGGCGGGTGTATGGTGTAGCAGCGCTGGCTTCCATCGAGGCCGGCCTTTCGTATCAAACCTCGACTAATCGGGAGCGCGTTGGATATGGAATGGAAACTGCATCGATCGGGCTGGATCGAAGAACGCAACTTCGACATCGAATTCGCCGAGACCCCCGAGGGCTATCACGCCCGGGTGCGGATCTTCGGATTTCCAGTACTGGAAGACACCAAGCACGTGTTCCCCAATGAGGCGCTGGCCGAGAAAGGGGCGCTGACGCTGCTCAAGACCCAGTTCACCGGCACCCCGGACCTGGAAGACCGGTAGCCGACAGGCGCCGCGCGTTCGCAATAAATTGGGGACGCGCTGTTTTCACCACATCGGTATCGACGCGGCGAGGGGATTCCCATGGCGCGGATTGTGCGATTGCGAACTTCTGCAATAATTTCTGGCGTTCATTCGTCCTGTGGCCGTGGGCCGAGGGGAGCGCATCGGGAGGCGCATGGGTCCAGAGGTGTGGTTTCGATCGGCAGGCCGACGCTTGCGGACGTCGCAGGGCGAGGTTCCCGTGGCTGACGCCGAAAGCCTGGCGGGCGCGCGGGTGCGTCGGCCGCGCCGCTATTCCATGCGCACAGGGCTGCTGACACTGGTGTTTGCCTGTATCACGCCCGCGCTGGTCATGGCTTCGGTGGCAGTCTACGAAAGCTACGTCATCCAGAAAGAGCGGATTTTCCGCGACACGATATTCCTGGCGCGCAATCTCACCGCGATCCTCGACCGCGAACTCACCGGCGTTGAGGCTGGCTTGCAGATGCTGGCTTCGTCGCCGGATCTGGTGGCTGGCGACCTGGCCGGTTTTCATCGGCGGGCGCGCGAATCCGTGCGCTTCCAGATCATCGACAGCTACGTCCTGACCGATAAGGATGGCCGCCAATTGATCAACACGTCCGTGCCGTTCGGCAACCCTTTGCCACTGACCGGTGCGTCCGCGCAGTTGGCCCAGGTGTTCCAGACGCGCGCGGCGGTGTTGACGGGTCTCTTTGCCAGCAAGGTCAACCAGGGGCCGCTCATTGCGCTGGGCGTACCGGTGATGCGCAGCGGCGAGGTCGCCTACAGCCTCAATGTCGGCATCCTGCCTGAGCGCATCGGCAATCTGCTGGGCAGGCGGGCATTGCCTGACGGTTGGGTGGCTGCCGTGCTGGACGACAGCGGCACGATCCTGGCGCGCACCCGCGACACCTCGAAGTTCGTGGGCCAGAAGGCCGTGCCCGAGTTGGCGCGGGCGGTGCAGCAGGAAAGCGAGGGCTCGCTGGAAACCGTCACCAAGGAAGGCACGCCCGTCTACACCGCCTTCAGCCGCTCGTCCTTGTCCGGCTGGACGGTCGCGGCCGGCGCGCCGATGAGTTTGCTGACCACGGACCTGTATCGCTCCATCGCCTGGATCGCCCTGGGAACCTTGCTGGCTTTCGGCCTGGGCCTGCTACTGGCCTTGCGGCTCGCCAGCCGCCTGACCTCGGCCGTGCAGAGTCTGGTTGCGCCCGCGCTCGCGCTGGGCAAGGGGCACGCGGTGACGGTGCCGGGCACGCGGGTCAAGGAGGTTGCGGAAGTGGGCGGCGCGCTGGTGCAGGCCTCGCGCATGCTGGCGCATGCCCAGCATCTGGCGCACTACGATCCGCTGACGGGCCTGTGCAATCGAGTGCTGTTCAACGAACTGGTGTTGCGCGAACTGACGGTGGCGCAGCGCAGCGGCGAGTCCTTCGCCATTCTGGCGATCGACCTGGACGGATTCAAGGCGGTCAACGACCTGCACGGCCATGCGACCGGCGACGCGGTGCTCCAGGAGGCGGCGGAACGCATGGCCGACGCGATCCGCGTGTCGGACGTGGCGGCGCGGCTTGGGGGCGACGAATTCGCGGTGCTGTTGCTGGGCGCCAGCCGGGACGACGCGCGGCGTGTCGCGCAGGCGTTGGTGGAAAGCCTGTCGCTGCCGTATCCCGAGGTCAGCGTCTCGGTATCCGCCAGCGTCGGAATCGCGGTGTATCCGCAGTCCGGCGTTGCCGTGCGCGAGCTGCTGGAACGCGCCGACATGGCGCTCTACAAGGCCAAGGGGCAGGGCAAGCGCAGGGTGGAGGCCGATCAGTGATCTGGCCCGCCAGCCGCCCATGCGCCGTCATGCGTCGTGGGGCGGCGGCGCCAGGGCGGTAAGTACTTCGCCCGATTTCAGCCGATACCGGTTCCGATCCAGCGGCACCACGAGCTCCCCCTCCGTGGTGCGGAGTATGTAGCGGGCCGCGTCAGGCCGGGCCGCGTGGCCAGGCTCTTCCGTCCTCAGGAATACTTCAATCCGGTAGAGCCGGCCCGATTCCGTGCTGGCAAGCACGTCGCTCAATCTGCGTGTGGAGATGGTCATGCGGCGCTTGCTCCTTGTTCTGCATTGTTCTGGCGGGCATTCGAGGGTGGGGCGCCGACTCTGTCGCAGGCCGAAGGCTGGCCGCGAATCGAGCAGGTTTTCGCTAAACTGCCCGGCTTGGCGCCCCAAAGCGGGCAATCGGAATCGGTAATGCAACTCTCCCTGAGCCGGAACACGGCGACTTCCCTAGGTTTGCTGGCGGTGCTGCTGTGGGGCACCGTCGTCGGCCTGATCCGCGGTGTCAGCGAAAGCTTCGGCCCGGTGGGCGGCGCCGCGCTGATCTATACGACGGGTTCCGCGTTCCTGGTGCTGTTGCTGGGCTTTCCGAAGCTGCGGACCTTTCCGCGCTCCTATCTCATCGTTGGCAGCTTGCTGTTCGTCGCCTACGAGATCTGCCTGTCGCTCTCTTTGGGCTATGCCGCCAATCGCGGACAGGCGATCGAATTGGGCATGGTCAACTATCTCTGGCCCTGCTTCACTGTGATTCTCGCCATGCTCATCAACGGCCAGCGGGCCAGCGCATGGGTGGTGCCGGGCATACTGTTGTCGTTGTCCGGCATCGTCTGGGTTCTGGGCGGATCCGGCGGCTTGTCTTGGGACCGCACCATCGCCAATGTTTCCAGCAATCCTCTCAGCTACGGACTGGCCTTCAGCGGCGCCATCATCTGGGCCGTCTATTGCAACGTGACCACGAGGTTTGCCGACGGCAGGAATGGCGTTGTCCTGTTTTTCATGCTGACCGCGGCCGCCCTGTGGATCAAGTACCTGCTGGGCGCCGAACCTGCCTGGACCTACACCTGGCCCGCCACGCTGGAACTGCTGGTGGCCGGCGGCGCCATGGCGGCAGGCTATGCGCTATGGAACGTGGGAATACTCAAGGGCAACCTGACCTTGCTGGCCACGGCGTCCTACTTCACTCCGGTGTTCTCGACATTCTTCGCTGCCGTGTGGCTGTCGACCCGCCTGACCGCGTCATTCTGGCAGGGCGTGGCCATGGTGACCGCCGGGTCGCTCTTGTGCTGGGCTGCGACCCGCGGCAAGACCGCCCGGGGCGCTTAGCCCCAGGCGTGTATGCCGTAATAAAGGAGTTATTCGATCAGCACGGTCTGCGCGACCGCGTATCCGAGCGGAATCAGCAAGAGCGAAGCAAATAAGGAACTGACGATCGCCGCCGAGATCTTCAGCCAGGGTTCGGACCCTGCGCTTTGAACCGTTTGAATCACCAACGCGACGATACCCACAACCATCAAACAGCTCATAACCACTGCTACATAAGTCATGTTGTCTCCGTCCTCGCCTGATTAAAGGGATGCGGCTGCCGCTGATGCGGTCTAGATGTTTGTATCGATTGTGCGCCTGTATTCGGGCATTCGGCCCTAGGGTTTTCCTGACGCGCTGCGTCGCGTGTGGCGTTTTTGCCGCGGGGTGTGCAGCATGAATTCATGTGCAGGCGCAGCATTTTTGCCAGGGCTCGCGCCGACGTGTTTGCGTCGGCGCGTGTGCGTCGGCGCGTTTGCGCTACGATGGCGGCGTCGAACCACGCTAAAGGCCGCCATATGCCGCAACTGCGCCCAGGCACGCGCGCCACGTTGCAAGTCAGGCAACTGATGCCGGGAGAATTCGCCTGGATCATTACCCTGTTCGATCCCGAAACCGGCAATGTGCGCAGCACCAATTATTCGGCCAGGCGCTATGGCAGCCAGGATGAGGCTTCGGCGGCGGGCAAGGCTGCCGTGGTCGAATTTCTGGGTAGCGGGGGCCAGAAAGTCACCGAAACGGCCAAGGACGGCAAGAACAAGTCCTGATGCCTTCACCGTTATGCGCGCCATGATGCCCTCGCAAGAGGGCTTTTTCATGTCCGCGGGCGCGAGGCGGGCATGCGGCTTGCTGGAGGGATGGAGCGGCGCGCCTGGCGCTGCTCGAGGAGAACACCATGTCCCAGTCCATGCATCGCGAACCCGGTGGGGGCGACGAGCCCGTACCCGACGATCCTGCCTTTCCCAACAATCCGCCGCCTGACGACCCGCCGCTGGATCCGAATCGGCCTCGCAATGATCCCGACGTCATCGATCCCGTGCAGCCGCCGCCGAATCCTCGCGCGCCGGGCACGATCGATCTGGCCTGAGCGCCGCGCGCAAGGCGCGGGACATCATCCAAGGAGGTTTTATGCGTTCCATCTTGTTGTGGCTGCTTGGCGTGCCCATTCCCATCATCATCCTGTTGGCGCTTTTCTGGCATTGACCGCGAGATTTTCCTGCAGCTGTGGCGCATGTTGGCGCAGCCGCAATGAACCGTGAACAAGGAACATATCCATGGAAAACGCATCTTCATTGAGTCAGCCGTACGCAGGTGGCGTGCCGCCGCGAGAATCCGCCATCTCGGCCGTGTCGTGGGCCGCCGTGATTGCGGGCGCGGTCATCGCCGCGGCGCTTTCGCTGGCGCTGTTCGCCGGCGGCACGGGCCTGGGCTTTCTTTCTGTTTCGCCCTGGAGCGGCGAGGGCGTGTCGGCGCCTGCGATAGGCATCGGTCTCATCATATGGATGCTGGCCACGCAGATCGTTGCCTATGGCATAGGCGGCTACGTCGCGGGGCGGCTGCGCACCAAATGGGTCGACGTGCATTCGGACGAGGTCTATTTCCGCGACACGGCGCACGGCTTTCTGGTGTGGGCACTGAGCGCGGTCGTCAGCGCCGTCCTGCTGGGTGCGTCCATCGCGACCCTGGCTTCCGGCGTGGCCAAGGCGGGCGCTTCCGTCGCTGCGGGAGCCGGCACGGCTGCGACGGCCGCGGCCGCTGCGGGCGGGGGCGATGGGATGGCGCAGGTCAGGGGCTATTTCTCCGATGCCTTGCTGCGTCCGGAGCGGCCCGATGCTGGCGCCGATCGCAACGGGGCAAGAGATGAAGTGGCCCGCATCGTGGCGATGAGCGTGGCGCGCGGCTCCATGACAGGCGAAGACCGCGACTATGTCGTGAAGGTCGTGGCCGCCCAGACTGGCATGGAGCCGGCAGCGGCGCAGCGCCGCGTCGATCAGGCCGTGCAGAACGTGAAGCAGGCCGCCGACGACGCCAAGCAAAAGGCCAAGGAGGCTGCGGACCAGGCGCGCAAGGCCGCGGCGGCATTCGCGTTGTGGGGATTCGCCTCAATGCTGATAGGCGCCTTCGTGGCCAGCCTGGCGGCGACCTGGGGCGGCAGGCGGCGTGATGCGGTGCGGCTGCCCTGATGCAGGGAAGGCTTCGTCAGCATGCAGGAGCCGCAAAGCAAAAGGCCCTCGCAGGAGCGAGGGCCTTGCTTGATTCTGGCGGTGCACGCAGGATGCCAACAATAGGGTTTTTGATCTGCTTTCCCGTTGGTCCGGCTGATTGTGCGACCCGTTCAGGCTGGCGTTGCGTGCAGCCGCAGGCCCAACGCCCTGGATACCTTCAGGATGGTGGAGAAACCGGGATCGCGATCCCCTGAGAGCGCCTTGTAGAGACTCTCGCGCGAGAGGCCCGCATCCTTGGCCACCTGCGTCATGCCCTTGGCGCGCGCGATGTCGCCCAATGCCTTGGCAATGAACGCGGCATCACCTTCGCTTTCCTCAATGCAGGCGTCAAGGTAGAGGGCCATTTCCTCTGGCGTACGTAGCCGCTCGGCGACATCGTACTCACGCGTGTTCAGTTTCATGGCGTATTGCTCCAATGGATTCGCGTAAGCCGTCAGGTCCGGCGGCAGCAGGAACCTACTGCCGAACGCCACCACATTTACAGCTGTTCTGCCAGCGCGTAGGCAAGATATATATCAGGCTGTATTTAGTGTGGCCAATAGGCTACGTTCTTTCAATCGATTTGGAAATGCCGGCGTGATTCGCGATCGTAGGTATATGCATCGAGCTACTGCAACCGTCAATCCTGCCAGTGTATGGGGGCTTCGAGTGCACAGAGATCTGTCGGCGCCAGAACGAAAAAGCCCGGAACCAAGGTGGTTCCGGGCTTTGAATTCCTGGTGGCGCATCCCTGATTCGAACAGGGGACCTGCGGATTATGATTCCGTCGCTCTAACCGGCTGAGCTAATGCGCCATTTCGATCAATCCCTGAATTTGCGTCACATCTGTGTCGCAATCAGTGATCAACGAAGAACGAAATTCTAGCATGAAATTTTTGGCGTGCGCAAGCGATCCGTACTCAAATTTCAAAGAAATGCCTCATGCGTCCCGCGCCAGGCGGATCCCGGAGAACTGCCAGCGGGCTTCGGGCGGGAAAAAGTTGCGATAGCTGGGGCGGATGTGGTCCCTGGGCGTGGCGCAGGAGCCGCCCCGCAGCACGTACTGGTTGCACATGAATTTGCCGTTGTATTCGCCCACCGCGCCGCTGTCGGGCTTGAAGCCGGGGTAGGCGTCGTAGGCGCTGGAGGTCCATTCCCAGGCATCGCCGAACAGTTGCACGGGGCCGCCCGTGCCGTTGCGCGCGGGGGCGGGGCGTGTGTCCAGGTGGCCGTTTTCCAGCATGTTGGCGCGCGCGGTCAGCGCGCCTTCGGGCAGTTGGCGGGCGGCATGTTCCCATTCCGCTTCGCGCGGCAGCCGCACGCGCGCCCAGCGGGCGTAGGCATCGGCCTCGAAGTAGCTGACGTGCGTCACCGGCGCCTGCAGTTCCAGTTCCTGCATGCCGCGTAGCGTGAAGATGCGCCAGTCGTCGCGCTGTCCTTCCCAGTAGAGCGGGGCGCGCCAGCCTTCGGCACAGACCCGATCCCAGCCCAGCGACAGCCAGAGCTCGGGACGCTTGTAGCCGCCGTCGCGGATGAAGGCCAGGTACTCGTGCTGGGTCACCAGCCGGTCGGCCAGATGGAACGGCGCCAGCAGCACGTCATGGGCGGGGCCTTCGTTGTCGAAACCGAAACCGCTGCCGTCATGGCCGATGCGGCTGACGCCGCCGGCGTAGCGGGTCCAGCCGGCAGGCGTGCCAGGCGGCAGCGCGGGCGTGCCGGGCGCCACGTAGGCGGGCTTGAGCGGATTGGCCGACAGCATGTGCTTCAGATCGGTCAGGATCAGTTCCTGGTGCTGCTGCTCGTGATTCAGCCCGAGTTCCAGCAAGGCGTCGAAGGCGGGATCGTTGCCGCCCAGGCGCGAGATCAGCTCATGCATGGCCTCGTCCACGTGGCGGCGGTAGTGCAGCACCTCCGCCAGCGCGGGGCGCGACAGCAGGCCTCGGTGTGGACGCGGATGCTTGGCGCCGACGGCGTTGTAGTAGGAGTTGAAAAGCATGCGGTACTGCGGATGGAAGACCGAATAGGGCGGATGAAAGCGCGTCAGCAGAAAGGTCTCGAAGAACCAGGTCGTATGGGCCAGATGCCATTTGACCGGGCTACAGTCCGGCATGGATTGCACCTGGCAATCCTCGGGGCTCAGGGGAGCGGCCAGGGCCGTGCTGGTCGAGCGCACGGCGTCGTAGCGGTCGTGCTGCCCCGCCTGGCCGGCAGCGTAAGGTCCGGTGGCGGGGTGAGTCAGCAGGCACGCAGGTTCCATGGCGATCCTCCAGTGGCGTTGAGGGCGGGCCCGCTTCAGGCGCGGGCGCTGAAAACCGAAAACCAGCCGCGGGAATCCGACCAGTGCGCGACATCGCGGTAGCCGGCGCTTTGCAGCAGGTCGGCAAAGGCTTGGGGGGTGAACTTGTAGGAATTCTCGGTGTGGATGCGTTCGCCGGCGCTGAATGCGCGCGCGCCGCCGGGCCAGGCCACGCGCACCGCGCGCTGCGCTTCCAGATGCATTTCGATGCGCGAACTGGCGCTGTTGAAAAGCGCCACGTGCCGCCAGTCGTCCACGTCGAAATCGGCGTCCAGCACGCTGTTCACGTGCCGCAGCAGGTTCAGGTTGAAGGCTGCGGTCAGGTGTAGCGCGTCGTCGTAGGCGGGCTCCAGCACTTGTTTGGGCTTGACTCGGTCCACGCCCACCAGCAGTCCGCCGCCCGCGCATTGTTCGCGGATCCGCCGCAGCATGGCATGCGCGTCCTCGGGACTGAGATTGCCGATGCTGGAGCCGGGATAGAAGAACAGCCTCTGTTCGGCCGGCACGCTGGCGGGCAGGGCTAGCGCATGCGTGAAGTCCTGGCCCAGGGCGGTGATCTGCAGGTCGGGGTAGGACAGCTGCAGGCGGCGCACCGCGGCTTGCAGGTAGTCAGCCGAGATGTCGATGGGCACGTAATGGCGCGGGCGCAGGCTGGCAAACAGGCGTTCGGCCTTGACGCAATCGCCCGCGCCCAGGTCTATCATCGAGAGCACCGGGCCGATGTGGCGCGCGATATCAGCGCCGTGACGCTGAAAAATTTCCGACTCGCAGCGCGTCGGGTAGTACTCCGGCAACTGCGTGATGGCGGTGAAGAGCGCCGAGCCCAGCGCGTCATAAAGGAACTTGGGATCGATGTGCGCGTGACGCGCCAGCAAGCCGTCGCGCAGTTCGATTTGTTCGGCGCTGGGAGGCTGCGGCTCTTGGGCGATGAACGTCGGCGCGGCGGGGGCAAACAGTGCGGAAGGCGAAACCATGCGTCCTGTTCCTTTTCTGTCGCCGGACTACCCCTGGGCGGCAAGCGCTTGGGAAACACGGCGTTGGGAGGTCCAGACCAGGCGGTTCTGGCGCATTGCAAAAGTCTATTGTGGCCGCCAGGGCAGGGCCGGTGTCAAGCGCCAAGCCGCTGAATGCAATGGACTTTTACGAATTCGAAAGAGGAGCGCGAGCGTCTGCGCCGGTGAGCGCACGCTGTCTGCCGATACGTTTGCTCGCGTTGAAATATCGGTTTACCGCTGGTTGCCAAAGCTCTGGCGGGGGCAGCCGATGATGGTCACAATGGGGCCACGCGATGCGCGGGCCGGTCCGGGAACGCGGCATGCTGCATTGCGTCAGGCGGCCCGACTCCGCGAGGCCCGACAACGACAAGGAGCGACGATGAACCGTAAGCACCAACGCGCCGAAATGGCCCTGCACCGTGAACGGGTGAGCGACAGCTTCCATGAACTGCTCGCCGGTACGGAAGACCTCTTGCGGTCGACCGCTACATACACAGGCTCCGAGATCGAGGCGGCGCGCGCGCGCCTGAAGCGCCAGGTGGCCGAGGCGCGCGAGTCTGCCGGTGATTGGGAGGGCGCGGCACGGGAGCGCGCGCGCCGCGCCACCGCCTACGCCGACGAGTACGTGCATGAACATGCCTGGAAGTCGGTGGGCGTGGCGGCGCTGGTGGGCGCCTTGCTCGGCTGCCTGCTGGCTTCGGGCGGCCGCCGCTAAGCCGGAAAGCCATGAAGCCGCCCGCGGCGGTGCGCCGGCCGGGACTGCGGCGGGACAAGTGGCCGTGGCTGGCCGGCGCGTACCGGTGGCTGTTGCCGCTGGTGTGCGCGGCCTTGCTGGCGGCGTGCGCCAGCGTTCCCGACGCGCAGGAGCGCCGCGCGCGCGAGTCGCAGGCCGGCCTGTCGGCCGACGCCGCGCAGGACAGCTATCGCCGCGGCCAGGGCATCGCGGCGGATCCGCGAACTCCCAAGGATGATTTCCTCGCGCGTCACCTTGCCGTCGAGCAGGCGGTCAGCGGCGCGCCGCTGGTGGCCGGCAACCGCGTCCGGCTGTTGGCCGACGGGCCCAGCACCTATCGCGCCATGCTGCAGTCCATTGCGCAGGCGCGCCGGTATGTGCACATGGAAACCTATATCTTCGATGATGATGCCGAAGGCGCGCGCTTTGCCGAAGCCTTGATCGCGGCGCGCAATCGCGGCGCCGAGGTGTCCTTGATGGTCGACGCGGTAGGGACCATCAAGACGCCCGATGCCTTGTTCCAGCGCCTGCGCGACGCGGGCGTGCAGGTGGCGATATTCAATCCGGTCAACCCGGCCAGCGGCCGCGCGGGCTGGTCGCCGAACCAGCGCAACCATCGCAAGGTGCTGGTGGTGGACGGCAAGGTCGGCTACCTGGGCGGCATCAACGTCAGCAGCGTCTACGAATCTTCGCCCGGGTCTGGATCAGGATCGGGATCAGGATCGGGATCGGGAAGCGGCGCCGGCAAGGCCGACGCGCCCGCTGCGGCGGACGCCAAGGCGGCGCCATGGCGCGACACGCACCTGCGTATCGAGGGGCCAGCAGTGGCCCAGCTGGAGCAAGTCCTCCGCGTAGGTTGGGAATCCCAGTCCAAGGAACCGATCAAGGGCGGCGACTCGCAGGTGGCGCCACCAGCAGGCGCGACGACCGTGCGGATCCTGGCCAACCAGCCGGACCGCAGCGATGGCTATACCGTCTACCTGACGCTGATGTCGGCGTTTGAAAGCGCGCAGGAATACATCCACATCACCATGGCGTACTTCGTGCCGGACCCGGCCTTCATCGACGTCCTGACGGACGCGGCGCGGCGCGGCGTGGACGTGGCGCTGGTGCTGCCCGGCTTCAGCGATTCCTCGCTGGTATTCCATGCGGGACGTTCGCACTACACGGATCTGCTGGCGGCCGGCGTGAAGATCTACGAGCGGCGCGATGCGCTCCTGCATGCCAAGACCGCGGTGGTGGACGGCGTGTGGTCCACGGTGGGTTCCAGCAACCTGGATTGGCGCAGCTTCGCCCTGAACTACGAAATCAACGCGGTGGTGCTGGGGCCTGAATTCGCGGCGGAAATGGAGTCGCTGTTCCAGCGCGACGTCGCCGATGCGGTGCGGATCACGCCCGAGGCCTGGCAGGCCAGGGGCGTGGGAGACCGTTCGATGGAGTTCTTCTCGCGCATGTTCGAGCGCTGGTTGTAGCGCCAGGCGCCAACCGGCTCAGACTTGCGCGGCGGCCGGTGTGGAGTGGGCGGCGTGTTCTTGCGCCAAGGCCGTGGTGATGTCGTGGGTCGGCTGGAACGAACTGGCCTGGGCCATCGACCAGCCGGCGCGGAACACCTGGTGACGGAATTCGCCGCGCAGCAGTTCGCCGGGCGCCAGCTCCGGGAACAGCGCCGACAGCAGCCGGATTTCGCTGGACGAGATGCGGCGCGCGATATGGTGCGGACGGAGCTGGCCAGGGTGAGTCAGGCCGGCTGCCGCCAACAGTTCCGCCAGCGCATGCAGGGTGTTGCGGTGGAAGTTGGCCACGCGCTGCGCCTTGTCCGGCACCACCAGCGCGCGCTGCCGCAGCGGGTCTTGCGTGGTGACGCCGGTGGGGCATTTGCCGGTGTGGCAGGCCTGGGCCTGGATACAGCCGATGGCGAACATGAAGCCGCGCGCGGCGTTGCACCAGTCCGCGCCCATGGCCATGACGCGGGCCATGTCGAAGGCCGTGATGATCTTGCCGGACGCGCCCAGCTTGATGCGGTCGCGCAGGTTTACGCCGATCAGCGTGTTGTGGACCAGCCGCAGCGCTTCGCGCAGGGGCGTGCCGACGTGGTCCACGAATTCCACGGGCGCGGCGCCGGTGCCGCCTTCGGCCCCGTCCACCACGATGAAGTCCGGCGTGATGCCGGTTTCCAGCATGGCCTTGACGATGGCGAACCATTCCCAGGGGTGGCCCACGCAGAACTTGAAGCCCACCGGCTTGCCGCCGGACAACTCGCGCAGGCGCGCCACGAACTTCATCAAGCCGATGGGCGAGTCGAAGGCGGAATGGGTGGCCGGCGAATTACAGTCCTGCCAGGCCACGACGCCGCGCGCCTCGGCGATCTCGGGCGTGACCTTGCCCGCGGGCAGGATGCCGCCGTGGCCGGGCTTGGCGCCTTGCGACAGCTTGATCTCGATCATCTTGACCTGCGGCGTACAGGCATTCTTGACGAAGGCCTCTTCGGAGAACGCGCCGTGTTCATCGCGGCAGCCGAAGTAGCCCGAGCCGATATTCCAGACCAGGCTGCCGCCCGGCTGGCGATGGTAGCGGCTGATGCCGCCTTCGCCGGTGTCGTGCGCGAAGTTGCCCTGGCGGGCGCCCTCGTTCAGGGCCAGGACGGCATTGGCCGACAAGGCGCCGAAGCTCATGGCCGACACGTTGAACGCGGACATGGAGTACGGCTGCTTGCACTCGGGGCCGCCCACAGTGACGCGGAAGTCGGTGTCGGGGATTTGCGAGGGCGACATGGAATGGTTGATCCATTCGTAGCGGTCGCCGTAGACGTCTTCCTGGGTTCCGAAGGGGCGCTTGTCGATTTCGCGCTTGGCGCGCTGATAGACGATGGAACGCTGCGCGCGCGAGAACGGCGCGGCCTGCGTGTCGTCTTCCAGGAAGTATTGGCGGATCTCGGGCCGGATGAACTCGAACAGGAACCGCAGATTGCCCAGGACCGGATAGTTGCGCCGGATGGCGTGGCGGGTCTGCACCAGGTCATAGACGCCCAGCGCGCCCAGCAGCGCCAGCGGCACGGCCAGCCACAGCCACCAGAGCGAGCTGGTCGCGGCCAGGGTCGCGGTGACCGCGGCGCCGATCAGGGTCAACAAAAAAGCCGTGTAACGGCCGAAAAACCAGCTCATGTCCATCTCCGTATTTCGGGATGGAGCAACCATACACCAGGAGCCGTCCCCTCGTGCCGGGGGAAGGTCCTGGAATACTGTTTCTCAGCAGCTGGAAGCGGCCGGAGTCTTCTCGACCGCGAGGCCGAACGCCGGACGCAGGCGCACGCCCAGGGCGCTACCGGCGAAGGCGGCAGGCAGCCACAGCCAGGCGTGCAGGCTGCCCGACAGGATGCCGCTGAAGTAGGCGCCGATATTGCAGCCGAAGGCCAGACGCGAGCCGTAGCCCAGCAGCAGGCCGCCGATGACGGCGCCCACGAGCGAGCGGGCCGGCACCTTCCAGATGGGCGCGAACTTGCCGGCGGCGCTGGCGGCGGCAAGCGCGCCCAGCATCAGGCCGATGTCCATGACGGTGGTGACGTCCTGGCGCAGCGGCGCGGCCAGCGAGGGCTGCTTGGCCCAGTAGGCCCAGGTGGCCACGTCGCCGCCGAAGGCGTCCAGCGTCTTGGCGCCCCACAGCGCGAAGGCGGAGGTGATGCCCCAGGGGCGGCCGGCGAGCGCCAGCGTGGCGAAGTTCAGCACCACCAGCGCCACGCCGCCCCAGATCAGCGGCCAGGGACCTTGCAGCAAGGACGCCGGGCGCGCCGTGCGCGAGGCAGACGAGATCAGGTGGCCATGCCGGCGCTTTTCCAGCGCCGTGGTCGCCCATGCGATCAGCGCGAAGACGGCGAGGTTGATGGCCAGCGCGGGCGCCAGGCCCCACGTTTTGATCAGCGAGGTCGGCGCCAGTGCCGGCAGATTGGACCACCAGCCGAAGTTGGCGGTCGCGATGACCGAGCCGATGATGAAGAACAGCAGCGTGACCACCATGCGGGTGTTGCCGCCACCGACCGCGAACAGCGTGCCCGAGGCGCAGCCGCCGCCCAGCTGCATGCCGATGCCGAACAGGAAGGCGCCCAGCAGGACCGAGACGCCAGGCGGCGACACGAAGCCGCTGACCGGCTGGCCGAACAGCGAGCCGGCCGCCAGGAAGGGGAAGAACAGCAGCACGCCCACGGCCAGCATCAGCATCTGCGCGCGCAGTCCGGCGCCGCGGCGGTCGGACACGAACACGCGCCAGGCTTGCGTGAAGCCGAAAGAGGCGTGGTACAGCGTTACGCCCAGCAGGGCGCCGATCACCCACAGCGCGCCCTGGCGCCAGCTGACGGTCTGGTTCAGGTAGAGCGCGCCCGCCAGCACCAGCAGCAAGGCGATCCAGAGCGGCTTGCGGTTGATCTGGATGGGCGGCAGGGCGGAAGACGGCAGGGGGAGGGTGGAAGCGTTGGTGCTCATGGTCGAGTCCCGGGGATCTGATCCGTAAGAAAGCAAAACGGGCGCGCGCAGGCACCCGTGTAGGTTTGAAAGTCTAAAGCGGCGCAAGCCTAACTCAAACCATCTATTAATGCCTTTTAAATAACCAAAAGTAATATAAAACCGCCTGGCCGCCTATTGCAGCCGCCACGCCAGCGCCGCCAAGGTCAGCAGCAGCACCGGCAAGGTCAGCACGATGCCGACCCTGAAGTAATAGCCCCAGGTGATGCGCAGGCCTTTGCGCGCCAGCACGTGCAGCCATAGCAGCGTTGCCAGGCTGCCGATGGGCGTGATCTTGGGGCCGAGATCGCTGCCGATGATGTTGGCGTAGATCATGGCATCCTTCACCGCGCCGGTGGCGCTGGTGTCCGCGATCGACAACGCGCCCACCAGCACGGTGGGCAGGTTGTTCATGATGGACGACAGGAAGGCGGTGATCAGGCCCGTGCCCATCGCCGCGCCCCACACGCCATATTCCGCGCAACGGTCCAGCACCTGCGCCAGGTGCGCGGTCAGGCCGGCGTTGCGCAGGCCGTACACCACCAGGTACATGCCCAGCGAGAAGACCACGATGTGCCACGGGGCCTCGCGCATGATGCGCCGCGTGCCGACGATATGCTGCCGCCCGGCGATCAGCAGCAGGCCCAGCGCCCCGACGGCGGCGATGGCGCTAACCGGGATGCCCATGGGTTCCAGGATGAAAAAGCCCGCCAGCAGCAGCGCCAGCACGATCCAGCCGGCGCGGAACGTGGTCAGGTCGCGGATCGCGGAAGCGGGCGCGGGCAGTTGGCTTACGTCATAGCGCGGCGGAATGCTACGGTGGAAGAACAGCAACAGCACCGCCAGGGTCGACGCCACGGCCATCAGGTTCACCGGCAGCATCACCGACGCGTACTCGCCGAAGCCGATGTTGAAAAAGTCGGCCGAGACGATGTTGACCAGGTTGGACACGATCAGCGCAATGCTGCCCGTGTCCGCGATGAAGCCCGCGGCCATCACGAAGGCCAGCGAAGCGCCGGGGCCGAAGCCCAGCGCCACCAGCATTTCCATGACGATGGGCGTGAGGATCAGCGCCGCGCCGTCGTTGGCGAACAGCGCGGAAACGGCCGCGCCCAGCAGCACGATCAGGACGAACAGCAGCCGGCCCCGGCCGCCGCCCCAGCGCGCCACGTGCAGCGCCGACCATTCGAAGAAGCCGGCCTCGTCCAGGATCAGGCTGGTAACGATGATGGCGATGAAGGTGGCGGTGGCGTTCCAGACGATGCGCCAGACGTCCGCGATGTCGGCCAGGTGCACCACGCCCGTGGCCAGCGCGAGCGCGGCGCCCAGCACGGCGCTCCAGCCTATCGACAGGCCCCTGGGCTGCCAGATGACCAGGGTGATGGTGAGTACGAAAATGGCGGCGGCGAGCAGCATGGTGAAAGGCGTCAGGAAAGCGGATGGGCGCTGATCCAGGCGACCAGCAGGCTGACAGTCAGCACCGACGCCACCGTGGAGACCAGGATGGCGCGCGAGGTCACGCGGGCGTCGCGGCCGTACATCTGCGCCAGCATGAAAGGCCCTGTGCCGATCGGCAGCGCGCTCATCAGCACCGCGGTCCAGGCCCATACCGGCGGCATGGTGAAGACATAGAACGCCAGCACGGCCGTGACAGCGGGCTGCAGCAAGAGCTTGCCGGTGACCAGACGCATGACGCCCGGCCCCGAGCTGGACGTCTCCGTCTGCGCCAGGAACAGGCCTATCGTGACCAGCGCGCAGGGGCTGGCGGACGCGCCGAGCAAGGCCACGTAGCGGTCCACGCCCTCCGGCAGGGCGAGCCCGGTGAAGGCCCAGGCCAGGCCCAGCAGCGGCGCCGCCAGCAGCGGATTGCGCAGCAGCGCGCGCCCGACCTTGAGCAGCGTGGAGGGCAGGTTGGGCGTCTGCTGGCGGTCGAACTCGATCAGGGCGATGGCGCAGCCGAACAGCACACTGGCGGTGAGCAGGGTGGTGAAAGTAGCGGGCGCCATGCTGTCGGGGCCGAACAGCGCCAGGCATAGCGGAATGCCCATGTAGCCGGCGTTGGCGTAGGAGGCGGCCAGGCCCTGGATGCCGCGGTCGGTCAGCGCGCGCTGCGTGCGGCGCGCGCCGGCAAAAGAGACCAGGAACGTGACCGCGATGCCGCCCGCGAAGGCGCCCACGAAACCCCAATGCGCCATGTGCGCCAGGTCCACTTGCGTCATGGCGCGGAACAGTAGCGCGGGCAGCGACAGATAGACGACGTAGCGATTCAGTGCGTCGGTGGCGCCGGAACCCAGGATGCGCCAGCGGGCGGCGAGCCAGCCGGTCAGGATCAGCGCGAAGACCGGCAGGGCGGAGGTAATGACGGCGTTCATGGGGAGGGACCTGGAGGGGCGCTCATTCTACTTGGGCGACGCTTGTGGCGTGCGCGTCACCAGCAGGATGCCCAGCGCCGCCAGCGCCATGCCGGGCCAGGCCAGCGCGGGGATGGCTTCGCCCAGGATGATCAGCGCGATGACGGCCGTGCAAGGCGGTACCAGGAAGAACAGCGCGGACACGCGCGAGGCCTCGCCGTAGCGGATCATGGTCAATAGCAAGGTGATGGCCACCAGCGAATTGCCCACGACCAGATAAGCCAGCGAACCCAGCAAGGGGCCGGTCCACTCGATGTGCATCGGCTCCAGCCAGAACGCCAACGGCGCGGTGGCGATCAGTCCGACCGCGTACTGCACCATATTGGAGGTGACGGGATGCGTTTGCACGCCGTAGCGCTTTTCATACAGGGTGCCGCCAGTGATGCAGAGCAGGGCGCTGATGGCGAACGCCAAGCCTAGCGGCGAGAGCACGTCGATCGAGGCCTTGGCGATGATCACCAGCGCGGCGCCCGATACCCCCAGGCCCAGGCCGGCCCAGCGGCGGGCATCGACTTTCTCGTGCGCGATCGCCGGCGCCAGCAGGCCGATCAGGATAGGCTGCAGCGAGGTGATCAGCGCCACGGCGCCGGCCGACATGCCCTGTTTGAGCGACAGGTAGGTGAAACAGAAGTAGCCTGCCTGCAACAGCAGCCCGACCATCGCCAGATGGCCCCAGGCGCTGGCGCCGCGCGGCAGCGGCGGGCGCAGAACCAGCATGAAGGGCGCAAGAATCAGCACCACGCAGGCATAGCGCAAGGCCAGGAACGTCATGGGGTCGGCATAGGCCAGACCCACTTTGAGCACGACGAAACCGCTGGACCAGAGAAGCAGGAAGAGCGCGGGCGCGGCTTTCAACCAGGCGGGGGGAGCGGCAGGCGGCATGTGGCGGAACATGGACGACGTGGGCAAGCCGCGATCGTACCCCCTTTTGGCACTTGTTCATCCCTGCCTAAAATGAGGCGTAGGATTCTTTTATTCATTTGCTGCATGCGAGGGATGGACATGTCGACCAACAAACAAGCTACGGTGCGTATCGCCCTGGGAACCTGGGACCGTTTGCGCGACGACGCATATTCGGTGCGTCACGAGGTGTTCGTCGTCGAACAGAAAGTGCCGCCCGAAGTCGAGCTGGACGACGACGATGCCGTGTCGGTGCACGCCGTGGCCTACGGCCCGGACGGCACGCCGATGGGTACAGGCCGGCTTTTGCCCGACGGCCACATCGGCCGCATGGCGGTCCACAAGAAGGCGCGGGGCATGGGCGTCGGCAGCCAGTTGCTGGACGCGTTGATCAAACAAGGCCATGGCGACGGCCATCGCATGCTGGTGCTGCACGCGCAGACGCATGCGGCGGGCTTCTACCGGGCGCACGGTTTCAATGTGGAAGGCGAGGAATTCGTCGAGGCTGGTATTCCGCACGTGGTCATGACGCATGTGCTGAAGTAGGGCAGTCCCGCCCGGCTCAAGAAAATTGCGAGCCGGGCAAGCAAAACGGGCCCGACAAAGAAAAAACCCCGGACGCTTACGCGTTCGGGGTTTTTTTGGCGCATCACGCAGGTACCTCGTGATGTAATAATTGGTGCCCAGGAGAGGACTCGAACCTCCACACCTTGCGGCACACGGACCTGAACCGTGCGCGTCTACCAATTCCGCCACCTGGGCGCTGATGCTTTACTTGTCGCTTCGCTTTCGCGTTGTTTCTTGTTCAGCAGCAGAGGAATGAGATTATGCACACTTTTTTAGAAGTGTGCAAGTCGTGTGGGTTTTTTTTCATATTTTTTGCTGCCGGGCCGCTTTCGAACATTCGATATAGTGTCGCCCCATGTCTCGTACCCTTTGCACGCGTTGCCTGCGTCCTCTATCGCACTGTCTGTGCGCGCTGATTCCCTCGCTTTCCTGCCGTACTCGAGTCGTGGTGCTGCAGCATCCCAGCGAGGCGCGTCATGCCTTGAACACCGCAAGATTGGCCGTGCTGGGATTGGCGGGCGCGCAACGCGTGGTGGGCGAATATTTTTCAGAAGACGACTGGGCGTTGCCCGGCCACCTGCCTCGCTTGCTGTTTCCCGGCGAGGGCGCTGAGGTGTTGGTGCCTGGCTACGGGCAGGATCTCGGCGCGCCCATCAGGTTGATCGTGCCCGACGGCACCTGGGGGCATGCGCGCAAGCTGCTGCATATCAATCCTGCGCTTGCCGCTTTGCCGCGCGTGATGTTGCCTGCGGGACTCTCCACGCGCTATCGCGTGCGCCATGCCGATGTGGCAGGTGCCTTGTCCACGATAGAGGCCGTGACGCATGCCTTGAACGCCATCGAGGCGCCGATGAATTTCGATGCGCTGCTGCGGCCTTTCGAGGCATTGATCGATGGCCAGATCGAAGGCATGGGCGCCGATTTGTACGCACGGCATCATTTGAACCGCAAAGTGCCTTGGCGTTGAAGGGCAGGGTTTGCAAGGCGCAAAGCAAAAGCCCCGGAAATCTTGCGATTTCCGGGGCTTTTTAGCCGTTGCCATCAAGACTGGCTTGCATAGTCTTGATTGAAATTCCGTGGTGCCCAGGAGAGGACTCGAACCTCCACACCTTGCGGCACACGGACCTGAACCGTGCGCGTCTACCAATTCCGCCACCTGGGCACTGAGAGATACTGTCAGAAGTATGTGATACGCTGCCGCCCTAGTTGCATCGCTTCAGTTAAAACACATTAACTAAAGCATGCTTCCAAAGTGCAGTTGGTTCTACAATACGGTTTTAAGCAACTTGCTTTTCAACCCCGGCTGGGCTTTAAACTTCCCAACCTTCTGACCATTTTCTGCTTCAGTGTTCAGCCTTGGGCGAACCACAGAAGCTGCGCATTATATACGGAAATTTTAGCTTTGGCAAAACGATCGAATAACGAATCGAATAACAACAGATCAACACCCTTGCCCGAAGCGCCGCCGGACTTCGATCCTGATGTCCCGTCCCGTGAAGCCATCCTGAAAGCGCTGCGCGCCGCAGGCTCGCCGCTGTCTCCGGTGGAACTGGCCGAACGCATGGGCGTCGAGCGCGCCGCGACGATGGTGGGATTTGAGCGCCGCCTGGGCGCCATGGAGCGCGACGGGCAATTGATGCCCAATCGCAAGGGCGTGTTGCTGCTGGCCACCAAACTGGACTTCGTTGCCGGCAAGGTGCTGGGGCATCGCGACGGCTTCGGCTTCCTGCTGCGCGATGATGGCGGGCCCGATCTGTTCCTGTCGCCGCGCGAAATGCTCAAGGTGCTGCATGGCGATCGCGTGCTGGTCAAGCCTGCCGGCGAATACCGCGGCAAGCCTGAAGGCACCATCGTCGAAGTCATCGAACGCCGCACCAACAAGCTGGTGGGGCGCTTTCTGCACGAACACGGCCTGTCCATCGTCGTTCCCGAGGACCAGCGCATCAAGCACGACATCCTGATTCCGCCCAGCGATACCAACGGCGCCCAGCACGGGCAGGTGGTCGCGGTTGAAATCATGGAACAGCCCACGCGCCACACGCAGCCGCTGGGCCGCGTGGCCGAGGTGCTGGGCGAGATCGACGATCCCGGCATGGAAATCGAGATCGCGGTGCGCAAGTTCGACGTGCCGGTCGAATTCTCGGAGGCCGCGCGTAAGCAGGCGGCGCGCCTGCCGGATGTGGTCAAGAAGACCGACCTGAAAGACCGCGTAGATCTGCGCGACGTGCCGCTCATAACCATCGACGGCGAGGACGCGCGCGATTTCGACGATGCCGTCTACTGTGAACCGGTGGAACTGGGCACGGGCCAGCGCAAGCGTCCGGGCTGGCGCCTGCTGGTGGCCATTGCCGACGTGAGCCACTACGTGCGTCCGGGCGACGCGCTGGACGACGACGCGATCGAACGCGGCACCAGCGTGTACTTCCCGCGCCGGGTCATCCCGATGCTGCCGGAGTCGCTGTCCAACGGCCTGTGTTCGCTGAACCCGGACGTCGACCGCCTGGTGCTGGTCTGCGACATGGTTATCCCGGCCAGCGGCGCCAAGGCCGGCACGGTCACGGCCTACCAGTTCTATAACGCGGTCATGCATTCGCATGCGCGCACCACCTATACGAACATCTGGGCCGCCTTGCAGCAACCCGGCGGCCCGGCGGCGCATGCCATGCGCAGCGTCATGCCTCAGGTCCAGCACCTGTACGAGCTCTATCAGTTGCTGGCGCAAGGGCGCAAGAAGCGCGGCGCCATCGATTTCGACACGGTCGAGACCAAGATCGTCTGCAACGAGCTCGGCCGCATCGAGCAGATCGTGCCGTCGGTACGCAACGATGCCCACAAGCTGATCGAGGAATGCATGCTGGCCGCCAATACCTGCGCGGCCGACTTCATGACCCGCAGCAAGCATCCCGGCCTGTACCGCATCCACGAAGGGCCCACCCCCGAGCGCCTGCAATCGCTGCGCGAATTCCTGCGCACCATGGGCCTGTCGCTGGGCGGGGGCGAAACGCCCACGGCCAAGGACTACGGCGACTTCCTGGATTCGGTGCGCGGACGTCCCGACTACCAGCTGCTGCAGACCATGTGCCTGCGCTCCATGCAGCAGGCGGTTTACAGCCCGGACAATATGGGCCACTTCGGCCTGTCCTATCCTGGCTACAGCCACTTCACCTCGCCCATCCGCCGCTATCCCGACCTGCTGACGCACCGTGTCATCAAGGCGTTGCTGGCCGGCCAGCGGTATGTGCCCAGCCTGGAAGACCAGCCTGTGGTGATAGGCCGTACGCAGCGCGAGCACGAACACGCCATCTGGGAAAAGATGGGCCTGGTCCTGTCCGCCAGCGAGCGCCGCGCCGACGAGGCGTCGCGTGACGTCGAGGCCTGGCTCAAGTGCTGGTTCGTCAAGGAGCGCGTGGGCGAGGACTTCAGCGGCACCGTCACCGGCGTCGCCAGCTTCGGCATCTTCGTCACGCTGGACACGCTGCACGTCGAAGGGCTGGTGCATGTTTCCGAGCTGGGTGGCGAGTACTTCCAGTTCAACGACGCCCTGCACGAGCTGCGCGGCGAGCGCACCGGCATGCGCTACCGCCTGACCGACAAGGTTCAGGTCCAGGTCTCGCGCGTGGACCTGGAGGCCCGCCGCATCGAGTTCCGCCTGGTGCAAGGTACGAGCTTCGACGCTCTGCGCAAGGCCTCGGCCCGCGGGCCGGATGAGCCGTCGCGCCGCGTGAAGAAGGCGGCCTCGCCCAAGCCCGCCGCCCTGAAGGGCCAGACCGCCAAGGAGCGGCGCGCCGAAGCCAAGAAGGCCAGCAAGCCGCCCAGGGCGCCCAAGGCGTCCAAGCGCGCCGCGCCGGCCAAGAAGGCCGCGCACAAGCGCCACTGATGCTTCTTTATGGCCAGGCCGTCGTTTGGCGGCCGAGCCATAAGGGGTAACATTGCATCTATGCCCGGCTTGGTCCGGTGGCCCGCCCCGCTCTGGGGCGGGTATTCGTTTATCTAAAGGTATTGCATTTATGGCGTCGACCCAAGTCCTGGCCGGGTTTCACGCGGTTGTTGCGCGGCTGCGCCACGCGCCCGACTCGATCAAGGAAATCTATGTAGAGGCATCGCGCCGCGACAAGCGGATGCAGACGTTCATCGAGCAGGCCGAGAAAGCGGGCTGCCGCCTGCATCCGGTCCCCATGGAGCGCCTGGACGGCTTGTCCCGCGGCACTCGCCACCAGGGCGTGGTGGCGCTGGCCGAAGAACGCCAATTGGCGGTGGACGTGGACGAAGTTCTCGACGTCATCGAAGGTCCGCCGCTACTGCTGATACTCGATGGCGTGACCGATCCGCACAACCTGGGCGCCTGCCTGCGTACGGCCGACGCCGCTGGCGTGCACGCGGTCATCGCCCCTCGCGACCGGGCCGTTGGCCTGAACGCGACCGTGCAACGCGTGGCTTGCGGCGCCGCCGACACGGTGCCCTATCTGATGGTGACCAACCTGGCGCGCACCATGCGCAGCCTGAAGGACCGCGGCGTGTGGCTGGTGGGTACCGACGACCAGGCGACCGACAGCATGCACCAGATCGATGCGCGCCAGCCCATGGCCTGGGTCATGGGGGCGGAAGGCGAGGGCATGCGCCGCCTGACGCGGGAAACCTGCGACCAGTTGGTGAACATCCCCATGCTGGGTTCGGTGGAAAGCCTGAACGTCAGCGTGGCCAGCGCCGTCTGCCTATACGAAACCGTGCGTCAGCGCCGTTCCTGATCCATCCGTCTTGCCTATCCTGTAGACCACATCCTCTTCGCGTCAGCCCATCATGCACCAGAACGGCTTTACCACCACCATCCTCCATTCCGACCGCAAGCAATCCGTCGAGCACGGAGCGGTGCACAAGCCCATGCATCCGTCCTCGGAGTTCGCTTACGAAGACGCCCGCGAGCTGGCTGCGGTCTTCCAAGGCAAAGCTGGCTTTACCTACGCCCGCCAGGGCACGCCCACCACCACTGCGCTGGAGGCCAAGGTCAACCAGATGGAAGGCGGCAAGGGCACGGTCAGCTTCGCGACCGGCATGGCTGCGCTGGCCGCGATCTTCACCACGCTGCTGCGCCGCGGCGACCACCTGGTATCCAGCCAGTTCGTGTTCGGCAACACCAACAGCCTGCTGGGCACGCTGCTGGAACTGGGCATCGAGATCACCTTCGTGGACGCGACCGATTCGTCGCAGGTGCGCGCGGCGATCCAGCCCAATACCCGCATGGTCTTCACCGAAACCATCGCCAATCCGGGCACGCAAGTTGCCGACCTGGCGGTGATCGGCGAGATCTGCCGCGAGAAGGGCCTGGTCTACGTGGTCGACAATACCTTGACCACGCCGTGGATGTTCCGGCCGGCCTCGGTCGGCGCGTCGCTGGTGATGAACTCGCTGTCCAAGTACATCGGCGGCCATGGCAATGCCTTGGGCGGGGCCGTGACGGACACTGGCTTGTACGATTGGTCGGATGACTCGAACATCTACGAGGCCTATCGCAAGGGCGCGCCCACTAGTTGGGGCCTTACGCAGATCAAGAAGAAGGGTCTGCGCGACATGGGCGGCACCCTGGCGGCCGAGCCCGCGCACCGCATCGCGGTGGGCGCCGAGACGCTGGCCCTGCGCATGGCCAAGCATTGCGCCAACGCGCTGGCGCTGGCGCGCTTCCTGGAAGAGCATCCCGGCGTGGCCAGGGTGCATTACCCCGGGCTGGCCAGCCACCCGCAACATGCGCGCGCGGCGGCGCTGTTCGGTTCGCGCTTCGGCGGGCTGCTCGGCGTGGAACTGGCCGATGGGGTGGATTGCTTCGATTTCCTGAACCGCCTGCGCATCGTGTTGATGGCGACTCACCTGGGCGATACGCGCAGCCTGGCGCTGCCCGCCGCCCACACCATCTATTACGAGATGGGCGCCGAGCGCCGCAAGCAGATGGGCATCGCGGACAGTCTCATCCGGGTGTCCGTGGGCATCGAAGACGAAGCCGATCTGCTGTTTGATTTCGATCAGGCGCTCAACGGCTGCCTGCAGGGATAATGCGGCACGCGCGCGGCCGGTGGCTGGCCGCGCCTGCAACGCCATCGGGATAGTGCCCATGCTTATACAGATCGCAGAAGTTTTTACGCCTGAAGAGGCGGCCGAGATCCGGCGCCGCCTGGACGCCGCCGATTGGGTCGACGGCAAAGTCACGGCCGGCCATCAGTCGGCCGAGGTCAAGCGCAACCGCCAATTGCCGGAGCAGCACCCCTTGGCGCAGGAGCTGGGCAACCTGATCCTGCAACGCCTGGCGGTCAACAACCTGTTCATGTCGGCCGCGTTGCCGCGCAAGATCTTTCCGCCTTTGTTCAATCGCTACGAGGGCGGCGAGTCCTTCGGCTATCACGTGGACAACGCCGTGCGCGGCATTGCCGGCACGGCCGAACGCGTGCGTACCGACCTGTCGGCCACCTTGTTCTTCTCCGAGCCCGACTCCTACGATGGCGGCGAACTGGTCATCGACGATACCTATGGCCCGCGCGCGGTGAAGCTGCCCGCCGGGCACATGGTGCTGTATCCCAGCACCAGCCTGCACAAGGTGAATCCGGTGGCGCGCGGCGCGCGCGTGTCGTCCTTTTTCTGGATGCAGAGCCTGGTGCGCGAAGACAGCCAGCGCGCGCTGTTGCTGGACATGGACGTGGCCATACAGCGCTTGAACCAGGACGCCGCAGGGCATCCTTCCATCGTGCAGCTCACCGGCATCTATCACAATTTGCTGCGTCGATGGGCCGAGGTCTGACGCAAGTTAACTATCGCGTTCGGGGGTGTCGCGCAAATCCCGAAATGCGTGTTTCTGTTTATTGCGAAAAGGTCTAAAAGCTAGTATTGGCGCGGGTTGTGGTGAGGTTTTCGCTTGACAGCCGCGCCACGCCAAGGCCTAATACACGTCTGCGTCGCTGACGATTTGAAGGCAATTTGCCATTGAATCCAAGCGGCGCAGCAGTTTAAAAGTTGTGCTTCGCAGCGCAAGAAAAAAGTTTATCCACTGTCTGTTCGTCGTTTGTCGGGTCTTGCGTCTTCAGCGGCGTCCATCATGACGGCCGTGAACTGCACTACCGGCAGACTCAATACCTTGTGAGGGGTACACCTGAATGAACAAAACCGAACTCATCGATCACATCGCCAGCAAGGCTGACATCTCCAAGGCTGCCGCTGGTCGTTCGCTCGACGCCCTGATCGGTGCCGTCAAGACCACCCTGAAGAAGGGCGGTACGGTTACGTTGGTTGGCTTTGGCACGTTCGCTGTGTCGGCTCGCGCCGCTCGCACCGGCCGTAATCCGCGCACCGGCGAAACCATCAAGATCAAGAAGGCCAAGGTGCCGAAGTTCCGTCCGGGCAAGGCCCTGAAGGACGCCGTCAACTAATGGACGGCGGGCGGATCGCAGGCGCAGACCTGGCGATTTGCCCACAAGTGCGCGGTCCGGTATACTCCGGCCCGCGTATTGCTTTTGAGTGCCCCGGTTGGCAGTTGCTTGTACGGATTTTTCGCGAATTTCGTCTTGAGGCTGCATCAAAATGGGTGCTTAGCTCAGTTGGTAGAGCGGCGCCCTTACAAGGCGTAGGTCACAGGTTCGACCCCTGTAGCACCCACCAAAAGCTCCGATATGCGCTCCACACAAAACCCGCACACGTCATGGTGGCGGGTTTTTTGTTTTGGGTTTTGTTCTTCATTGACTGAGCTGGCTTGCATGGCTCGGGCGCATTGATCCAGGTCAGAAATGTAGGACCGGATCAGATGAAATAGGACGTGCGAATCATTCGCATTTAAGATATTATTGTGGGCTTGTACCGGTCAGCAGCCGTCGCCATTGCGTGTGCGTCTTTTACTGGCTGGCCGGATAAGTCAATGCACTCTGGCTGATTCATGCCTAGTTTTCAACGCGGTTGGAATTCTTCTTCGCGCTCTTCATTCGGTATACGCGCAGGCGCTGGCCTGACGGTCCTGGCGCTGCATGCGGCAGTGATAGGAGCCATCTTCATGGCGCCCGAGAATCGTCCTGAACTCGAGGAACCGGAAGCCATCATGGTGAGCGTGGTGGATGCGCCCATTCCCCAGATCGCCAAGGCCGAGCCCACTCCCGAAGAGCCGCAACCGGTGACGGAAACGCCGCCCGAGCCGCAACCCGAGATTGAACCGGAACCCGAGCCTGAGCCCGAACTCAAGCCCGAGCCGGAGCCTGAACCCGAACCGGAACCGGTGGTTGAAAAGCCGCCGATGCCGGCGCCCAAGCCCAAACCCAAGCCGCCACCCAAGCCTAAGCCCAAGCCGGAGCCCAAGCAGGACGTCAAGGTCGAGCCCAAGCCGGACGCGCCGAAGGCGCCGCCCAGCGGCGCGCCCGAAGGCACCCAGGCGCCGCAAGGGCCGCAGCAGGGACCGCCGCCCGACCAACCGGTGCTGGTTTCCAGCATCGAGTTCCAGGGCGCGCGTCCCATGCCCAATTACCCGATGGCCTCGCGCCGCATGCGGGAAGAGGGCCGGGTGGTGGTGCTGGTCGAGATCAATACCCAGGGGCTGGTCGAGCGGGCAACCATCGACGCTTCCTCGGGCTTTCCGCGCCTGGACGAGTCGGCGCTGGCAGCCGCCCGCAAGGGCCGTTTCAAACCGTATACCCGTAACGGCGTGGCCTATCCCGCCAAAGCCAAAATTCCGTTCGATTTCGTAATGAGGAACTGAGATGTCCAACGCACTGCATAGCGCCACCCTGGTGGCGCAGGCGACCACCAGCCCGGCAGCGCCGGCTGCCGCCGCTGCTGCGCCTGCCGCGGCTGCGGCCGCGCCCGCCGCCCAACAAGCCGCCTCGACCGTCGGCGCCGTGGCTCAGCAAGCCGCTGGCGCTGTCCAGCAGTCGGCCGACACGCTGCAAGGCGCCGCCGCCGCGCTGCCCTCGGCGCTGCCTGCCGCGCCGGCTCCCATCGCGGTCCCCGACATGGGTTTCATGCACTTCATTGCGCAGAGCGACTTTGTCGGCAAGAGCCTGTTCATCATCCTGATCCTGATGTCGCTGGTGACCTGGTACCTGATCCTGGTCAAGGTGGCCAGCAACGTCAGCATGCGCAAGCGCTCGGCGGACTTCCTGAACAAGTTCTGGAATGCCAGCTCGCTCGAGCAGGTGGAAAACGAAATCGTCACGCACGGCGCGCGCGATCCGTTCTCGCACTTGGCCAGCCATGCCATGCATGCGCAGGCGCATCACAACAAGTTCGGCGCGACCAAGCTGGAAGAAGCCGGGAGCAATACCGATTTCGTCACGCGCACCATGCGCAAGGTGATCGACGAAGAAACCGCCAAGCTGGAAAACGGCCTGACGGTGCTGGCGTCGGTCGGTTCGACGGCGCCGTTCGTGGGCCTGTTCGGTACGGTCTGGGGCGTGTACCATGCCCTGGTCGGCATCGGCCTGTCCGATGGCGTGACCATCAACCGCATCGCTGGTCCGGTGGGCGAAGCGCTGATCATGACGGGCCTGGGCCTGGCGGTCGCCATTCCCGCGGTGCTGGCCTACAACACCTTCGTGCGCAACAACCGCGTGTTCCTGTCGCGCCTGGATGCCTTCGCGCATGATTTGTTCGCGTTCCTGACCACCGGCCAGCAAGTTGCGCTGTCCGACGGCAAGGTGCGCGCCCTGCGCCGCCAGAACGGCAACGGCGCTGCGGCTCAACGCGGGAGCGAATAATGGCCTTTGGCAGCTTCGAGGGCAAAGGGTCCGGAAGCCACACGGTTTCCGAGATCAACATGGTGCCCCTGATCGACGTGATGCTGGTGCTGCTGGTGATCTTCATCATCACCGCGCCGCTGCTGGCGCACTCGATCAAGATCAACATGCCCCAGGTGGCCGCCGAGCAGATCGAGGAAGAGCCCAAGACCGTCGACCTGGCCATCGATGCCAGCGGCGCGCTGTTCTGGGACGAGAAGCCGGTCAATATCGACGACCTGCCCAACCGCTTCAAGTCGATCGCCGGCACCAAGCCGCAACCCGAGATCCGCATCCGCGCGGATCAGAACACCCGCTACGAGACGCTGGCCAAGGTCATGGCTTCGGCGCGCCGTTCGGGCATGACGCGCATCGGGTTCGTCACCACGCCTCCTTCGGGCGGCGCCGCGGGCGCGGCAACCCCCGCCGCAGCCGGAGCCGCCCCGGCTCCGTCCGCACCTTGAACGCTTCCCGGCCCCGGGGCGTATTTCACGCCCCGTTCCGGCCGGGATCGCGCTAGAATCGCCGCATGCGAGTTCTGGTAATCGAAGACGACACCACCCTGGGCCACGCGCTCCAGGAATTTCTGGCCGACCAAGGCTATGCGGTCGACTGGCTGACCGAGGGCGACCGGGTTCTGGGCGCCTTGGCAGGTCAGCCCTACGACCTGATGCTGCTCGACCTCAACCTCCCCGGTATGAGCGGACTGGACGTGCTGCGGCAGTTGCGGCAGGACGGCAACCAGGTCCCCGTGCTGATTCTCACCGCCCGCGATGGCATCGAGGACCGCGTCGCCGGCCTGGATGCCGGGGCCGATGATTACGTCACCAAACCTTTCGAACTGCCCGAGCTGGCGGCGCGCGTGCGCGCCTTCGGCCGGCGCCGCGCCGGCCAGGCGCAGCCCCTGATCGAAGTCGGACCGCTGGTGTTCGACACCGTCGGCCGCGAAGTCCGCGCCAATGGCCAGCGCTTGTCCCTGTCGGTGCGCGAACTTTCTGTCCTGGAAATGCTGATGGCCCGCGTCGGCCGCGTCGTGACCAAGCGCCAGATCGTGAACTCGCTTTCGGCCTGGGATGCCGACTTCAGCGAAAACGCCGTCGAAGTCTATGTGTACCGCCTGCGCAAGCGCCTGGAAGGCACGGGCGCCAGCATTCAGACGGTACGCGGCTTTGGCTACATGCTGGATGTGGAAACGGCCTGACGGGCCGGCCTCGGCCGGATCGCGCCGGCCGAGCGCATCCATACGCCTGGGCGAGGGTATTGCGTCATGATGCAGGAACGCGCTCCTACCTCTACTCCGGCTTCTCGCCCCTTGCTTCCCTCTCGTTCGCTGGCGCGGCATCTGGTCATTCGCCTGATGCCGCCGATCCTGCTGCTGGTCCTGCTGGACCTGGCAGCCACCTGGGTCATCACGCACAAGATCGACATGTCGCTCTGGATGCTGGAAGATTTCTTCTGGTTGATGGTGGTGGGGCAGATCGCGCTGATTGCGCTGTTCACCTGGGTGGTGGTGCAGGGCGTGCGCTCGGGGCTGCGTTCGGTCAATCATCTGTCTGAGGAGATCAGGCAACGCTCCATCGACGACATGCAGCCGCTGGAAGTGGCCGGCGTGCCGGTCGAAATCGAGCCGCTGGTGACGCACACCAATGACTTGCTGTTGCGCCTGGACGCCTCGCTGGCGGCGCAGCGCCGCTTCATCGGCCATGCGGCGCACCAGTTGCGCACGCCCTTGTCCGGCCTGCGGCTGGAGTCCGAACTGATGCTGGCGCGTCCCTTGCCCGACGACGTGCGGGCGCGGGCGGAACGCATCAAGGCCGTCAGCGACCGCATGATCCGCCTGGGGCAGCAACTGCTGGTGCTGGCGCGCGCCGATCCCAACGCCCGCCCGCAAGACAGTTTCGTGCGCATCGACCTGTGCGAATGGGTGCGCGCGAACGGCGCGGAGTGGTTTCCGCGGGTGCGCGAGGCGCACTACGAGCTGGATCTGGTGGCGCCCGATGCGCCGATCTGGATCGACGCCGATCCCTTGCTGTTGGCCGAGCTGCTGGGCAATCTCATCGACAACGCGCTGCGCTATGGCAACAAGACCGGCCGCATCACGCTGATCGTCGGCGCCAATCCGCCTTCGCTGACCGTGGAGGACGACGGGCCTGGCATTTCTCCGGATGAGCGCGAACGCGTGTTCGAAGCCTTCTACCGCTCGCCCACGGCTACCGCGGGCGGGTCGGGCCTGGGGTTGGCCATCGTGCGGGAAATCGCGCATGCGCATGGCGCCTGGTGGAAGCTCACCAGCCGCCCGGACTTTTCAGGAACACGGCTTTCCGTCGTGTTTCCCGGCCCCCGCAAGGGAGCCCAACTCACTCGTCAAGAACCTACATCATGAGCCAAGGTTCGGCCAGCGTTCCTTCGTCGTCCAATGGGCATGCACTCGGCGGACACGCGCCGTCGTCGCGCGCGGCTCTCATCATGGGGGCACTGGGTGTGGTGTATGGCGATATCGGCACCAGCCCTCTGTATACGCTGCGGGCCTGCTTGACGGGACTGAGCGTGCACACCGATCTGGAGCCGGCCCACCTGCTGGGCGTGCTGTCTATCTTGTTCTGGATGCTGATGGTGGTGGTGTCGTTCAAGTACGTGACCCTGGTGCTGCGTGCCGACAACCGTGGCGAGGGCGGCACGCTGGCCTTGCTGGAATTGGCGGTGCGCGGGCGCGAAGGCAAGCTGCGCTGGGTGCTGATCGTGCTGGGGATCTTTGGCGCGGCGCTGTTCTATGGCGACAGCATGATCACGCCGGCGATCTCGGTGCTGTCGGCGCTGGAAGGGATAGGTATCGTGTCGCATCAGCTGGATGCCTGGGTGGTGCCGTTGGCGCTGGTGGTGCTGATCGCTCTGTTCGCGATCCAGTCGCACGGCACGGGCGCCATGGGCAAACTGTTCGGTCCGGTGATGCTGCTATGGTTCGGCACGTTGGCGGCGCTGGGCGGGTGGCAGATCTGGCAGACCCCGGAAGTGCTGCGGGCGTTGAATCCGATGTGGGGGCTGCGCTTCATCGTCGAGTTTCCGTGGATCAGTTTCGTGCTGCTGGGGGCGGTGGTGCTGGCCCTGACCGGCGCCGAGGCGCTGTATGCCGACATGGGCCACTTCGGTCGTCCGGCGATCCGCCGCGCCTGGTTCAGCATGGTGCTGCCGGCCTTGACGCTGTGTTATTTCGGCCAGGGCGCGCTGCTGCTGCGCGATCCGACGGCGATACGCAATCCGTTCTTCATGATGGCGCCGGAATGGGGGCTGGCTCCGCTCGTGGCGCTGGCGACCATCGCGACCATCGTGGCGTCGCAGGCGGTGATTTCCGGGGCTTACTCGGTCACGCGGCAGGCGGTGCAACTGGGCTTCTGGCCGCGCATGCAGATCCTGCACACCTCGGCGGTCGAGAAGGGGCAGATCTATCTGCCGCAGGTCAATGCGCTGCTGCTGTGCGCGGTGCTGATCCTGGTGCTGCTGTTCCGCAATTCGGACAATCTGGCCGCGGCCTATGGTTTTGCGGTCACTGGCACGATGCTCACGACTTCGGTGCTGGCTTTCGCGGTGCTGCCGCGCGGTTCGACCGGAATCAAACGTGTGTTGTGGCTGGTGGCGCTGGGCCTGCTGCTGTTGTTTGACGTGCTGCTGTTCTCGGCCAATGTGTTCAAGATCCATGAGGGGGGCTGGCTGCCGCTGCTGGTGGCCATCGTGGTGTTCACGCTGATGATGACCTGGCGGCGCGGACGCCGGCTGCTGTCCGAGATGCAGCAGCGGGACCGTCAGCCGCTCAAGGAATTCATGGCGCAGCTGGAGGAATATCCGCCGTCGCGGGTACCAGGCACGGCGATCTTCATGACGATGAATTCGGGCAATGTGCCGCCGGCGCTGCTGCATAACTTGAAGCACAACAAGGTGCTGCACGACCATGTGCTGTTCCTGACGATTCTGGTGGCGGACGTGCCTTATGTCTCGCCGGAAGAACGCTTCTCCGTGACCAAGCTGTCGGCGTCGAGCTGGCAGGCGACGATCAACTACGGCTTCAAGGAAGATCCGGACGTGCCGGAGGCGCTGCGGCTGGTGGCGGAGGCCTATCCCGAGATTGATCTGGAGCCGATGCGGACTTCCTACTTCCTGTCGCGGCAGACGGTGGTGGCGGCCAGGAAGCCGGCGTTGTGGCGGTGGCGGCGGGCGGTGTTTTCGTTCATGGCGCGGAACTCTACGCGGAGTACTAAGTTTTTCAAGATTCCGGCTAATCGGGTGGTGGAGATGGGGATGCAGGTGGAGCTCTAGGCTCTGGGTTCTTGCCGATGCGGTGAGTTCTTATGACGCCTGTGGCGAGGGCGCGTGGGACGCGCGGGGCAACGATTGCGGCCCGGAGCCTTCGCTCCGGGCTCCCCCGTCGTCATCGTCGTCCTCGCCTTCGGCGACTCCTTCCGATTCCCTCGGGCTTATCGACGCCCCGCGCGTCCCACGCCCCCTCGCCACAGGCTGCGCCAGTTGAATTTGTCCGGTCGCTGGCGCGGGTAGTGTGCTTGACGTCCTCGCCTAGAGTGGGGTGTGGCGATGGATTTTGCGGGGCTCGCCCCCGGCCGGCCGCGCGGGCGGCCTTTGGGGGCTTCGGCGGTTTCTTGCGATTGATGTTGCCCAAACAAAAAGCCCTTCGGCATGCCGAAGGGCTTTGTTTTGGGCGTTGAAGAATTACTTCTTCTTGCCTTCGTCGCTCAGCTGCGGCAGCGAGCTGCCGGAGGAGGCGAGCAGGCCGGTCTTCACGTAGGTGAAGAGCTTGCCGCGGGTGTCGACGATGTCGAGGTTGCGCATGGTGAGCTGGCCGATGCGGTCTGCGGGCGTGAACGGGGCGTTTTCGACCTTTTCCATGGACAGGCGCTCGGGCGCGTAGGTCAGGTTGGGCGATTCGGTGTTCAGCAGCGAGTAGTCGTTGCCGCGGCGCAGTTCGATGGTGACTTCGCCGGTGACGGCGCGGGCGACCCAGCGTTGGGCGGCTTCGCGCAGCATGATGGCTTGCGGGTCGAACCAGCGGCCCTGGTACAGCAGGCGGCCGAGCTTGCGGCCGCTTTCGCGGTACTGCTCGATGGTGTCTTCGTTGTGGATGCCGGTGACCAGGCGCTCGTAGGCGATGAACAGCAGGGCCAGGCCCGGGGCTTCGTAGATGCCGCGGCTCTTGGCTTCGATGATGCGGTTTTCGATCTGGTCGCTCATGCCCAGGCCGTGGCGGCCGCCGATGCGGTTGGCTTCGAGCATCAGTTCGACGGGGTCGCTGTATTCCACGCCGTTCAGGGCGACCGGATGGCCTTCCTCGAAGCGGACGGTGACTTCCTCGGCCTTGACGGCGACGTCGTCGCGCCAGAAGGCGACGCCCATGATGGGCTTGACGATGCGGATGCCGGAGTTCAGGTGCTCCAGGTCCTTGGCTTCGTGGGTGGCGCCCAGCAGGTTGGAGTCGGTGGAGTAGGCCTTTTCAGCCGACATCTTGTAGTCGAAGCCGGCCTGGCGCATGTATTCCGACATTTCGGAACGGCCGCCGAGCTCGTCGATGAAGCGCTGGTCCAGCCAGGGCTTGTAGATCTTCAGGTCCGGATTGGTCAGCAGACCGTAGCGGTAGAAGCGCTCGATGTCGTTGCCCTTGAAGGTGCTGCCGTCGCCCCAGATGTTGACGTCGTCTTCCTTCATGGCGGCCACCAGCATCGTGCCGGTGACTGCGCGGCCGATGGGGGTGGTGTTGAAGTAGGTGATGCCGGCGGTCGAGATGTGGAACGCGCCCGATTGCAGGGCGGCGATGCCTTCGGCCACCATCTGCGCGCGGCAGTCGATCAGGCGGGCCTTTTCGGCGCCGTAGGCCATGGCCTTGCGCGGGATCTCGTCGTAGTCGGACTCGTCGGGCTGGCCCAGGTTCGCGGTGTAGGCGTAGGGGATGGCGCCATTGTTGCGCATCCACAGGAGCGCTGCGCTGGTGTCGAGGCCGCCGGAGAAGGCGATGCCGACCTTCTGGCCGGTGGGAAGGTTCGGGAGAATAGTGGTCATTGTTTGAAGTGAGACGCCAACAGGACTTGGACAGCAGACTTGGACAGCCGCTAGCCGCCAAACAAGAGAAACGGACGCTATTTTAACTCTTTTGCCGCGGATGGGCCGGGGGGCGCGAATAGGGCTGGCAGCTCCAGCCGCCGGATCAGGAGTGCGGTGGCGGCGGCCAGCCGGGTGGCGGGGCGGTGGCGGGCGCTGGCCAGGACCAGGTCGTTGGTGATGATCGGGTCGACGATGTCGCAGAGCGACAGCTCGTGTTCCGCGGCGGGGCCGCGCGCGGCCGAACGTGGCAGGATGGCGTAGGCGTCGCCCTGGGCGGCCAGTTCGACGATGGTCTGGACGGCGTCCACCTCGACGGCGATGGTCAGGCGCACGCCCTGGGCGCGGCACACGCTTTCGACCAGGGTGCGGATGGCGTTGGGCAGGCTGGGCACCACCAGCGGGTAGTCGCCCAGTTGCGCCACGGCGATGCGCGCGGGCAGGGCGGGCCGGCGTCCGGCGGCGGCCACCAGCACCAGGTCTTCGCGGAACAGCGATTCGTAGGCCAGCTGGGGCGAGGGTGCGGGATCGTAGAGCAGGGCCAGGTCGACGCGGCCGGCCAGCAGCCATTCGCGCACCTGGGCGCTGAGGCCTTCGGCCACGGCGATGGAGGCTTCGGGAAAGCCGCGGCGGAAAGCCTGCACCAGCGGCGGCGTCAGCACCCGCGCGATGCGGGGCGGCAGGCCCACCACGACCTTGCCGGTGGGCGTTTCGCGCAGGGTCTGCAGATCTTCCTTGGCGCGTTCGGCCAGGGTCAGCAGGGCGCGGGCGTGCTCCAGGAAGCGCAGTCCGGCCTCGGTGGGTTCGGCGCCGCGCCCGTTGCGATAGAGCAGGTGCTGGCCGAGTTCCAGTTCCAGCAGGCGGACCTGGCGGCTGAGCGTGGGCTGTGCCACGTCCAGCATTTCGGCCGCGCGCGAGAAGCTGCGCCTCTCGGCCACGCGCAGGAAGTATTCGATCTGCTTCAGGTCCATCTGATATTTGGAAAATCTATATCTGAAATCAAAGATATAGCATTGTTGGACTGCGGGCAATCCGGGACCATGACGCTTTCACCGCAGGAACCCGCCCGTGCCCGATTGCCGTCCTCCGCTTGCCTCACCGTCCCGTCCCCGCCACGCCTTGCCGCCTGGCGCGTGCGATGCGCATTGCCATGTGTTCGGGCCGGCTGGCGTGTTTCCGTATGCCGAGGGCCGCTCGTACACGCCGCCGGACGCGCCTTACCAGGCCATGGCGGCGCTGCACGAGCGCCTGGGCGTGGAGCGCGCGGTGGTGGTGCAGGCCAATTGCCATGGCTCCGACCACCGGGCCTTGCTGGACGCGCTGGCCCGGAGCGGCGGCCGCTATCGCGGCGTGGCGCTGCTGGGGGCTGACGCCACCGAGGCCGGCGTCAGGCAATTGCATGAGGGCGGGGTGCGCGCGGCCCGCTTCAACTTTGTGCCGCATCTGGGCGGCGCGCCCGATCCGGCGGTCTTTGACCAGGTGGTGGCCCTGATCGCGCCGCTGGGCTGGCATCTGTGCCTGCATCTGGACGGCGCGATGCTGCCGGAACTGTTGCCGCGCCTGGCTACGCTGCCGTTGCCCTTCGTGGTCGATCACATGGGGCGGTTGAAAGCTGCCGATGGTTTGGAGTCGCCGGCGATGCAGGCGCTGCTCGGCTTGGCGCAGGTGCCGCAGGCCTGGGTCAAGGTGTCGGGCATCGACCGCATCGCGTCCGGCACGCGTCCGTATGCCGAGGGCCTGCCCTTTGTGCGCGCGCTGGCCGAGGCTTTGCCCGACCGTTGCCTGTGGGGCACGGACTGGCCGCATCCGAACGTGGCCGGCGACATGCCGGATGACGGCGAGTTGGTCGACCTGTTTTTCGAAGCTTGCCCCGATGCGGCCTTGCGCCAGCGCATCCTGGTGGACAACCCGGCGCGGCTGTACGGATTCGAGTAGACGCGGCAAACGCGGCCGCCATCAGGCGGCGCGCGGATGACAAGAAAATTCCATTCAATCAGGAGACATCATGTTCAAGAAAATACTGTCCGCCGGCCTGCTGAGCCTGGCCGCTGTGGGCTCCGCCCATGCCGACGGGCCGGTGCGCCTCATCATCGCCTTCCCGCCGGGCGGGCCGGTGGATCTGGTGGGCCGGGTGCTGGCCGAGCAACTAGGCAAGGAGCTGAAGCAGCAGGTCATCGTGGAGAACAAGGCCGGCGCCAACGGCAACATCGCGGCGGCCTACGTGGCCAAGTCGCCCGCCGACGGCTCGGTGCTGTTCCTGACCAGCGTGGGCGCGGTAGCGATCAGCCCGGCGCTGTACAAGGACCTGCCGTATGACCCCGTGCGCGATTTCGCGCCGGTGTCCAAGGTGGTGAACAACGCCACGGTGTTCGTGGTGAATCCGTCCAATCCGGCGGTCGACGCCGCGGACTTCGTCAAGAAGTCGCAAGCCGCCTCGCAATCGGTGGCGATCGGCTCGTCGGGCATCGGCAGCATTCCCCACCTGACGCTGGAAATGTTCGCCGACTCCAGCAAGGCGAACGTGATGCATGTGCCTTACAAGGGCGCGGCCCCGGTCATCAACGACGTGATGGGCAATCAGGTGTCGGGCTTCTTCGGCGACGTGCCCGGCCTGATCGGCCATATCCAGGGCGGCAAGCTCAAGCCCCTGGGCATCGCCGCGCCGACCCGCCATCCGCTGCTGCCCGAGGTCAAGACCCTGGCCGAGCAAGGCATTGCCGGGGTGGAGTCCAACAACTGGTACGGCATCGTGGCGCCGGCCGCCACGCCGCCGGCCACGATCGACAAGCTCAACCAGGCCGTGCGCGCCGCGCTGAACACGGAGAGCGTACGCGCCCGCCTGGAGAAGTTCGGTGCCCAGGCCGCGCCCGGCAGCCCGCAGGAACTGGCTGCCCTGATCGCGTCGGACCGGGAGAAGTGGACCGCGCTGATCCAGCGCAAGAACATCCGTCCGGAGTGAAAATGAACGCATGCAGAGTAGGGCTCGTGACGCCCGGCACTCGCCCGGAACTGGCTGAAGTCGAGGCGCGGATCTCGGCTGCGCGGGGGCGCATCTCGCCCCTGTACCAGGTGCTGCTGAACAGCCCGGCCGTGGTCCAGGGTTGGGAAGCGATGCTGACGGCGATCCGCCTGAACACTTCGGTGCCACCGCGCCTGCGGGAGTTGATCATCCTGCGCGTGGCGACCTTGAACAACGCGCCGTACGAGTTCGAGGCCCATGTGCCGCACGCGCTGGCCGCTGGCATGCCGCAAGCGCTGGTCGACGCATTGCGCGGCGGCCCTGCGCCTGCGGAATTGCAAGGCCTGGAGCCGGGCGAGGCGGAGGCGCTGGCGCTGACGGACGCCATGACGCGCGACATCGAGGTGCCGGACGCCGTGTTCGCGCCGCTGCGCGCGCGCTACGATGACACGCAGCTGGTGGAACTGGCGGCGACCGTGGGCGCGTACAACATGGTCTCGCGCTTCCTGGTGGCTTTGCGCGTCGGACATTGAAAAGGAGACTGGAGTGCAGGAAACCGTATTGCTGGTATCGCTGGGCGAGCGCTTCGACGAACCGCGGGCAGGTGAACTTGGGCGGACCTTGACCCAAGGATTGGAAGGCCTGCGCGCCGCCGCGTACGCCGCCGTTGAAGAAGACGAAACCTACGTCTATCTGCGCGGTCCGGCGGCCGCCTTGCCGGAAGCGCAGGCCCGCCTGGCCGAGAGCTTTCCGGGCGCCCGTAGCCGCGTGCTGCACTTGACGCTGGACCTGGCCGGCGCCTCGGCGGGGCAGGACGCGCCGTGGCACTACATCGTCGAAACCGACGTGCTGCCCGAGGCCGAAGCCGACCTGAATGCCTGGTATGACCAGGAGCATCTGCCGGGCCTGGCGTCCGTGCCTGGCACGGTGCGCGCCATGCGCTATGAATGCCGCGACGAGTCGCCGCGCTACCTGGCCTGCTACGACCTGCACACGCGCGAGACCTTCGGCAGCCCGCCCTGGCTGGCCGTGCGCGCCAGCGACTGGAGCAGCCGCGTGCGGCCGTCATTCCGCAATACGCGCCGCATCATGTTCAAACGCATTCTGTAGGAAGGGCGCGGAGCCGCGGAGCAGGCGCCGGGACTCGCCTGCCATGCGCGCGCAATCAGACTGTTGAAACGGTTTTTGAGCCGATGGAAATCTTGTTTGGTAAATCTAATTTTTTTCTATAAAAATCAATAATTAATACGTTGACCTCCAGAAACGAGCGCCGGAACATCCCGAGTTTCGCGCGGCCTGGAATTTTCCGGCAGTTCGTGCAAGTGCGAGTCCCGCAACGAAGCCGGGCCTGAACACAGCGAAGCCCGTGGGCATTTGCTGGTCGGCCGTCTGGCGCCGGTTGTCGTGGGTCGCCGGCATCCCAGGGAGAAAACCATGTTGTTCAAGAAGTTCGTCATGCGCGCGAGCTGTGCTCTGGCACTGACGCTGAGCGCTACCAACGTCAGTGCAGCCGATCAGACTTATGTCGTCGGTGCAGGCGGCACCTACCGTCCCTTTGAATTCGAAACGCCGAGCAAGGAACTGGTCGGCTTCGACATCGACATCATCAAGGCCATTGCCCACGCGTCCGGCTTCAAGATCAAGCTGGTCAGCACGCCCTGGGAAGGCATTTTCGCCACCCTGGGCCAGGGCGACCGCGACATCATCATCTCCGGCATTACCATCACTGAAAAGCGCACCAAGATGGTCGACTTTTCGCTGCCTTATTTCCCGGCCGAGCAAGTCATCATCACTGGCGCCGACAATAAGGTTGCCGCGCTGGCGGACCTGAAGGCCCTGCAAGTCGGTGTAGTCAATTCGACCGCGGGCGACATCGTCATCTCGGACGAAATAGGCAAGTCCAGTACGGCCATTCACCGTTTCGACAATACGCCGCTGATGCTGGAAGAGCTGTATCGAGGCGGTATCGATGCCGCGATCGGCGACGTCGGCGTGATCAAGTTCTACATCAAGAGCCATCCTGAAAAGCAATTCAAAGTGGTCAACGATGCCAAGTTCACGCGCCAGTACTTCGGTATCGCCGTCAAGAAGGGCAACAGCGAACTGCAAGGCAAGATCAATGCCGGTTTGAAGAAGATCGTTGCCGACGGGACCTACGCCAAGATCTACAAGGAATGGTTCGACGCCAACGTGCCAGCGCTGCCGCTGTAAGCCACGCAAGAACCTTTTCATGCCCACGCTCTCGCTGCGGATCGTGGGCGAATTTCCTTCCGGATTCCATTCATGAATTCTTTCTTTCAATGGGAAATCATTGGCGAGTATCTGCCCTTGTTTGTCGAGGGCACGTGGATGACCATCAAGGTCGCGCTGATCTGTGTGATCACGGGAACGTGCTGGGGCCTGGCTTTGGGCGTCGGCCGTCTGGCGCAGGCGCGCCACGGTTTCTGGAAATACTCCCTGCACTACATGGTGCAGTGGCCGGTGCGCATCTACGTCAGTTTCGTGCGTGGCACTCCGCTGTTCGTGCAGATTCTGTTGATTCACTTCGCGCTGATGCCGCTGCTGATCAATCCCAGCGACGGTTTGATTCTGAGCGGCGATATCGCGCGTGAAGTTCGCTCGCAATACGGCGCATTCACCTCGGCGGTGCTGGCGATCACGCTCAATTCAGGCGCTTATGTATCGGAGATTTTTCGCGCCGGCATCCAGTCGATTGATCGTGGCCAAAACGAGGCCTCGCGCTCGCTCGGCATGAGCTACATGAGGACGCTGCGCAAGGTGGTGTTGCCGCAGGCTTTCCGCCGCATGTTGCCGCCGCTGGGCAACAACGCCATTGCCATAGTCAAGGATTCCTCGTTGGCGTCGGCCATCGGTCTGGCGGAACTGGCGTATGCGGCACGCACGGTGTCCGGCGCCTATGCCCGCTACTGGGAGCCGTATCTGACGATTTCGCTGATCTACTGGGCTATTACGCTGCTGTTGTCGGCGCTCGTCCGGCATCTTGAAACCCGCTATGGCAAAGGGGATGCACGGTGATACACGTCAGAAAACTGCATAAGCAGTTTGGCCCGGCGCATATCCTGCGCGGTATCGACTGCGATATCAAAGAGGGAGAAGTGGTCTGTATGATTGGTCCGTCCGGTTCCGGCAAGAGCACGTTTCTGCGGTGCCTCAACGGCCTGGAGGAAGCGAGCGATGGCGAGATTATCGTAGACGGCGTCAAGGTCCATGATCCCAAGGTCGATCTGAACGCGCTGCGTTCCAGCATGGGCATGGTGTTTCAGCGCTTCAACCTATTCCCGCACATGTCGGTGCTGGAAAACCTGATCATGGCGCCGATGGAAGTCAGGAGGCTGTCCCGCCGAGACGCCGTGCCGGCGGCCGAAAGGCTGCTCCGGAAAGTCGGCCTGCTGGAAAAGATCGACGCGTTTCCAAATCAGTTGTCGGGTGGCCAGCAGCAACGTGTGGCCATTGCCCGCGCGCTGGCGATGGAACCGAAAGTCATGCTGTTTGATGAGCCGACCTCGGCGCTCGATCCCGAACTGGTCGGTGAGGTGTTGACGGTGATGAAGGCCTTGGCGCAAGAGGGGATGACCATGGTGGTGGTGACGCATGAAATGGGTTTTGCGCAGGAAGTGTCGGATCGAGTGTTGTTCATCGATCAGGGCGTGATCATGGAGGAGGGGCCGCCGCGGCAAGTGCTGGGTGAGCCGCGCCATGAACGTACGCGGGACTTCTTGCGCAAGGTTCTGTAATTGCCCTGGCGCCCATTATTGCTGCTGTCCTGACGGCGGGTGAGAATGCCCCCCATATGGCAGCCTGCCTCCAACACAAGAAAGGCCTGCGCATCGACAGAAGCGCAGGCCTTTTTTTGTAGGCGTAGGCCTTACTTGATCTGGCCCAGCAGCAGGAACTCCATCAGCGCCTTCTGCACGTGCAGGCGGTTCTCGGCTTCGTCCCAGACCACGCTTTGCGGTCCGTCGATCACTTCGCCGGTGACTTCCTCGCCGCGGTGGGCGGGCAGGCAGTGCATGAACACGGCTTCGACGTCGGCGGCGGCCATCATTTCGGCGTCCACGCACCAGTCGGCGAAGGCGGCGCGGCGCTCTTCGTTTTCGGCTTCATAGCCCATGCTGGTCCAGACGTCGGTGGTGACCAGGTGCGCGCCCTTGCAGGCTTCCATGGGATCCTTGAACTGGCGCAGCACCGTGGCCGGCGGCGTGCCGATGCGCGAGGCTTCGAGCTCGTACCCGGCCGGGGTCGACACGTGCAGCGTGAAGCCCAGCATTTCGGCGGCATGCAGCCAGGTGTAGGCCATGTTGTTGGCGTCGCCCACCCAGGCCACCGTCTTGCCGGCGATGGGGCCGCGGTGCTCGATGTAGGTGAAGATGTCCGCCAGGATCTGGCAAGGGTGGAATTCGTTGGTCAGGCCGTTGATCACGGGCACGCGCGAGTGCGAGGCGAAGCGCTCGATGCGGGTCTGCTCGAAGGTGCGGATCATGACGATGTCGACCATGCGCGAGATGACGCGCGCGGTGTCTTCGATGGGCTCGGAGCGGCCCAGCTGCGAGTCGTTGGAGGTCAGGTTGATGACCGAACCGCCCATCTGGTACATGCCGGCTTCGAACGACACGCGAGTGCGCGTGCTGGCCTTTTCGAACACCATCGCCAGCGTGCGGTCATGCAGCGGCATGTGGGGTTCGTAGCGTTTGAACTTGTCCTTGATCAGGCGCGCGCGGTCCAGCACGTAGGCGATCTCGGCGGACGAGAAGTCCTTGAACTGCAGGAAGTGCCGCAACGGGCCGTTTTGAGTCGTGGGAGGAGTCATGGTGATGTCGCAGGTCATGGGGCCCGGCCAGGCTCATGGCCCGGGCGGGACGTTGATTTTATGGTGTTTCGGCCAGGAATTCCTGGATGAGCGGAACCAGGATCGCGACGATGCGGTCGGCTTCGTCGCGGTTGAGGATCAGCGGCGGCAACATGCGGATGACGCGGTCGCGCGTGACGTTGATGAGCAGGCCGGCCTCCAGGGCGCGCAGGGCCAGCACGCCGCAGGGGCGGGCAAGCTCGATGCCCAGCATCAGGCCGCGGCCGCGGATTTCGGTGACGCCCTGGGTGCCGGCCAGCGCGTCGGCCAGGGCGGCTTGCAGGTGGTTGCCGACGTTGTGGGCGTTGTCCAGCAGGTTTTCGGATTCCAGCGCGTCCAGCACGGCCAGTCCGGCCGCACAGACCAGCGGGCCGCCGCCGAAGGTGGTGCCGTGGCTGCCGGGCGTGAGCACGCCCGCGGCCGGGCCGGCGGCGAGCATGGCGCCGATGGGCACGCCGCCCGCCAGGCCCTTGGCCAGGGTCATGACGTCAGGGACGATATCGGCCCATTGGTGGGCGAACCATTTGCCGGTGCGGCCGATGCCGGACTGGACTTCGTCGATCATCAGCAACCAGCCGCGCTCGGTGCACAGCCGGCGCACTTCCTGGAGATAGGCGATGTCGGAGGGACGGATGCCGCCTTCGCCCTGCAGCACCTCCAGCAGCACGGCGGCCACGCGCGGTTCGGCGTCGCCGGCGGCGCGCACCGCGTCCACGCTGTTGTAGGGCACCTGGATGAAGCCCGAGGGCAGGGGCTCGAAGCCCTTGCGCGCCTTTTCGCTGCCCGTGGCCGCCAGCGTGGCCAGCGTGCGGCCATGCCAGGACGAATCCATGGTGATGATGTGGGCGTGCTTGTTGCCGCGCTGGTAAGCGTAATAGCGGGCCAGCTTGATCGCGGCCTCGTTGGCCTCGGAGCCGCTGTTGTTGAACGCGACTTCCTGCATGCCGGACAACTGCGTCAGGCGCGCCGCCAGTTCGGCCTGCTGCGGCACTTCGTAGATGTTCGAGGTATGGATGACGCGCGCGGCCTGCTCGCTGATGGCGGCCACCAGTTTCGGATGGGCGTGGCCCAGGCAGGACACCCCGATGCCGGCCAGCGCGTCCAGGTACTTGCGGCCTTCGGCGTCCCACAGCCAGACGCCCTGGCCGTGCGTGAACGATACCGGCAGCCGGGCGTAGATATTGGCCAGAGGCGAGGTCATCGCGGATCCTCCTGTGGATGAAGCGGATTGCGCTGGAGCTCGGTCGGAGTTCCCGTGGAATGCCGCCGGGTTTGGCAGCCCCGGCAGCTCGTTTTCCCAGGCGAATCGCTTTTTGAAAGAGGGCAAAGGATCAATCATATACAATTCGCGGCGCAGGGCGCATGTTTGATCACGCCGAAGATCCGGCTTTCGTGAAGGGCGCGCTGTAGTGAAGAACTCATGGCAACTCGCGTCAGACAATTCGTAATTCATGGCGTTACCGAAAGCGGTAGCCGCTTTCGCCCCAGCGATTGGGCGGAACGGCTCGCCGGCGTAATGGCACAGTTCCGGCCCGCCGGCTGTGCCGGTAACCACCTCACCTATTCGCCCTATGTGCTGCCCGTCGTGATCGACGGCGTGCGCGGGATCGTGGTCGATTTGCGTTTGCGCGATCTGGAACCGCTGGCGTACAAGTTCGTGGTGGATTTCGCTCGCGACAACAACCTCAAGACGGAAGAGCGCGAAATCTAGCCTCCCCAACCAAAAAAGCGCCCGGACCGGGCGCTTTTTCGTTGGGGGACGCCGCACGCCCGTCGGGCGGGCGCGCCCCTACGTGCCGTAGCGGTCCAGGATCTTGCGGATATCGCGCACGCCCTGGCCGTCCGCGGTCAGCAGCGCGCGCGCGGTTACCGATTCCAGATGGTGCTCCAGCAGGTGCAGCACGTGCTTCTCGTCGCGCGCGCGCAGGCCCGCCACGATCTCCATGTGTTCGCTGACCGCGCATTCGCTCGAATGCGGCCGGCCATACAGGGCCAGGATCAGCGAGCAGCGCGACACGATCTCGTTGACGTAGCGCGCATACACCGCATTGCCCGACAGCTCCGCCATCAGGATATGGAATTCGCCTGACAGCCGGATCGATTCGTTGGCGCTGTTGCGCTTGCGGGCTTCTTCTTCCTGCGCCACGTGCTGTTCCAGCCGTGCCAGCCCCGCCTCGGTGATGTGTTGCAGCAGCCGGCGCGCCACGTCGCGCTCCAGGCAGCGGCGCGCCTCGAAGATGTCGTGCGCTTCTTCCAGGCTGGGGCGGGCCACGGCGGCGCCGCGGTTCGGCCGCAGATCCACCAGCCCTTCACTGAACAGGCGCGTCAGGACGCTGCGGACGATGGTCCGGCTGACGCCGAATCGCTCGCCGATGATGTCTTCGGGCAGCTTGTCGCCCGGCAGCAGGGCCTGCTCAATGATGGCCATGCGCAAATTTTTGTATACGATTTCGTTGCGGCTGACGTCTTTCTTGGCGGGCTCATTGGCCGGCGGCGCGAGGGACTTCATCTTCTTGTTGGCTCCTATGCCTGCGCGCTTTTCAGAGTGTTGGAATGGCCCGGCTGGCGCTGCCGGCGCGCATTTTTCTTGGTGCAGGAAAGCATACTACACCGCAGGCTAAGGGTTAGCGATAGCTTGCCGCCGTGACTCTGCGGAGTACATTGGCGACATAAATCGTATACAAATTTTTATACAAAACATTCAAGATTGTCCAAATACAGTCTTTTTGTTTGTATACAAATAAACAAAGGCTGATCCATGTCCGCTGTACCGCAGGCCGCTGCAACCGAGCTGTCCCTTTCCTCGCCTTACCGCCTGCTGGTGGTCAACGGCAACACCACGTCCGACCTGACGACCAGCCTGGCCAGCCAGGCCGAGGCTTTTTACGGGAATACGGTCCGCATCCATGCGGTGACCGCGGCTTTCGGCCCCGCCTACATCGCCAGCCGCGCGGAGGCGGCCATTGCCGCCCATGCGGTGCTGGACATCGTGGAGCGGGCGGCCGGCGAGACGCCGGACGGCGGATTCGACGCCTGCCTGCTGGCCTGTTTCGGTGAACCCGGCATCGGCGCGGTGCGCGAACGCCTGGACGTGCCCGTGGTGGGCATGGCCGAGGCCTCGATCATGAGCGCCATGCAGCGCGGCGACCGCTACGCCATCGTGACAGTGGGACAGCGCTGGCCCGGCATGCTGCGCGAACAAATCCGCCAACTGGGGCTGGAGTCCCGCTGCGCCGGCATTCTGGCCTTGCCGGGCAATGCCCTGGACTACGTGTCGCGTTCGGCCGAGTCGGCGCTGCAGGTCAGCCGGGCGCTGGACGCGGCCGTGGCGCAGGGCGCGGACGTCGTGATCGTGGCGGGGGCCGCGCTGGCGGGCTACCTGCCCAGCCTGCCGCGCCTGCCGGCCGTGCCCATCATCGATTCCTACCGCGCCGCCCTGGCCCAGGCGCTGGCGCTGGCGTCCCTGGAGCGCGCGCAGCGGCTGTCGCTGATACGTCCGGGCGCGCATTCCTAGTTTCTTCGTCTTATCCACCGCGCCGGGCTCGCCCCCGGCGAGTTCAGACCGATACACAAGGGAGAGTTGCAGCCATGAAGACTTTGCTCAAGTGGACCGCGGGCGCCGTGATCGCGCTGTCGGCCATCACGGGGGCCAGCGCCGCCAACACGCTGAAGTGGGGCGCGGCGCGGGACCTGGATTCGCTGGATCCGTACTCGTACGGCAGCACCTTCAACCTGGCGTTCCTGAACCATGTGTACGAAGCGCTGATCCGCTATGACGACAAGTTCAACATTACGCCCGCGTTGGCGGAGTCCTGGGAGACCCCGTCGCCCACGGTGTTGCGCTTTCATCTGCGCAAAGGGGTGAAGTTCCACAACGGCGCGCCGTTCTCGGCGGACGATGTGGTGGCGTCGATGACCCGGGTCTCGGACGAGGCCTCGCCCTTGAAGGGCAATCTGCCGGCCTTCAAGGCGGTGCGCAAGGTGGACGACTACACGGTCGAGATCGAAATGACGCGTCCGTATCCGCTGATGCTCAATGACCTGACCAATATCTTCATCTTCAACCGCCAATGGCTGGTGGACAACAACAGCCTGAAGCCCACCGACGCGGCCAAGAAGATCGAAGGCTACGCCACCCACAACGCCAACGGCACGGGTCCCTTCAAGGTGGAGTCGTACCGCCCGGACACGCGCACCGTGCTGGTGGTCAACCCCGGTTGGTGGGACAAGCCGCAGCACAACCTGGACCGCATCGAATTCACGCCGATCGCGTCCGCGCCCACCCGGGTGGCGGCGCTGCTGTCGGGTGACATCAATTTTACCGAGAACGCGCCGCTGCAGGATCTGGACCGGCTGCGCGCGGCGTCCAACGTCAAGGTGCTGGCCTCGACCGAGTTGCGCACCCTGTACTTCGGCTTCAACCTGGGCGACAAGCTGGTCGGCTCCAACATCACCGACAAGAATCCGCTGAAGGATTTGAAAGTGCGCCAGGCGCTGTACATGGCGCTGTCGCCGGAACTGATCCAGAAGCGCGTGATGCGCGGCCTGTCGCGCACCACGGGGGCGCTGGTGGCGCCGTCCATCCCGGGCTACGAGCCCAAGCAGGAAGAGCGCCTGCCGTTCGACGCCGCGCGCGCCAAGAAGCTCTTGGCCGAGGCCGGCTACCCGGACGGATTCACGGTGTCGCTGCTGTGTTCGAACGACATGTTCGTCAATGAAGAGGAAATCTGCCAGGCCGCCGCCTCCATGTGGGCGCGGATCGGCGTGAAGGCTTCGTTGGCCAGCGGCCCGCGTTCGCTGCAGAACCCCAAGCGCTCGCGCGGCGAGTTCGACATCACCATCCACGGCTGGGCCAACGAACCGCAGATCGACGCGCTGTCCATCCTGCTGCAGGTGATGCACAGCCGCAGCGGCCCGGCGGGCGTCTTCAACTGGGGCCAGTGGGGCGATCCGGCGCTGGACGCCAGGATCGACGCCGCGGCGGCCGAAATGGATCGCCCCAAGCGGGTGCAGATGATGGCCGACGTGCTGCAGACGTTGCATGACGACGCGCGCTTCCTGCCGCTGCACCAGCAGCCGATGGCCTGGGCCGTGGGCAAGAACGTGGGCGAGGTGCTGCAGATGCCGGACAACAAGGCGCGCCTGTGGACTGTGCGCATGCAGTGAGGCCGCGGACCGTCGCCCGCCGGCGGTCCTGGGAATGACAGAGGTCTGAAGGGGAGCCGCATATGCTGGCGTTCATCGTAAGAAGGGTCTTCAACGCGGTCGGCGTCATGCTGGCGGTGGCGCTGCTGGCCTTCGTGATTTTCCGGTTCGTCGGCGACCCCGTCGACATGATGCTCAACGAGCAGGCCTCGCAGACGCAGCGCGACGAACTGCGCGAGCGCCTGGGCCTGAACGCCTCGGTGGGCATGCAGTTCGTGCACTTCGTGACCAACGCGGCGCAGGGCGAGTTCGGCATTTCCTACCGCAACCAGCAGGACGTGTTCGCGCTGGTGGCCGAACGCTTTCCGGCCACGTTCGAATTGGTCCTGATGGCGACCTTGCTGTCGCTGGTCATCGGCGTGCCGCTGGGCGTGCTGACGGCCATCTACCGCAAGTCGCGCCTGGCGCAAACGCTGCAGTTCGTTTCCATCCTGGGCATCTCGCTGCCCAGCTTCGTGGTGGGGATCATGCTGATCCTGATCTTCTCGGTGCAGCTGGGCTGGCTGCCGGGCTTCGGGCGCGGCGACACGGTGAAGATAGGCTGGTGGACCACCGGCCTGCTCACGCCATCCGGGCGCGCCGCGCTGGTGCTGCCTTCCATTACGTTGGCGCTGTTTCAGATCACGCTCATCATGCGCCTGGTGCGGGCCGAGATGCTGGAGACGCTGCGCACCGAGTTCATCAAGTTCGCCCGCGCGCGCGGCCTGCCCGACCGCGTGGTGCATTTCCGGCTGGCCCTGCGCAACTGCCTGATGCCGGTGATCACCGTGACCGGCATGCAGATCGGCAACCTGATCGCCTTTGCGCTGATTACCGAAACGGTCTTCCAGTGGCCCGGCATGGGGCTGCTGTTCATCCAATCGGTCATGTTCGTGGATATTCCCGTCATGGCCGCCTATCTGGTGATCGTGTCCTTCATCTTCGTGGCGCTGAACACGCTGGTGGACATGATGTACGGCGTGGTCGACCCGCGCCTGCGCAGCCAGCACGTCAAGGGAGGCGCCAATGCTCACTAAGCCATTTTCCGCAACGGGGCAGGGCCAGGGCTGGTTGGCCCGTTTCCTGCGCAGCGATCTGTGGTGGAGCCTGCGGCAGGACTACGTGGCCATGGGCGCGGGCATCGTGCTGCTGGCGGTGGTGCTGCTGGCGGTGTTCGCGCCCTGGATCGCGCCGCAGAATCCCTACGACCTGGCGCAGCTGGACTTGTTGAACGCGGAGCTGCCGCCGGTCTGGGAGGCAGGCTCTGACCCGCAATTCCTGCTGGGCACGGACACGCAGGGCCGCGATGTCTGGTCCGCCATCCTGTACGGCTCGCGCATGTCGCTGGTGATCGGGCTGGCGACGGTGGTGCTGTCCCTGGCCATCGGCCTGCTGGTGGGGCTGGCGGCGGGCTATTTCGGCGGCTGGGTCGACAATGCGCTGATGCGCCTGGGCGACACGCTGCTGAGCATCCCGACCATTCTGGTCGCGATCCTGGTGACGGCGGTATTCCGCCAGCTGCTGCCGCCCGGCATGCGCGAAACCCTGTCGGCGGTGATCCTGATCCTGGCCATCTCGATGACCAACTGGGTGCAGTACGCGCGCACGGTGCGGGCTTCGGCCCTGGTGGAGCGCGGCAAGGAATACGTGCAGGCGGCGCGCCTGACCCGGGTGAGCTCGCTGCGCATCATGCTGACGCACATCCTGCCCAACACGCTGACGCCGGTCATGGTGACCGCCACCCTGAACCTGGGCCTGGCGATCCTGATCGAGGCCACGCTCAGCTTCCTGGGCGTGGGCATGCCGCCTACCGAGCCTTCTCTGGGCACGCTGATCCGGCTGGGCAACCAGTTCCTGTTTTCGGGGCAGTGGTGGGTGGTGGTGTTTCCCGCGCTGTACCTGAGCCTGATCGTGCTGGTGGTGAACCTGCTGGGCGACTGGCTGCGCGACGCCCTGAATCCCCGTCTGCGCTGAACGCAAACCGACAAGAGTAGAACCATGGAAAACGCAACGCTGTATACCCAAGTCCGTCCGGCAGGCGGCGAGCTGACCTCGGTGCTGGTGCGCGACGGCCGCATCCAGGCGCTGGGCGGACCGGCGCCCGCCGGGGTGGAGATCGTGGACGGAGGCGGCGCGCTGATGCTGCCGGGCCTGATCGACGCCCATGCACACCTGGACAAGACCATGTACGGCATGCCCTGGTACCGCAACGAGGTCGGCCCGCGCTTGATCGACAAGATCGAGAACGAGCGCGCCGAGAAGAAGCGCCTGGACATCGACCCGTACCGCCAGTCGGCCCGCCAGCTGGTGATGTCGATCGGCGACGGCACCAGCCACATCCGCAGCCATGTGGACGTGGACACGGAGATCGGGCTGGGGGCGATCGAAGGCGTGATGCGTGCGCGCGAACAGTACCGCGACCAGATCGACGTGGAGATCGTCGCGTTCCCGCAGAGCGGGCTGTTGATCCGGCCAGGCACGCTGGAACTGATGGACGAGGCCCTGCGCATGGGCGCGGAAGTGGTGGGCGGACTGGATCCGGCCGGCATGGACCGCGATCCCAAGGGGCATCTGGACGCCATCTTCGGGCTGGCGCAGCGGCACGGCAAGCCTATCGACATCCATCTGCACGAGGCCGGCGAACTGGGTGCGTTCTCGATGCAGATGACCATAGACCGGGTGCTGGCGCTGGGCATGCAGGGCAAGGTCACGCTGTCGCATTCCTTCTGCCTGGGCATGCCCGACACCTACGCAGTGCAGGCATTGACCGAAGGCTTGCTGAAGGCGGGCGTGCACATCATGACCACGGGCTCGGCCTCGCGGCCAGTGCCCAATGTGGCGAAGCTGCACGCGGCCGGCGTTACGGTCTGCACGGGCAACGATGGCATGCGCGACACCTGGGGCCCCTATGGCAAGCCCGACATGCTGGAGCGGACCATGCTGGTGGGCCTGCGCAACAACTTCCGCCGCGACGACGAGCTGGATCTGGCGCTGCACGTGGCGACCTACGGCAATGCGCAGGTCATGGGCCTGTCCGATTACGGCCTCGCGCCGGGCTGCCGCGCCGACTTCGTGCTGGTGGACGCCGAGACGGTGGCCGAAGCCATCGTCTCGCGCCCGGTGCGCAAGCTGGTCGTCAAGGGCGGACGCGTGGTTGCGCGTAACGGCCGCGCGCTGACGGAGGCGCCGTGATGAGCGCGCCGCAAGGTCCCATCCTGCTGACCGCCCGCTGGGTGGTGGGTCACGAGAATGGCCGCCATTGCCTGTACGAGAACGGCGAGGTGGTGTTCGAGGGCGATCGCATCGTCTACGTCGGCCACCGCTACCCGGGGCCGGTGGCGCAGCGCCGCGACTACGGCCGGGCGCTGATCGGCCCGGGTTTCGTGGATCTGGACGCGCTGTCCGACCTGGACACGACCATCCTGGGTTTCGACAATTCGCCGGCCTGGAAGAAGGGCCGCATCTGGCCCGAGAGCTACATGAAGCAGGGGCCGTACGAGATGTACACGGCGGCCGAACTGGCGTTCCAGAAGCGCTATGCCTTCGCCCAGCTGATACGCAACGGCATCACGACGGCGCTGCCGATCGCGTCGCTGTTCTACCGGGTGTGGGGCGAGACCCGCGATGAATTCCTGTCGGCGGCCAACGCGGCCGGCGAACTGGGCCTGCGCGTCTACCTGGGGCCGGCCTATCGCAGCGGCCACACCTATGTAGACGCTGCGGGCAAGATCCGCTGCCACTATGACGAGGCGCGCGGCATGGCGGGGCTGGCCGAGGCCCTGGCTTTCTGCGACGAGATCGAAGGCCGCCACAACGGCCGGGTGCGCGCCATGCTGTCGCCCGACCGCATCGAAACCTGCACGCCGGCGCTGCTGCGCACCTCCGCAGCCGCGGCTCGCGAACGCAACATGCCGATCCGGCTGCATTGCTGCCAGTCGCGCCTGGAGTACGACCTGGTGCTGGAACAGCACGGCATGAGTCCGCCAGAATGGCTGCAAAGCCTGGACTTCCTGTCCGAGCGCGCGCTGCTGCCGCACGGCACCTATGTGTCGGGCTCGCGCCATATCGACCGGCCGGGACGCGACCTGGAGATCATCCGGGATTCTGGCGCCAGCATCGTGCATTGCCCGCTGGTGTCGGGACGCCACGGCGCCACGCTGGAATCGTTTGCGCGCTACCGCAAGCTGGGCGTGAACATCGGCATGGGCACGGACACCTGGCCGCCGGACATGGTGTTGAACATGCAGGTGGGCATGATGCTGTGCCGCGTGGCGGATGGCTCGACCGAGGCGGTCCGCTCTGAGGACTACTACGACGCCGCCACGGTGGGCGGCGCGGACGCGCTGGGCCGGCCGGACCTGGGCCGGCTGGCCGTGGGCGCCAAGGCCGACATCGTGGTCTTCGATTTTTCGCACGACCGCAACGGCCAACTGATCGATCCCATACAGACGCTGATGGTGAGCGGTAGCGGGCGCGACGTGTCGCAGGTGGTAATCGACGGCCGCTTTGTGATGGTGGACGGGCGCATTCCCGGCTTCGATGCACGCCTGGCGCAAGAGCAGGCGCAGATGCAGTTCGACGGCCTGGTGGCCCGCTACCCCGACCGCACCTGGGGCCATCCGCCGGCCGAGCAGATTTTCTCCTCCAGCTATCCGCGTCCCGCAAGGAGTCCGTCATGATGGCCATCGTTCCCAACACCACGCAGCCGCCGGCCGCAGCCAGCGCCGCGCCGACTCTGTCCGTGCGCGGCCTGTCGGTCGAATTCCCCACGCGCCACGGCGTCCTGGTCGCCACGCGCGACATCAGTTTCGATATCCAGCCTGGCGAGATCCTGGGCATGGTGGGCGAATCCGGCGCCGGCAAGTCGCTGACCGGCATGGCGGTGATCGGCCTGCTGGAACCGCCCGGCCGGCTGGGCGGCGGCGAGATCCATCTGGCGGGCCGGCGCATCGACAATCTGCCGCCCAAGGCACGCCAGCGCCTGCGCGGCAAGGAGATCGGCGCGATCTTCCAGGATCCGCTGACCAGCCTGCATCCGCTGTTCAGCGTGGGCGACCAATTGGTCGAGACGATCCGCCATCATGACAAGGTGACGGCGCAGGCGGCGCGCCAGCGGGCGCTGGAACTGTTGCTGGCGGTGGGCATCCCGGCGGCGGACAAGCGCATCGACCACTATCCGCACCAGTTCTCTGGCGGCATGCGCCAGCGCGTGGTGATCGCGCTGGCCCTGGCGGCCCGGCCGGCGCTCATCATCGCCGACGAGCCCACTACGGCGCTGGACGTGTCGGTGCAGGCGCAGATCACCGCACTCTTGCGCCGCCTGTGCCGCGAGCAGGGCACCTCGGTGCTGCTGGTGACGCACGACATGGGCGTGATCGCCGAAACCGCCGACCGCGTGGCGGTGATGTACGCCGGCCGCATCGTTGAGATCGGACCGGTGCTGGACGTGCTGCGCCGCCCAGGCCATCCATACACGCAGGGCCTGATGAACGCGATTCCCGGCTTGCGCCAGCGCGCGGCCCGGCTGAACCAGATAGACGGCGCCATGCCGCGCCTGCACGCCATGCCAGACGGCTGTGCCTTCCATCCACGCTGCGCCATGGCCGGACCGCGCTGCGGCCAGCAGCGTCCGCCGCTGGCCGCATCCCCGGCCGGCGCCACCGTCAGCGCCTGCTGGCTGCATCAAGGAGGAGTCGCCCATGCCGCGTAACGATGATGTGCTGTTGCGGGCCGAAGACCTGGCCTGTTGGTTCGACGTGTCGCCGCCCTGGCTGGAGCGCACGCTGTCGCGCCAGCCCGAGCAGACCCTGAAAGCCGTGGACGGGGTCTCGCTGTCAGTGCCGCGCGGTACGACCCTGAGCATCGTGGGCGAATCGGGCTGTGGCAAGTCCACGCTGGCCAAACTGCTGGTGGGCCTGGTGGCGCCTACGCGCGGAACGCTGCGGTATGGGCAGAACCGCAAGGGCGGGGTGCTGCATCCGCAGATGATTTTCCAGGACCCCTATGCCAGCCTGAATCCGCGCTGGCGCGTGGGCAATATCGTGGCCGAACCGATCACCACGCTGGGCCTGCGCGCCACGCCCGCCGAGACGCGACGCCGGGTCGACGAACTGCTGGAACTAGTAGGCCTGTCCGCCAGCGACGCGGGGCGCTTTCCGCACGAGTTTTCCGGCGGCCAACGCCAACGGATTTCGATCGCGCGGGCGCTGGCGACGGAGGCGGAGTTCCTGGTGTGCGACGAGCCGACTTCGGCGCTGGACGTGTCGGTGCAGGCGCAGATCCTGAACCTGATGGGCGACCTGCAGAAGGAGTTCGGGCTGACCTATGTCTTCATCAGCCACAACCTGTCGGTGGTGCGGCACGTGTCGGATAGCGTGGCGGTGATGTACCTGGGCCGCATTGTGGAGCAGGCGCCCGCGGATCAGCTATTCGAAGCGCCTGCTCATCCGTATACGCGGATGCTGCTGGATACGATTCCGGACCTGGATGATCCGCGGCGGGATCGGGAGCCGATGGGGGGCGAGGTGCCGAATCCTATTTTGCCGCCGACGGGGTGTACGTTTCATCCTCGGTGTGGGATGGCGCGGGAGCAGTGCAAGGTGGAGGTGCCTGTGGTTGTCGGGGTGGGCGGGCGGCAGTTGCGGTGTCACGCGGTGACGTGGGATGTAGTGCGCGCCGCGTGATCTAGTCGAAGATCGGTTCTCAGGGCGCCAACCGCGCCGTGGATGAGCCGGTTTTAGTCGGATCTGAGCGCTTCAATCGGACTCAATTTCGAGGCTACAAAGGCGGGGTAGATACCGAAGAACAATCCGGTCAAAAGCGACATGCCGAACCCGAGTAGTGCCGCCAGAGCTGATAGCGTCGGCTCCCAGCCCGTGAACCACGCGTAGAGCACGGAGGCGAACATGCCAAGTAGGGTGCCTGCTCCGCCTCCCACGAACGAGAGGCTGACCGCCTCCGTGACGATCATTGTCAGGATGCCCCACTGGTCGGCGCCGATGGCCATGCGCAGCCCGATCTCGCGGCGTCGTTCGGCGATACCGGCCAGCATGACGTTCATGATGCCAATGCCGCCAACAAGCAGCGAGATGCAGGCCACTCCACCCAGCATCCATTTGAACATCTGCCCTTGTTGCCGCATGCCGTCGAGCAGCAGCAGCGCTCCCTGCGCCTGGGCGTTGCTGCCTTTGCGCTGAAGAAACGAGGAGACTTCGGTGAGCGCATGCAGAGGGTCGTGGCCTTCGTCAACGCGAAGCAGGATGTTGGATAGCGCTCCGGTCGCGGAGTTCGCGCGGCGATCCGCCTTGATCGGCAGAATCAGGGCGTTGTCGAGATCGAACGGCAGTAGTGGATTGCGTGGCGCACTACGCAGGACTCCCACGACCGTATAGCGGTAGTTGTCCATGCGGATCTCATCGCCCAGCGCCAGCTCTGTGCCGCCGCCGACGAGTTGCGTAGCCAGATTCCCTCCGACCACCACCACGGTGTTCAATCCATCCCGGTGGGAAATGAATCGGCCGCGGGCGAGTTCCAGCCGAGCTGCGGTCATCAGGTGTTCCGTGGCGCCAATGACCGTCGCGTCGAGCAACTTTCCTGCTGTGCCGGTCTTGACTGGCGTCGTCGATAGCGGAGCGGCCAGGGAAACCCCAGCGATACTGTTTGCCATTTCTTGCGCGTCTTCGCTCCTGAGTGGGGGGGCTTTGCGCTGTCGGCCGATGGCGGGGCTGTCCTGAACAATGATGAGGTCCGTCCCCATCGACTTGAATTGGCGCGCAGCCTCGTCCGAGGTGTTCTCTCCGATGTTCAAGAGCGCCACGACGGCCGCAGCGCCGATGGCTATGCCGACCAGGGACAGAAGGGTGCGCTGCCGAACCGCGAGCATATTGTCGATGGCATCCTCGACAATGGCGCGCAAGGAGCCGGTTGCGCGCGGGAGATTCATCCACGCCATGGCGCACTTTCGCTAACGACGACCCGCCCGTGACTGACCGCGATTTCCCGCTGACACTTGACGCTGATGGCAGGGTCGTGGGTCACGATGACGACGGCGACGCCGGATTCCCGGCTCAGTTCGCCGAGTAGGCTGAGAATTTCCTGCGCCGCCTTCGGATCAAGGTTGCCGGTGGGTTCATCGGCGAGCACGAGCTGTGGCGCTCCGACTAGGGCCCGCGCGATGGCAACTCGCTGCTTCTGTCCGCCGGATAGCGAGTCCGGCAGGTGCTCCGCGCGATCGGCCAACCCGACGCGCTCCAGCCAGCGCTGCGCCCGTCGGCGGCGCTCGGACTTGCCGATGCCGCGGTAGAGCAGGGGAAGGCCGACGTTGTCGAGTGCGCTCATGCGCGGCAGCAGATTGAAGGCTTGGAATACGAATCCGATGTGGCCATTGCGCAGGTCGGCTCGCATCTTCAAGTCCGCATCATGCACGGGCTTCCCCCGGTAGAGCACGGCGCCGCTATCCGGCGCGTCGAGCAACCCCATGATGTTGAGCAACGTGCTCTTGCCCGACCCGGATGCTCCGATGATGGCGCACATCTCGCCAGCGCCGATTTCGAGGCAAACGTCTTGCAGCACTGGCACTGCACCGCTGCCATTACGGTAGGCCTTGCTGATCCGATCCAGTGTCAGCATTTCAGTCTCTTGTCTGCGCTGGCGTCATGCCGACACGCGCTGGGCCGCCCGGCCCGGGATTCGCGGCGTCCCGGGTTTCTATGCGAAGGTTGCAGGACATTCCGACGCGCAGCCTCCTTCGTTGCTCCTCGCTCAATGCCGGCAGATCGACGCTCACGTCGAACAGGGCGCTGCGGACGCCGTTGCCGCTTTGGATGGCCTGTGCCGAGATACTGGCAAGGTGTCCTAGGAGGGGGGCGATCTCCTGTGAATCGATCCACACTTCCACAGGCATGCCTGTGGCGAGGCCGACGACGTCCGCTTCGTCGACCCGGGCCGACACGCGCAGCTTGCCGGTAAGCGCGACGTTGAACAGCAACTGACCCTTCGTGATCCGGCTTCCCGCATCAAGTGTCGCCGGCGCTTGTCCAGAGGATGCTGGCGCCTTCGACAGAATGCCGGCACGCGGCGCCGCGATGCGTGCCAGCAACGCGCTCCTGGCCAGGTCCTCGTGCTTCGCCCTGGCCTGTTCGTACTCGATGCGGGCGATTTCCAGATTGTCCTTGCTGGCCTTTTTCTGGGTAGCTTTCAGGTCATCCGCTGCGGCCGCCAACTGGGCCTTGAAACCGTTGAGCTGTTCCGCCACGATGTCGTACTCGTTGCGGGCGAGAATGCCCTTCTTGACCAGCCCGTCGGTTTCCCGCACTTTGCGCTCAGTTTGCTCAACCTGCTGGCGGGCCACAACGAACGTGCGTCTCGCCCGCGAGACTTCGGCGCCACTGTCCCAGCGCTCAAGTTCCTGCATGGCGTTGGAGGCCTTGAGCATCACCACCTTGGCTTCTTGGACGCGTTGGTTCAAGTCGGTTGGGTCCAGTATCAGCAGCAACTGATCCTGCTCGACTTCCGTGTCGAACGAGAAGCGCTTTTCCTTGATGACGCCATCGAAGGGGGCAGAGACGCCGAGCGTGTCGCTGGCCTCGATGGTGCCGACGATGGAAATGTCGGTAGGGGCGGTGGACGCCAAGGCTTGCGCCATCAAGGTCGATGCGCCGGCCATCGCTCCAGCCGAGGTTCCTGGTGGCGACGCGCCGTTGCCAGGCGTCCCCCAATGTGCCGCAGCAGCCAAGAGGGCCGCTGCGCTACCGGCAGCTAGCCAAGACGCTTTGGTGCACCTGGCGCGGCTGGTGCGTTGGGCTGTGGGTTCGAAAGCGGGGGCTGGGGTGTCGAGCAGAATCAGCCAGCGTCCATCGACTTCGGTCCCGGGAAGACGCTCGCAGTGCATGGACAGCCGTGTGACGTGGTGGCGCTCTTCTGGGACGCTACTGCCGCTCAGCGGTGGGCCGAACCGCAGGTTCAACATGGTAGCGGACGCGTCGTCAACGACATCAAGCAATGCTTCGACGACTGGCCGGCCTATGAGCGATTCACCCGATAGCCGCAGAAGCGCCTCGGCCTCGGTGTTGAGCGATTCGATGGTGCCGGCGGCACTCACGACCACAAGGCCGAACTGCGGGGCTGCCGGCGCGAATTCTTTAGTTCTCATAGCGGTTGGGTTCGATGATGGGGATGTTCCAGACGTCCAGTGTCTTGCCCATGCGTTCGTCCAGTTCTGTGAGCGTGTTCAGGTACGCGATCTGCGCGTTGAGGCGGGCGTTCTCGGCATTGCGCAGGTCGTTCTCGAAGGACAGCACCTGGAAGTTCGACGATCGGCCGACCTGCAGCTTCTCCTTTTCCGCCTCAAGCTTCTGCCGGGACAAGTCACGCGCCTTGATCGAGAGTTCCAGTTGGCGCCATCGAGTCTGGACATTGCGCGCGGCATCGCGGACTCGGTGTTCCACCGTTTGACGTGTTTCAAGCAACTTGAGGTCCTGGGCCTGCAGATCCACGGAGGCGCGCACCTCGGCTTGCTTGATGGAGCGGTCCCCGAAGGGGATGGTGAGCTGCAGGCCCGTGTAGGTGCTATCGGTCCGGGCGCCGGACGCCTGAATGTCCGTGGTTCCCAGCGACACGCCGCTGCTCCGGGCCTGGGTTCTGGTGGCCACCAGCGACAAATCCCACAGCTGCTGGTTCTTGGCATAGTCCAGGCTGATCTTGGCCCGTTCGACCAGGATTTTCGCGGCGAGGTAGTCGGGCTGAAGCGCGAGCGCCGTTTCCAGCGCGCGTGTCGGGTCGGCGGGATGCCAGTCCACCTTGGATGGCGCGGTCGCGTATAGGGGTGTGCGAGGCTCCAGAGCAAGCAACGCTACGAGGGCCAGCCGGGCCGCGTCGATCTGGTTCTCCGCTTCTTCCAACGCCACTTCTCGATTCGCGACTTCGGCCTGCGCTTGCAGGATCTCCACCTTGGCCATGCGTCCTGCCGCAATCAGCGAGCGGTTGACCTCGTACAGGTCCTTGTTGCGTGCCAGGGCTGCCTCGGCGATCACCTTTTGTTCCTGGGCGCGCAGGAGTTCGCGGTAGGCGTAGATCACCTGCGCGACGGTTTGGGATAGTGTTGCCTTGAGTGCTAATCGGCCGATTTTCTCGTCGAGGCGCGCGATGCGGACTGAGGCCGTGTTCGCATCGATTCCTGCGTTTTTCAGCAGGGGCTGGCTCAACGTGATCGATGTTGACGAAGATGTGCCCGCGGTGCCTCCGCCCTGGACATTGGCGAGAGATACGGTTGCTCCGGTCGGCAAGTTGAGCGATGCGTTGGTGGTCAGGTCTTTCGCGTTGCTAGAGGTACCGTTGACTTTGCTCGTCAATGCGGACGTGGTGAGCAGCAGCTTCGGGTAGAACTTCCCTTCGCTGACGTAGAGGTCGAATTTCTGGCTGATGCGTTGGACGTAGGCGTTTCTCACCAACCTGTTGTCCCTCACCGCCAGAGCGATTGCTTCTTCCAGCGGAAACTCGAACGCACTTTGCTGCTGTTTGGCTTGGTACTCGGAATAGAGAACATCCGCAGCGAACACAGCGTCGCACGTCAAAAGAAGCAATCCGGTCAGCGCGGCCGTGAGGTAACACTGAAGGTTCAGTGGCTTGCGCTGAGAACGCGTGTGCGTGGGATAGAAAATGTCAGAAAAGTCCCATTTTTCGCTCGCTTTTTTGACCAAAGGCTCGCGATCCTTCAATCTAGTATTAGGCGACAAGTTAAGACGCAGTTCTATCAACGTAGCTTTCCGGGGCGTAGGTGCCAAGAAGATTAGGAAAAAAGTGCTTCAAGGCTCGCCACTTTCTGTATTGATTGGAGATGTGAATGAATATTCAGTCTGGCTTTAGCGTTCTTTCGTTCCAAGGCGCAGATCGAGTGGGCTTTTCGAAGCTGGGCTCCACTACGACGAAATCGACGCCGGTGGACGTGGCGGGGTTTCAGGGACTCTTTCAGGGATTCAATTCCTCGACCACGCAAGTGGGGATTTCCGACGCGGCTCGCAAGCGCTCGATCCAGGAGGGAGGCGCGACGCAGGGCCGCACGGCGATTCAGGAAAAGTGGTTGAATTCCGCAGCTTCCGACCCGCAATACGCTGAACAGTTCGCGTATGACATGGTGAATATACCCAGCACGATCTGGTACGACATTCGCGACCAGCTTGCACCGGGAAGGGGCGGGGAGCCGCTGAATAAGCTCTCTTCCGGGCGCATCATCGACGAAGCCTTCAAGGAGAATTTTTCCAAGGAGGCAGCCGTGATTGACGCGCAGCGCAAGGCGATATACGACTCCGAGAAGGCAAAGGGTACCCCTGCGGATCAGATCCTTGCCAAGCTCTTTGACCATACGAACTTGCAATCCAAAGACTACCTTGAGGCCAGTGGCTGGCTCGCATCGGTGGGCGGAAAAGCCGCGTAGTTGCAGAGTCATCATTCACGGCGAGCCGGGGTGAGATCCATTGCCCGCTCGCCGATTACCGGATCAGTCGTCGTAGTTCACCGACACGTTGACGGCGCCATCACTCACCAGGGGCGACATCGTGCCATTGCCCGCGACGCGTGCATAGAAGCGGACAGGAGTGTTGGCCTTGACGCCTTTGCCTTTGAAGCTGACCGAGCCCGAACCCCTGGAGGTCACGTCGGTGCAATTGTTGCCGCTGTTGTCGCACAGCATCACTTGGAGGCCGGGCGGGCGCGGAAAGCGATAGCCGTAGCTGTAGTACACCGTGGAGATGGTTGTGGTGCTCGGCGGGTTCCCGACCACGGGCGGTTCCACGGTGTACCAGTGGTTCTTGCTGTAGATGGTCGGCATGACCGCCGAACTCGAGTAGGCGCCCGCAGCTATGGCGTTTTGGGCGAACGCCGCGAGTGCCAGGTAGGCGACAGCCAGCAGTGCTGACACAGCACGTTTCTTGAATGTCATAAGACGACTCCAGTGCTTGATATTGAGTTGATGGAACAGGTGCGAGCAGATCTGGACGAATCCCTCCCGTAACCCGACCATGTCAATTCGTGAATTCTTCCTCGCGCGCAAAATGACATGGCGATCGCAGGCTATCTGATAGACATCAGCTGCACATCTCCGCAAAAGGCTAGGTGCATGAACGGCGATGTCGTGCGTCGGAGCCCAAGCAGAGCTGTTTCGCTTACTGCCCTATTGGTATGACGATCCGTTAGCAAAGAAATGTGCGACAGCTACGCGAGCTGAGGGTTGGGAGCGCAAACTTTGGCTGGAACGCACTTTGTCGCGTCAGCCCGAGCGAACCTTGAAGGCGGTGGACACTCTCAGTGCCGCGCGAAACGTTGCGCTACAGGCGCAACCGCAAGGGCAGGGTGTCGCAATTCGTAGATGATCTTCCAGGATCCGTACGCCAGCCTGAATCCGCGCTGGTGCGTGGCCAGTATCGTGGCCGAGCCGATCACGACGCAGGGTCTGTGGGCGGCAGCGGCCGAGACGCGGGCGGCGCCGGGTCGACGACTTACTGGAACTAGTGGGCCTGTCCGCCAGCGACAGCGTATTTCGATATGCAAGCGCCAAGGCGGAGTTGGCCAAGAATCGTCATTTCAACTCCGCCGCCGGATGGGTGGCGCGCGTGAACGGATCTTGATGCGCAAGCGGCTGCGCGCCGCGCGCCACCCATCACCGCCCACACCCCAAATGCCGGTGCCATTAGCAAGCAGCTAGCCGCATTCGCGCAAGCGCAGACAGCCACGACGACCACCCACACGTATGCTGCTTGCGGCCGCCCGCGCGGCCGCAAGCAGCGGGCGACGCAAGATTCGCCATCAACCAAAGGTCTAGCAGCGCAACAGGCCAAGAGTTCGGTAGCTCGCCGGCGCGGGCGCCATGGGGGCGAGCAACCTCGATGCGCCCGAGGGAATCTGAAGGGAAGGCCGAAGGCCTGGACGAAGATGACGACGGGGCAGTCCGGAGCGAAGGCTCCGGACCGCAATCGTGGGCGCTCGCCCCCATGGCGCCCGCGCCGGCGAGCGGCCTATGAAGCTAAGCCCCGCCACTCGCCACGACTACAGAACCTGCAAACAGACCTACTTCGCGTAGACCAGATCCCGCAATCCCAGCGACAACCCCGGCCAATAAGTAATCACCATCAGGCAAACAATCACCACCCCCACAAACGGAATCAACGGCTTGATCAACCTCTCCAACGGCAACTTAGCCACCGCGCAAGCCGCGAAAAGATTCACGCCGAACGGCGGCGTAATCATCCCCAGCGCCAGGTTCACCACCATGATGATGCCGAAGTGCACCGGCTCCACGCCGAATTTCAGCGCCACCGGCAGCAGCAAGGGGGCCAGCACCACGATGGATGCCGAGGTTTCGATGAACATGCCGATCAGGAACAGCGCCGCGTTCACGCCCATCAGGAAGGTGAACTTGGTATCGAAGATCTGCGCCAGCCACACACCCAGCGCGTCCGGGATGCCGGCGCGGTTGAGCAGGAAGCTGAAGATGCCGGCGTTGGCGATCACGAACATGATCACGGCCGTAGACACCACCGACTTGTGCAGCGTGGCGGACAGTTGCTTGAAGGTCAGGCGGCGATAGATGAACTTGCCCACCACCACCGCGTACATCACCGCCACCACCGAGGCCTCGGTCGGCGTGAACACGCCGCCGTAGATCCCGCCCAGGATGATGACCGGCATCAGCAGCGCCAGCCAGGCGTTCTTGAACGCCGGCCACAGCGGCAGGCGGCCTTCGCCGTCGCGCTTGCCCAGGTTGTTGCGCTTGGCGTAGAACCAGACGTAGAACATCAGCGCCACGCCGATCAGGATGCCGGGCATGACGCCGGCGATGAAGAGTTCGCCGGTCGAGGTGTCGGTGGATACCGCGAACAGGATCATCGGAATGGACGGCGGGATGATCACGCCCAGTTCCGCCGCGCTGGCTTGCAACGAGGCGGCGAAGGGCGCGGGGTAGCCGTGCCGGATCATCGCGGGAATCAGGATCGCGCCCACCGCGAAGGTGGTGGCTACGCTGGAGCCGGCCACGGCGGCGAAGATCATGCAGGTCAGCACGCAGGTGCAGGCCAGGCCGCCCTGGATGCCGCCCACCACGCTCTTGGCGAACTCCACCATGCGTTCGGAGATGCCGCCGGCTTCCATCAGGTTGCCGGCCAGGATGAAGAAGGGGATGGCGACCAGGGGGTATTTGTCCAGCGCGGCGAAGAGTTGCTGGGCCACCACCACCCAGGGCAGGCCGGCGGCGCCGACTCCCGCCAGGCTGGCCAGTCCGATCGACACGGCGACCGGCACGGACAGCCCGAAGAAAATCAGCATCGAGACAATCATTAATTGGGACATGGCGATATCTGCTGCTTATGTTCGATGGGGTCGGCTCAGCCTTGCGCGTCGTTGCGCACGGGCACGTCGTCTTCTTCGCCGGCGCACCAGCGGGCCAGCACGGCGATGGCGGCCAGGGTAGCGCCCACGGGGATGGCCAGGTAGATCCAGGAAATCGAAATGTCCAGGCTGGGCACGGTCTGGAAGCGCACGCGGTAGGTCATGTTGCCGCCGATCCAGGCCAGAAAGCCCAGGAATCCGGCGCAGATCAGGCCGATGACGGCTTCAAGCACGCGGCGGCGCGTGCCGCCCAGCAGGTTGCGCAGCAACTCCACGCTGATCATGGCGCCGTGGCGGAAGGCCAGGGCCACGCCCAGCAGCACGGTCCAGATCAGGAGGGCGCGGGTCAGCACCTCGCTCCAGTCTGCGGGGGAGTGCAACACGAAACGCGCGATGACTTGGTAGAAGGCGGCGGCCGCGGCGGCCACCAGCAGCAATTGGGCAAAAACCGAGACCAATTTGAACAGGCCCCGGTCGAAGGCGCAGAGCAAACGCATGATGAATCCTGTTGGCGTGGTACGCAAAGGATGGGAACAAAAGCGGCGGGACCAGGATCCCGCCGCCAAGGGCGATGCGCCCCGGGTCGGGGCGGGCCCTGCTTACTTGGTGTCGCGGATCGCGTCGATCAGCTTCTTATCGAACTTCTTGTAGTACTCGGGGTAGGCGGGCTCGACGGCGGCGGCGAAGGCGGCGCGGTCCACCTCGGACACTTGCATGCCTTCCTTCTTCAACTGCTCGACGCCCGTCTTCTCGATGTTGTCCACGTAGGCGCGCATGGCCAGGGCGGATTCCTTGCCGGCCTTGTCGAAGTTGGCCTTGTCCGCGGCCGACAGGCCCTCGTACACGTTGGCCGACATCAGCACCAGGGCCGGGCCATAGACGTGGCCGGTCAGCGACAAGTACTTCTGCATTTGCGACAGCTTGGCCGAGGTGATCACCGACAGCGGGTTTTCCTGGCCGTCGATGGTGCCTTGCTGCAGGGCGGTGGCGACTTCAGGCCAGGCCATGGGGGTGGGCAGGATGCCGATCTGGCGGAAAGCCGTGATGTGAATCGGGTTTTCCGTGGTGCGGATCTTCAGGCCCTTGGCGTCGGCCGGCGTCTTGACCGGGCGGACGTTGTTGGTCAGGTGGCGGAAGCCCTGTTCGCCCCAGGCCAGGGCGATGATGCCGCGGCTGGGGAACTTTGCCAGCATATCTTGTCCGATCTTGCTGTCCAGCACGTTACGGGCGTGCGGCAGGTCGCGCAGCAAGAAGGGAATGTCGAAAACGCCGGTTTCGGGCACGAAGTTCAGGGTAGCGCCGGTCGAGACGATGGCCAGGTCGATGGTGCCGATCTGCAGGCCTTCGATCACTTCGCGTTCGCCGCCCAGCGCGCTGTTGGCGAATTGCTGTACCTTGTACTTGCCGCCGGTGGAGGCTTCGATGGACTTGGCCATCGCGTCGGCGCCGGCGCCGTAGTGCGAGGACGTGGACAGCGCATAGGCCATCTTCAAGGTGTTCTGCGCCGTGGCGGGCAGGGAGGTGGCGGCCGCGCAGGCGGCCAGAATCGTGGCGGCAAGCCAGGATTTACGCATTGTCTTCTCCAGGTTTGGGTATCTTTATGGGTGGCTTTGCCTCCCGCCCCGGGATGATATCGGGATTCGGCCCCGATCTAGGCCGTTGGTTAACATTGTGGAATGATGGATTTCCCTGATATGTCACGGGCCAGGCGCCCCGGTTTTTGGTCCACCCTGCGCCAGGGCGCCAGGATGATGATGCGTGACGCCCGCGCCGGAGAGCTGCGCCTGCTGGTGCTGGCGCTGGTCGTGGCGGTGGCCGCGGTGACCAGCGTCGGCTTCCTGGCAGACCGGGTCGGACGGGCGCTGGAGCGCGACGCCGGGCAGATGCTGGGCGCCGACCTGGTGCTGGATGCCGACGAGCCGGTGCCCGCGGCCTTCATGGATCAGGCCCGGGAACGCGGCCTGACCGTGTCCAGCACATGGCAGTTTCCCTCCATGGTGGGCGCTGGCAACGGCGCACAACTGGCCGCATTGAAGGCCGTCGAGCCCGGTTATCCGCTGCGCGGCGCCTTGCGCGTGGCGGGCGCGCCGTTCGAGCCCGACGCCGCGACGCGCGATATTCCGCCCGAGGGCGCGGTCTGGGTGGATGGGCAATTGCTGTCGCTGCTGAACCTGAAAGTAGGCGACATGCTGAACGTGGGCGACGCCCATCTGCGGGTGGACCGCGTCATTACTTACGAACCGGACCGCGGCATGCAGTTCGTCAACGTGGCGCCGCGGGTGCTGCTGCGCGCCAGCGACCTGCCGGCCACCGGCCTGATCGCGCCGGGCAGCCGCATCGGCTATGCCATGCTGGTCGCGGGCCAGCCGGACGCCGTGGCCGGCTACTCGTCCTGGCTCAAGCAGAATTTGAAGCGCGGCCAGAAGGTCGCCACCCTGGAGTCCGGCCGTCCGGAAGTGCGCCGCACGCTGGACCGGGCGCAGCGTTTCCTGTCGCTGGTGGCGCTGCTGGCGGTGCTGATATCGGCGGTGGCCGTGGCCCTGGCGGCCGGCCGCTACATGACGCGCCACCGCGACGGCATTGCGGTCATGCGCTGCCTGGGCGCGGTGCAGTCGCAGGTGTCGCGCATGCTGACGCTGGAATTCACCCTGGTCGGCCTGTTCTCGTCGGCCGCGGGCTGCCTGCTGGGCTACGCGGTGCACCAGGTGCTGGTGATGCTGCTGGGCTCGCTCATCGATACCACCTTGCCCGCGCCCTCGGCCATACCGGCCTTGCAGGGACTGCTGACCGGCCTGCTGCTGTTGCTGGGCTTCGCCCTGCCGGCGCTGGCCCAGCTGCGCCACGTGCCGCCCGCCCGGGTGCTGCGGCGCGACGCCGACACGCTCAGCGCGCGCAGCGCCCTGGGCTATGTCCTGGGCGCTACGGGCTTCGCCCTGCTGATCTGGTGGTTCGCGGGCGACGCCAAGCTGGGCGGGGTGGTGGCGGGCGGCTTCCTGGGTGCGTTCGCCGTGTTTGCGCTGGTGGCTTGGCTCTGCATCCTGGGCCTGGCGCGCGTGCGCCGGCTGGCCGCCGGCTTGCCGGCGCTGCGCTTTGCGCTGGCTGGCGTGGTGCGCCGGCGCGCCGCCACCATTACCCAGGTCTGCGCGCTGGCGGTGGGCCTGATGGCGCTGCTGTTGCTGACCATGACGCGCACCGACCTGATCCAGGGCTGGCAGCGGACCCTGCCGCCAGACGCGCCCAACCGCTTCCTCATCAATGTGCAGCCGGACCAGCGCCAGGCCGTGACCGACGCGCTGACGCGCGAAGGCCTGGGCCGCATCGCGCTGGCGCCGATGGTGCGCGGGCGGCTGATCGCCATCAACGGCAAGCCGGTGGGGCCGGACGACTACGAGGAGCCCCGCGCCAAGCGCTTGGTGGACCGCGAGTTCAATCTGTCCTATGGCGACGAGCTGCCCTCGTCCAACCGCATCGAGCAGGGCCGCTGGCTGGAACCCGGCGCAGCCGAGGTGTCGCTGGAGTCCGGCCTGGCCAAGACGCTGGGCCTGGCGCTGGGCGACAAGATGACCTTCGACGTGGCGGGCCAGCAGGTCGAGGTGGCCGTTTCCAGCACCCGCCGGGTCGATTGGGATACGATGCGCGTCAATTTTTTCGCCATCCTGACCCCCGCCGCGCTGGCCGACATGCCCCAAAGCTGGATCACTTCCTTCTACTTGCCGCCCGAAAAGGCCTCGGTCCTGCCCGCGCTGGTGCGCGAGTTCCCGAACCTGACCGTGTTCGACGTGGGCGCCATCCTGCAGCAGCTGCAGTCCGTGCTGAACGAGGTGGGCAAGGCCGTGCAGTTGCTGTTCCTGTTCACCTTGGCGGCCGGCGTGCTGGTGCTGTCCGCGGCGCTGACCGCTACGCGCGACGAGCGCATGCGCGAAGCTGCCGTGCTGCGCGCGCTGGGCGCGACCCGCAGCCAGCTGGCGCGCTCCCAGCGCATCGAGCTATGGGCGGTGGGCGGCCTGGCCGGGCTGCTGGCGGCGGCCGGCGCCACGGCGATCGCTTGGGCTTTGTCAACGCAGGTCTTTGATTTCACCATTACTCTCAGCCTCTGGCCGTGGCTGGCGGGCATCGCTGCGGGCATGCTGGGCGCCTGGGCCGGCGGCGCTCTGGCCCTGCGCGGCGTGTTGCGCACGCCGCCCCTGGTCACCCTACGAGAAACCTGATGCCGACGCGCGTCCATACGATTACCGAACCCGTGGAAAATTCCAGCAGCATTTTTGACCTACTCGGCGGCGAGCCGGGCGTGCGCGCCCTGGTGGACCGCTTCTATGACCTGATGGACATGGAGCCCGACCTGAAAGAACTGCGGGCCGCCCATGGTCCCAGCCTGGACCAGGCGCGCGACAAGCTGTTCTGGTTTCTTTGCGGCTACTTCGGCGGTCCGGACCACTATATAGAACGCTTCGGCCATCCGCGGCTGCGCGCCCGGCATCTGCCGTTCTCGATCGGAGAGGTCGAGCGCGACCAGTGGGTCACCTGTATCGGCCGGGCCATGGAAGACCAGGGCATAGCGCCGGCCCTGGTGGATCGCCTGCTGCAGTCCTTCTACGGCGTGGCCGATTGGATGCGCAATCGTGAAGGCTGAAGACGATTCCCGGTCCGGCGAACGGCGCCAGGCCTGGTCCGGCCCGCTGGGCGGGGCCATGCTGAGCGATCCCTCGCGGCTGGCCGAGGCTGGCCCGGACCTGTTCAACCCTGCGCACTACGGCGAGCGGGCACGGCCGGTGGACGCCGGCGGGCGCCAGGCGGCCTGGTTCGTGCAGGGCGCAGGCTGGCAGGGCGTGCTGCGCCGCTACCGCCGCGGCGGGATGATCGCGCGCATCAGCCGCGACGCCTATCTCTGGAACGGCGAGGCCCGCACCCGCAGCTTCCGCGAATACCGCCTGCTGACCGCCATGCGCGCGCAGGGCCTGGCGGTGCCGGCGCCGCTGGCCGCCGCGTACTGGCGGCAGGGCCCGATCTACCGTGCCGCCATCGTGGTCGAGCGCATCCCCGGCGTGCGGCCCCTGGCCCAGATGCTGGCCGAACCGGTCTGGCAGGCGGCGGCCGAGGCTATCGTGCGCATGCACCGGGCCGGCGTCTGGCATGCCGACCTCAACGCCTTCAACATCCTGGTGGGCAGCGACGGCCGCGTCTGGCTGATCGATTTCGACCGCGGCACGCAAGGCGCCCTGTCGGACCGGCAGCGCGAGGCCAACCTGGAACGCCTGCGCCGCTCGCTGCGCAAGGTGGCGGGGGAAGAAGGCGAGCGCTTCTGGCTGCGCCTGCGCGACAGCTACTGGACGGCCTGGGGCGTGGGAATCCAGCCCTGATCCGGGCGCGGGCGGCCAATTGCCGCCATTGGGTCCAAATCGCGCCAATCAGCCGGCAAAGTTGGGCAGGTCATCGCTAAAAAGCTTTATCATTTCGCCTTTTGGTACTCCTGTCACATACGGCATAACGCAAGGGGGCTGGTGATGAAATTACGGGCGGGCATGCGCTGGGCGCTGGGGGCGATGCTGGTTACGGCGGCCTCTTCGGCTGCGGTGGCGCAGAACAAGGTCGTCAACGTCTACAACTGGGCCGAGTACACGGCTCCGGACACGATTCCCGGTTTTGAAAAGGAAACCGGCATCAAGGTCCGCTATGACGTCTACGACAGCAACGACACCCTGCAGGCCAAGTTGTTGGCCGGCAAGTCGGGCTATGACGTCGTTGTCCCGTCCACGCATTACGCCTCGCGCCAGATCGAAGCCGGCCTGTTCCAGAAGCTGGACAAGTCCAAGATCCCGAACTGGAAGTACCTGGATCCCGAAATCATGGCGCTGGTCGCCACCGTCGATCCCGGCAACGAGTACGCCATCCCCTGGGGCTACGGCACCAACGGCCTGGGCTACAACGTCACCAAGGTCAAGCAGATCATGGGCGATGGCGTGGACCTGGCCAACTGGGACATGATCTTCAAGCCCGAGAACGCCGCCAAGCTGAAAGAGTGCGGCATTTCGATGCTGGACGAGGCCGCCCAGGTGTTCCCGGCCGTGCTGAAGTACCTGGGCAAGGACCCCAACAGCACCAACGCGGACGACTACAAGGCCGCGCTGGAAGTGCTGATGAAGATCCGCCCGTACATCCGCCAGTTCAGTTCGTCCGGCTACATCGACGAGCTGGCCGTGGGTGACCTGTGCATGGTCTACGGCTTCTCCGGCGACGTGATGATCGCCCGCAAGCGCGCCCAGGACGCCAAGAAGGCGTATGAAGTGAACTACTTCATTCCCAAGGGCGGCGCGCCCGCCTGGTTCGACCTGATGGTCATCCCCAAGGATGCGCCGCATCCCGAAGAGGCGCTGGCCTTCATCAACTACATCGAAACGCCCAAGGTGCACGCGGCCATCACCAACACCATGTTCTACCCCAACGCCAACAAAGAGGCGCGGCAGTACGTGGTCAAGGACGTGGCCGACAACCCCATGATCTACCCGCCGGCGGAGGTCTCCAAGACCCTGTACGTGATCAAGGCGCTGCCCTTGAACATCCAACGCCTGCAAAACCGGATGTGGTCCGAGCTGAAGTCTGGAAGATAAGTCATCATGAGCGATAGCCGTTACTCGGCGCAGCATTCGGCCGATCCGGACGAGTTCGTCCGGATCTCCGATGTCGTAAAGATCTTCGGCGATGTGGTCGCCGTCCGTTCCGTCAATCTCTCGGTCAAGCGCAACGAGATCTTCGCCCTGCTCGGCAGCTCGGGCAGCGGCAAGTCGACCTTGCTGCGCATGCTGGCGGGCTTCGAGGAGTCCACCTCGGGCCAGATTTTCCTGGACGGCGAGGACATCACGCACGTGCCGCCATACCGCCGGCCCGTGAACATGATGTTCCAGTCCTACGCGCTGTTCCCGCACATGACGGTCGAGGCCAATGTGGCCTTCGGCCTGAAGCAGGAAGGCGTGGACCGGGCCGAGATCCATGATCGCGTGTTCGAAGCCCTGGACCTGGTCCAGATGGCCGGCTATTCGCGCCGCAAGCCCAACCAGTTGTCGGGCGGGCAGCAGCAGCGCGTGGCGCTGGCGCGCAGCCTGGTCAAGCGGCCCAAGCTGCTGCTGCTGGACGAACCCATGTCCGCGCTGGACAAGCAGATCCGCCAGAAGACCCAGATCGAACTGGTGAAGATCCTGGAGCAGGTCGGCGTGACCTGCATCATGGTCACGCACGACCAGGAAGAAGCCATGACCATGGCCCACCGCCTGGCCGTCATGACCGAAGGCCAGATCGTCCAATGCGGCACGCCGCAGGACGTCTACGCCTTTCCGAATTCCCGCTTCGTCGCCAGCTTTATCGGTTCGACCAATATGTTCACCGGGACCATCGTGGTCGATGAGCCCGATCACGTCGCCATCGAGTGCGGCGAACTGACCCGTCCGCTCTTCGTCAACCATGGCGTGAGCGAGCCGCTGGGCATGGAAGTGCACGTCTCCATCCGGCCTGAACGGCTGGTGGTGTCGCGCGAGCAGCCCGAGGCCGAATACAACTGGGCCCACGGCATGGTCAGCCACATGGCGTGGATGGGCAGCTACGCGCTCTATCAGATCCGCCTGGATTCCGGCAAGACGGTGGAGGCCAGCGTGCCCAGCCAGTTGCTGGTCCAGATGGATGCGCCCGGCATCGACGAAGAGATCTTCGTCAGCTGGGACGCCGACAGCGCCACGGTGCTGGCGTCATGATCCGCTTTTCGCCCCGCGACTGGTTGCCGTCGGGCCGGGCGCTGGCGGTGGTGCCGCCGTTCGCCTGGCTGGTGCTGTTCCTGCTGGTGCCGTTCCTGCTGGTCCTGAAGATCAGTTTCGCCGAGCTGAAGTTCGGCATTCCGCCGTATACCTCGCTGGCCGAATTCAAGGACGAGGCGGTGCAGTTCAGCCTGCACCTGCGCGGCTACATCCTGCTCTTCACGGACAGCCTGTACTTCGCCACTTACCTGAATTCGGTGAAGATAGCCGCCATCACCACGCTCTTCTGCGTGCTGATCGGCTATCCCATCGCCTACTACATCGCGCGTTCGTCGCCCGCGGTGCGCAACCTGCTGCTCTTGGGCGTGATCCTGCCGTTCTGGACTTCGCTGCTGCTGCGCGTGTACGCCTGGGTGGGCATCCTGCGCAACGACGGCCTGCTCAACAACCTGCTGCAGGGCCTGGGCATCATTTCCAGCCCGCTGGAAATCTACCGCACCGACGTCGCTGTCTATATCGGCATGGTCTACGCCTATCTGCCTTTCTTCATCCTGCCGCTGTACGCGACGCTGGTGAAGATGGACCTGCGCCTGCTGGAAGCCGCCTACGACCTGGGCGCCAAGCCCTGGCAGGCGTTCTGGCAGATCACCGTGCCGTTGTCGCGCCAGGGCGTGATCGCGGGCGCCATGCTGGTGTTCATCCCGGCAGTGGGCGAATACGTGATTCCGGAAATGCTGGGCGGCGCCAATACGCTCATGATGGGCCGCGTGATGTGGAATGAATTCTTCAACAACGCCGACTGGCCCATGGCCTCTGCCGTGACCTGCGTGATGGTGCTGTTGCTGCTGGTGCCGCTGGTGGTCTTCCAATACAACCAGGTCAAGCAGCAGGAGCAGGCGAGCGGAGGCCGCAAATGAACGGGCCCAACAAGACTTTGCGCGCCGTGGTGCTGGGGCTGGGGTACTTCTTCCTGTACGTGCCCATCATCAGCCTGATGGTGTTCTCGTTCAACGAGTCGCCCACCGTCACGTCCTGGACCGGCTTCTCGTTCCGCTGGTATCACTCGCTGTTCAACGACGACGCGCTGCTGCGCGCGGCCTGGCTGTCGTTCCGCATCGCCGCCATGACCGCCACCGCTGCGGTCATCATCGGCACCTGGGCCGGTTACGTGCTGGGCCGCATGGGGCGCTTCCGCGGCTTCGCGCTGTACGTGGGCATGCTCAGCGCGCCGCTGGTCATTCCCGAAGTGGTGCTGGGCATTTCCTTGCTGCTGATGTTCGTGGAACTGCGCGGCAGCCTGGGCTGGCCCGCGGAGAACGGCATCTTCACGATCTGGGTCGGCCACGTGACCCTGTGCATGGCCTTCGTCGCGGTCGTCATCCAGACGCGCATCCGTGACCTGGACCGTTCGCTGGAAGAGGCTGCGCTGGATCTGGGCGCCACGCCCATGACCGTGTTCTTCAAGATCACGCTGCCGCTGATCGCCCCGGCGCTCGCCTCGGCCTGGCTGCTGTCCTTCACCCTGTCGCTGGACGACGTGGTGCTGGCCTCGTTCCTGTCCGGCCCCAGCTCCAGCACGCTGCCTATGGAAGTCTTTTCGCGGGTGCGCCTGGGATTGAAACCCGAGATCAACGCGCTGGCGACCCTATTCATCCTGGCGGTCGGCACTTGCGTGATCCTGGCCAACCGCATGCAATGGCGCAAGGAGTCCGAATCCAAATGAAGCAAACCACCCTGTACGGCCTGACCAAATGCAGCACCTGCGTCAAGGCGCGCGACTGGCTCACCGCGCATGGCGTCGCCCACGCGTTCGTGGACTACCGCGACAACCCGGTGCCCGCGGCCACGCTGAAGTCCTGGGCGGACCAGGTCGGCGGCTGGGAAAAGCTGGTCAACCGCACGTCCATGACCTGGCGCAACTTGGCCGAAGATCGCAAGACGGCGCACACCGATGCCCAGTGGAGCCAATTGATCGCCGAGTACCCGGCGCTGGTGCGCCGCCCGGTTACGGTCACGCCCGATGGCGAGGTGAGCGTTGGCTTCAGCGAAAAACGCTACGGCGAACGGTTCGCCTGAGGCGCGGGCCCAGTCCGGCCAGGCGCCAGGCGCTGCCGGCCAGGCATTGCCCGACGCCTTTTTCGACCGCGACGCCTTGCAGCTGGCGCGCGAGCTGCCGGGCAAGGTCATCCGGCACCGCGTGGGCGGCCTGTGGCTGTCGGCCCGCATCATCGAGACCGAAGCCTATTACCTGGAAGAGAAGGGCAGCCATGCGTCGCTGGGGTACACGCACAAGCGACGGGCCCTGTTCATGGACGGCGGCACGGTCTACATGTACTACGCCCGTGGCGGCGATTCGCTGAACTTCAGCGCCGGCGGGCCGGGCAATGCCGTGCTGATCAAATCCGCCTATCCCTGGACGGACACGCTGTCCGGACCGCAGGCGCTGGCCCGCATGCTGCAGTTGAATCCGGATGCGCAGGGGCGGCCGCGGCCGGTCTCCGGCCTGTGCGCCGGCCAGACCCTGCTGTGCCGGGCGCTGGGCCTGAAAGTGCCGGACTGGGACGCGCGCCGTTTCGATCCGCAGGCACTGTATGTGGAGGATGTGGGGGAATCGCCCGAGGCCCTGATCTGCACCACGCGCCTGGGCATACCCCTGGGGCGGGACGAACATCTGCACTACCGCTTTGTCGACCCGGGCTACGCCGCCTTCTGCACGCGCAATCCGTTGCGCCGCGGACAGCGCGCCGGCCATGACTATGTCTGGGTGGACCGCCAGGGCGTGGTGCTGCGGCAGGCTCCGCAGCCGTAACTGACCTGCGCGGTCGCGGTCTGGGCGGGCGCTTCAGACAGTGCCGTTGGCGATGCGCTCGGCCAGGGCCGCGCGCATGCGCGCGTACTTGCGCTGGACGCGCCGGCTGTTCAGGCGCTTGCTCCAGGCATAGATCGGAATCAGGGGCAGTCCGCCGAAGCCGTCGATCAGGTACAGGCCCTGCTTGCCGTCTGCGTTCAGGCCGCAGGCGATATTGCTGGCGGAGACGTCGTGCAGGACCACGTGGGCGTCGGCCAGGTCCTGGAAGAATTCGTCCAGCTGCGCGCCTAGGGCATCGTCCAGCTTGCCCGCCCTGGCCAGGTCCGTCACGGTGGGAGCGATGTTGCCGTTGGCGTCGCGGATTTTCTCGACCACCAGGCCCAGGCCCAGGGTGGTTTGGGCAACGCCGAGTATGCGCGCCATGGGCACCTGCCATACGCCCGAGGGGCGGGTGGTGGTGGTGACGTATTCGTAGAGTTCGGTCAGGTAGACGCGGTACGCGCTTTCGCGCTGGTACTGCTTGTACCAGCGCTTGAACGGGCGGGCTTCCAGGTAAATCGCGCGGGCGCGCATGTCCATGACCTTGACGAGCAAGGACGGCATGTTGGGGTGCTGGAAGATGTGCCGGTCATGGCCGGAGGCGAGCGGCGTGGCGGCGTTCAGGTCCAGCGGCCCGAAGATGGACTGGAAAGACGCCGCGGGCGTACAGAGGGGGGGATCTGCGGGGTTCAAGAGGAGATCAAGCCTGTTTGGATGCTCCCAAGTTTAATCCTTGAGCCGGAGCATGAGTCCGCCAGATGCCGAATCTCGGTCGGATTTACCTGGGAAGACGTGGTCGGAGTCCTACAATCCCGGCTTTGGAGACGCATCTTTTGAACGACATTCATCTGCTTTGGATCGCCGCGGGCGGCGCTGTTCTGGCCTTTCTGGCGGCCTTGCTGGCCTGGCTGCGCCCGCCCGCAAGGGACGACCGGCTCGACGCGCTGCTGGAAAGCCTGGAGCGGACCGAGCGCGCGCTGCGTTCCGACATCGCGGAAGGCCAGCGCGGCCTGCGCAGCGAATTCGCGGACTCCACGCGCGCCCTGCGGGTGGAACTGTCGCAGTCGCATGGCGACTTGCGCGCCGGGCTGTCGCGCGATGCCCAGGCCGCGCGCGCGGAGTCGGCGGAATCCCTGGCGCGCTTCGCCGCAGGTTTCTCCGAGCAGTTGCAGGGCCTCATCCAGATCAACGAGCGGCGCCTGATGGAAGTGCGCGCCACGGTGGATCAGCGCCTGCAATCGTTGCAAACCGACAACAGCGCCAAGCTCGATGAAATGCGCCGCACCGTGGACGAAAAGCTCCACGCCACGCTGGAGCAGCGCCTGGGCGAGTCCTTCAAGCTGGTGTCGGACCGCCTGGAGGCCGTGCACAAGGGCCTGGGCGAAATGCAGGCGCTGGCTGCCGGCGTGGGCGACCTGAAACGGGTGCTGACCAACGTGAAGTCGCGCGGCACCTGGGGCGAAGTGCAACTGGCCAGGCTGATCGAGGACAACATGACGCCGGACCAGTACGCCAGCAATATCAAGCCCGTGCCGGGCAGCGACGCGGTGGTGGAGTTCGCCATCCGCCTGCCGGGACGCGGCGACGGCGGCGAACCTGTCTGGCTGCCGATCGACGCCAAGTTCCCCAAGGAAGAGTACGAGCGCCTCATGGACGCGCAGGAAGCCGCGGACACCGAAGGCGTGAAGAACGCCGGGGCTGCGCTGGGCCGTGCGGTCGAATTGCAGGCGCGCCTGATCGCCGGGAAGTACGTGGCGCCGCCGCACACCACCGACTTCGCCATCATGTTCCTGCCCACCGAAAGCCTGTATGCCGAGGTGTTGCGCCGCCCGGGCCTGCTGGACAAGCTGCACGACCTGCGCGTCAACGTGGCCGGCCCCAGCAACCTGGCGGCGTTGCTGAACAGCCTGCAGATGGGTTTCCGCACCTTGGCCATCGAGCAGCGCTCGTCCGAGGTCTGGCAGGTGCTGCGCGCGGTCAAGACGGAATTCGGCAAGTTCGGCGAATCCCTGGCCAGCGTCAAGAAGACGCTGGACACCGCCAGCAACAAGATCGGCCAGACGGAAGTCCGTACCCGCGCCATGCTCAAGAACTTGAAGGCCGTCGAGGCGCTGCCCGAAGCCGATGCCCGGCTCCTGCTGGGCGCGGTGGACGAGGGCGCTGCCGCGGACGACGAGGAAGACCAGGAGGGGCTGCAGGCCGCGGGCCCGAACTGATCCGGCCGAAACGGCATCGCAGGGGCGCGCGCTTGTTGCCCGCCGCGACTGCCGATATCCTGGCGCTAGCGGCGATCCGCCGTCGACACCTGGAGCATTGCAAGCATGAGCACCGCTGAACGCCATGATTCCTCCACCCTGGACGCGACGGCGCTGGGCGCCGATATCGCGCAAGGGGCCACCACTGCGCTTGCTGCGATGCAGCAGGCGGTGGACCGGGTGGCGGCCCGCAATCCCTCGATCAACGCCGCCTGCGGCCTGCAGGCGGAAATCGGCCTGCGGTTGGCGCAGTCGCTGGACGAGGATCTCGCCGGTATGTCGCAGGCGCAGCGCTCGGCGCAGCTGCAGGACCGTCCGTTCCTGGGCGTACCCACCTTGCTCAAGGACCTGGGCACCGCCGCGCTGGGCCTGCCCAGCGCCATGGGCTCGGTGCTTTATGGCCAGGTGGTATGGAATGTCGACGCCGAGATCGTCAAGCGCTACCGCCGCGCCGGCCTGATTCCGTTCGGCCGCACGACCAGCGCAGAGCTGGGCCTGAGTCCCACCACCGAATCCCCGGTCTACGGCCCGGCCACGCAGAATCCCTGGAAGACCGGCCACAGCGCGGGCGGATCCAGCGGCGGCGCGGGCGCGGCGCTGGCCAGCGGCATGGTGCGCATCGCCCATGGCAGCGATGGCGGCGGGTCGATCCGCATTCCTGCGTCCTGCTGCGGCGTGCTGGGCCTGAAGCCCTCGCGGGGCCTGATGCCGCTGGGCCCGCTGAAGGGAGAGGGCTGGGGCGGCCTGGCCACCGAACACATGATGACCCTGTCGGTGCGCGACTGCGCGGCGTCGCTGGACATCAGCGCTGGCGCCGACGTGGGCGCGCCTTATGCCGCGCCGGCGCTGCCCGCGGACTCCTACCGCGCCGTGGTGGCGCGCATCGCGGCCGATCCGCAGTCGGCCGCACGGCGCCGCATCGCCTTCGTCAACACGACCTACGAGGGCGAGGCCATCCATCCCGAAGTGGCGGCGACGGTGGACGAGGCCGTCCGCCTCTTTGCTTCGCTGGGCCATGAACTGGCGCCCGCCGCGCCGCCGGTGGGCTCCGAGGAGGTCTTGTCGCCCATGCTGCCGCTGATCGCAAGCGCGGCGGCCAATGCCATCGACGCCTTCGTGGCCGCGCGCGGCCGACGGCTGGCCGCCGATGAACTGCAGCCGACCACGCTGGGCGCGCGCGAATACGCCCGCGCGATCTCCGGCGCGCAATACGTGGCCTGCGTCGATACCTGCCACGAGATCACGCGCCGGGTCGGCCGCTTCCTGGAGCGCGACGGCGCGCAGGGCTATGACCTGTTCCTGAGCCCGGTGCTGGCGCAGCCGCCGGCGCCCATCGGCCGCTACGCCATGGACAATGCCGACTACCTGGCCTACCGTTTGGGCAAGAAGGGCGTCATCGGCTATTCGCCGTTTGCGCCTTTGGCCAACCTGACCGGCATGCCCGCCATCTCCATCCCTTTCGGCATGTCGTCCGACGGCCTGCCCATCGGCATCCAAGTCATGGGGCCGCTGGGCAGCGAGGCGATGCTGCTGGAACTGGCGGCGCAGGTCGAGGCGCTGCGGCCCTGGGCCCTGGTGGCGCCGATGGCCAGGTAGGGCGCAAGGGGCAGACCGCGCCGCGGGCCAGCGGCGCATCAATGGACCGATCCAGGGAGCCGCCATGTCATCGTTTGCGACGCACGCCGTATCCAACCAGGTGCCGCCCCTGGAGGACTACTCCCTGTACGAGACCGATCCGGCCTTGCGCGAGGCGGTGCGGCGCGAAGGCGCGCAAGCCTGGGTGTCAGACTTGGCGGCGCATGGCGCCTGGCTGGGCCGGGCGCAGACGCTGGAGGCCGGCGCCCAGGCCAACCGCTGCCCGCCGCGCCTGATCAGCTACGACCGCGGCGGCCACCGCATCGACCGCGTCGAATTCCACCCGTCATGGAATCTGCTGATGGGCGGCATCATGGCGCGCGGCCTGCACAGCCGCGCCTGGGCGCAGCCCGAGCCGGGCGCGCAGGTGGCGCGGGCAGCCGCCTATGTGATGCAGGGGCAGGTCGAGGCGGGCACCTTGTGTCCCACCACCATGACTTTCGCGGCGGTGCCGCTGCTGCAGCGCGAACCCCCAGGCGTGGTGGATTTCGGCGGGCAGTGGCTGAACGCCTTGTATTCCCGCGAGTTCGACGGCGCCGACGCGCCGCTGGCCGCCAAGCGCTCGGCCCTCATCGGCATGGGCCTGACCGAAAAGCAGGGCGGCTCCGACCTGCGCGCCGTCACCACGCGCGCCACGCCGGTGGGCGCGGCCGGCCGTGGACGCGCCTATCTGCTGGTCGGACACAAATGGTTTTTCTCGGTGCCGCAAGCCGACGCACACCTGGTGTTGGCGCAGACCGATGAAGGGCTCAGCTGCTTTTTCGTGCCGCGCTGGATACCGGACGGGCCGCGCAATGCGGTGCGCGTGCGCCGGCTGAAGGACAAGCTTGGCAATCGCAGCAATGCCAGCGCCGAGGTCGAATTCGAGGACGCCTGGGGCGTCATGGTGGGCGAACCGGGCCGCGGCCTGACGGTGCTGCTGGAGATGGCGGCCACCACGCGCCTGGATTGCGTGTTGGGCAGCGCGGCGCTGCTGCGGCAGGCGCTGGTGCAGTCGGTCCATCATGCGCGGCATCGGCGCGCCTTCGGTAAGCCCCTGATCGAGCAGCCCCTCATGCGCAACGTGCTGGCCGACCTGGCGCTCGAAAGCGAAGCGGCCATGGCGCTGGGCCTGCGGCTGGCGCGCGCGGTGGACGAACGCGCCGACGCCTCAGCGCGGGCCCTGGTCCGCGTGGGTACGCCCGCCGCCAAACTGTGGGTCTGCAAGCGCGCCATCGCCGCGGTGGCCGAATGCATGGAGGTCTGCGGCGGCAACGGCTACGTGGACGACGGTCCCATGCCCAGGCTTTACCGCGAAACGCCGGTCAACTCCATCTGGGAAGGTTCCGGCAACGTGATGGCGCTGGACGTGCTGCGGGCCTTGCAGCGCGAGGCCGCAGCGCTGCCTGCACTGGAGCGCGAGTTCGGGCAGGCGACGGGGCAGTACCAGGACTTCGACGACGCGCTGACGCGCTGGCGGGCCTTGTTGGCCGACGAGGCCCAGGCCGAGTTCCAGGCGCGCCGCATCGCTGCAGGTCTGGCGCGGCTGTGGCAGGCCGCCTTGCTGATCCAGCATGCGCCCGCGCCGGTGGCGCAAGCCTTCGCCGCCAGCCGCCTGAACACGCGCGGCGGCGTGTTCGGCGAACTCGCCGCCGGCACGGATGCCCAGGCGATCCTGGCGCGGGCGTGGCCCGCCGCCGCATGCTAAATTTCCTGGCTCGAGCAACCTTCCCGCATTTTTCGCCATGCTTTCCCAGCAAGAACTCAAGCAGCAAGCCGCCGACGCGGCCCTGGAATTCGTTGAACAGGTCGCCGGCCCGGACGCCATCATCGGCGTGGGCACGGGGTCCACGGCCGATCTCTTCATCGATGGCCTGGCCCGTTTCAAGGGCCGGATCGGCGGCACGGTGGCCAGCTCCGAGCGCAGCGCCGCCCGGCTGGCCGGGCATGGACTGAAGGTGCTGGACCTGAACGACATCACGACGATGCCGATCTATGTCGACGGCGCTGACGAGATCGACGCCAACCTGCACATGATCAAGGGCGGCGGCGGCGCGCTGACGCGCGAGAAGATCGTGGCCTCGGTGGCCGAGCGCTTCATCTGCATCGCCGACGAATCCAAGCTGGTGCAGACCATGGGCAAGTTCCCGCTGCCGGTCGAAGTCATTCCCATGGCCCGCGAGTCCGTGGCGCGCGCCCTGGCGGCGCTGGGCGGCCAGCCCAAGCTGCGCGAGGGATTCGTCACCGATAATGGCAACATCATCCTGGACGTGTCCGGCCTGTCCATCACCGACGCGCAGGGCCTCGAAGCCCGGGTCAACAACCTGGCGGGCGTGGTGACTTGCGGCCTGTTCGCGATCGCCGGCGCCGACGTGGCGCTGCTGGCCACGCAGAACGGCATCCGCCGCCTGGATCGCCGCGCCTGAGACCTGCCGCGGCTCCTGATCCGGCACCCCGGCCGCCTTGCCTTGCAGGCGCCCGGGGGCGCATTCATAATCCTGTCACACTTGGGTCATAACCTTGCGGGTTGTGCAGGCCCACCTTGTAATTTCCTTTTTTCAGGGCAGTGCAATGAGACCAACCACGCAGGGAGCCCGGATGTCGGAGCATACAAACAAGCAGTTCGATGCGGACCTCGAAAGCGTCCGTTCGCAGTTCCTGCAAATGGGCGGCTTGGTGGAAGCCATGATCCAGGAGGCCATCGACGCGCTCGCCAGCGGCGACATGTCCTTGGTCGACAAGGTTCGTGAGCGGGAAAAGGAAGTCAACCGCCACGAAGTCGAAATCGACGAAAGCATCAGCCGCATCCTGGCGCGCCACCAGCCCACCGCCATCGACCTGCGCATGCTGATGGCCGTGTCCAAGATGCTGACCGACATGGAGCGTTCCGGCGATGAAGCCGAGAAGGTCGCCACCGTCGCGCGCCGCATCCACGAAGCCGAACTGCGCCATATTCCGGTGATCGAACTGCGCCACATGGCCGCCGCTGTCCGCACCATGCTGCATCAGGCATTGGACGCGTTCGCCCGCCTGGATCCCATCCAGGCCGCGGCCGTCGTGCGCAGCGACAAGGAAGTGGACAAGGAATGGAAGGGCGCGCTGCGCCACCTGATCACCTACATGATCGAAGATCCGCGCACCATTTCGCGCGCCATCGACATGATCTTCATCGCGCGCGCGCTGGAACGCATCGGCGACCACGCCAAGAACATGTCCGAGCGCGTCATTTACATGGTCAAGGGTGCCGACGTGCGCCACACCGGCGTGAAGAACACCGAGCGCCTGGCGCGCGGCGAAGAAGAAGAGGGCACGGAAGAGTAATCATCGCTGTCGGACGCCCGGCGGGTTCTCGCCGGGCGTTTGGCGTCGAAGATTGCGTCGCGGCGCCGCCAGGCGCGAGGCGTCAGGCGCCTCGCGTCAGTCCAGCGGCAGCGCGGCCCCGGCTTGCAGGCGCGGGTCTGGCAGGCCGGGTTTGCCGGCGTCGATGCGGCCGGCCAGCCTGCGGCAGAAGGCCGGCATGGCGGGCGCGCTGATCTCCAGGTCGTACCACCCCTGGCAACCGCCATAGGCGAGTTCCAGCGCGCCGTCCGCCTGCACGTGCGCCATGGCGCACCAGCCGTCGCCTATGCGCGACTCCACTTTCACCGGCTGCGGCGCCTCGCCGCGATTGACGAGACGCAGGCTCAGGCCAGTCGCCGTCGGCGTGACTTGCGCCTCCAGTGCGCCGGCATCGCGCGCATCGCCGCGGAACTGCCGGTGCAGGCCGTCGGGACCCAACAGCCACAAGTCATAGGCGCCGCCATCGTGCAGGCGCCAGCCGTCGTCCAGCCGCGCGCCTGCGCCCACGGTATAGCGGCGCGGGGCAAGTTCCAGCGCGCGGCGGTCGTAGACATGCAGCACCGCGCCCGCGGCGCCGGGGTTGCGCAGGGTCAGCCGGTAGTGTCCGCCGTCGGCGGCCATCCTGCCCTGGATCTCCAGCGCATACGGCAGGGCGCAGGCCCGCCGCGGGCCTGAAGGGGCCGCGATATGGTCCCCGGCGAAATCGAAGGCCGAGGTCAGGTCGCCGGCGATCTCGCGCCGCCAAGCGCTGATATTGGGTTCGAGCACGCCGAAGCGCGCCTCCAGGAAGCGGATCACCGAGGTGTGGTCGAACACCTGGGAATTGACCCAGCCGCCGCGGCTCCAGGGCGAGACCGCCAGCATCGGCACGCGCGGCCCCAGGCCGAATCCGCGGCCGTGCAGGCCGGTGGGGTCGTCCGGCGTGGCGGCGCTGGGCCCGTGGCGCGCGTCATGGTATTCGCCGTCCAGCTCGACCGTGGACAGGCCACCCGACAGGCCGTCGGCTGCGCGGGCCGGCGGCGCGGGCGGCGGCATGTGGTCGAAGAAGCAGTCGTTCTCGTCGTAGGTGACGAAGAACACGCAGCGGCTCCAGACCTCGGGATTGCGGGTCAGGATGTCCAGCACGCGCTCCGTGTAGGCGCCGCCCCGGGCCGGCGACGAGACCTCGGGGTGTTCGGAATCGGCCGTGGGCGCAATGATCCACGACACCTGCGGTAGCGTGCCGTCGGCGACATCGCGGGCCAGTTGGTCCAGCGTGCAAGTGGACAGGCCGCGGTCGCGCAAGGGGGCGTCGCCGGCCGCGCCCGCATGCTGGCGCCGGTATTGCCGGAAGCCGGCCAGCGGGTTGTCGTGGTAGTTGTCCGCCATGTCCTGGTAGATGCGCCAATCCACGCCGGCGTCCTGCAGGCGCTCGGGATAGGTGGTCCAGGCGTAGCCTTCGCTGGCGGGGCCCGGGCGGTCAAACGTGTTGACCAGCGCCGGTCCTCCGGCCAGGCCTTGCGGATCATTGGTGCCGGTCCAGAGGAACAGGCGGTTGGGATTGGTGCCGGCGTGGATCGAGCAATGATAGGCGTCGCACAGGGTGAAGGCGTTTGCCAGCGCGGTCTGGAACGGCACCTCCGCGCTGCGATAGGCGCCCATGCCCAGCCGGCTCTTGGCGGGCAGCCATTGATCCATGCGGCCGTCGTTCCAGGCGCGCTGCGCGTCGTCCCAGGTATGCGGCGTGATGTAGCCCACCTGCGCATCGCTGGCGTATTCCGCCTGCAGGGCATACGGCCGAACCTGTGTTGCGCCGTCCGCCTGCGTCAGCACATTGCCGCTCAGCGTGGGGGCGGGATGCGGATCCGCGAATCCGCGCACGCCGGGCAAGGTGCCGAAATAGTGGTCGAAGGACCGGTTTTCCTGCATCAGGATCACCACGTGCCGCACGTCCTGCAGCGTACCCGTGCGGCGGTCGGGCCCGATGCCGAGCGCGCGTTCGATGGGCGAGGAGGGGGCGGCGGACGGGGACAGGCGCGATTCTTCTTTCATGACAGCGATGATACGGCCAGCGATGCTTGAATCTTAAGGCCGGCTTGGCGACGGGAGCCGGGGCCGGAAACGAACAGCCCCTCGCGGGCGAGGGGCTGGATCGGGTTGGCCGCCGCTAGCGGCGACCGGCGGAAAAGCACGGCCGGGTCAGGCCGAGGGCGGAACGTAGCCCTGCGCTTCGACGGTGCCGTCTTCGAACAGGAAGCGTTCCATCTGTTCTTTCAGATACTTGCGGGCGCGGGCGTCCGCCAGGTTCAGGCGGTTTTCATTGACCAGACGCGTCTGGATGCCCTTCCATTCTTCCCAAGCTTCCTTGGAAATGCTCTGCCAGATCTTGGTGCCGAGTTCGCCGGGATAGGGCGGAAAATCCAGCCCTTCGGCTTCACGCTTCAATTTCACACAGTTGACGATACGGGCCATGGTTCGCTGCCGGAAGAAATGAGTAATCCTGCATTTTAACGGGCTTGGCGACCTGATGGCGCCAAGCCCCTGCGGACCCTGCGGGTAGCCCGGGTGTTACAGCTTCTTGATGAAGACCAGGCTGTTGCGCGAGCGGTTGTAGTTGTTCTGCTTTTCGCGCGGCAGGTCGGCGATGCCGCCTTGCACGAAACCGCGCTTCATGAACCAGTGCGAGGTCCGCGTGGTCAGCACGAACAGGCGCTTGGCGCCGGTGGCGCGCGCGCGCGACTCCATGTGGCGCAGCAGGATTTCGCCTTCGCCCGAGCCCTGCCATTCCGGATGCACGATCAGGCAGGCCATTTCGGCCATCTGTTCTTCGGCAAAGGTATGCAGGGCCGCGCAGCCGTAGATGACGCCGTCGTGCTCCAGCACGGTGAAGTTTTCCACGTCGCGTTCGACCACGCTGCGCGGGCGCGGCACCAGGGTGCCGTCCGCTTCCAGCGGTTCGATCAGGCTGAGGATGGCGCCCACGTCGTCGATGGTGGCGGCGCGCAGGTCGTCCAGCGTGTCTTCCACCACCATGGTGCCCACGCCGTCGTGAGTGAAGATTTCCAGCAGCACGCTGCCGTCCAGCGCGAACGGCAGCAGGTGGGCGCGGGCCACGCCGCGCTTGACCGCCAGCGAGGCGTATTGCAGGAAGGAATGGGTTTCCTCGTCGAGTTCGCCGCCGGCCAGCAGGGCGTCGGCATCGACCCGGGCCAGTTCGGTGTCCAGCGTGCCGTCGTCGTTCAGCACGCCCTGCGAGCTGGACAGGAAGATCAGTTTTTCAGCGCGCAGCGCCACGGCGACGCTGGTGGCCAGGTCTTCCATGGCCAGGTTGAAGGCGTCGCCGGTAGGGGAGAAGCCCAGCGGCGACAGCAGCACCACGGACGAGCCCTTTTCGATGGCGAACTTGAGCGCGTCGATGTCGATCTTGCGCACTTGGCCGGTGTGCTTGTAGTCCACGCCGTCCAGCACGCCGGTAGGGCGGGCGGTGACGAAGTTGCCGGAGATCACGCGGATGTGGGCGTGCGACATGGGCGTGTTCGGCAACCCCTGGCTGAAGGCGGCCTCGATGTCCAGGCGGATTTCGCCGGCGGCCTCCTTGGCGCATTCCAGCGCCGCGGCGTCGGTGGGCGACAGGCCGCGGTCGAATTGCTGGGTGTAGCCCTTCAGGCGCAGCTGCTCGTTGACCTGCGGACGGGAGCCATGCACCAGCACCAGGCGGATGCCCAGCGAGGACAGCAGCGACAGATCCTGCACCAGCGCGTTCAGCGCGCCGGCCTGCACCAGTTCACCGCCGAATGCCACCACGAATGTCTTGCCTCGGAACGCATGCACATAAGGCGCCACTTCTCGGAACCATCGGACGAACTGGGCGGGTGCGAATTCTGGGGCTTCGAGGGCGGAGACGGTGTCTGGTTCCAGGTCGGGCATGATGGGCGGAAGGATTCCTGAGAGTCGGTCAAAACGCGGCGCAGTGCCGCGCCATGGCGCCGTCAGGCGACGGCGTGGCGAAATTATATGACCGTCGCGCCCCGGCGCAGGAGGAAAAGAGTGCCAATTTGGTGCCGGATTTTCCGGTTTGGCCCCGGCGCGCCGCCAGGGCGTCCGCGGAAATTTATAATGCCGGGCTAACCGGACAAATCGTACATGCCTGAATCCTCCAGCCCGCGTGCGCCCAAGAGCGCGGACGCGGCGGCCGCGGAAGCGCGGAATGCGCGCCGAGCGCCGCGTCCCGAGCGGCCCATCCCCGTGGTGACCTACCCCGAAGACCTGCCCGTCAGCGCGCGGCGCCAGGAGATCGCGCGCGCCATCGCCCGCCATCAGGTGGTGATCGTCAGCGGCGAGACCGGCTCGGGCAAGACCACCCAGCTGCCCAAGATCTGCCTGGAACTGGGCCGCGGCCGCCAGAAGATGATCGGCCATACCCAGCCGCGCCGACTGGCCGCGACCTCGGTGGCCAAGCGCATCGCCGAAGAACTGAACACGCCCATGGGCGAGGTAGTGGGCTACCAGGTGCGCTTCAACGACCGCACCGGCCCCAACGCGTCCATCAAGCTGATGACGGACGGCATCTTGCTGGCCGAGTCGCAACGCGATCCGCTCCTGCGCCGCTACGACACCATCATCATCGACGAGGCGCACGAGCGCAGCCTGAACATCGATTTCCTGCTGGGCTACCTGAAGCAGCTGCTGCCGCGGCGCCCGGACCTGAAGATCATCATCACCTCGGCCACCATCGACGCCGAGCGCTTCGCGCGCCACTTCGCCGCGTCCGAGGACAAGCTGGCGCCCGTCATCGAGGTGTCCGGCCGCTTGTACCCGGTCGAGGTCCGCTACCGCCCTGTGCGCGAGGAACTGGCGGAAGACGAGGCCGCTCCGGCCAAGCCTGGCCGCGACCGCGAGCGCATGTCGGGCGACGAGGAGCGCGACCTGATCGACGCCATCGTCGACGCGGTGGACGAATGCGCGCGCCACGGCCCGGGCGATGTGCTGGTGTTCCTGCCGGGCGAACGCGAGATTCGCGAATCGGCCGAGGCGCTGCGCAAGCGCCATCCGGCCGGCACCGAAGTGCTGCCGCTGTACGCGCGCCTGTCGCAGGCCGAGCAGGAGCAGATCTTCCATCCGCGCACCAATGCGCGGCGCATCGTGCTGGCCACCAACGTGGCGGAAACCTCGCTGACGGTGCCGGGTATCCGCTTCGTGGTCGACAGCGGGCTGGCGCGCATCAAGCGCTATTCCTGGCGCAACAAGGTCGAGCAGCTGCGCATCGAGCCGATCAGCCGCGCCTCGGCCAACCAGCGCGCCGGCCGCTGCGGCCGGGTCGGCCCGGGCGTCTGCATCCGGCTCTACGACGAACTGGACTTCAACAACCGCGCGCCGTTCACGGATCCGGAAGTGCTGCGCTCGTCGCTGGCCTCGGTCATCCTGCGGATGAAGTCGCTGAAGCTGGACGATATCGAGCAGTTCCCCTTCGTCGAGGCGCCTCCGGGCCGCGCGGTGGCCGACGGCTACCACCTGCTGCAGGAACTGGGTGCGATCGAGCTGGCGTCGGCTGCGGACGACGACGCCGACGCCTCCCGCACCGGCGCGTCCTTCGTGTTGACCCAGACGGGCCACGAACTGGCCAAGCTGCCGGTCGATCCGCGCATCGGCCGCATGATCCTGGCGGCGCGCGAGCACCAGTGCCTGTCCGAAATGTTGATCATCGCCTCGGCTCTGTCGGTGCAGGACGCGCGCGACCGCCCCATGCAGGAACGCGAGGCGGCCGAGGCGGCGCATGCCAAGTTCGCCGACGACAAGTCCGAATTCATTTCCTTCCTGAAGCTGTGGCGCTGGTATGGCGAGCAGGTGCAGCACAAGGCCTCGCAGCGCAAGCTGGTGGCCTTGCTGCGGCAGAACTTCCTGTCGCCGATCCGGCTGCGCGAATGGCATGACGTGCATACCCAGCTGGCCGCCCTGGTGGGCGAGCAGGGCTGGCGCCTGAACCAGACCGAGGCCACCTACGAGCAGTTGCACATGGCGCTGTTGTCGGGCCTCTTGGGCAATATCGGTTTCAAGAGCGACGAAGGCGGCCACTACCAGGGCGCGCGCGAGATCCGCTTCCATATCCACCCCGGCTCACGGCTGGTGAAGAAGGCGGGGCGCTGGATCGTCGCGGCCGAACTGGTCGAGACCACGCGCCTGTACGCGCGCTGCGTGGCGCGGATCGATCCGGTGTGGCTGGAAAAGGTCGGCGCGCACCTGATCCGCAAGAACTGGTCCGACCCGCGCTGGGAAAAGAAGGCGGGGCAGGTGGCGGCCAACGAGCGGGCCACGCTCTACGGGCTGACCATCTACACGGGCAGGCGCATCCACTACGGCCGGGTCAATCCGACCCACGCCCGCGAGCTGTTCATCCGCCAGGCCCTGGTGCCTGGCGAGATCGACACGCGGCTGGCGTTCGTGGCGCACAACCGCAAGCTGATCGCGGGCATCGAGAAGCTGGAACACCAAACCCGCCGCCCCGACATCCTGGTCGACGACGAGCTGATCCACGCCTTCTACGATCGTCAGTTGCCGGCCGACATCTCGCAGACGGCCTCGCTGGAAAAGTGGGTGTCGGGGCTGGACAAGGCCTCCGCCGCCAAGCTGATGCTGACGCGCGACGAGCTGATGCGACACGAGGCCGCGGGCGTCACGACCGATGTCTTCCCCAAGAAGGTGGAATGGCAGGGCGTGTCGATGGCGCTGGACTACCACTTCGAACCGGGTTCGCCGCGCGATGGCGTGACCCTGTCGGTGCCGCTGTTCGCGCTCAACCAGATCGATCCGGCGCGCTGCGAATGGCTGGTGCCCGGCATGCTCAAGGAGAAGGTGCATCTGCTCCTGAAGTCGCTGCCGCAGAAGCTGCGCCGCCATTGCGTGCCGCTGCCGGACTATGCGGCGGGCTTCTACGAGCGCTGGTTCGAGCGCCAGGCCGATCCGCAGCAGGGGCTGGTGGACGCGATCATCGCCGATATGTGGGACCAGGTGCAGGTCCGCCCGGCGGCGGGCGATTTCAAGCTGGAGACTTTGCCGGCCCACCTGTTCATGAATTTCCGGGTGGTGGACGAGCATGGCCGCATGCTGGCGGCCGGGCGCAACCTGGCGCAGCTGCGCGCCGAATTCGGCAAGCAGGCGCAGGCTACATTCCAGCAATTGGCGGCCAGCGACACCCAGGTCGCCCAGGCGCTGGCGCATGAGAACCTGACCTCCTGGTCCTTCGGTCCCTTGCCGGAGATCATGGAGATCAAGCGGCGCGGGCAGTCGGTGATCGGCTATCCGGCGCTGGTGGACCGCGGCGCGCATTGCGACCTGGACGTGTTCGACGATCCCGACGAAGCGCGCAAGCATCATCGGGCGGGCTTGCTCAAGCTGTTCCGGCTGGGCTTGCGCGAGCAGGTGAAGTTCCTGGAAAAGAACCTCACCGACCTGACCAAGATCAGCATGCTCTACATGACGCTGGGGACGCAGGAAGAGCTGCGCGACCAGATCATCGATTGCGCGCTGGGGCAGGCTTGCCTGGCCGAACCCTGGCCGGTGAACGAGCAGCAGTTCGAGGCCCGACGGGCCGAGGGCAAGGGCCGGCTGGGCCTCCTGGCGCAGGAAGTGGCGCGGCTGGCGGGGGCGGTGCTGACGGAGTGGGCGGCGGTGCAGCGCAAGCTGCCGCAGGCCAAGCCGCATGCGTCGGCCTATGCGGACTTGCAGGCGCAACTGGGGGCGCTGATGCCCAAGTGGTTCATCCGCGATACGCCGTATGCGCAGCTTGCGCATTTTCCGCGGTATCTGAAGGCGGTTCTGGCGCGTATCGACAAGCTGCGGGCGGATCCGGGCAGGGATGCCAAGCTGGTGGCGGAGATGGCGCCCTTGCTGACCCAGTATCAGCGGGCGCGGTCGGCGTTGAAGGGGGCGCCGGATCCGCGGCTGGATGAGTTCCGGTGGCTGCTGGAGGAGCTGCGGGTGGCGTTGTTTGCGCAGGAGTTGCGGACGCCTATGCCGGTTTCTGTCAAACGGTTGATGAAGAGTTGGGAGTCACTGAAGCGTTGATCGCTTTTGTGATTCTCTATATTTCTATTGTGGTTTATTGTCGGGCGGGTTCTTCGTAGGTCGCCCTTCGGCGCGGGCGGCGTGGCGGCTCGCGCCCACGATTGCGGTCCGGAGCGTTCGCTCCGGACTCCCCCTGCCTCATCCTCGTCCTCGCCTTCGGCGACTCCTTCGGATTCCGTTGGGCGCATCGAGGTTGCGAGCCGCCACGCCGCCCGCGCCGAAGGGCTACGTGCGTCTTGGGTCGTCGCGATGTAGAAGCTGGTTGGTGGGGCGGGTCTTGCGGGGCCCGCCATTTTCGGCCGCCCGGGCGGCCGGAAATGGCATACGCGGTGTCTTGCGTTGTGGCGGTGGACGCTCGCGCGATCTGGCTGAGGGGGCGCCCGGATTTTCCGGGCGCCTTTTCTTACAGGGCCAGGAAGCCCACGATGACCAGGGCGATCAGGCCGTACTTGGTGGCCTTGTAGACCGTGCGGTTCCAGGCCTTGAAGGCCTTGCGCTTCTGGTCGATGACCCAGTGGGCGTGGGTCAGCTTGTTGATGGCGCCGGTCTGGTCGCCGCCGTCGTTGGGGGAGCTGGCGGCGGACATGACGACGCGGCCGAACCAGCGGTTGAAGGCTTCGGCCCAGCGCCACTTCAGCGGACGCTCCACGTCGCAGAACAGGATGATGCGGTTCTCGTCGCTGTGGTTGTAGGCTTCGTGCACGTAGGTTTCGTCGAACACCACGCTTTCGCCGTCGCGCCAGCTGTAACGCTCGCCGTCGACGATGATGTGGCAGCGGTCATCGTTGGGAGTGACCAGGCCCAGGTGGTAGCGCAGGGATCCGGCAAACGGGTCGCGGTGCGGGTTCAATTGGCCACCGGGCGGCAGTTCGGCGAACATCGCGGCCTTGACCTTGGGCAGGGTCTTCAGGATGGCGACGGTCTTGGGGCAGAGTTCCTCGGCGGACGGGTGGCGGGCGTCGTACCACTTCAGGTAGAAGCGCTTCCAGCCGTACTTGAAGAAGGAGTTGAAGCCGATGTCGTTATGGGTGTCGGCGGCCTTGATGCGGCGCAGCTCGGCCATCTGCATGGCTTCCTCGCGGATCGTCTCCCAGTTGTCGTCCAGCACCTTGAGTTCGGCGATTTCGCTCGTGGTCAGGTAGGGCGTGGGCGGCACGCGCGATGCCAGCACCATGAAGGCGTTGATGGGGGCGAGCAGCACGGAGTGGTCGAGCAGTTGCCGGCCCAGCGGCAGCTTGACGCGGCCGCGGAAGTGCGCAAACAGGATGGCGCTTAGCCAGATCCCGGGAATTAGCCATTTCATAGGTGAATCTCGTGCGTAAATCTCATGTCAACAATGAAGGATGACGTGCAACGCGTATTGTTACACAGCCGCCTGCGGTGTCTCTTGCGCAAGCGCAGAGGCCTCGGCTTGGACCGCGTTGACTAGGTACAATTCCCTTTATGTCCGAAGAAGCCGTAACAACCCCGTCCCCATTTGTTCACCTGCGCGTACACTCCGAATTCTCGGTCGTGGACGGCCTCGTGCGCATCCCCGACCTCATCAAGCGCGTGGCCAAGCTGGGCCAGCCCGCAGTCGCCCTGACGGATCTGTCGAACCTGTTCGGCCTGATCAAGTTCTACAAGGGCGCGCGCGGTGCCGGCATCAAGCCGATCGCCGGCTGCGATGTCTGGTTGTCCAACGATGACGACCCTGCCAAGCCTTTTCGCCTGTTGCTGCTGGTGCGCAACCATCAGGGCTATCTCAATCTCTGCGAATTGCTGTCCAAGGCCTTCCTGACAAACCAGGGCAAGGGCCGCGCGGAGATCCGCCGCGAATGGCTGCAGGGACAGGAGGGGCTGATCGCCCTGTCGGGCGGGCGCGGCGGCGACGTGGGTCAGGCGCTGGACGCCGGCAATGCCGTGTCGGCGCTGGCGCTGGCGCGCCAGTGGGCGCACCTGTTCCCGGGCAGCTACTACATCGAGTTGCAGCGCGCCGGCATGGACGGCGACGAAGCCTATACCCAGGCCGCCATGCGCCTGGCGAGCGAGGCCGGCCTGCCGGTGGTGGCGACGCATCCGGTGCAGTTCCTGGACGAATTCGAATTCCAGGCGCACGAGGCCCGGGTCTGCATCGCCGAAGGCGAAATCCTGGCCAACCCGCGCCGCGTGCGCCGGTTCAGCAAGGAGCAGTACCTGCTCAGCTCCGAGGAAATGGCGCGGCGCTTCGCCGACGTGCCCTCGGCGCTGGCCAACACGGTGGAAATCGCCAAGCGCTGCAATCTCAGCCTGGTGCTGGGCAAGCCGCGCCTGCCCAACTTCCCCACGCCGGAAGGCGTGGGTCTGGACGACTACCTGGTCCAGCTGTCGGAAGAGGGCCTGGAAAAGCGCATGGAGTTCCTGTTCCCGGACGCCGCCGAACGCGAGTCCAAGCGCGAGCAGTACTACGAACGCCTGCGCTGGGAATGCAAGACCATCATCCAGATGGGCTTCCCCGGCTACTTCCTGATCGTGCAGGACTTCATCAACTGGGGCAAGAACAACGGCGTGCCGGTGGGGCCGGGGCGGGGCTCCGGCGCGGGCTCGCTGGTAGCGTACGCCCTGGGCATTACCGACCTGGATCCGATCCGCTATGACTTGCTGTTCGAGCGCTTCCTGAATCCCGAGCGGGTCTCCATGCCCGACTTCGATATCGACTTCTGCCAGGACAACCGCGAACGGGTCATCGACTACGTCAAGGAAAAGTACGGCCGCGCCGCCGTGAGCCAGATCGCCACTTTCGGCACGCTGGGCGCCAAGGCCGTGGTGCGCGACGCCGGACGGGTGCTGGACATGCCCTACATGTTCTGCGACGGCCTGTCCAAGCTGATCCCGTTCAACCCGATGGATCCCTGGACCCTCGAACGGACCCTGAAGGACGAGCCCGCCTTCAAGGACCGCTACGAGCAGGAAGAGGAAGTGCGCGCGCTGGTGGATCTGGCCAAGCCGCTGGAAGGCCTGACCCGCAACATCGGCATGCACGCCGGCGGCGTGCTGATCGCGCCCGGCAAGCTGACCGACTTCTGCCCGCTGTATTGCCAGCCCGGCCAGGAAAACAGCGCGGTTTCGCAGTTCGACAAGGATGACGTCGAGGCCGCCGGCCTGGTCAAGTTCGACTTCCTGGGCCTGCGCAACCTGACCATCCTGGACTGGGCCGTGCGCTATGTGCGCCAGTTCAACGAGGACAAGCGCGACTTCGACGTCATGGCCCTGGCGCTGGACGATCCGGCCGCCTACAAGATCCTGTGCGACGCCAACACAACCGCGGTGTTCCAGCTGGAATCGCGCGGCATGAAGGAACTGCTGAAGAAGCTGCGGCCCAACACCTTCGAAGACATCATCGCCATGCTGGCCCTGTATCGACCGGGGCCGCTGGAATCGGGCATGGTGGACGACTTCGTCAACCGCAAGCACGGCCGCGCCGCGGTGGACTACTTCCACAACGACCTGGAAAGCACGCTCAAGAGTACCTACGGGGTCATCGTCTACCAAGAGCAGGTGATGCTGATCTCGCAGATCATCGGCGGCTACTCGCTGGGCGGCGCCGACCTGTTGCGCCGCGCCATGGGCAAGAAAAAGCCCGAGGAAATGGCCAAGCACCGCGAGCTGTTCGAGCAGGGCGCCAAGGAAAAGGGCCATGACCCGGACCTGGCGGTCAAGCTGTTCGACCTGATGGAGAAATTCGCGGGCTACGGCTTCAACAAGTCGCACTCGGCCGCGTACGCGCTGATCTCGTACCAGACCGCCTGGCTCAAGGCCTACCATCCGACCGAATTCCTGGCCGCCACCATGTCCTCGGACATGGACGACACCGACAAGGTCCAGATCTTCTGCCGCGACGCCCAGGACAATGGCGTCGAGGTGCTGCCGCCGGACGTCAACTTTTCCGGCTATCGCTTTGAACCGGTCGTCGACAAGCACACCAAGAACGGCAAGCCGCCGCGCACCATGCGCTACGGCCTGGGCGCGGTCAAGGGCACGGGGCAGGGCGCGGTCGAGGACATCCTGCGCGCGCGCAAGGAAGGCGGTCCCTTCCTGAACCTGTTCGACTTCTGCCGCCGCGTCAGCAAGCAGGCGGTCAACCGCCGCACCATCGAGGCCCTGATCAAGGCCGGCGCCTTCGACACCATCGAGCCCAACCGGGCGGCGATGCTGGCCTCGGTGCCCACCGCCATGGAAGCCGCCGAGCAGGCGGCGCGCAGCGCCAACCAGGCCTCGCTCTTCGGCGACGACAGCGGCGACGTGGTGGCAGGCGAACTGGCCAAGGTCGCACCCTGGGATCTGCACAAGAAGCTGACCGAGGAAAAGTCCGCGCTGGGCTATTACTACAGCGGCCATCTGTTCGACGCCTGGCGCGATGAAGTGCGCCGCATCGTCCCCATGCAATTGGTGCGGGTCGAACCGCAGCGCGACCTGCAATGGATGTGCGGCGTGCTGGCCAGCGTGCGCGTCATGATGACCCGCCGCGGCAAGATGGTTTTCGCGGTGCTGGACGACGGCACCGCGCAGGTGGAAATCTCGGTCTTCAACGAGCTTTACGAAAAGCACCGCAACCGCCTGCGCGAGGACCAGCTCGTGATCGTCCAGGGCAAGGTCAGCAATGACGACTACTCCGGCGGCATGCGCATCGTGGCCGAACAGCTCTACGACCTGCAACTGGCGCGCGAAGCCCGCGCCAAGTCCCTGCGCGTCAAGCTCAACGGCAGCGCCGACGCCGCCCGCCTGCGGCAGATGCTGAACCCGTTCCGGGCCGAGCCGGAGAACGGCATTCCCGGCGTGCCGGTCGATATCGTCTATACCAAGAATAATTTCCTGTGCACGGTCCGCCTGGGCGAGGAGTGGCGCGTCCGCATGGCCGACACGCTGCTCGCCAACCTGAATGAATGGACCAAGCCGGATGGCGTGGAGGTCACCTATTGATGCCTATGCGTATCGTTCACTCGGAAGCCGCCACCAGCTTTGGCGGTCAGGAAGGCCGGATCTTCAAGGAAATGACGGCCATGCGCGCGCGCGGTCATCATATGGAAGCGATCTGCCAGCCCAAGGCGCTGTTGGCCGAACGCCTGTCGGACGCCGGCTTTCCGGTGCACACCCTGGAAATGGATGGCGCGGTCAATTACCTGAAGGGCATCGCCACCATCCGCGGCATCCTGCGCGAAGGGCGCTTCGACGTGCTCAATACCCACAGCCGGCGCGACACGGTCATCGCGGCGGCCGCCGGCCGGCTGGCGGGGACGCCGCTCATCGTGCGGACCCGGCATCTGTCCAACAAGGTGGGATCGCTCTGGTCCTACACCTGTCTGCCGCACAGGGTCACGACGGTCAGTGATCATGTGCGGCAACACCTCATCGACCGCGGCGTGCCAGCCGGCAAGGTGGCCACCGTCTATTCGCCCATCGTGCTGCCGCCGCCGGTGGAGCGTTCCACACTGCGCGAAGAGCTAGGCTTGGCTGATGACGACATCGTGGTCGGCTGTGTGGCCGTCATGCGCGCCACCAAGGGCCACAAGGACCTGATCGACGCGATTGCGCCGCTGATGGCCAGCCGGCCCAAGCTGCACCTGGTGTTCGTCGGCGGCGGTTCGCCGGTGTTCGAGCAGACCCAGGACTATGTAGCCGAGCTGGGTTTGCAGGACCGCATCCACCTGATGGGCATGCGGCGCGACGTGCCCAACCTGCTGGCGGGTTTCGACCTCTTCGCCCTGGCGACACAGCAGGAAGCGTCCGGCACCGTCTATGTCGAGGCGCAGGCCAGCGGCCTGCCCGTGGTAGGTACGGACGTGGGCGGCGTGTCGGAAATGTTCCGCGACGGCGAAACCGGCATCCTGGTACCGCCCAAGAACCCCGAAGCGCTGACTGCCGCGCTGGTGCGCCTGATCGACGATGCCGATCTGCGGCGGCGCATGGGCGAAGCCGGCCGCAAGATGGTCTGGGACGAAGGCGTATTCTCGCCCGCCCGCCTGGCGGAAACCACCGAGGCCGTCTACACCAAATGGCTGGCGGAGCGCGCGGGATGAATGCGCCCAACGTCCCGGTGCTGATGTATCACCACGTCACGCCGGCCGGCGGCATGATCGCCGCGACGCCCGAGGTGTTCGAGGCGCAGATCGCGCGCCTGGCCCGTGCCGGCTACCAGTCCTTGTCCGTCGATCAGTTCGCGGCCTACCTGGCAGGCGGCGCCGCGCCCGAGCGCTCGGTGCTGATTACCTTCGACGATGGCTACCTGAACAACTGGGTGCACGCGCATCCGGTGCTGGCGCGCCACGGCATGCGCGCCGTGCTGTTCACCATCACCGGCTGGATCGGCGACGGGCCGGTCCGCCCGCATGCCGGCCAGGGCAGCCCCTTGCCCGCCACGCCCGACCACGACGCCTGCAAGCAACTGGTGGCGGCGGGCCGTGCCGACGAGGCCATGCTGCGCTGGAGCGAGATCGAGGCCATGCAGGCGGCGGGCACCTTCGAATTCCATTCCCACACCCATACCCATACGCGCTGGGACAAGGTCTGCGGCGCCGACCAGGACGCCAAGCGCGCCCATATCGCCCAGGAACTGCAGGATTCCCGCGACACCCTGACGCGTCGCCTCGGATCCGTCAGCGACCACCTCTGCTGGCCGCAAGGCTACTTCGATGCGGACTACGTGGCCGCGGCGCGGGCCGCCGGATTCCGGCACTTGTACACTACCGACCCTTTTGGCCAGAACACCCCCGGCGCGGATCCCGAACACATTTATCGTTTCGCGGTGCGCAACCAGGGCGGCTCCTGGCTGAACCGGCGCATCTGGCTGTCGCGCGATCCCTTCTGGGGGCCGCGCTTTCATGCCTGGAAAGCCTGGAAAAAGCGTCTCAGGAATCGCGGATGAAGCTATCAGTCATCATCATCACCAAGAACGAGGTGGCGAACATCGCCGCCTGCATCAAGTCCGTGGCCTTCGCCGACGAGTTCATCGTGGTGGACTCGGGCAGCACCGACGGCACCGTCGAAGTCGCGCGCGCCCTGGGCGCCAGGGTGGAAGTCACCCCGGACTGGCCCGGCTTCGGCCCGCAGAAGAACCGCGCGCTGGATCTGGCGACGGGCGACTGGGTGCTGTCCATCGACGCCGACGAGCGCGTCACGCCGGAGCTGGCCCAGGAAATCCAGGAAGCGCTGCGCGCGCCGCGCGCCGATGCCTACGAGATTGCGCGCCTGTCGAATTTCTGCGGCCGCGACATCCGCCACAGCGGCTGGTGGCCCGACTACGTGCTGCGCCTGTTCAAGCGCGGCACGGCGCGTTTCAACGACGTCGCCGTGCATGAGCGGGTGGTGCCGGCCAACGGCAAGCCGCTGCAGATGCGCGGCTATTTCCACCACTATCCCTACGACAACCTGGATGCGCTGATCACGAAGGTCAACCGCTATTCTTCCGACGCCGCCGCCATGATGTACGCCAAGGGGCGGCGCACCTCGGTCTTCGGCGCGCTGGGCCATGGCTTCTGGACCTTTGTGCGGATCTATCTGATCCGGCGCGGCTTCCTGGACGGCAAGCACGGCCTGGTGCTGGCGGTCGTGGCCTCGGCCGGCAGCTTCTTCCGCTATTCGAAGCTGATGTTCCTGGCCGAGAAGAAGAAGTGAAGATCCTCTACACCAACTTCCACGCCGGCAATGGCGGGGGCCACGTCACCTACATCATCAATCTGGCCAAGGCCCTGTCCAAGGACCACCAGATCACGATCGCGGCGCCGGCCACCAGCCGCCTGTACCGCTACGCCAAGGCGATTCCGGGGGTGACGGTCGAGGACATGCAATACACCACGCGGCCTTCGTCCTGGTTCAAGGACCGTGCGCAGTTGCGCCGGCTGATCAAGGCCGGCGGCTTCGACATCATCCATGCCAACGGCTCGGCCGACCACAAGCAGGTCATGCTGGCCACGCTGGGCATGCGCCGCCGCCCGCGCATCGTCTTCACCAAGCACAACGACCATCCGCTGACGAGCTTCGGCCACAAGTTGCGGGTGGCGCTGGCGACCGACCACGCCATCGCGGTCAGCGACTACGTCCACGGCCTGATGCAGCATTCGCCCTACGGCAAGCGTCCCATCACCACCATCCGCCACGGCATCGACACCAATTTCTTCGCGCCGCCGCCGCCGGAAAGCCTGGACAAGCTGCGCACCATCTTCTTCGGGCCCGACTGGCAAGGCAAGCTGCTCTTGGGCAGCGCCGGCGGCACCGACTATGACAAGGGCTGGCTGGACCTGGTGGCCGCGGCGGCAGCCTTGCCGCCGGAAGACCGCGCGCGGGTATTGCTGATGGTGGCGGGCGATCCGCCCAACGAAGCCAAGCTTGCGCGGGTGCGCGAACTGGGCATGATCGATCAGGTCCGCTTTCCGGGGCTGCTCGATGACGTGCGGGCCGCGCTGGCCTCCTGCCATGCGGGTTTTGTGCTGTCCTATCGCGAAGCCCTGTCGTTCGCCTGCCGCGAGATCATGGGGCTGGGGCTGCCCGCCCTGGTCAGCGACGCGGGTGGCCTGCCCGAGAACGTCACCGATGGCGTCGACGGCTGGATCGTGCCCGCGCGCGACGTCCCCGCCATCACGGCCAAGCTGCGCTTCATGCTGGACCATCCCGACGCCGTGCGTGCCATGGGCGCCCGGGCGCGGGAAACCAGCCTGCGGGATTTCAATCTGGAACGTTTCGCCGCCGCCACACTGGACGTATACCGACGCACGCTGGGATAAGACCGGGCTTTATAATCTGTCCCTATGTCTATCCCCATACTCATGTACCACCAGATCGGCGAGCCCAATCCCAAGGGCACGCCGTTCCGCGGCCTGACGGTGCACCCCGACAGCTTTGCCCGGCAGATGCGCTGGATGCGCAGGCTGGGCTATCGCGGCCTGTCCATGCGCGACGTCATGCCTTATGTGCGCGGCGAACGCCAGGGCAAGGTATTCGGCATCACGTTCGACGACGGCTACCGCAACGTGCACCACAACGCCATGCCGGTGCTGAGCGAACTGGGTTTCACCGCCACCAACTACTTCGTGGCGCGCCAGTTCGATGGCGGCAACGTGTGGGATCTGGAAAAAGGCATTCCGTTTTCGGCGCTGATGACCGTGAACGAAATGCGGGAATGGGCCCAGGCCGGCAACGAAGTCGGTTCGCACACGCTGGACCACGTGCACTTGCCCCAGATGTCGCCCGACGAGGCCCGCCGCCAGATCGTCCAGTCCAAGGACGAGCTGGAGCAGGCGCTGGGCGCGCCGGTCACCGCCTTCTGCTATCCCTACGGCGACCACGGCCCCGAACACCGCGCGATGGCGCGCGAGGCCGGCTACGACAACGCCACGTTGACCCAGCGCGGCCTGGCGGCCGCCTCGGACGATCCCTACGGGTTGCCGCGGGTCACGGTCTCGCGTTCCACCAACATCATCCGTTTCCTGCAGAAGTGCCTGACCCGGTATGAAGACTCCCGCCGGCGCGGCTGAGCGGCGGCTGCGCATCGCGCTGCTGGTCGACCGCTTCGGCAATCGCTTTGGCGGCGCGGAAGCCTATGGCGTGGAACTGATGCGGGTGCTGGGCCAGCGCCATGACGTATCCATCGTGGCGCGCGACTTCGACAGCGACTTGCCGTTTCCCTTCCTGCCCGTACGTTTTCCGAGCTGGTTGCCCAGCTGGATGCGGGTGCTGTATTTCGCCTGGCGCGCCGACCGCCTGACCCGTGGCCGCTATGACATCGTGCATTCGCACATGAACGGCTGGGCCGGCGAAATCCAGGTCATGCACGTGACGCCGGTGCGCTACAACCGGCTGACCCGCGTCAAGCCCTTGCAGCGTCTGACCGCCTGGCTCAGCCCGCGCCTGGCCACCTATCTGGTGCTGGAAAAGCTGCGCGTGCGCCGGGCGCCCGCAAGGCGCGTGGTGGCGGTATCGGGCCTCATCATGGACCAGCTGCACCGCAGCTATGGCCCGCAATTGCCGGTCGACATCATCGCGCCCGGGGTCAAGCTGCCGACCGCGGCGCAAATGGAAGGGCGCGAGGCTACCCGCGCCAGCCTGGGCTGGGACGCAGGCACCATAGGCTGTCTGCTGGTGGCCCGCAATCCCTTGCGCAAGGGATTGCCGGCGCTATTGGACGCCCTGGCGCAACTGCCGCCGCAGTACCGGTTGCTGGTGGTGGGGGCGGACGAGCCTACCCGCGAACGCGTGCGCGCGGCCGGCGCCATCGCCAGCCGCGTCACTCTGATCGAACCTACCCCCGATGTCGCCCGCTACTTCAGCGCCGCCGACATCTACGCGCATCCGACCCTGAACGACAGCTACGGCATGGCGCCATTGGAAGCCATGTCGCACGGACTGCCGGTGGTGGTGAGTTCGCCCGCCTATTGCGGCTTTGCGCAGTATCTGTCGGCGGGGAAGGACGCGCTCATCCTGCAGGACCCCCGCGACGGCGCTCAACTGGCGCAGGCGCTGGAGCGGCTGGGCTCCGAACCGGAATTGCGGGCGGCCCTGACCGAGCGCGGTCTTGAAATCGCCCGCGAGCAAAGTTGGGAAACGGTGGCGGCGCGCTACGAGGCGCTGTACCACAAGGTGCTGCAAGAGCGCGGTTGAGGCGGGCGCGGGTCCGGGCTTGCCGGCTGCGTTTCAATGGCTGGGTGCCGTGGCCTGTTCGAGTTCGCCCAGCCAGCGGATCGCATGTTCGCGGCCGGTGCCGCACATCTCGGCCTGGGGCTGCAACCCGCCGCAGAAATCCGGCCGGGATGGCTGGCCGAAAATCGCGCAGCGCATGTCCGGCAGCAGCTGGATACAGGGCGCGCCGGCGGGCTTGCCTTGCGGCATGCCAGGAATCGACCGGGTGATCGACGGCGCGATGCAACAGGCGCCGCAGCCGGGCCGGCATTCCAGCGCGGCGGGCGCCTGTGGGTTCAGACCCATCCGCGCAACCAATAGACGAACAGGCCGGCGTATTCCTTGATGATGGAGCGGCTGGCGTCGAACGTGCGCTGGTCTGGCAGCCACAGCGGCAGCGATCCGTCCGCGGGCGCCACGATCTGCGGCGGTGCCGGAGCGGCGACGGCTTCCACGCCTTGCTTGGAAAAGGCCGCCATGGCCCGGGGCATATGCAGCGCTGATGTCACCAGCAGGACTTTGCCGATTCCGCGGGATTTGAGCTGGTCCTCAGTCAGGGCCGCGTTTTCATAGGTGGTGCGGCTGGAGTTCTCCAGGATCAGGGCAGTTTCCGGCACGCCCTGCTGGCGGATGGCGTGCGCCATGCCGCGGGCTTCGCTGACGTCGCCTTCCAGCGCGCCGCCCGACAGCAGCACCTTGGGCGCACGCCCGGCCAGATAGAGCTGGGCAGCCGTGTCCACGCGCACTACCGCCGTGTCCTTGTCATAGGGCAGGAACCAGTTGGCGCGGCCATTGGCGGTATTGCCTCCCAGCACCACGATGGCGTCGGCCGTCGGGGACTCGGAAGGGGCCAGATGCGGATAGCGGGATTCCAGCGCGCCGCCCAGCCAAAGCGAGGTGGCCGGCAGCGACCAGGCCAGCGCCCAAAGCAAGCCTGCGACGATGAGGGTGCCGCCGGTCTTGCGCAGCCGGAACAGGCCCAGCACCAGTCCGATGACGACCAGGGTCACACACAAGTTGTAAGGAATGATCAGATTCGTGAGATAGCTGGACAAGGTCATTTTGAAACAATCCTGATTACTGCGTCTCGCCCAGCAGGAGGTCGGCCTGCTGCTCAACTTCCTCGACGGACGGCCATGCATGCTCCGTGCCTACGCACACGGCCCGCGGCGACCACGGGCCGGTGCGCCCCGGGCGCGTTACGCCAAACAGGGTCAGTTCCCTGGCATCGGCTGCCGCAGCCACGTGCGAGACGCCGGAATCGTTGCAAATTACCAGCGCCGCCCGCGCCGTCAGGGCCGCGAACGCGCCCAGGGACAGGGGAGGCAGCAGCAGTGCCGTGGGCGCATTGCGCCGCGCCTCCTCGGTTTCGGCCGGAGGGGGGCACATTACCACGGTATGGCCGCGAGCCTGCAGGGCGCGGGTAAGTGTATCGAATCCCGGCCAGACCTTGATCTTGCCCTTGTGCAGCCCCGTGGCAGTGGGGGCGATCAGCACGAAACGCTGGCCCGCCAGCCCGGCCGCCTCCAGCGCCAGATCGGCCGCGCCCTGGTGGGCGGAGGTCAGGGGCAAGTCCAGGGTGGGGCCGGGTTCGGCCGGGCCGCTGGGCAGGCCCCAGCGGGTCAGGGCCTCGCGGGTCAGGTGATGCCAGGACTGCACCGCGTGCAGCGAATCGCCGGGCTTGGCAACGGGCCAACGCAACAGGAAGCTGCGGCCGTCGTCGCGATAGCCGGCCGAGGGCAGTCCCGCCAGCCGGAACACCAGCGCGCTGGATAGCGAATCCGGCAGCAGCAGCCCGCGGGCGCGGCGCCCCAGGGGCCCCAGGCCGCGGCGATGGGCGCTGACCGCCGCCCGGTCGGGACCGACCTTGCCGCGCATGGGGATGAAATCCTGCTTGGCCACGCCGTCGAGCAGGTCGCGGGCCCAGGGACGGGCGCAGATCACCAGGGGCAGGCCGCTGGCGTGCAAGGCGCGCAGGCTGGGCAGGCTCATGCAAACATCGCCCACCCAATTGGGTAACCGGACGTACAGGCAACTGATATCGGACATGGAAGGGCGCTGGGCGCGTTAAGGCTGAAGGGGACATGGCCCGGACGGCGACTTGTCGCGCAGCCGGTACAATTCTCGCCACAATTGTATAAAAGCGAGTGATCCCTTTGAATTCTGCCGCACGCAACGCGCCCGCGAGCTCCCAACCTGTCAAAGCTGAACTCTGGAGTCGGATCTACAGCCGCGTGGGCTCCTACTGGAAGGGATTGTTGCTGGCCGTCCTGCTGATGGCCGGCGCGGCAGCCACGCAGCCGGTCCTGGCCGTGATCATGAAGCCTCTGCTGGACGGCGGCTTTTCGGGCGCCAAACCGTACTACGTCTGGGCCTTGCCGCTGGCGGTGGTGGGCCTGATCCTGCTGCGCGGCATCTGCAACTTCTTCAGCGACTACCTGTTGGCCTGGGTGGCCAACAACGTGCTGCTGGGCATGCGCCGGGACATGTTCGAGCGCCTGCTGGGCCTGCCCGACGCCGACTTCAAGCAGGGCGACACCGGCCGCCTGCTCAACCGCTTCACCATCGACGCCGGCAACGTCACGGGCTACGCCACCGATGTCATCACGGTGCTGGTGCGAGAAACCCTGGTCGTCATCGCCCTGATCTGCGTGCTGCTGTACATGTCCTGGGTGCTGACGCTGATCATCCTGATCATGCTGCCGGTGTCGGTGCTGATCTCGCGCTTCTTCATCAAGCGCCTGCGCCGCATCAACCGCGAAACCGTCAACATGAACGCCGAGTTGACCCGCGTCGTGGGCGAGGGCATCGACGGCCAGCGCGTCATCAAGCTGTTCGACGGCTATGAAGTCGAGCGCGGCCGCTTCGATTTCGTCAGCCGCCGCCTGCGTCGCTTCGCCATGCGCACCGCCACGGCGGACGCCGCCCTGACGCCGCTGACCCAGGTCTGCATTTCCATCTCGGTCGGCGCCGTCATCGCCGTGGCGCTCAGCCAGGCCAACCACGGCGCGCTGACCGTGGGCAGCTTCGCCTCCTTCATGGCGGCGCTGGCCCAGATCTTCGATCCCATCAAGCGCCTGACCAACGTCGCCGCCCGCATGCAAAAGATGCTGGTGTCCGCCGAAAGCGTGTTCACGCTGATCGACCAGACGCCCGAAAAGGACACTGGCACCAGGGAACTGGCCGAGCCGGTGCGCGGCAAGGTGGAATTCCGCCACGTCCAGCATCGCTTCCCCGATGCCGACCGCGATACGGTCAAAGACATTTCCTTCACGGTGGAGCCCGGCCAGACCGTGGCCCTGGTAGGGCGCTCGGGCAGTGGCAAGACCACCCTGGTCAATATGCTGCCGCGCTTCGTGCTGGCGGATAGCGGTTCCATCCTGGTGGACGACACGCCGATCGACGAGCTGACTTTGCGCAGCCTGCGCTCGCACCTGTCGCTGGTGAGCCAGGACGTGGTGCTGTTCGACGACACCATCGCGGCCAACGTCGGCTACGGCGCATTGGGCAAGTCCAGCGAACAGAAGGTGCGCGATGCGCTGGCGGCGGCCAATCTGCTGGAGTTCGTCGAAGGACTGCCGCAGGGCCTCAATACGCCGGTGGGCGAAAACGCCGCCCGCCTGTCCGGCGGCCAGCGCCAGCGCCTGGCGATCGCCCGCGCGCTGATCAAGAACGCGCCCATCCTGATCCTGGACGAAGCCACCTCCGCGCTCGACAACGAATCCGAACGCCAGGTCCAGGCCTCGCTGGAGCGTCTGATGAAGGGCCGCACCACGCTGGTCATCGCGCACCGCCTGTCCACGGTGCAGAACGCCGACCGCATCATCGTGCTGGACGCCGGCAAGATCGTCGAACAGGGCCCCCACGCCGAGTTGCTGGCCGCCAACGGCCTGTACGCCTCGCTCTACAAGATGCAATTCCGCGACGATTGATCCGGTCCGCGCAGGCGGCTGTTTTTTCCTGTCGCATTTCCGGATTGCCAAGCGCCCGGATTGCCGGAAAATGGAGCCGGGCCTGCCGGCAGGCCCGGCCCCGGCCCGATGCGGGCGGGGCGGCGCCGCCAGGCGCTTTGGTCCGCCGAGCATCAGGAGCGCCCCATGTCCCTGCCTGCCGAAGGCAATCAGCTAGTCAATGTTGTCGTCCTGCTGGGGGCTGCGGTCGTCGCGGTTCCCTTGTTCAAACGCCTGGGGCTGGGATCCGTCCTGGGATACCTGGCCGCAGGCCTGGTGATCGGCCCGTTCGGTCTGGGCTTGTTCTCCGATCCCAAATCCATCTTGCACGTGGCCGAACTGGGCGTGGTGATGTTCCTGTTCATCATCGGCCTGGAAATGCAGCCCTCCCGCTTGTGGAAGCTGCGAGGCGAGATCTTCGGCCTGGGCGTGGCGCAGGTACTGGCCTGTGGCGGACTGCTGACGGTGGTCGGCCTGCTGGCGGGGCTGTCGGGTCCCGCGGCTTTCATGGCCGCAATGGGCTTCGTGCTGTCGTCCACCGCCATCGTCATGCAGATACTGGCCGAGCGCGGCGAAACCGCCAGCGCGCAGGGCCAGCGCATTGTCTCGATCCTGCTGCTGGAAGACTTGGCCATCGTGCCCTTGCTGGCCCTGGCGACCCTGCTGGCGCCGGCGGACAACGCCAGCCATGGCGATCCCTGGATGCAGTCGGCGATCGCGGTGGCCTGCATCCTGGCGCTGCTGGCCGCCGGCCGCTGGCTGCTCAATCCCTTGTTCCGTCTGCTGGCCGCCGCGCATGCGCGCGAGGTCATGACGGCCGCCGCCTTGCTGGTGGTGCTGGGCGCGGCGCTGCTGATGGAACTGGGCGGCCTGTCCATGGCGATGGGCGCCTTCCTGGCAGGCGTGCTGCTGTCCGAGTCCACCTTCCGCCACCAGCTGGAGGCCGAAGTCGAACCCTTCCGCGGCATTCTGCTGGGCCTGTTCTTCCTGGGCGTGGGCATGTCGCTGGACCTGTCGGCGGTGGCCCGCGAGTGGCCGCTGATCCTGGCAGCGGTGGTGGTGTTTATGCTGGTGAAGTCGGTGGGCGTGTATGTGGTGGCGCGGGTGCTGCGCGCCACCCACGCCGAGGCCATGACCCGCGCCGCCTTGCTGGCGCAGGGCGGCGAATTCGCCTTCGTGCTGTACGGGGCGGCGGCGGCTGCCGGCATCTTCGATCCGCATACCGGCGCCGTGCTGACCGCGGTCGTCATCATTTCCATGGCGCTCACGCCGCTGTGCGTGCTGGCGCTGCGCTGGCTGCTGCCCAAGCCGCAGCCTTCGATGGAGGGCGTGGACGTGGCCAAGGATCTGGAGGGCTGCGCGCTGATCGTGGGGTTCGGCCGCTTTGGCCAGATCGTGACCCAGGCGATGCTGGCGCGCGACCTGACGGTGTCGATCCTGGACACCGATACCGACGCGATCCGGGCGGCGGCCAAATGGGGCGTCAAGGTCTATTACGGCGACGGCACCCGCGTCGACATGCTGCGCACCGCCGGCGCGGAGAATGCCTGCGCCATCCTGATCTGCATCGACGACCCGAAGGCGGTCAACCACATGGTCAAGCTGATCAAGGCGGAGTTCCCGCTGGTGCGGGTGGTGGTGCGCGCTTATGACCGCATCCATTCGCTGGCGCTGGCCAAGGAAGGGGTGGATTACCAGGTGCGCGAAACCCTGGAATCGGCGTTGGCCTTCGGCGAGGCCGCGCTGCGCGTGATCGGCGTGCCGCCCGACGAAGCCGCCGAGGTGGTGCAGGACGTGCGCAGGCGCGACACCGAGCGTTTCGACCTGGAGGTGGCGGGCGGGCTGTTCGCCGGCCGCTCGCTTCTTTACGGCAATATGACCAGCGCTCCGGACGGCCGCAACGACCAACCCGACCGGGAAACCGAGAAGGCCGCGGCCAGCCCGACCGCGTAACCGACTATTTCCTTATCGTTGCATTACTTTTCGCATCATTTCACGCGCAGGCGCTGGTGGCTGAGGTAGATTTGTCCGCACTGACTCTTCATCCATGACGAGCATTTGCCAGGGGGCTGCCATGCTGCAATCGGATCGGATTTCCACGACGCCGCACGCTGTTGGAGTAGAACTGGCCCGGCGGCAGGCCTTGGCCTTGCGCTGCGGGTTTTCGGCGGGTTCCATGCGCCAGCTCATGTCGCACACGGGCGGTGCGGGCCCGGCATGGTCCATCGGCGCGCATCGCGAAACCGACAGGGCCAGGGGCGCCAAGGCCTTTCCCTTCCGCATCGCGGCGGTCGCGGCGGGCTGAGGGAAGATCCAGGCGGGCAGGGCGGGAATTTTTTTAGGGCCGGATCTTGCGTGGCATGTCCGGGGGCGGCATCATCAGCGGCGTAAATGTCTGCTGGAAATGAACCGCTTTCCCCCGACATCCCCTGCGTAGGAGCGCCGTATTGAAGTCTCGCGGGCTTATGCATCGCGCCTTGTATGCATTGGCGGTGCTCGTCGCGATTGGTATCTGCGCGGCTGCGGTCGCGCTGCTCTGGATCGACCGGCGCGCCACTTGGGAATCCGCCCACGCCTCCGCGCGCAACATCACCGGCGTGCTGTCCGCGGATATCAGCCGCACCCTGCATGTCTACGACTTGTCGCTGCAAGGCATGGCGGAACGCCTGCGCGAACCCGGTCTCGACCGGCTCGCGCCCGAAACCCAGCACCGTTTCCTGTTCGACCGGCCATCCACCGCCGAATACCTGGGCGCCGTGGTGGTGCTGGATAAGAACGGCAACATCCGCTACCACTCCGGGGGGCTTGATGTGCCGGACGTGAGTTTCGCCGACCGGGATTTCTTCCAGGTGCATCGGGATGCGGACGACGTCGGCATGTACGTCAGCAAACCGTATCGCAGCCGCCTGCGCGACGGCGACGAGAGCATCGCCATCAGCCGGCGCCTGTCCAATCCGGACGGCAGTTTCGCCGGCGTGGTGGGCGGCTCGCTGCGCCTGGCCTACTTCCGCGACCGTTTCGCCGCGCTGTCGATCGGCGAGCGCGACGAGATCAGCGTCTTCCGCAACGATGGCCTGCTGCTGCTGCGCGCCCCGTACTCGCTGAACGACCTGGGCAGCGACATCGGCATGACGCTGGATTTCCAGCAGTTCCTGATCCGCCGCGAGGGCTCGTTCGAGGGCGCGCTGTCGCCGGATGGCGTGAACCGCTACTACACCTTCGCCAGCATCGAGGACACGCCGCTCATCATCGACGTTGCGATGGACGTGGACGAACTGCTCGAACCCTGGGACCGCCGCGCGCTCTTCATCATCCCGGTGACCACGGCGTTGCTGCTGTCGGTGGTGGCGCTGATCGTGCTGTTCAGGCGCGAGATGGCACTGCGCAAGGCCGTCGAGACGCAACTGGCGATACAGGCGCGCACGGACGGACTGACGGGCCTGGCCAACCGGCGCGCGTTTGACGAGACGCTGGCGCGCGAATGGCAGAATGCGCGCCGCGAACGCGTGCCGCTGTCGCTGCTGTTCTTGGATGCGGACCATTTCAAGCGCTACAACGACCGCTATGGCCACCAGCAGGGAGACCAGCTGCTGATAGCGTTGGCGCGCGTGCTGAAGAAAAAGGCCCGGCGTCCCCGCGATCTGGCGGCGCGCTACGGGGGCGAGGAATTTGTCGTGCTGTTGCCCAACACCAGCCGCCAGCGCGCGGTGGAGATTGCGGAGAGCATACGGCGGACAGTTGCCGGCCTGAAGGTGCCGCACGAGGACGCCGCCGCCGGGATCGTCACGATCAGCGTCGGGGTCGCGACCTCGGTGCCGCAGGCCGACGATACGCTGGCCAGTCTGGTGGAGGCGGCCGACGCTGCGGTCTATCGGGCCAAGGAATCCGGCCGCAACCGCGTGGCGGTCGCAGGGACGTGATCCGGCGCAGCATGAAAAAAGCCCCGCCGCGCTCATCGCGCGGCGGGGCTTTCTAATGCCGCCTGGGCTTAGCGGCCGACCATCACGGCCTGCATGCGCGTCTGCGCCTGCTGCACGTTCTTGGCTTGCGCATTCAGGTCCTGCAGCAGTTTGTTCAGCTCGGCCTGCACGGCGGGATCCTGGACCTTGACGATGGGGCCGGAAATGTCAATCTGCGCGGCGTGCGCGGCGACGTAATCGGCGATCTTCAGGCTGCTGTCGAAGGTCGCGTTCAGTTGCGGCAGCACATCGCGGAAGGTGTCGGCCGGCAGGCTGACGGTCTTCTCGTAGGCCTTGTCGTACACGGCCTTCAGGTCTTCCGGCTGCTTGAGCTGCGCGCGCGCGGCGTCGGCCTTGGCCTGCTGCTCCTTCAGCGCCGCGCCCATTTCATTGAGCGAAGCCTGCACGGTCTTCAGGTCGTCGCGACGGGTCACGATGTCATTCAGCGAGCGCATCGAGCCTTTCTGCATGATGCCGGACAGGGGCTTGACCGAGGCATCCATGCCAGCGTTGAAGTCCGTGATCACCGCATATTGCGCCGCGTAGTCGCCGAAGGACTTCTTCTCTTCATCCGTCAGCTGCGGGACGCGCACGCCGGGCTTGTCGACGATACGGGTCTGCAGGAACTGCGTGAACGCGGCACGCTGTTCGGGTTCCTTGTTGCCGCAGGCGGCCAGCATCAACGGCAGCGCAGCGGCCAGCACCAGGAACGGACGGAATAGGGACTTCATCGCATCGAACTCCTAAAAGCGAAGTAAAGAAATAGTCAGGGTATACCCTGAAGGCGCCCGCAGCTTATCGGGTCGTCTTCCTTGCCGCCATTGCTTTCAGAATTGTTTGCAATCGAATCGTTAAGAAACACAATTCACACATAATGAAGTGAAATCGCGACGACGACCTGTTACGCGTGCGCGCGTCGCGCCTTATTCCTGGACGGCGATTTCCCGCAATGCCGCGGTCAGCAGCTCCGCGGAACGGGACAGCGAGCGGCCCGCGCGCCGCAGGATGCCGATGTGCCGGTATAGCGGCGGGCCGCTGATGGCAACACAACGCAGACGGTTGGTATCGCCTTCGCGGGCTGCCAATTCAGACAGGATGGCTACGCCGAGTCCTTGCGCCGCCATTGCCAGCACGGTCGAGTTGTAGACCACCTCATACGCCGCCGGCAGCGAAATCTTCAATTTATCGGCCGCCGCTTCGATGTGCGTGCGGATGCTGCTCTCCCGCACCGGCAATATCAACGGATGCTCGGCCAAGTCCTTCAGCGTCACCGTGTCCGGCGCGGCCCAGGGGTAGTCGTGCGCCATGTAGGCGCAGAAGCGGTCGGTCACCAACTGCTCCCAGACCAATTCCTGATCGCGCTTGATCGGGCTGCCTATTCCAAAGTCGACCTCGCCGCTGCGGGTCATGTCGTTGACCCGGGAGGCCACCGTGTCGCGCACACAGACGGTAATGCGAGGGTAATCGCGGTTCAGCCTGTGGATGGCCTGCGGTAGCAGGCCGGCGGCCAGTGAGGGCAGCACAGCGACGGTTACGGTGCCCCGTTCCCGATCGCTGGTGTCGCGGGCATGGGTGACCAGGTCTTCGATTTCGGCCACCAGCTTCTCGATCCGCGGAAAGAGCTCCTGGCCCCGGGGTGTCAGGCTGACGCTGCGGTGGTTGCGATCGAACAGCCGCGTGCGCAGATGGGACTCGAGCTGCTGGATCTGTATGGTCAAAGCCGACTGCGAAATATTCAGTTCGTGAGCCGTCCTGGTGAAGTTGCCCAGACGCGCAATCGTGAGGAAGGCGCGCAACTGTTTGAGATCACTCAACATTATCGAAACTCCGGTTCAAGGCAGGACGATTCAACAATCGTTTTTTTGGAAAAGAATGTTCTGTTATTTGAATTTTACGAATCGCATGCCGCTGAGTATATTGCCTATCGAACGCCTGGCTCAAAAAGGCGGCGAATAAATAAATGAGACAAAGAGGGAGGGCTCCGCATGGCCGGACATTGTGCCTCACGCCAGAGGCTTCAAACGCTGCAGCGAATAATGGATTCGATAAACGCCGCAGCTGAAAAGTGCGCCGGACTTTTTCTTATAGGAATGGTCCTGGCTATTTCAATTTCTGTATTTGTACGGCTGCTCTACACCTATACGGGTATTCCTTTTTCCACGCCCTGGGCGGAAGAACTGGGCCGCTTCATGATGGTCGGAAGCGTCTTCATCGGCGGCGCCGTCGCGACCTATCGCCTGCGGCTGATCGGCGTCGATGCCTTCATAGGCATGGTGCCGGAGTCGGTCGCCCGCTGGCTGCGCGTGGTGGCGCATATCCTGACCTTGATGCTGGCGCTGCTCTTGGCCTGGAAATCGATCAGGCTGATAGAACTCGGCATGAGGCAGACATCGCCCGCGATGGAAATGCCCATGGCATACATCTACATATTCATGTTCATTGGCTGCGTGCTCATGAGCCTGAATACCTTCACGCACGTCATCAAGGAATTGCTGAGCGTTGAAGTATCGCAGCAGGGCGGCGAGGCGGAACGAGTTGCCGCCGCCATGCAAAACAGTGAAGGAGGGGCGCTGTGATTCCGGTTCTGTTCTTGTCATTTACGGCGATCCTGATCATCGGTGCGCCCATCGTCACCGCCCTGGGCATGTCGGCCGCGTTCGCCTTGCAGGCGGGCGACCGGTCGCTGCTCATCGTGGCGCAGATGGCGTTCCAGTCGCTGGATTCGTTCAGTCTGATGGCCGTGCCGTTCTTCATCCTGGCCGGGCATCTCATGTCCTCGGGCGGCGTGGCTACCAGACTGGTGCAACTGGCCAATGCCTTCGTCGGCTGGATCCGGGGCGGCCTGGGCGCGGTCGCGGTGCTGACCTCGCTGCTGTTCGCGACGGTTTCCGGTTCGTCGTCCGCCACGACCGCGGCGATCGGCTCCGTGCTGATTCCGGAAATGGAAAAGAAGGGCTATCCGAGGTCATTCGCGGCCTCCATTGCCGCATCCTCCGGCGAGCTGGGGGCGATCATTCCGCCGTCGATCCCGATGATCGTGTACGCCTTGACGGCCAACGTATCGGTCGGGTCGCTGTTTCTCGCGGGCATCCTGCCGGGGCTGCTGATCACCGTGTCGCTGATCCTGACAGTCTGCCTGGTCGCCCGCTTCCAGGGTTTCGATGAAGTCACTGCGGTGAGCTTTGGCGGGTGGCTGAAAGGCGTCCTGGTAGCCCTGAAGGATGCAACGCTGGCGCTGATGATGCCGGTCATCATCCTTGGGGGAATCTACGGCGGCTTGTTCACCGCCACGGAAGCCTCCTGCATCGCGGTGCTTTATGGGCTGGCGCTGGGGCTGTTCGTCTACAAGGAAATAACGGTCAAGGATCTGCTGGGCATTTTCGCGCGCTCCGCGGTGATGTCTTCCATCATCCTGCTGATCGTGGCCTTCGCCGCCGTGTTCGCGTACCTGCTGACGATCAACCAGGTGCCGCAGCAGGTCGCTGCCATGCTGGGGTCCGTCACGACCAATCCGATCGTGTTTCTGCTGCTGGTGAACGTCATGCTGTTCCTGGTCGGCATGTTCATCGAGGCATTGGCGGCGATCCTGATCATCGTGCCCATCCTGGCGCCCATCAGCCTGACTTTCGGCATCGATCCCATCCACTTCGGCATGATCGTCATCACCAATCTGGCGGTCGGCATGGTGACGCCTCCGGTCGGCGTGAACCTGTTCGTGGTGTGTGAAGTTGCCCAGTTGAAAATGCACCAGTTGGCGAAGTACCTGGTTATCTTCCTTGCCGTGCTGGTGCTTGATGTCCTGATTATTTCTTACGTGCCCGCCATTAGTACTTTTTTCTTATAAAAAATAATCCGGCCGCCTGACGGCAGCGCCTGTCGGGCGGCTGGAAAATCGAGGAGATGGATGTGAAGCTATTCAAGAAACTGTTTGGCGCCGGCGCCCTGAGCGCCCTCATGTTTGCCGCGCCGTCGCATGCCCTGAACATGGATGTGGGGCACACGCTCACGACGGACAGTCCGTTTCACGTGGGGGCGCAGAAGTTCGCCGACGTGCTGAAGGCGAAATCGAACGGGAAAATCACGATTTCCGTGTTCCCGCATTCGCAACTGGGCGGCGAACTGACCATGATCCAAGGCGCCGTGGCCGGCGCCACCGACCTGGTCATCACGGGTCAGCCGACCTTGAACGGCATCGTCAAGGAATTCCTGGTCTTTGACTCGCCGTTCCTGTTCGACAGCGTGGAGCAAGCCAACCAGATCCTCAACGGGCCGGCGGGCGACAAATTCATGGAAGTCCTGCCCAAGTACGGCCTGGTCGGCCTGGGCTGGTTTTCGGCAATCGAGCGCAACGTCTTCGGCAACAGGCCCGTCAACTCGGCTGAAGACCTCAAGGGCATGAAGATCCGCGTCATCCAGTCGCCGGGTTACGTCGAAAGCTACAAGGCCCTGGGCGCGCAAGCGACGCCCATGGCTTATTCGGAGCTGTATCTGGCCCTGCAGCAGAAGGTGCTCGACGGCGGCGAAACCACGCCGGACCAGTTTGTCTCGGACAAATTCATCGAGGTGTCCAAGTACTTCAACATGACGCACGTCAACATCCATCCGGCGCTGCTGCTCATGTCCAAGGATCGCTGGGACCGCTTTTCGCCCGCGGAACAGAAAATGATCAAGGAGTCCGCGGACGAGGCCATGGCTTACGCCCGCGACTATTACAAAAAGGTCTACGACGAGGGGATGAAGACGATGCAAACGAAAGGGGTGTCCATCGTCTACCCCAGCAATCTCGATTCCATGGTGCAGGCTACGCGGCCCGTTGTGAAAAAGCTCGTCGGCGAAGCCCCCAATGGCCAGGCGCTCTATGACGCGCTGATCGCCGCCAAGCAGAAGCAGTAACGGGCGCGAACGGCACAGGCCCCGGCGCTTTCATAGTCAAGAGAAACTGGACAGATTGATGACACCTTTCAACCAACCCCAAAACCTGCGCGTGCTGATTACCGGAGCAGCCGGAAATATCGGCCTTTGCCTGCGCTCGCAGCTGCGCGGCCGCTATGCCTTGCTGCGTTTGGCCGACATCGCACCGCAGGAACCGGCGCAGGCAGGCGAGGAAACCTGCACCATGGACGTCCGGGACATCGAGTCCCTGGAACGCTGCATGGAGGGTATTGACTGCGTCATCCATCTGGCCGGCATTCCCGGCGCCGATGTCTGGGAAAAAATCCTGCCCATGAATATCGAGGGTTGCTACAACGTATTCGAGGCGGCCCGGCGCCAGAACGTGCGCCGGGTGATTTTCGCGAGTTCGAATCACGCTATCGGCTACCACCGGCGGGAAAAGTTCCTCGATGACACCGTGCAGCCCAGGCCGGATTCTCTGTATGGCGTATCGAAGGTATTCGGCGAGGGCCTGGGCCGGATGTATGCGGACAAGTACGGCATGTCCGTCGCCTGCTTGCGGATCGGGACCTTCCGCACGCCGGACCGCCCGAGCGAGGCGCGGCAGCTATTGACCTGGATCAGCCACCGCGACATGGCGCAACTGGCGGCGCGTTGCGTGGAGCACGAGTCCTATCATTTCACCGTGGTCTATGGGGTGTCGAACAACCTGCGCAACCGCTGGGACAATTCCAACGCGAAATTCCTGGGCTACGCGCCGCAGGACGATTCCGAGGTTTTCGCCGCGGAGATCCTGGCCCAGAACATCCCCGAGGATCCCATCGCGGCGCAGTTCCATGGGGGCTTTTATTGCCCCCTGGAATTCGTCGGCACCACCGACAGGATCTCCTGAAATCAGACCAGGATGATGTCGTACTGCTCTTGCGAGTACGCGCCTTCCACTTCCAGCGAAATGCGCTTGCGCACGAAGTCGCCCAGCATCGCCAGATGCTGGCTTTCTTCTTCAAGAAACAGGTCGACCACCTCTTGCGAGGCCAGGATGCGGAATTCCTTGGGATTGAATTGCCGCGCCTCGCGCAGGATCTCGCGCAGGATTTCATAGCAGACCGTGCGCGGCGTGCGCACGTTGCCGCGCGCCTCGCACATCGGGCAGGGCTCGCACAGCTGATGCGCCAGCGAATCGCGGGTACGCTTGCGCGTCATTTCCACCAGGCCCAGCTGTGTAAAGCCGTTGACCGTCATGCGGGTGCGGTCGCGCGACAGCGCCTTCTTCAGTTCGGCCAGCACGGTTTCGCGGTGTTCCTGTTCCTCCATGTCGATGAAGTCCAGGATGACGATGCCGCCCAGATTGCGCAGCCGCAGCTGGCGGGCGATGGCCTGGGCCGCTTCCAGGTTGGTCTTGAAGATGGTGTCGTCGAAATTGCGGCCGCCCACGAAGCCGCCGGTGTTGACGTCGACCGTGGTCAGCGCCTCGGTCTGGTCGATGATGAGGTAGCCGCCCGACTTCAAATCCACTCGGCGCGATAGCGCCCGTGCAATCTCGTCGTCCACATTGGCGGTGTCGAACAGCGGACGCTCCCCACTGTAATGCTGAATGCGGTCCACCACCGAGGGGGTATAGACCCGCGCCCACTCCAACATCGCGGCGCTGGTCGTGCGGGAATCCACGAGTATGGCGCCGGTGTTCGGACCCACCATGTCGCGCAAGACGCGCTGCGCCAAGGTCAGATCCTGATGCAGCAGAGCAGGGGCGGGCTGGGTGCGGGCTGCTGCCTGGACGCTGGTCCACAGTTTGCGCAGATATTCCAGGTCCGCCGTCAGCTCCTCGTCATTGGCGCCTTCCGCCTGGGTGCGGACGATGAAGCCGCCTTTTTCCTCGGCGGGCATCAAAGCCTGCAGGCGTTCGCGCAACTGGATGCGCTCGGATTCGTCGTCGATCTTCTGCGAAATGCCGATATGCGGGTCGTGGGGCAGGTAAACCAACATCCGGCCGGCCATGCTGATCTGGGTCGATAGCCGCGCACCCTTGGTGCCCAGGGGGTCTTTGACCACCTGGACCATGATGGTCTGTCCCTCGAAAAGCAGCTTTTCGATGGGCGTGGGGGTGAGCCCCTGGCTTCTTTCGCCACGATTTTCACGCAGATCGGCGATATGTATGAAGGCCGCGCGCTCCAGTCCGATATCGATGAAGGCGCTCTGCATGCCAGGCAGCACGCGGACCACTCGTCCAAGATAGATATTGCCGACATGGCCCCGCTGAATGCTGCGTTCTACGTGCAGTTCCTGCACCGACCCTTGTTCCACCAGCGCAACGCGGGTTTCAAAGGGGGTGACGTTGATCAGGATGTCTTCGCTCAGGGCGATGGCTGGGGGCATAGCGTGTTCGTCTCCAGTAAGGTGCGGCGTACAGGCGAATAGTAAACGTAGGGCAAGGCGGACGAGGCAACTATCCATATGGGACGACTGCTGGATTCCCACTATATATAGGGGCGAGCTATAGGGGCGAGCGGCGCGTGGCTCCAGTGTGGGCAGACGTAAGCGCGATGCTGCGCCGCCCGCAGAAATCTGTGCTATAGTCTCGCTCCTTCGCAGTTCAGACAGTTTTGAACCGCGAAGCCAAGCAAGCACAACAGGTCGGGCAAGAAGATTCGAGCCAGGTCTGCCGCAAAGCGTTCAGAGATGAGCGGTGCGCGGTGATTGCAAGGATTGCAGCAAGTTAGGCAAAAGCCAGTTGCGCAATCTGCAAAAATCGTGTTATAGTCTTGGGCTTGGCAGCTGCCGAAAACTTAGGGTTAACCCTGATATTTCGATAGCTGCTAAAGAGAGGCGGACCTGAAGAGGTCGCAGGCAAGAAAGCGTAACGATGGATGTGACGCTGACTTGACAAGCGATAAAAACTTCTTCATAATCTCGTTTCTCTGCTGCAAACAACGCGGCGCCAGCGAAAGCGGCGTAGCGAAGCGAGCAGGCAGTAAGTAGTACCGAATTTAGCAGTACCGCTCTTTAACAATTAAACAACCGATAAGTGTGGGCGCTTGATGCGAGTGCAGTGTGACTGGGTTTTAAACCCCGGCCACAAGCACAATGAAATCAAGTGCTCACTAGAAGTGAAGTACCTTAGACGTCAAGTTTAAGAACATACCTCACTTCC
>NZ_JBYSYI010000027.1:0-506 GCF_058783105.1 Achromobacter sp. FW305-C-30-7 | reverse complement strand
TCGATACGGCCGGTCACCACGGTGCCGCGACCCGAGATCGAGAACACGTCTTCAACCGGCATCAGGAACGTGCCGTCCACGGCGCGCTCGGGCGTCGGGATGTACGAATCCAGTGCTGCGGCCAGAGCCATGATGGCTTGCTCGCCCAGTTCGCCCTTGTCGCCTTCCAGCGCCAGCTTGGCCGAACCCTTCACGATCGGCGTGTCGTCGCCCGGGAAGTCGTACTTCGACAGCAGTTCGCGAACTTCCATTTCCACCAGCTCGAGCAGCTCGGCGTCGTCAACCATGTCAGCCTTGTTCAGGAAGACGATGATGTACGGCACGCCAACCTGGCGCGACAGCAGGATGTGTTCGCGGGTCTGCGGCATCGGGCCGTCAGCGGCCGACACCACCAGGATCGCGCCGTCCATCTGCGCGGCGCCCGTGATCATGTTCTTCACGTAGTCAGCGTGGCCCGGGCAGTCAACGTGCGCGTAGTGACGCGCTTCCGTTTCGTACTCGACGTG
>NZ_JBYSYI010000026.1:0-694 GCF_058783105.1 Achromobacter sp. FW305-C-30-7 | reverse complement strand
GACAGTGAAACGACTTTGCGCCGATGATAGTGGACGGACGTCTGTGAAAGTAGGTCATCGTCAAGCTTTTATTCCGCGAACCCCCGCAGGTAACCCTGCGGGGGTTTGTCTTTATATATAAGTGAGAGCCTAGGTTCTCGACCGCAGTGAAGATGGAGAGATCCAGTAGAGCAGCGGGTTTGCAGTAGAAGATGCAGATTAGGCAGAAGCCAGCTGCACGAGCTGCAAAAAGATGTTATAGTTCGCGGCTTGGCTGCTACCGAAAGATCAGGGTATACCCCGGCATTTCGATAGCTGCTAAGGGAAACGAAAAAGCTGGGACACAGTCCTGGCGGACCTGAAGGGGTCTAGGCGGTAAGTTGCCAGATCATGGCGCTGATGGCGAGTTGAAAAACTCAAACAAAAGCGACAACGATTTGACAGGCGCTAAAAACTCCTTCATAATCTCGTTTCTCTGCTGCTGACACAGCGATCTCGCGAAAGCGACGAAGCGCAAAGTTAGCAGCAAGATGCAGTAAGTAGTACCGAATTTAGCAGTACCGCTCTTTAACAATTAAACAACCGATAAGTGTGGGCGCTTGGTGCGAGTGCAGTGTGGCTGGGTTTTAAACCCCGGTCACAAGCACAATGAAATCAAGTGCTCACTAGAAGTGAAGTACCTTAGACGTCAAGTTTAAGAACATACCTCACTTCC
>NZ_JBYSYI010000024.1:0-769 GCF_058783105.1 Achromobacter sp. FW305-C-30-7 | reverse complement strand
ATAACCATCAGTGTTATAGGATCAAGCCTCACGGGCAATTAGTATCGGTTAGCTTAACGCATTACTGCGCTTCCACACCCGACCTATCAACGTCCTGGTCTCGAACGACCCTTCAGGGGGATCAAGTCCCCGGGATACCTTATCTTCAGACGAGTTTCCCGCTTAGATGCCTTCAGCGGTTATCTCTTCCGTACTTAGCTACCCGGCAATGCCATTGGCATGACAACCGGTACACCAGAGGTACGTCCACTCCGGTCCTCTCGTACTAGGAGCAGGCTCCGTCAAGTATCCAACGCCCACGGCAGATAGGGACCAAACTGTCTCACGACGTTTTAAACCCAGCTCACGTACCTCTTTAAATGGCGAACAGCCATACCCTTGGGACCGGCTACAGCCCCAGGATGAGATGAGCCGACATCGAGGTGCCAAACACCGCCGTCGATATGAACTCTTGGGCGGTATCAGCCTGTTATCCCCAGAGTACCTTTTATCCGTTGAGCGATGGCCCTTCCATTCAGAACCACCGGATCACTATGTCCTGCTTTCGCACCTGTTCGACTTGTCAGTCTCACAGTCAAGCACGCTTATGCCATTGCACTATCAGCACGATTTCCGACCGTACCTAGCGTACCTTCGAACTCCTCCGTTACACTTTGGGAGGAGACCGCCCCAGTCAAACTGCCCACCATGCACTGTCCCCGATCCGGATAACGGACCAAGGTTAGAACCGCAAACAAACCAGGGTGGTATTTCAAGGATGGCTCCACGT
>NZ_JBYSYI010000023.1:0-1211 GCF_058783105.1 Achromobacter sp. FW305-C-30-7 | reverse complement strand
TGTATTGACCCAGCAGAACCTGCTCAGGTTAAGCGGCTAATGCAAATGTCTCAGCCGGGGTCTTCATACCAAGCGCCTGGTGCGGGCGCCGGTGGTTGTAAAAGCGTATCCAGTCCCCGACCACGCGACTGGCGTGCTGGATGGTCTCGAAGCGATGCCGATGCGCACATTGTTCTTTCAACGTGCGGATCACACGTTCGACCATGCCGTTCTGCTGCGGGCAATGCGGCGTGATGAACTCCTGACGCAGCCCATAGCTTCGCACCAACGCGGTGTAGCTGCGAGACGTGAAGACCAGACCGTTATCGGAGCGCAGCAGGAACGGCGCGGGCACGCGGCCCAGCGTTCCGAAGCGGGCAATCAAAGCATGTTCCAACGCGCTGCCTGCGGTGCAGGCCGTGCCGCTTCGAGACAGGTGCCAACCAAGCAGTTCACGCGTATGGCAGTCGATCACCAGCGCCAGCGTCGCCCAACCGTCCCGACCAGCCCAGACGCGGCAAAGGTCCGTTGACCAGCGCTCGTTGGGCTTGGTTGCCACCGACGGCAATGCCTGGATCCGAGGCCTAAAGCCAATGGGTCGCTTTCGGACCTGCCAGCCCATTAACTGGAACACGCGTTGCACGGTGTTCTTGTTGAACCCCAATAGATGCGCAACCGTCCGGTAGCCAAACGAAGGCGACTCTTCGATCAGAGCCTTGATGGGCGCGACAAACTGAGGATCGAGTTTCGGTGCCGACTTCACCGGCTTGTAGTAGATCGTGCGGCGCGGCACCTCAAACCAGCGGCACAGCTTGGCAATCGAGACGGTGATGCCCTCGGCTTGCAGTCCCTGGCGGATCGTCTCGATCACTTCTCGTCCTCGCCCAGCAGGGACTGCAATTTTTTTCTGGCGCGCAGCTCCAACATCGCTTCACCGTACGCCTCTTGCAAATCCTTGAGCTGACGCTCGTACTGCTCGCGCACGTCCTGCGGGTTGGCCCGAAGGGCATTCTCCATGCCGCGTTTGCCATCATCGACCCATTGTTCGACTTCCGAAGGCGATAGGTCGTACTGGCGGCTCGCCTCGGCAACCGTAGTCTTGCCCTGAATGATGTCCAGTACCAGCGCGCTTTTGCGCTTCGCTGTCCAGCGCTTGATGTCGTCTTCCATCTTCATACTCATCGTCAACTTCCTCGATTATGACGTGAGCAGGTTTTCACTGGGTCAATACA
>NZ_JBYSYI010000022.1:1784-3629 GCF_058783105.1 Achromobacter sp. FW305-C-30-7 | reverse complement strand
AAAGTGCACACCCGCAGCTTCGGTTTATCGCTTAGCCCCGTTACATCTTCCGCGCAGGACGACTCGATCAGTGAGCTATTACGCTTTCTTTAAAGGATGGCTGCTTCTAAGCCAACCTCCTGACTGTCTATGCCTTCCCACTTCGTTTCCCACTTAGCGATAATTCGGGACCTTAGCTGGCGGTCTGGGTTGTTTCCCTCTTGAGTCCGGACGTTAGCACCCGGTGCTCTGTCTCCCAAGCTGTACTTGCGGGTATTCGGAGTTTGCCATAGTTTGGTAAGTCGCCATGACCCCCTAGCTATAACAGTGCTCTACCCCCCGCAGTAATACTTGAGGCACTACCTAAATAGTTTTCGGAGAGAACCAGCTATTTCCAGATTTGTTTAGCCTTTCACCCCTATCCACAGCTCATCCCCTAATTTTTCAACATTAGTGGGTTCGGTCCTCCAGCACGTGTTACCGTGCCTTCAACCTGGCCATGGATAGATCATCTGGTTTCGGGTCTACACCCAGCGACTGAATCGCCCTATTCGGACTCGCTTTCGCTACGGCTTCCCTATTCGGTTAACCTTGCCACTGAATGTAAGTCGCTGACCCATTATACAAAAGGTACGCAGTCACCCCACAAGGAGGCTCCTACTGTTTGTATGCATACGGTTTCAGGATCTATTTCACTCCCCTTCCGGGGTTCTTTTCGCCTTTCCCTCACGGTACTGGTTCACTATCGGTCGATCACGAGTATTTAGCCTTGGAGGATGGTCCCCCCATCTTCAAACAGGATTTCACGTGTCCCGCCCTACTTGTCTTACGCTTAGTTCCACACACAAGATTTCGCCTACAGGGCTATCACCTGCTACGGCCGGACTTTCCATTCCGTTCGACTATCTTGCGTGCTAAAACGTAAAGGCTCTTCCGATTTCGCTCGCCACTACTTTCGGAATCTCGGTTGATTTCTTTTCCTCGAGCTACTGAGATGTTTCAGTTCACCCGGTTCGCTTCCACTGGCCTATGTATTCAGCCAGGGATACCGCATTGCTGCGGTGGGTTTCCCCATTCGGACATCTACGGATCAAAGCTTGTTTGCCAGCTCCCCGTAGCTTTTCGCAGGCTACTACGTCCTTCATCGCCTGTGATCGCCAAGGCATCCACCATATGCACTTAGTCGCTTGATCCTATAACGCTGTAGGCTATAGGACCTGAGTATTAGCGTTTGTGCCGTTCATAAGTTTCAAAGCAGTCTGAGGTTATTCACCCCAGTCTTGAGAACTTGGAACAAAATTAATGCAATCACAACCCGTACCTATCTTCATCGACTCGCGTCGAGTACTTGATAAGTACATTTTCGTTGTGCTTCTTCCAGATTGTTAAAGAACGAATATAGCTGTCAGGTAAAACCTAACTCATAGGATCGTTTGCACGACACTATGAGTTAGCCTCTACATCACCACCAGGTGAGTTTTGAGAATCAATGGTGGAGGTGAACGGGATCGAACCGATGACATCCTGCTTGCAAAGCAGGCGCTCTCCCAGCTGAGCTACACCCCCATATCCCGCATGCGCAGAATACTTGGTGGGTCTGGTTGGATTCGAACCAACGACCCCCGCCTTATCAAGACGGTGCTCTAACCGACTGAGCTACAGACCCAAAACCTTCTCGGATCAGCAGTCAGGTAGTTGGAGACCCAGGGAAGATTCCCTCGACCCAAGCCTACAACTGATCCCAGCTATATCAAACAACCGATAAGAGTGGACGCTTAACACGAGCACTAAGCTCTGAAAGGAGGTGATCCAGCCGCACCTTCCGATACGGCTACCTTGTTACGACTTCACCCCAGTCATGAATCC
>NZ_JBYSYI010000021.1:0-15253 GCF_058783105.1 Achromobacter sp. FW305-C-30-7 | reverse complement strand
CCCCCCCCCCCCCCCCCCCCCCCCCCCCCCCCCCCCCCCCCCCCCCCCCCCCCCCCCCCCCCCCCCCCCCCCCCGCCCCGATAGGTTTTCTGCCGGACGAACCCGGCAACGTTCCCCGACCAGGAGTTTTCATGACCCCGTACTTTGCACTGGGCCGCGCCCTTGTTGCGGCCATCGCCCTGAGCCTGACCCTTGCCGCCTGCGGCGGCGACGACGACTCGGACGACGGCGCGACCTCGCCGCCCGAGACCGGACAGCCCGAGCCGCAGCCGCCCGCGCCGCAATTGCGCTGCGCGCCCTGAACGCTCGTTCCGCCCAACCCAACGCAAGAGTAGCCCCATGACCAAGACCTATTCCTCGCACTCCGCCAGCGTGTCCCCGGCCTTGCCGGGCCGCCGGCAGTTCTTCCGCGCCTCGGCCCAGGCCGCCGGCGCCCTGTCGGCGATGGCCTTGCTGCCCGCCTCGATCCAGCGCGCGCTGGCGGTTCCCGCCGCGGTCGACAGCGGCACGATCAAGGACATCAAGCACATCGTGATCCTGATGCAGGAGAACCGTTCGTTCGACCACTATTTCGGCACCATGCGCGGCGTGCGCGGCTTCGGCGACCGTTTCCCGATTCCGCTGGCCAGCGGCAAATCGGTGTTCTTCCAGCCTGATCCCAAGGGCGGCCAGGACATCCAGCCCTTCCGCCGCGACTCCAGGACCAGCAACGCGCTGATCGGCTCCGGCACCCCGCACAATTTCCCCGATCAGCAGGCGGCCTGGAACCAGGGCAAGATGGACCAGTGGATCCAGTTCAAGAACCAGGCCACCATGGGCTTCTTCATGCGCGAGGACATTCCGTACCAGTTCGCGCTGGCCGACGCCTTCACGGTGTGCGATGGCTACCACTGTTCCATCCTGACCGGCACCGACCCGAACCGCATCGTGTTCTGGTCGGGCGCGAACGCCAATCCCGAACTGCGCAAACTGGGGGTGAACAGCACCGACACCGATTCGGAACCCGTCAACTCGCGCTGCTGGCCGAGCCCGTCCAACTGGGTCGCGGGCCGGGCGCAGCTGGCCGACGGTTCAGGCCAGATCGACCCCGCGACCGGCGCCTACAACTACAAGTACAAGAACAGCGCCTTCAAGTGGGACACCTTGCCCGATCTGCTGCAGCGCGCCGGCGTCAGCTGGCACATCTACCAGAACATGAACAACAACTGGACCGGCGCCATGCACGGCTGCCTGGCCTTCAAGAGCTTCCGCACCGCGCAGCCGGGCTCGCCGATCTATGAGCACGGCCTGACGGGCGGCCCGGAGAAGAACGACGGCGCCGTCAATTTCCTCGCGCAGCTCAAGCAGGACGTGGCCAATGGCACCTTGCCGCAAGTTTCGTGGGTGCTGCCCACGCAGGCCTTGGCCGAGCATCCGGGCAGCAGCGAAGGCGTGGCCGGCGCGGCCGACTTCATCGCCGACGTGCTGGACGCGCTGACTTCCAATCCCGAAGTCTGGAGCAAGACCGCGCTGTTCGTGACCTTCGACGAGAACGACGGCTTCTTCGACCACGCGGCCATGCCGGCGGTGCCGTCCTATGACGCCAACGGCGTGCTGATGGGCAAGTCCACCGTGCCGCTGGAAGGCGAGTACTTCGATGCTTCCGTGGGCAACTACCTGAAGGCCGAGGACAAGATCACCGGCAACATCCGTCCGTGGGGCCTGAGTTCGCGCGTGCCGATGTACGTGGTGTCGCCGTGGAGCAAGGGCGGTTGGGTCAACTCGCAGGTGTTCGACCACACCTCGGTGGGTCGCTTCCTGGAGCAGCGATTCGACATCAAGGTCGACGCCATCAGCCCGTGGAGCCGCGCGGTCTGCGGCGACCTGACCACCTGCTTCGACTTCGTCAGTCCCAACGATCCCCGCGTGCCCACGCTACCCGACACTAGCAACTTTCCCGCGGTCAACGCGGCGCAGAAGCTGCTGCCCACGACCGCGGTGACCCAGGCGCCCGCCATCCCGCAGCCGCTGTTCCAGGAGACCGGCACGCGGCTGTCGCGCGCGCTGCCCTATGAGCTGCACACCAGCGCACGGCTGGGTGCGGACGGCTCGGTCGAACTGCTGTTCAGCAATACAGGCGAAGCCGGCGCCGTGTTCCATGTGTACGACAAACGCAACCTGGACCTGATCCCGCGACGCTACACCGTTGAAGCGGGCAAGACGCTGTCCGACACCTGGACCGGCGGCGACTATGACCTGTGGGTCTACAGCAGCAACGGCTTCGTGCGGACCTTTTCCGGCAACACGCAGCGCGGCGCGGCGCTGGAAGTGCAGGTCTGCTACGAACCCGCCGGCAGCGCGCTGTACGTGAAGGTATCCAATCGCGGCGCGGCCCGCCTGCAGGCATCGCTGCAATCCAACGCCTACCGCACCGACGGCCCCTGGACCCTGGCGGTCGAGCCGGGCGCGGTGGCCGAACACCACTGGTCCATCAAGGACAGCGGCAATTGGTACGACTTCACCGTTACCGCCGAGGGTTTCGAGCGGCGCTTCGCTGGCCGCATGGAGAACGGTCGCAACAGCGTCAGCGATCCCGCCATGGCGCTGCATCTGTGATGGTCCAGGCATGAGCGGGCCGGGCGCGCATCGGGGTGCGCGTCCGGCCGGTCCGCAATAAAAAACTACCAACATGATCATGAAAAACATATACGCAATTTTGGCCGCCAACGGTTTGTCGGTGGCGGTCCTGGTGGGCGCGCTGGCCGGGGGATCGGCCGCGCAGGCGCAGACCGCGCCGCCCGTAAAGTGGGACGGCAGCAACCTCGGTTACGGCTCAGGCGCCGGCCAGGGCGTGACCGGCAAGAGCAATCAAGCGATAGGCAAGAGCGCCGGCACCAACGTGACCGGCAGCAACAACATCGGCCTGGGCAACGGCGCGGGCAAGGACGTGAGCACCAACTGGAACGTCGCCATTGGCGAGGGCGCGGGTTCCAAGGTTGGCGGCAAGAACGCCAACCAGGCCATCGGCTACTACGCCGGCACCAATGTGCAAGGCGGCTGGAACCAGTCGTTCGGCCGCAGCGCCGGCCAGAACGTCACGGGCGACTACAACGATGCCTATGGCTTCTGGGCTGGCACCGACACGGTGGGCAACAACAATGCCGCCTATGGCACCAATGCGGGGCGCAACGTCACCGGCAACGGCAACTCGGCCTTCGGCCAGGAAGCCGGCCGCAATGTCGTCGGCGACGGCAATCTGGCGCTGGGCCAGAACGCGGGCCAGAACGTGGAAGGCGAAGGCAATCTGGCGCAGGGCAAGAATGCCGGGCAGAACGTGACCGGCGCCAACAACCTGGCCGCCGGCGCCTACGCGGGCTATGGCGTGCAGGGCGACGGCAATACGGCAAGCGGCCTGGCCGCCGGCCGCGAGGTCGTCGGCAACAACAACGTGGCGCAGGGCACGGCCGCGGGTTCGGGCGTGCGCGGCAGCGACAACGTATCGATCGGCTCGAATGCCGGGCGCGGTTCGGAGGCGGATCGCAGCGTGTCGGTGGGCGCGGAATCGTCCGCAGCCACCCAGAGCGTCGCGGTGGGCGCCGGCGCGGTCGCGGCGGCGCCCAACAGCGTGGCGCTGGGGGCCGGTTCCACCGCAGCGCGCGGCGCGCAGGAAAACTACGCGGCCTATGGCATGGCGCAGCCCCAAAGCTCGGCAGGCGAGGTGAACGTGGGCGGGCGCCAGATGACGGGCGTGGCGGCAGGCAGCGAGGACACCGATGCCGTCAACGTGGGGCAGCTGCGTGCCGCCAGCAGCGCGAGCGAAGCGCGAGTGGGCGCCGTCGAACACTCCTTGCAGAACCTGCGCAGCGACCTGGATTCCCAGGAGCGCATGCTGAGCGCGGGCGTGGCCGCCGCCATGGCGACGGCCTCCCTGCCGCAAGCCTACTTGCCGGGGCGCAACATGCTGTCCCTGGCCGGCGGCACCTGGAACGGCGAGTCCGGCTATGCCATGGGGCTGTCGCGGGTTTCCAGCGGCGGGCGCTGGGTCTACAAGGTGTCGGCCAACGGCACCTCCCGCGGCGACTTCGGCGGCGCGGCGGGGGTGGGATACCAGTGGTGATGGCGGGCCTGCGATAATGCCGCAAGCGCGGCGGCCTGCGATGAGACGCGGGCCGCCGCCAGCACAGGCATACCCGGATCGGCCCCATGGAAAAGCGTTTGATGCCATCGATGATGGCGCTGCAATGTTTCGAGGCGGTGGCGCGGCACATGAGCTTCACGCGCGCCGCCGAGGAACTGCATATGACCCAGAGCGCGATCAGCAAGCAGATCGCGCAGCTGGAGGCGCTGCTGCGCAATCCGCTGTTCCTGCGCGTGCGGCGGCGCCTGCAACTGACGCCCGCCGGGGCCTTGTACCAGTCCGAGGTCAGGGCCATCCTGAACCAGGTGGACATGTCATCGCGCTACATCCTGACCTACGGCAGCGAGACCCAGGTGCTCACCATTGGCACCCAGCCCACCTTCGGCGCGCGCTGGCTGATCCCGCGCCTGCAAGGCTTCATGGCTGCGCATCCGGACATCCAGGTCAAGGTGCGCAGCGAAACCCGGCCCTTCGACCTGATGCAGGCCAAGATCGACATCTCCTTTTTCTTCGGCCACGGCACCCTGCCGGGGGCGCAGTGCCGCGAACTGTTCGAGGCCGAGGTGGTGCCGGTGTGCGCGCCCGGCTTTCTGCCAGGCGACAGGGTCGATAGCCTGGAAGCATTGAGCGCGCAGGCGCTGATCCAGTGTGCCTCGCGCCCGGAGGCCTGGCACGACTACTTCTCGCGCCAGCAATTCCAGTCCGACCGCAGCTACCACGGTCCCCGCTTCGATACCTTCTACATGTGCGTGCGCGCCGCCGAAGGGGGTTGCGGCGTGGCGCTGACGCCGCGCCTGCTGGCCGAAGAAGAGCTGCAGGCCGGCAAACTGGTGATTCCCTGGGATTACGTGCAACCGAGTGATGGCGCGTACTTCGTGGCGTATTCCGAGCACTCGGCCGAAGTGCCCAAGATCAAGCAGTTCGTCGCCTGGGTGGAGGAAGAAGCCGCACGCAAGCGCGAGCGCGACGCCCAGCGGGCGCGGTCCATGAAAAAACGGACTGATTAAGCCGATTTTTTTCATTTGATTGCGGGCGCGGCGCATGATGTCATGCGGGCCATCCTTGTTTACCGATGTGCCGAGCCCGCCATGAGTCAGAATTTCGTCAATCCGGATCAGATCCGCGCCTGGTTCTCCCGCGCCATGTCCGACATGTACAAGTCGGAAGTGCCGCTGTACGACACGCTGCTGGACCTGGTGGCCCAGGTCAACGCCCAAACCCTGGCAGCACAACCCGAACTGGCCGCGCAACTGGCGCGCACCGGCGAGATCGAGCGCCTGGACGTCGAGCGCCACGGCGCGATCCGCGTCGGCACCGCGCAGGAGCTCGCCAATATGCGGCGCGTGTTCGCCGTGATGGGCATGCAGCCGGTAGGCTATTACGACCTGTCGCCGGCCGGCGTGCCGGTGCATTCGACCGCTTTCCGCGCCACCCACGAAGCATCGCTGCAGGCCAGCCCGTTCCGCGTCTTCACCTCGCTGCTGCGGCTGGAACTGATCGATGACGCGGCGCTGCGCGCGAAGGCCGCCCGCATCCTGGCCGCGCGCCAGATCTTCACCGCGCGCGCGCTGGAACTCGCCGCCCGCTTTGAAGCGCAGGGCGGGCTGGAAGAAGCCGATGCCCGCGAGTTCGTGGCCGAAGCCCTGCACACCTTCCGCTGGCACAGCGAGGCGACCGTCAGCCTGGACGACTACCATGAACTGCACGGCCTGCATCGCCTGATCGCCGACGTGGTGGCCTTCAAGGGCCCGCACATCAACCACCTGACGCCGCGCACGCTGGACATCGACGAGGCCCAGGCCGAGATGCCACGCCGCGGCGTGTCCGCCAAGGCCGTTATCGAAGGCCCGCCGCCGCGCAAATGCCCGATCCTGTTGCGCCAGACCAGCTTCAAGGCGCTGGAGGAAGCGGTCCTGTTCGCCGGCGCCGACGGCCAGTCCGCCGCCGGCAGCCACACGGCACGCTTCGGCGAGATCGAGCAGCGCGGCGTGGCGCTGACCCGCAAGGGCCGGGCGCTGTATGACGAATTGCTGGACCTGGCCCGCAGCCGCATCAGCGGCGCGCCCAACGAAGGCAACGCCGCCGCCTACATGCAGAACTTGCAGGACTGCTTTGCCGCGTTCCCGGACGACTACGAGCAACTGCATGCGCAAGGGTTGGCGTACTTCCGCTATTTCCTGACCGGCAAGGAGGGCGGGGATCCCGACGCCGGCCTGCAAGACCTGATCGCCCAAGGCTACATCCGCTTCGAGCCGCTGGTGTACGAGGACTTCCTGCCCGTCAGCGCCGCCGGCATCTTCCAATCCAATCTGGGCGACAAGGCCCAGGCCGAGTACGTGCAGAACGCCAGCCAGGCCGCCTTCGAGCAGGCCCTGGGCGCCCAGGTGCAGGACGAGCTGGCCCTCTATCAGGACACGCAGGACCGTTCGCTGGACGCCTGCATGCAGGCGCTGCGCGCGCAAGCCGGCTCGCCGGTGGCTGCATGAGCCGTCTGGACCGCTGCCTGTCCGTGCGCGACTTCGAGCGCGAAGCGCGGCGCATCATGCCGCGCTGCGTCGAAGGCTACGTGTGTGGCGGCACCGAGGACGGCGCTTCGCTGACCGAGAGCGTGCGCGCGCTGGGCGACGTGGGCTTTCGGCCACGCGGCCTGCGCGTGGTCGACCAGCGCAGCAGCCAGGTCGAACTCTACGGCCAGAGCTACGCCATGCCGCTGGGATTCGCGCCCACCGGGTTTTCCGCCATCGTTATGCACGAGTGCGACCTGGCGTTGGCGCAGGCGGCCCAGCAGGCCGAGATTCCGTTCATCATCAGCGGCGCTTCCAGCGTGCCGCTGGAACGTTTGCAGCAGGCCACCGGCAAGCGCTGCTGGTACCAGGCCTATCTGCCGGGCAACACCGAGCGCATCGCCAAGCTGATGGCGCGCTTGCGCCAGGCCGAGATCCCGGTGCTGGTGGTGACCATCGACACCTGCGTCGGCGCCAACCGCGAAAACCTGCAGAAGCTGTCCTTCACCGTGCCCTTCAAGATGAGCCCCAGCGTCATGCTGGACGGCATGCGGCATCCGCGCTGGAGCTTCAATGTCTTCCTGCGCACGCTGCTGGGCAGCGGCATCCCCAGGTTCTCGAACCTGTACGAGGAAATCGGTCCGCCCATCACCCAGGACCCGCCCAACGGCTTTCGCGGCGAACGCGACAAGCTCTCGTGGGAACACATCCGTTGGATCCGCGAGAACTGGCCGGGCAAGCTGGTGCTCAAGGGCGTGATGCATCCCGACGATGCGAGGCTGGCTTGCGCGGCGGGCGCCGACGGCGTGATCGTGTCGAACCACGGCGGACGCCAGCTCGACGGCTGCATTTCGCCGCTACAGGCGCTGCCCGACGTGGTGGCCGCGGTGCCCCCTGGTTTCCCGGTCATGGTCGATGGCGGCTTTCGCCGCGGCTCCGACGTGCTCAAGGCCGTGGCCCTGGGCGCGCGCATGGTCTTCACCGGCCGGCCCCAATTGTTCGGCGCGGCCGTGGCCGGCAGCGCCGGCATCCGCAAGGTCGCGGAGATATTCCGCAGCGAGATTTCGACCAACATGGCGCTGCTGGGCTGCGCCACGCTGGCCGACCTCACCCCGGACCTGATCGCGCCCTTGCGGCCCGCAGGCTCCGCCTGACCTGGGCGGCGCCGCCGCGCCGGGCAGGACTGCCCGCACAACAACAAAAAAGACGGTGCGCATGCCCATGCGCGCCCACTCGTTTTCGACAGGAGGAAACATGAAGAAGATCTATACCAAACTGGCCGGCGCGGCTGCGGTGCTGGCGTGCGTCGCCAGCGGCCCGGCGCAGGCCCAGGCAGGCGCCTATCCGACCAAGCCGGTGCGGCTGGTCGTGGGCTACGCCCCGGGCGGCACTACCGACATCAGCGCCCGCATGATCGCCGACGTGCTGGGCAAGGAATTCGGCCAGACCTTCGTGGTGGAGAACAAGCCTGGCGCCAACAGCAACATCGGCGCCGAGTCCGTCGCCCGTTCGGCGCCCGACGGCTACACCCTGTTCGTGGGATCGATTTCCACCGCGATCAACCAGTCGCTGTACTCCAAGATGTCCTATGACGCGCTCAAGGACCTGGACGCCGTCGGCTTGCTGAACGTGGTGCCCAACATCCTGGCCGTCAACGCCAGCGTGCCGGTCAAGTCGGTGCAGGAATACATCGCCTACGCCAAGAAGAATCCGGGCAAGCTGACCTGCGCCTCGCCCGGCAACGGCTCGTCCGCCCACCTGGGCTGCGAACTCTTCAAGATGAAGACCGGCATCGACATCCTGCACGTCCCGTACCGCGGCAGCGGCCCGGCCGTGGCCGACCTGCTGGGCGGACAAGTCGACTCCATCTTCGACAACCTGCCGCCGCTGCTGCCGCATGTGCGCGCCGGCAAGCTGACCGGTTTGGCAGTCACCACCAGCAGCCGCGTGCCGTTCGCCCCGGAAATCCCCACCATCGCCGAATCGGGCGTGGAAGGCTTCGACGTGGCGGCCTGGTTTGGCGTGTTTGCGCCCGCCGGCACGCCGCCGGAAATCGTCCAGAAGGTCAACGCCGCCATCAACAAGGCCCTGGCCTCCGACGCCGTCCTGGCCGCCAGCTACCAGACCAACGGCTTCCTGATGCCCCCGCCGCCCAACACGCCGCAAACGTTCAAGGCCTTCATGGAAAGCGAAACCCGCAAGTGGGGCGAGGTCGTCAAGGCGACCAACCTGCAGATCAACTGATAGGCGAGGGGAGGGGCGGTCCGCGGCCCCTTTGGAGCATTCTTGGGGACGGATTGGTGGCGTCGCGGCGACATAGCGGTACGGAACCACCCGATTCCCGATTTGCGTGATAGAATGTTCGACTTTCCAGGAAAGCACGCTTTTCTGGCTGAAGTTAGCCGACGTGGTGAAATTGGTAGACACGCTATCTTGAGGGGGTAGTGGCGAAAGCTGTGCGAGTTCGAGTCTCGCCGTCGGCACCAAGAATTCGATGCTCCAGCGTTATTGCGAGCATCTGCAAAAAAACCCGCATTCTCACCAGAGTTGCGGGTTTTTTGCATTCGGCCTGGGGCAAGCTGCCCGCCTATCCCGTCATTCCTTCTTGTACGCCAGGTAATCCAGATGGATGCCGATATGGTCGGCGATGTAGCGGGCGTCGTGCCAAACCCCCCAGATGAAGGAAGAGCTGCGGTTGGTGAGGTTGGGCAGGCCGAGGAAGTAGATGCCTTTTTCGGCCGAGATGCCACGCTTGTGGATGGGGTAGCCGTTCTCGTCGAAGGTGTCGACGTCGATCCAGCTGAAGTCGACCTTGAAGCCGGTCGCCCACAGGATGGTCTTGATGCCGGCCTCGGCCAGGTTCAGGCTCAGGATGGGGTAGGTAAGGCACTCCGGATCGGGCAGCAGTTTCCAGGCATCGGGCTCGGGTGGCAGGTCCAGGCCGTTCTGCTCGATGTAGGCGTCGGCTTCGCGCAGGACTTCGAAGTAGTCGGCATCGCCCTGGGCGACGTCGCGGCCGAGGTTGTCGGCGAAGTGCAGCACGCCGTTCTCGTAGGAGGTCGTGATGCCGACGAGCTGGATGCCGTCGCGAGCCAGGCGCCGGAAGTCGACGGTCTTGCCGTTTTCATAGCCGCTCACGGCGAAGGCGACGTGTTCGCGCTTGGGCTTTTTCTTGACTTCATCCCACATGCCCAACGCGCCCAACCACCAGCAGTAGTCGCGTTCGCGATAGGAGCGCGGCGGACGGTAGTGTTCGCCCACCGACAGGTAGACGGTGCGGCCGGCCTGGCGCAGTTCTTCGGCGATCTGCGAGCCGGAGGCCCCGGCGCCGACCACGAGCACGGCGCCGTCGGCCAGTTGGCCCGGGTTCTTGTAGGCCGAGGAATGCAGCTGCTGGATGCCGGCGCTTTCCGGCACGATTTTCGGGAAGGTGGGGACCTGGAAGGGGCCGGTCGCGGCGACCACGTGCTGGGCCTCGATAGTGCCTTCGGAGGTGGTGACGGTGAAGCCTGGGCGCTTGTCATTGCGCTTGACGCGCAGGACTTCGACGCCGGTGCGCACCGGCGCCTTGAGCATCTTGGCGTAGTCTTCGAAGTACTGGGCCATGCGCTCCTTGGGCGGAAAGACGTCGGGCCCGACGTCATCGAATTTCAAGCCGGGAAAGCGGTCGTGCCAGGCGGGGCCGTTGGCGACCAGCGAGTCCCAGCGTTCGGAGCGCCAGCGTTCGGCGATCCGCTTGCGTTCCAGCACGATATGCGGAACCCCCATGGCGCCAAGGTGCTCGCTCATCGCGATGCCGGCCTGGCCGGCGCCGATCACCAGCGTATTGGTTTTTTCAATTGACATTGCAAGATCCTAAGAAATACCGAGACCCTGGTGCGTCTCGATGCTGACACGAAGATCAAGGACAAGAAGGCCGACGAACCGCGCGCAGGCTTCAGATGCGCACTGAACGATAGGCACGCAGTGTGATCTCGAAGCGCCGAGTTGATAACTTCGTTTTTCGGACGGCTGACTTAGGAAAAAGCAAAGGTGCTGGTTTACGTGGGCGGCGAGGGCCGTCACGCCTGCGGCATCGCGATTTCGTTTTTCCGATGGCCCCCATCAGCATCGGCAACGCACTGCAAAAAGGGCTTTGCCGTATTCTTGAATCCACCAGAACGCTGACGTCGCACCCTTGCGTGCCATGCGGCCACCGCCTGTTTTTCCCGGGATTTTTGCGTCGGGAGACTGAACTCCATGAGTGCAGCAGCCATGCCGAATCGCCCCTTTGCCTCCGATAGCTCCAGCGCGGTCAGCCTGGAGGGAGTGGTCAAGAAGTACCGTGATCACACGGTGCTGCAACAGGTGTCCCTGAACATCGAGCGCGGCGAGTTCCTGACGCTGCTGGGTCCGTCGGGCTGCGGCAAGACCACCTTGTTGAACCTGATCGCGGGCTTTGCCGACGCGGACGGCGGCGAGATCTTCATCGACGGCAGGCCGGTCACGGCACTGCCGCCGTATCAGCGCCAGATCGGCATCGTGTTCCAGAACTACGCGCTGTTCCCGCACATGACGGTGGAACGCAACATTGCTTATGGCTTGCGGATGCGGCGCGTGCCGGCCGCCGAGATCGAGCAGCGGGTGCGCGAAGCCATGGCCCTGGTCAAGCTGGACGGATTGGGCGAGCGCAAGCCGCGCGAGCTGTCCGGCGGGCAGCAGCAGCGGGTGGCGCTGGCGCGGGCGCTGGTGATCCGTCCCAAGGTGCTGTTGCTCGACGAGCCGTTCTCCGCGCTGGACAAAGGCCTGCGCGGCGCCATGCAGGTGGAGATCCGCGATATCCAGCGCAAGTTGGGTGTCACGACGATATTCGTCACCCATGACCAGGGCGAAGCCCTGAGCATGTCGGATCGCATTGCGGTCATGAGCCAGGGAGTGATCCGGCAGGTCGCAGCCCCCGACGAGCTGTATCGCAATCCGCAGGATCCTTTCGTGGCGTCGTTCCTGGGCGACGTCAACATCCTGCCCGCGCACTATCACGGCTCAAGCGCCGAAACCATCCAGTTGCGCCTGGGCGGGGGGCTGACGCATATTCCCCGCCACCGCCTGGTGGGCGGCTCGCACGAGGGGCACCGGCTCGATCTCTACGTGCGGCCCGAACATATCAAGCTGGAAAACCTGCATAGCGGGTCGGTCCTGAGCGGCACGGTCGTCAATCACGTGTTCCAGGGCGACCACGTGGATCTGTACCTGGAGGTGCATATCCCCGTGGAAGGACGCCAGCACGTCATGGTGCGCACCTCCGATCTGAATTGCATCCATGAATGGCCCGTGGGCGCCGTGGCGGGGCTTGCGCTGCCCGGCCACGGGGTCAGCGTTTTCAAGGCATCGTCCTGAAGACAGGGTTATCGCACGAGGTTCCACCCTTCCTGGCGGCCGCGCCTGCGCGGCCGCCCAGTTTCCATTCGTCCGCGAGGCACAACGCCATGAACCAGATCCCTGTTGAAATGCAAGCCGTCATCGCCTGCGAGCCCGGCGATGCCACGGTGTTGACGCTGGCAGACCGGCCGGTACCCACACCGGGGCCCGGCGAAGTGTTGCTGCGCGTGCATTCGGCCGGCATCAACCGGCCCGACATCATGCAGCGCCAGGGCTTGAGCAAGCCGGCGCCGGGCGTGACCGACGTGCTCGGACTGGAGGCCTGCGGCGAGGTGGCCGCCTGCGGCCCCGGCGTGCCGGAGTCCTTGCGCGGGCAGCGTCTCATGAGCCTGCTGGCGGGCGGCGGTTATGCGCCGTGGTGCGTGGCGCGGGTGGATCATTCCCTGCCGGCGCCTCAGGGGCTGGACGACGCGGAGGCGAGCGCCTTGCCGGAAGGGCTGTTCACCGTCTGGCACAACCTGTTCGAGCTGGGCCGGCTGCGCATGGGCGAGACGGTCCTGATCCACGGTGGCGGCGGCGGCATCGGCACGCTGGCCATCCAGATGGCGCATGCCGCCGGCGCGCGGGTGGTCGTGACCGATGGCGAACGTGACCGCTTCGACGCCCTGCGCGAGCTCGGCGCGGCCGAGGTGATCTGCTTTCACGACACGGATTTTGTGGCGGCCTGCGACACCCTCACCGAAGGCCGTGGCGTCGACGTGGTGCTGGATATCGTCGGCGGCGACTATGTGCGGCGCAATCTGCAGGCGCTGGCATTCGGTGGACGCCACGTGAGCCTTTCCTTCCTGCAGGGATCGGCCGTCAACGTGGAGCTGCTGACCCTGATGCAAAAGCAGTTGAGCCTGCATTCCTCGACCATGCGCCCGCAGACCGATGTCGAGAAAGCCCGCATGGCCGCCGCGCTCAGGCGTCACGTGCTGCCCTTGGTAGCCGCCGGCCGCATCCGACCCAAGATGTCGCAAAGCCTGCCCCTGGCCGACGCCGTGCGCGCGCACCAGTTGCTGGAGAGCGGCAAGGTGTTCGGCAAGCTGGTCCTCAAACCCTGACATCCGGAGACTGGATTGAAACTACTCTATGCCCCGACGTCCCCCTTCGTGCGCAAGGTGATGGCTTGCGCGCACCTGACCGGCCAGGCTGAACGGATCGAATGGCTGGCCAGCGCTGCGCATCCGGTGAACCGCGATGCGCGCATCGCCGCCCACAATCCGCTGGCCAAGGTGCCGACCCTGATCCTGCCGGACGGCAGGACGCTCTACGACAGCCGCGTGATCTGCGAATACCTGGCCGGTGCCGCCGGCGACACGCAGCTGTTTCCGGCTGGCGAGGCGCGCTGGCTGGCGTTGACGCGCCAAGCGCTGGGCGACGGCCTGCTGGATGCCGCGCTGCTGGCGCGCTACGAACACACGGCCCGGCCGGCCGAAATCCAATGGCCGCAGTGGCGCGAGGCGCAGCTGGTCAAGGTGCAGGCCTGCCTGACGGAAATCGAGGCGCAGGCCGACAGTCTGCCGCAAGCGCATCCGAGCATCGGCGACCTGACCATCGGTTGCGCCTTGGGCTATCTGGATTTCCGTTTTCCCGAGCTGGACTGGCGCGCTGCGCATCCACGCGCCGCAGCGTGGTTCGCCGAGTTCAACCAATTGCCTGCCATGCAGGCGACCCTTCCCCACGAAACCTGAGACAGCCGCCATGACGACGCCGAGCGCGACCCCATCATCCTCCACCGTCTGGTTCCTCAACGGGCCGAACGCCAATCTCTACGGACTGGATGCCAACAAGACCTACGGTTCGGACAGCTTTCCCGTGTTGCAGCAACGCTGCGAAAGCAAGGCTGCCTCGTTGGGCATCCAGCTGAACTTCGTCCAGTCCAACTACGAAGGCCAGCTGGTCGACTGGATACAGGAAGCCCGCGGCAGCGCGCAGGGCGTCATCATCAACGCGGCCGGCCTGACCTATTCATCGGTGCCCATCCTCGATGCCTTGCTATCCTTCCCGGGCAGGATCATCGAGGTCCACATGAGCAACATCTGGCGGCGCGAGGCCTTCCGCCATCATTCGTATATTTCCAAGGCCGCCGATGGCGTCATCGCGGGGCTGGGCGGCGATGGCTATGAACTGGCCATCGAGGCCATGTCCCGCCTGATAAACCGCAGTACCTGAGGTAGACCGCCCATGCATGCATCCTCCCGCCCCACCGTGTCGGGCGCCATGATCTTCTACAGCGAATTCGACGACTACACGGCCTGGCGCGACGCCATGCAGGCGCGCCTGCCGGACCTGCGCATGGTGCATGGCAGCGAAGCGCATGATCCGGCCAGCATCCATTACGCGCTGGCCTGGAAGGCGCCGCAGGGCTTCTTCGATCGCATGAAGAACCTGCGCCTTATCGTGAATCTGGGCGCGGGCGTGGATTCGCTGGTGGGCCGCGAGGACCTGCCGGCCGGCGTGCCCATCACCCGCATCACCGATCCCAATATGGCGCGCATGATGGCGGGCTATGTGCTGTTCGCCGCGCTGCGCTATGCGCGCGACATTCCGTATTTCGAAGCGGCGCAGCGCCGGGGCGAGTGGGCCTATCGCCATCCGCGTTCGCCCGAGGACGTGCGCGTGGCGGTGCTGGGCCTGGGCGAGCTGGGCGCCTGCGCGGCGCAGGAGCTGCGCCGCCAGGGGCTGACGGTGCTGGGCTGGTCGCGCAGTCCGCGCAACATCGAGGGCGTCGAGTGCCACAGCGGCATGGAATCGCTGGACACGGTGCTGTCGCGCGCCGACATACTAGTGGTGATGCTTCCGCTGACGCCGCAGACTCGCGGCCTGCTGGATCGCGAACGTTTGCAGCGGCTGCCCCGCGGAGCGGCCCTGATTAATGTGGCCCGGGGCGCGCTGGTGGACCAGGCCGCCTTGACCGATCTGCTGCGCAGCGGCCATCTGGGCGGCGCGACGCTGGACGTGTTCGAGCGCGAGCCCCTGCCCGCTGGCGACCCGCTCTGGACGATGGACAACGTGCTGATCACGCCGCACCTGGCTTCGGTGGCCATTCCAGCATCGGCCGCCGGACAGATCGCCGACAACATACTGCGCGTCAGCCAGGGCCAGGAGCCCGCCAATCGCGTCGATCCCGCGCGCGGCTATTGAGGTTGGGCCTTGCGGAGGTCAGGGTTCTTTAGCCGCCGAGGCTGCCCTGCGCCATTCCGATGCTCGCCCCGGTGGGGCTGCGCTT
>NZ_JBYSYI010000020.1:0-23229 GCF_058783105.1 Achromobacter sp. FW305-C-30-7 | reverse complement strand
AAGAAGGCCTGCGTTTCGCCATCCGTGAAGGCGGTCGTACCGTCGGCGCCGGCGTCGTCGCCAAGATCCTGAAGTAAGCAATACCCGGATGGGTAGAGCGGACGAAAAGTCCCTCTACCCATTTTTGCCGTAAAAGTGTTATGATGTTTGGCTCCGCGATCATTTGCGTCGGATAGCTCAAGGCTATCTTGAGCGACGGGTCCGGAAAGTCAGTGAATGTAGTGCAAGCCAGTAGTGTTTTAGGGGCATAGCTCAATTGGCAGAGCGTCGGTCTCCAAAACCGAAGGTTGTAGGTTCGATTCCTACTGCCCCTGCCACCGCCAGGATAAACCCGCGGGAGATCATCGCGAGTTACGCATTCACGGCGGCTCGCGTCGCAATATGTCTAATACCAGCGTAGAAACCGTAACCAGTACCGCCGACCGGGTCAAGCTCGGGCTGGCGGTTCTTGTCGTTATTGCTGGCATCGTCGGGTTCTCCGTGCTGAGCGCGCAACCGATGCCTGCTCGTGTCGGCGTTTTCGTCGGCGGTCTCGTGATCGCAGCCGTGATCGCCTGGTTCAGCGAACCCGGCCGCCGCACCCTGAGCTTCGCCAGCGAGTCCTACAACGAAGTCAAGCGTGTCTCGTGGCCCACGCGCAAGGAAACGACCCAGATGACGGGTATCGTTTTCGCGTTTGTGGCGGTCATGGGCCTTTTCATGTGGGTGCTCGACAAGGGCATCGAATGGATTCTCTACGGCCTGCTGTTGGGCTGGAAATAAGGACGGCGAATGAGTAAGCGTTGGTATGTCGTCCATGTGTACTCCGGCATGGAAAAAAGCGTACACAAGGCCCTGAACGAGCGCATCGAGCGCGCGGGCCTGCAAACGTCGTTTGGCCGCATTCTTGTGCCCTCCGAGGAAGTCGTCGAGGTCAAGGGTGGCCAGAAGTCGATCACCGAGCGCCGCATTTTCCCCGGTTATGTCCTGGTTGAAATGGACCTGACCGACGAAACGTGGCACCTGGTCAAGAACACCAACCGCGTCACCGGCTTTTTGGGTGGCTCGGGCAACCGTCCGACCCCGATTTCCGAAAAGGAAGTCGAGAAGATCCTCTCCCAGATGGAAGAGGGTGTCGAGAAACCCCGCCCCAAGATCCTGTTCGAAGTGGGCGAGATGGTTCGGGTCAAGGAAGGTCCGTTTGCGGACTTCAACGGCAACGTCGAAGAAGTCAACTACGAAAAGAGCAAGGTGCGTGTGTCCGTCACCATTTTTGGTCGCGCCACGCCCGTCGAACTCGATTTCAGTCAGGTCGAAAAGACCTAATTTCAACCCCCGGGGAGCTCCCAGGCCTCAGTGCCCAGGAGCGATATAACCCGCAAGGAGCAAAGCATGGCGAAGAAGATCGTCGGCTTTATCAAGCTGCAAGTGCCGGCTGGTAAGGCTAACCCCTCCCCCCCGATTGGCCCGGCCCTGGGTCAGCGTGGCCTGAACATCATGGAATTCTGCAAGGCGTTCAACGCCAAGACCCAAGGCATGGAGCCTGGTCTGCCGATTCCCGTGGTGATCACCGCCTTCGCGGACAAGAGCTTCACCTTCATCATGAAGACCCCGCCCGCGACGGTCCTCATCAAGAAGGCCGCCGGCGTGCAAAAGGGTTCGTCCAAGCCGCATACCGACAAGGTCGGCACGCTGACCCGCGCTCAAGCTGAAGAGATCGCCAAGGCCAAGGGCCCCGATCTGACCGCCGCTGATCTGGACGCCGCCGTGCGTACGATCGCTGGCAGCGCCCGCAGCATGGGCATCACGGTTGAGGGGATCTAATCATGGCAAAACTGTCCAAGCGCGCCGCCGCCATTGCGCAGAAGATCGACCGTACCAAGATGTACCCGGTCGCTGAAGCCCTGACCCTGGTCAAGGAAACCGCCGTCGCCAAGTTCAATGAATCCATTGACGTGGCCGTGCAGCTCGGCATCGACCCGAAGAAGTCGGACCAACTGGTCCGCGGCTCGGTCGTTCTGCCCGCCGGCACCGGCAAGTCGGTCCGCGTCGCCGTGTTCGCCCAAGGCGACAAGGCTGAAGCCGCCAAGGCCGCTGGCGCCGACATCGTCGGCCTGGACGACCTGGCTGACCAGATCAAGGCCGGTCAAATGGACTTCGACGTGGTCATCGCCTCGCCCGACACGATGCGTGTCGTGGGCGCCCTGGGTCAGATCCTGGGCCCCCGTGGCCTGATGCCGAACCCGAAGGTCGGCACCGTGACCCCGGACGTCGCCACCGCTGTCAAGAACGCCAAGGCCGGTCAGGTTCAGTACCGTACCGACAAGGCTGGCATCATCCACGCAACGATCGGCCGCGCGTCGTTCGGCGTGGAACAGCTGCAAACCAACCTGGCCGCTCTGGTCGACGCCCTGCAAAAGGCTCGTCCCGCAGCTGCCAAGGGCATTTACCTGCGCAAGCTGGCCGTTTCGTCCACGATGGGCGGCGGTGCGCGCGTGGAAATTGCCTCGCTGTCGGCCAACTAAGCCGATAGCAGTAAACGTACTTTGGGCTGCATCCGGATTCCTCCGGATGTTGCTGTCAAAGACCGCTGGAGCAGGGTGGTTCAAGCAGTACCGGGCCACTCCGCTTAATCCCGAAGCCCGCAAGGTTCGGATCCAGCGTAGACGGCGTCCCCAGGAAGATTTCTTTACACGAAGAACTCGACCAGGCGCCGCATTCGGTTGACGCGCAAGGCTCAGGCCCCAGGCGTCTTTTGATGGAGTGTTCAAACCGTGAGTCTCAATCGTCAAGAGAAAGCGGTGGTAATCGAGGAAGTCTCGGCGGAAGTCGCCAAGGCCCAATCGATTGTTATCGCTGAGTACCGTGGTCTGGACGTCGCCTCTGTCACCGTACTGCGCAAAACTGCGCGTGAATCGGGCGTGTATCTGCGTGTTCTGAAGAACTCGCTGGCCCGTCGTGCTGTTGCCGGCACGGCTTTCGAGCCGTTGGCTGAGCAACTGACCGGTCCGCTGATCTATGGCATCAGCGCTGATCCGGTTTCGGCGGCCAAGGTCCTCGCAGGTTTCGCGAAAAGCAACGACAAGCTGGTCATCAAGGCGGGCGCTCTGCCCAACAGCCTGCTGAACCAAGACGGCGTGAAGGCCCTGGCCACCATGCCCTCGCGCGAAGAGTTGCTGTCGAAACTGCTGGGCACCATGCAAGCCCCCATCGCGCAATTCGTGCGTACGCTCAACGAAGTTCCGACCAAGTTCGCCCGTGGCCTCGCGGCTGTGCGCGACCAGAAGGCAGCGGCCTAATCGCCCTGCTGTCCGGAATTCGCTGAACGACCGAGCGACACCCAAACCCTGGCATTACCAAATTATTTGGAGTTCTGAAAAATGGCACTTAACAAAGCTGAAATCCTTGACGCCATCGCTGGCATGACCGTGCTCGAGCTGTCCGAGCTGATCAAGGAAATGGAAGAGAAGTTCGGCGTGTCGGCTGCTGCCGCCGCTGTCGCTGTCGCTGCTCCCGCCGCTGGTGGCGCTGCCGCCGCTGCTGAAGAGCAAACCGAGTTCACCGTCGTTCTGACCGAAGCTGGCGCCAACAAGGTTAGCGTCATCAAGGCCGTGCGCGAGCTGACCGGTCTGGGTCTGAAGGAAGCCAAGGACCTGGTCGACGGCGCTCCGAAGCCCGTCAAGGAAGCTGTGGCCAAGGCTGACGCCGAAGCCGCCAAGAAGAAGCTGGAAGAAGCTGGCGCCAAGGTCGAAGTCAAGTAAGACCTGCGTCAACTTGCCCGGGGACAGCGCAGTTTGCAGTCCCCGGGCTTTTGCGTTTCCAGGAAACCCCTACTGGGGTCATGCCTTTACAGAGGGGTTTCCTGGAGTCGTATCACCTGGGGCCGTGGTTGACGGCCCATGCAACCTCGAGTCGGAGTGCTCATGCCTTACTCGTACACCGAAAAAAAGCGCATCCGCAAAAGCTTCGCCAAGCGTGAAGACGTTCAAAACGTTCCCTTCCTGTTGGCGACACAGCTTCAATCCTACCTAACTTTCCTGCAGGCGGATACCGCCCCGTCCGATCGCGTAGCCGACGGTTTGCAGGCGGCGTTCTCGTCGATTTTCCCGATCGTTAGTCACAACGGTATGGCGCGCTTGGAGTTCGTGAGCTATGTGCTCGGCGAACCGGTGTTCGATGTCAAGGAATGTCAGCAACGTGGCCTGACCTATGCCTCGCCCCTGCGAGCCAAGGTCCGCCTGGTGCTGCTTGACCGCGAAGTCAGCAAGCCCACCGTGAAGGAAGTGAAGGAACAGGAAGTCTACATGGGCGAAATTCCGCTCATGACGGGCACGGGTTCCTTCGTCATCAACGGCACCGAGCGTGTCATCGTCTCGCAGCTGCACCGCTCGCCTGGCGTGTTCTTCGAGCACGACCGCGGCAAGACCCACAGCTCCGGCAAGCTCTTGTTCTCGGCCCGCGTGATTCCTTACCGCGGTTCGTGGCTGGACTTCGAATTCGATCCGAAGGACGTCCTGTTCTTCCGCGTCGACCGCCGCCGCAAGATGCCTGTCACGATCCTGTGCAAGGCCATCGGCATGACGCCGGAATCGATCCTGGCCAACTTCTTCGACTTCGACAACTTCGAATTGAAGAGCGAAGGCGCGATGATGGAATTCGTGCCCGAGCGTTGGAAGGGCGAAATGGCCCGTTTCGACATCTCGGACCGCGACGGCAAGGTCATTGTCGAAAAAGACAAGCGCATCAACGCCAAGCATCTGCGCGACCTGGCTGCCGGCGGCATCCAGCGCATCTCCGTGCCGGAAGACTTCCTGTACGGCCGCGTGCTGGCCAAGAACATCGTCGACCCGGACACCGGTGAAGTCATCGCCAACGCGAACGACGAGATCACGGAAAGCGTGCTGGGCGCCCTGCGCGCCTCCAACGTCTACGACATCCAGGCGCTCTACACGAACGACCTGGACCGCGGTCCGTACATCTCGCAGACGCTGCGCACCGACGAAACCGCCGACCAGATGGCCGCTCGCGTCGCCATCTACCGCATGATGCGTCCCGGCGAGCCGCCCACCGAAGAAGCGGTGGAAGCGCTGTTCCAACGTCTGTTCTACAGCGAAGAAACGTACGATCTGTCGCGCGTCGGCCGCATGAAGGTCAACAGCCGTCTGGGCCGTGGTGAAGACATCACCGGTCCGATGACGCTGACCAACGAAGACATCCTTGAAACCATCAAGGTGCTGGTCGAGTTGCGTAACGGCCGTGGCCAGATCGACGACATCGATCACCTGGGCAACCGCCGCGTGCGTTGCGTCGGCGAACTGGCCGAGAACCAGTTCCGCGCCGGCCTGGTGCGCGTCGAGCGCGCCGTCAAGGAACGTCTGGGCCAGGCCGAGACGGAAAACCTGATGCCGCACGACCTGATCAACTCCAAGCCGATCTCGGCCGCCATCAAGGAGTTCTTCGGTTCGAGCCAGCTGTCGCAGTTCATGGACCAGACCAACCCGCTGTCGGAAATCACGCACAAGCGTCGCGTTTCCGCACTGGGCCCGGGCGGTCTGACCCGCGAGCGCGCCGGCTTCGAAGTCCGCGACGTGCACCCGACCCACTATGGCCGCGTCTGCCCGATCGAAACGCCGGAAGGCCCGAACATCGGCCTGATCAACTCCATGGCGCTGTACGCTCGCCTGAACGAGTACGGCTTCCTGGAAACGCCTTACCGCAAGATCATCGACGGCAAGGTCAGCGAGCAGATCGACTACCTGTCGGCCATCGAAGAAAGCCACTACGTCATCGCGCAGGCCAACGCCGCGCTCGACGAAGAAGGCCGTTTCGTGGACGACCTGGTGGCTTGCCGCGAAGCCGGCGAAACCATGCTGACCGCTCCGGCCAACGTGCACTACATGGACGTTGCCCCGTCGCAGATCGTGTCGGTTGCCGCCTCGCTGATTCCGTTCCTGGAGCACGACGACGCGAACCGCGCGCTGATGGGCGCCAACATGCAACGTCAGGCCGTGCCTTGCCTGCGTCCGGAAAAGCCGGTCGTGGGTACGGGTATCGAGCGCACCGTGGCCGTTGACTCGGGCACGACCGTGCAAGCCCTGCGTGGCGGCCTGGTCGACCACGTCGACGCCGAGCGTGTCGTGATCCGCGTGAACGATGAAGAAAACGTCGCCGGCGAAGTCGGTGTCGACATCTACAACCTGATCAAGTACACCCGTTCCAACCAGAACACGAACATCAACCAGCGTCCTATCGTCAAGCGTGGCGACAAGGTTGCCAAGGGTGACGTGCTGGCCGACGGCGCATCGACCGACCTGGGCGAACTCGCCCTGGGTCAGAACATGCTGATCGCGTTCATGCCGTGGAACGGCTACAACTTCGAAGACTCGATCCTGATCTCCGAAAAGGTTGTGGCCGATGACCGCTACACCTCGGTCCACATCGAGGAACTGACGGTCGTCGCCCGCGACACCAAGCTGGGTCCGGAAGAAATCACGCGCGACATCAGCAACCTGGCCGAGACGCAACTGAACCGCCTGGACGATTCGGGCATCACGTACATCGGCGCCGAAGTCAGCGCCGACGACGTGCTGGTCGGCAAGGTCACGCCCAAGGGCGAGACCCAGCTGACGCCGGAAGAAAAGCTGCTGCGCGCCATCTTCGGCGAAAAGGCGTCCGACGTTAAGGACACCTCGCTGCGCGTGCCCTCGGGCATGACCGGCACCGTGATCGACGTGCAAGTGTTCACGCGCGAAGGCATCGTGCGCGACAAGCGCGCCCAGTCCATCATCGACGATGAACTGCGCCGCTATCGCCAGGACCTGAACGACCAGCTGCGCATCGTTGAGAACGACCAGTTCGACCGTATCGAAAAGATGCTGGTCAACAAGACCGTCAACGGCGGCCCGCGCAAGCTGGCCAAGGGCGCCACGATCACCAAGGCATACCTGGCTGATCTGGACCGCTGGCAGTGGTTCGACATCCGCCTGGCCGACGAGCCGCACGCCGTCGTGCTGGAGCAGGCCAAGGAATCGCTGGAGCAGAAGCGCCACCAGTTCGACCTGGCCTTCGAAGAAAAGCGCAAGAAGCTGACGCAAGGCGACGAGCTGCCCCCGGGCGTGCTGAAGATGATCAAGGTCTACCTGGCCGTGAAGCGTCGTCTGCAACCTGGCGACAAGATGGCAGGCCGTCACGGCAACAAGGGCGTGGTCTCGCGCATCACCCCGGTGGAAGACATGCCGCACATGGCTGACGGCACGCCGGCCGACATCGTTCTGAACCCGCTGGGCGTGCCCTCGCGGATGAACGTCGGCCAGGTGCTGGAAGTGCACTTGGGCTGGGCTGCCAAGGGCGTGGGCCATCGCATCGCCGACATGCTGCGCGACGAACGCACCGCACAGGTCAAGAACATCCGTGCCTACCTGGACAAGGTCTACAACACGACCGGCACCGGCGCCCGCATCGACGAGCTGACCGACGAAGAAGTCATGGAAATGGCCCAGAACCTCAAGAACGGCGTGCCGTTCGCGACGCCCGTCTTCGACGGCGCGACCGAAGAGGAAATCACCACGATGCTGGAGCTGGCCTATCCGGACGAAGTCGCCAAGCGCATGGCGCTGACGCCGTCGCGTACGCAGGCATGGCTGTACGACGGTCGTACGGGCGAGCAGTTCGAGCGTCCCGTCACGGTCGGCTACATGCACTACCTGAAGCTGCACCACTTGGTCGACGACAAGATGCACGCGCGTTCGACCGGCCCGTACTCGCTGGTTACCCAGCAGCCTCTGGGCGGCAAGGCGCAGTTCGGCGGCCAGCGTTTCGGGGAGATGGAAGTGTGGGCGCTGGAAGCATACGGCGCCGCCTACACCCTGCAGGAAATGCTGACGGTGAAGTCCGACGACATCACCGGCCGTACCAAGGTATACGAAAACATCGTCAAGGGCGACCACGTCATCGACGCCGGCATGCCGGAATCGTTCAACGTGCTGGTCAAGGAAATCCGCTCGTTGGCCCTGGACATGGATTTGGAGCGTAACTAATGAAAGCGCTACTCGACCTCTTTAAGCAAGTCTCGCAAGACGAGCAGTTCGATGCCATCAAGATCGGCATCGCCTCGCCCGAGAAGATCCGTTCGTGGTCCTACGGCGAAGTTCGCAAGCCCGAGACCATCAACTACCGCACGTTCAAGCCCGAGCGCGACGGCCTGTTCTGCTCCAAGATCTTTGGCCCGATCAAAGACTACGAGTGCTTGTGCGGCAAGTACAAGCGCCTGAAGCATCGTGGCGTGATCTGCGAAAAGTGCGGCGTGGAAGTCACCGTCGCCAAGGTTCGCCGTGAACGCATGGGCCACATCGAGCTGGCCAGCCCCGTCGCGCACATCTGGTTCCTGAAGAGCCTGCCGTCGCGTCTGGGCATGGTGCTCGACATGACCCTGCGCGACATCGAACGCGTGCTGTACTTCGAAGCCTGGTGCGTGATCGAACCTGGCATGACGCCGCTCAAGCGCGGCCAGATCATGTCGGATGACGATTTCCTCGCCAAGACCGAAGAGTACGGCGACGACTTCCGTGCCCTGATGGGCGCGGAAGCCGTGCGCGAACTGCTGCGCACCATCGACATCGACCGCGAAGTGGAAACGCTGCGCGGCGAACTGAAGGCCACCAGCTCGGAAGCCAAGATCAAGAAGATCTCCAAGCGCCTGAAGGTGCTGGAAGGCTTCCAGAAGTCCGGCATCAAGGCCGAGTGGATGGTCATGGAAGTGCTGCCCGTGCTGCCGCCGGACCTGCGTCCGCTGGTGCCGCTGGACGGCGGCCGCTTCGCGACCTCCGACCTGAACGACCTGTACCGCCGCGTCATCAACCGCAACAACCGCTTGAAGCGCCTGCTGGAGCTGAAGGCTCCGGAAATCATCCTGCGCAACGAAAAGCGGATGCTGCAGGAAGCCGTCGACTCGCTGCTGGACAACGGTCGCCGCGGCAAGGCCATGACCGGCGCCAACAAGCGCCAGCTCAAGTCCCTGGCCGACATGATCAAGGGCAAGAGCGGTCGTTTCCGTCAGAACCTGCTGGGCAAGCGCGTCGACTACTCGGGCCGTTCGGTCATCGTGGTGGGTCCGCAGCTCAAGCTGCACCAGTGCGGCCTGCCCAAGCTCATGGCCCTGGAACTGTTCAAGCCGTTCATCTTCAATCGCCTGGAGATGATGGGTCTGGCCACGACCATCAAGGCTGCCAAGAAGCTGGTGGAAAGCCAGGAGCCGGTGGTCTGGGACATCCTGGAAGAAGTCATCCGCGAACACCCGGTCATGCTGAACCGTGCGCCCACGCTGCACCGTTTGGGCATCCAGGCGTTCGAGCCGGTCCTGATCGAAGGCAAGGCCATCCAGCTGCACCCGCTGGTTTGCGCGGCGTTCAACGCCGACTTCGACGGTGACCAGATGGCCGTCCACGTGCCGCTGTCGCTGGAAGCCCAGCTGGAAGCGCGCACGCTGATGCTGGCCTCGAACAACGTGCTGTTCCCGGCCAACGGCGAACCGTCGATCGTGCCGTCCCAGGACATCGTGCTGGGTCTGTACTACACGACGCGCGAGCGCATCAACGGCCGCGGCGAAGGCATCTTCTTCACCGACGTCGCTGAAGTGCAGCGCGCCTACGACAACGGCGAAGTCGAGCTGCAGTCGCGCATCACCGTGCGCCTGAAGGAACACGAGCGCGACGAGGCTGGCGAATGGCAGCCGGTGATCCGCCGTCACGAGACGACGGTCGGCCGCGCGCTGCTGTCCGAAATCCTGCCCAAGGGCCTGCCCTTCACGGTGCTGAACAAGGCGCTGAAGAAGAAGGAAATCTCGCGCCTGATCAACCAGTCGTTCCGCCGTTGCGGCCTGCGCGACACCGTGATCTTCGCTGACAAGCTGATGCAGTCAGGCTTCCGCCTGGCCACGCGCGGCGGTATCTCCATCGCCATGGGCGACATGCTGATCCCGACCGCCAAGGAAGGCATCCTGGCCGAAGCCAGCCGCGAAGTGAAGGAAATCGACAAGCAGTACTCGTCGGGTCTGGTCACGTCCCAGGAACGCTACAACAACGTGGTGGACATCTGGGGCAAGGCCGGCGACAAGGTCGGCAAGGCGATGATGGAACAACTGGCCACCGAACCCGTGATCAACCGTCACGGCGAGGAAGTGCGCCAGGAATCGTTCAACTCCATCTACATGATGGCTGACTCGGGCGCCCGCGGTTCGGCCGCCCAGATCCGCCAGCTGGCCGGCATGCGCGGCCTGATGGCCAAGCCGGACGGCTCGATTATCGAAACGCCCATTACCGCGAACTTCCGTGAAGGCCTGAACGTACTCCAGTACTTCATCTCGACTCACGGCGCGCGTAAGGGTCTGGCCGATACGGCACTGAAGACCGCCAACTCGGGTTACCTGACCCGCCGTCTGGTCGACGTGACGCAAGACTTGGTGATCACCGAGGACGATTGCGGCACTTCGCAGGGCTACAACATGAAGGCCTTGGTCGAAGGCGGTGAAGTCATCGAGCCGCTGCGCGACCGGATCCTGGGTCGTGTTGCCGCCATCGACATCATCAACCCGGACACGCAGGAAACGGCCATCGTCGCCGGTACCCTGCTGGACGAAGACCTGGTCGACACCATCGACCGCATCGGCGTGGACGAAGTCAAGGTCCGCACCCCGCTGACCTGCGAAACGCGCCACGGTCTGTGCGCGCACTGCTACGGCCGCGATCTGGGTCGTGGCTCGCCGGTCAACCAGGGCGAAGCGGTTGGCGTCATCGCCGCCCAGTCCATTGGCGAACCGGGCACGCAGCTCACGATGCGTACGTTCCACATCGGTGGCGCGGCGTCGCGTTCGGCTCTGGCCAGCGCGGTGGAAACCAAGTCCAGCGGTAACGTCGGTTTTGCCAGCACGATGCGCTATGTCACGAACGCCAAGGGCGAACGTGTGGCGATCTCGCGCTCCGGCGAACTGGCGATCTTCGACGACAACGGCCGCGAACGCGAACGCCACAAGATCCCGTACGGCGCGACCGTGCTGGTGGGCGATGGCGAAGCCGTGAAGGCTGGCGCACGTCTGGCGACGTGGGATCCGCTGACCCGTCCTATCGTGTCGGAATACGGTGGCGCCGTGCGCTTCGAGAACATCGAAGAAGGCGTGACCGTTGCCAAGCAGGTGGACGAAGTCACCGGCCTGTCGACGCTCGTCGTCATCACGCCGAAGACCCGTGGCGGCAAGATCGTCATGCGTCCGCAGATCAAGCTGGTCAACGAGCAGGGCGAAGACGTCAAGATCGCCGGCACCGATCACTCGGTGAACATCTCGTTCCCGGTGGGCGCGCTGATTACCGTGCGCGACGGCCAGCAGGTTGCCGTGGGTGAAGTTCTGGCGCGTATTCCGCAAGAATCGCAAAAGACCCGCGACATTACCGGCGGTCTGCCGCGAGTGGCCGAGCTGTTCGAAGCCCGCTCGCCCAAGGACGCCGGCATGCTCGCCGACGTTACCGGCACGGTTTCGTTCGGCAAGGACACCAAGGGCAAGCAGCGTCTGGTCATCACCGACCTGGAAGGCGTGAGCCACGAGTTCCTGATTCCGAAGGAAAAGCAGGTGCTGGTGCACGACGGCCAGGTGGTGAACAAGGGCGAAATGATCGTGGACGGCCCGGCCGATCCCCACGACATCCTGCGCTTGCAAGGCATCGAGAAGCTGGCGACCTACATCGTCGACGAAGTGCAGGACGTGTACCGTCTGCAGGGCGTGAAGATCAACGACAAGCACATCGAAGTGATTGTTCGTCAGATGCTGCGTCGTGTGAACATCGTTGACGCGGGCGATACCGAGTTCATCCCGGGCGAGCAGGTCGAGCGCTCCGAGCTGTTGAATGCGAATGACCGCATGCAGGCTGAAGACCGCATTCCTGCCACGTACGACAACGTGCTGCTGGGTATCACGAAGGCCTCGCTGTCGACCGACTCGTTCATCTCGGCCGCATCGTTCCAGGAAACCACGCGTGTCCTGACCGAAGCCGCCATCATGGGCAAGCGCGACGATCTGCGTGGTTTGAAGGAAAACGTGATTGTCGGCCGCCTCATCCCGGCAGGGACGGGTCTGGCTTATCACCACGCACGCCGCGACAAGGAAGAACTGGAGGCCGCGGAACGCGAAGCCGCCCGCCAGTTGGCCAACCCGTTCGAAGACTCGCCGGTCACGGTGGGCTCGGATGCGGAAACGCCGGCATCCGACCTCGGCTCCGAGGATTCCGCCGAATAAGCGGAAACACCCGGCAGGGATGCCGCGCGCAGTCTGGCGCGGCATGCCCGGAATCAAAAAGGCCGCTGATGCGAATCAGCGGCCTTTTTTTGCCTGGCGCAGGGGAGGTTACTTCGTGACCTGTGCCTGCGCGTGCCGGAACACGGGCCCCCAGACGGGATGGCCAGCTTCGTTCGGCGCCAGCTCGAAGGCGGGGTCCAGAGCCAGGATGCGGGCAAAGCTGTCCTCGCACAGGCGCGGATATTTGCTCACGCAGTAGCTGAACGCCTGCAGCTTGTAGGCTTCGATGCGCACGGCCTTGGTGGAGGTGGCCAGGGCGTCGGAGGTGGCGACGCCGCGGATGACTTCGCCGTAACGGCCGGCGCTGTATTTGTCGCGTACTTGCTGCAGCTGGTCCAAGGCTTCTGCGGTGGGCGGCGCTTCTGGCTGCTTGGACGTAACCCCGGCGCAACCCGCCAGGAGGGCCGACAAGCCGAGCAGACTACTCAGAACGCGAATTTTCATGGCTTCCAAAGGTGTAGAGAGGTTTAGCGGTACGCTATCGTGCCACAGCCTGATGCGCTCGGACATTTTCCGCAATGTCCTTGCGGTGCGGATTGGATAATATTCGCCTTATTCCATCGTTAATTTAGCTGTCATGCGACAGCGCCAGTCCCGATCATGTCTTCTTCCGCCGGCCTCTTGACGCCGCGTGGCCCCTTTTCCGGCGCCGCGCCGCTTGCACTGCGTCCGCTGAGTGCCATCGCCGCCAGCACGGCGGGGGGCGTACCGGAAACCCGCATCAAGCGGCTTCTGTCTGACCTGCTGCCATCCTTGATGGCCCTGCACGCCCAGGGTGAAATCTGCGGCGATATTTCGCTGGATACCGTGGGCATGGACGAAAGCGCCCGCGCCCATCTGGTGCCGGAACTGGTCGTGGCGCGTTCGCGCCGAGCCACTCGCACGCCGACCCCCGGTTTTGCGCCGTTCGAGCTCTATAGCGATTCGGTGGAATGGCCGCGCGGCCCGTGGAGCGATATTTACGCCCTGTGCGCGGTGATGCACGCCTTGGTCATAGGGAGCAAGCCGGCGCCGGCGCCCGAGCGCCGCGCGGAGGATACCTACGAGCCGCTCGCCTCCCTGGGATTGCCGAAGTACAGCCAGGATTTCTTGTCCGCGATTGACGCCGGCCTGGCCATGGCGCCCGCTGATCGGCCGCAGACGCTGGCGGATCTGGCCGGCATGCTGGGCATCGCCGCTCAGGTCGAGACAGCGCCGGATCTGATCGCCCCGTTGCCGGCCTCCCATGCGGCGCCGCCTGCAGCCGCCGCTGCGGCGCACCAACCGGCGCGCGGACGCCATCCCCTGCTGGTGCTGCTGCTCGTCGTGGCGCTGATCGGAGCGGGAGTATATGCCTGGTTCGAGTCTGGAATGGGCGCTCCCAACGCGCTGATCACCCGGTCCGAAGTGGTTCAGCCGAATCCGCCGGCCGTGCATCCGATGCCGCCGCCCGCGCCGGGCGCCGGGCCGGTGGCGTCGCCATCGCCGCCCGAGCTTCGAGCCCCGCAGGAATCGGCGCCCCAGACGCCTGCGCCGGAAAGCGCGCCAGCCCTGGGCGAAACTCCGACTCCTTCGGCGCCGCCTGCGGAGGCGCCAGCGACCGTGGCCGTGCCGTCCACGGCCGTGCCCGCCGAGGCTCCCGCAGCCGTGGCCGAAGAGACCGCCAAACCCAAGCCGATTCCGGTGCTGGTGCGGCTGGACATCCGCCCATGGGGCGAGGTCTGGATCAATGGCGTGGCGCGCGGCATCAGTCCGCCGGTCAAGGAACTGCGGCTGATTCCCGGCAAGTACCAGGTGGTGCTGCGCAATGCCGGCCTGCCGCCGTACCGTACGACGCTGGAGGTCAAGGCAGGCAAGCCCGCCGTGATCTCGCACGTCTTCCAATAGGGGGCGCCGCGGCTACGTCGCGGATATCTCTTCTGGCGCCATGGGCAGGCGCAGCGTGAAGACTGAACCCGCGCCCAGTTCGCTGCTGACTTCGACCGTTCCGCCGTGGCGTTCGGCGACCGTGCGCACGAACGCCAGACCCAGGCCGGCGCCACCGACGTCGCCGCGGGTTTCGACGCCCACGCGCGAGAAGGGTTCGAACAGCCGCGCCAGATCCTGCGCCGCAATGCCCTGGCCCTGGTCGCGGATATTGGCACGCCAGAAGCCGGGCTCCTCGTCGATGCCGCATTCGATCCGGGTTTGCGGCGGGCTGTACTTGATCGCGTTGTCGATCAGATTGCACAGCGTGCGCATGAGCAGGGTTTGATCGCCGCGGACATAGGCGGCGGGCAGCGGCAGCGCGAGGACGAGTTCGATGCCGCGTTTCTGAGCCGAGGCCCAGAACTCGTCCACGGCGTCTTGCAGCAGGCTGCCCAGATCCAGTTCCACCGCGCTGATTGTCATCGACTCGGCGCGAGTGAGGTGCACGAAGTCGTCGACCAGGCGCAAGGTGCGGTTGGCGAGTGCGGCGATGCGGCCCAGGGTTTCGCTTTGGTTCTCGGGCGAGCCGCCTTCCTGCTTCATTTCGACCAGCGCGAGGATGGAACTTTGGGGGGCGCGCATGTCATGCGAGATGAAGCGCAAGGTTTCCTCGCGCTGGCGCTCCGCCTGGCGGATGCGCGAGATGTCAGTCAGCGTGGCGACGGTGCCGGCGAAGTCGCCTTCGGCGGTGTGAATCGGCGCGCATTTCAGGATCAGGTCGCGTCCGGCATGGTCGCGTACTTCCAGGTCGGCGCTCCATGGCGATGACGCCGCGACCGGTCCCTGGCCGCTGAGCGCCTCGGCCACGCGCTGGCGCGTGGCGGGATCGGAAATGGTCTTTTCGAGCAGATGGGTGGCCCGGCGCCCGACGCGGGGAGGGCGCATCCCCAGCCGCTGAAAATACATGACCGCGGCCTGATTGCGGAATTGCATGCGGCCGTCCTGATCGAAAACGAGCGTGGCGTCCGGCATGCCGTCCAGGCCGTCGGCCAGGAAGCGGCGCAGGTTGCGCACGCGGGCCAGCGCCCGGCGCAGCTCGCCGACCCGACTTTCCAGCGACGCGCTGGGACCCGCGCCCTGGGCGCCGGCCTCGTTCAACACCGGCGGGTACTCGCGCTGCAGCCGGCGCAATTCGTTGTCCATGTAGCGCAGCGCGGCCTCCTGGCTGCGCCAGCTCCAGAGCGGATAGCACAGCGCCACGCCCAGCAGCGCCGCAGCCGGCGCGAACCACACATAGGCATAGGCCAGCAGCAGGAACGCCATCAGGAGTATGACGATGAACAGCGCCAGGTTGACCAGCAGGGCCTGCTTGGGCGACAGCCGCCACAGGGCCAGGCAGGCCAGCAGCACGGGCAGCGCCGCGAACAGCGCATTGCTCCAGGCGGGCGGCAGCCGATAGGCGATATCGTCGCGCGCCGCGTGCAGCAGGTTCGCGATGATCTCCACCCCCGACATGCCGCTGACGTCGTGCGACACCGGCGTCGGGTAGGCGTCGCCCAGGCCGGTAGCCCAGGCGCCGACCAGCACATACTTGCCGCGCAGTTCGTCGGGCGACAGGTCGCCGCGCAGCACGGACAGGTAGGACACGGTGCGCGTATGCGCGGTGGGACCGGAGTAGGGGATCAGGATGCTGCCGTCGGGCGCGGCGCGGTTCAACAGTTTCTGCGCCGCATTCGCTTGGCCGCCGACGTCCAGCATGACCATGGCCAGATGGTTCCAACGGCGGTCTCCGAGCTGCGCGCTGAGGGTTGCTGCGCGCACCACGCCATCCGGGTCGATGCGCGCGTTGATGAAGCCTTTGGCGGCGGCGGCCTGCGCCACGCCGGGGATGGGCTCGTTGACTGCCGAAGGGCGGTCGAGCCGGTCCAGCACGACCGGAAGGACCGTACGGCCATGTCGCCGGATGCTGTCGGCCAGGATGCGGTCGTCGTTCGGATTGGCCATGTCCGGCTCGGCAAAGATCAGGTCCAGCGCGACAGCGCGGGCGCCCTGCAGGCGGTCCAGCAGCGCCGCGTGGACGGCGCGCCGCCATGGCCAGTGGCCCAGCGCCTTGATGCTGTCGTCGTCGATCGCGACGATCAGGATGTCGCGGTCGGCGTCGCGCCCGCTCAACGACAAGGCGCGGTCATAAAGGATTTGATCGAAGCGCCCCAGGCCATTGAACGAGCCCAGGATGGCGGCCAGCACCGCTAAAACCACCGTCAGCCACAGCCCTGAGCGCGAGGTCCGGTCCTGCGGATCGGCGGCGTCGGCCATGAGACGGGCTCTAGTAATCGGTCAGCGTGATCAGGCCGCCCGTGCCGCTGGCCACGCCCGAGCCGTCGGAGGTCAGGAGCATGTTCGCGCCCTCGAAGGTCGCGATCGCATCGCGTCCGTTCAGGCCCAGGTCATCCACCGCGCGCACGGACACGTAATAGGTTCCCGGACCGGGCGCGGCGAAGCGGATATCGTTGCTGGGAAAGCTCGTCGAAGATACCGGCAACGCGCCTTCGGCATCGCGCGAGACGCGCACCACGTAGCTCTGCGCGCCGGACACGGGCGAGACGTCGGCGGTCCAGGTGCCGCCGCCCGCGCGCGTGGGTGTGCCCAGTTGCGGCGCATCGAGCAGCGCGCGCATGCCCGAGACCGCGCCGTCCGAGCCCACCGCGGCGCCGTAGCCCGTGGCCACCGCGACCGGTTTGGCTGGGGGCGATCCGGGTGCGTGGGGCTGCAGACGCACGCTGCCTTCCAGCACTTCGCTATGTACGCCCTGCGCGCCACTTTGTACGCGGAAGCGCGTGCCGCGCACGCCAGTGACCGCGACCGGTGTGCGGATCTCGAAACGGCCCACGCCTTGACCGGAGGGTGCCACTGAGGACTCCACGCCGCCGCTTTGCACCCGGACGACGGAATCCGTCAGCGCAGTGCCTTCGAATTGGCGCAGGCGCGTCAGTTCGACGGAGCCGCCGGCCGGCAGTGTCAGCTTGGAGCCGTCGGCCAGCTCCAGCGTGACGAAGCCGTTGGCAGCGGTGCCGACCGTACTGCCTTCAGCCACGGTGTCGCCGGCCCGCAAGGCCTTGCCGTCGACATTCGCCTGGCCGCTGACGTGCACGACACGGGCGTCGGCGGGCCGCACGGGAATCATGGACAGCGGGATGCGCAATTCCAGCCCGATGGGCAGCGTTTCCGGCGTGACTACCTTGTTCAGGGTTTGCAGCTGGCTCCAGTTGGCCTGCTTGTGGGTATATCGGGTTGCCAGGTCGATCAACGTATCGCCTTGGCGCACACGGTAGATGAAGTCGTCCCCAAGCGCGCCAGCGGGCTGGCTGCGGGCCGGCGCCATCAGCGCCAGGCAGGAGATCATGGCAAGCAAAGAAAGCGCGCGGCAGCGGCTCATGACTATCGGTTCTCCAGGGGGGGCGCGCGCAGGCGCTTACTGCGGATTGGCTGCGATGTCTTCCGGCGAGCTGATTTGCTCCAGCCGGTAGCCCAGCGCATAAGAGGACGTGAGGCGCACGCCGTGTTCGGGACGCAGCTGGAGCTTTTGCCGGATGTTCGACAAATGGGTGTCCAGGGTGCGGGAGGTCGCGGGAATTTCCCGGTTCCATACGCATTCGGCCAGCACGTCGCGCGACATGAGGCGGCCGACATTACGGAAAAACAGCAGGGCGAGCTCGAATTCCTTGGGGGCGAGCGACACCACGGCGGAATCCAGGGTGATCGTGCGGGCGGCGGGTTCGATGCGATAGCGCGCCACGTCGAAGGCATCGTCCGCGGGTTCGGCGATCTGGCTGCGGCGCAGCAAGGCCGCCACCCGCGCCAGCAGTTCCAGGGGGCGCAGGGGTTTGACGATGTAGTCGTCCGCGCCGGCGCGCAGACCTTCCACCAGATCGTCCTCGCTGGAACGATTGGTCAGGAAGATGACCGGGATGCGCGGGCCGATATTGGCGCGCAGCCACCGCACCACATCGTCGCCGTCGATGTCGGGCAAATGCCAGTCCAGCAGCACCAGGTCGAATTGCTCAGTGCGCAGCGCGGCCAGGAGATCCCGGCTTTGCTGATAACTGCTGCAGGTGTATCCGGCAGTGGTCAGAACTTGCTGGATGCGTTGTGCTTGATCCAGGTCGTCTTCCAGCGACGCGATTTTCATCAGACGTGTTCTCGCGAAGGTTTGCTACGCAAGCGCGCGCTATGGCGCCCTACTGCAAGATGGGAAAGGAATATATAGGTGTAAACGAATGATAACTCGGGAGGGGCCCCGGCTGGCTACGTTATGGCAAGAACTGTCAAACATTGCAAAGTTGACGAATCTTGACTGGAGTTGTTGCGTAACAACGCGCCACACTGTCTCAATCGTTCTCCCCCCGCGGTAAGGCGTGGGGCGGAGCCGGTCGAGGTTGTTGGTCGTATGGAACAGATATGAATCAATTGCGCATACTTATGATGTCACCCGACGAGGCCGCCCGCGGCGTCGCCGTGTCCGCATTGCTGCAAGCTGGTATTTCTGCACGCGGTTGCTCGACGTCTCTCGAATTGTTTGGATTGCTCAACGGCGGCGGCTTTGACGTCGTGGTCCTGGATGTCGGGACCCTGGGCGAAATCGGCTACGCCCTGGTGGCCCGCCTGCACGGCTCATCGTCCATGGGCATCGTGGTCACGGGAACCGGCATGTCGGTGGATAGCCGCCTGCGCTGCCTGCAAAGCGGTGCCGACGCCTGTCTGCCAGATCCGCAGGATCCCCGCGAGCTGGCCTGCATCCTGCTGTCCTTGGCGCGCCGCCTGCCCGCCGGGCAGGATCCGTCCCTGGCCGAGCCGGCCCAGAACGGCCAGTGGGAGCTGCGCGACCAGGGCTGGACCCTGGCGGCGCCCACGGGCGCCACCATCTCGCTGTCCGCCAATGAGCGCCTGATCGTGCGTTCGCTGCTGGAAGTGGCGGGCAAGGCCGTGGGCCGGAACGAGCTGGGCGACGAGTTGCAGGTGGAAGGGGGCGGAGTCCGCGCCAGCGGTTCCCGCAGCATCGACGTGATCGTCAGCCGCTTGCGTCGCAAGGCCGAGCTGGCCGGGGTCATGTTGCCCATCCGCACGGTCTACGGCAGCGGCTACCTGTTCGCCGACCAGTAGCGGGGCACGGCTATACTGGCGGTGCCGCGCCTGGCGGCAGCCCCGGCGCCAGAGCGCCCGGCCGCTATCCGCAGTCAGCATATCGCTGTTCCTGCCGATTGCCGCAGTCAATGACCCTGATTTCAGGCACCCCGATTTTCGGCGTATGCGGCCCTAATTTTCACGAGCGCCGCCTAACTGGCATGCTTCTGCCGGCAACGCGCCACACGCGCGGCTTACAATTTTCTTTGACAGCAGCCCTTGATCTCAGTTATGCTAAAGGGCTTACTGCTTTATTTCGCGCGCAAAATCTGGCCGCGGTAGGGTTCAGAAGTACGGTGTCTGGGAACAAGGTGCGTCACGAGCCTTTCGTTTCAAGCCATACGGCTTCGCGGCAACGGGTCTTTCCGGCGCCGTCACCCCACGGCATCCAGCTTTGTGCGTTTTGTCATAGTTTGTTGGCAAGCCCGCTCTTTTACGTATATGAACGTTTGAGGCGGTTTTGCGCGAACTGCCTTCTCCGAAAGTTCACTGCTTGAGGAGACGAGTACGTAAGTACTTACCCAGTGGTACGTAAAAGGGATTTCAAAGGTCATGCCTACCATTAGCCAACTCGTGCGCAAGCCGCGCGAAGTCAGCATCATCAAAAGCAAGAGCCCCGCGCTCGAAAACTGCCCGCAACGCCGCGGCGTGTGCACTCGCGTGTACACCACCACCCCCAAGAAGCCGAACTCCGCTTTGCGCAAGGTTGCCAAAGTGCGTCTGACCAACGGTTACGAAGTCATTTCGTACATCGGCGGTGAAGGCCACAACCTGCAAGAGCACTCGGTGGTTCTGGTGCGTGGCGGTCGTGTGAAGGACTTGCCCGGTGTGCGTTATCACATCGTGCGCGGTTCCCTCGACCTGCAAGGCGTCAAGGATCGTAAGCAAGCCCGCTCGAAGTACGGCGCCAAGCGCCCGAAGAAGGCTTAATAACGAGTCAGCAGTACCCCCGCGTGGCGGCAGTCCGTCACTAGGGAAGTGCGACCGCGCCATCCAGATGATGGGAAGGTGCGCGGCACGTAAGGGGTCGTCTCCATGGACGGCCATGGCCGTGTAATGAAACACGGTTCAACTGAACAGACACAAGGAAGCAACAATGCCCCGTCGTCGCGAAGTACCCAAGCGCGAGATTCTGCCCGATCCCAAGTTCGGCAGCGTCGAACTCGCCAAGTTCATGAACGTCGTCATGCTGGACGGCAAGAAGGCCGTCGCCGAGCGCATCGTCTACGGTGCCCTCGAGCAAGTGCAAACCAAGACCGGCAAAGAGCCGATCGAAGTTTTCAGCCTGGCGATCAACAACATCAAGCCGATCGTCGAAGTGAAGAGCCGCCGCGTTGGCGGTGCCAACTACCAAGTGCCGGTTGAAGTGCGCCCCGTGCGCCGCCTGGCCCTGGCTATGCGTTGGCTCCGTGAAGCCGCCAAGAAGCGTGGCGAGAAGTCGATGGATCTGCGTCTTGCTGGCGAACTGATCGACGCCTCCGAAGGTCGTGGCGCCGCGATGAAGAAGCGCGAAGACACGCACAAGATGGCAGAGGCCAACAAGGCCTTCAGCCATTTCCGCTGGTAATTTAAGGACTAACCCACCATGGCCCGCAAAACCCCGATCGAGCGCTATCGCAACATTGGTATCTCTGCGCACATCGATGCAGGGAAAACCACCACGACCGAACGTATCCTGTTCTACACCGGCGTCAATCACAAGATTGGCGAAGTGCATGATGGCGCAGCCACCATGGACTGGATGGAACAAGAACAAGAGCGTGGCATCACCATTACGTCGGCAGCAACGACGGCGTTTTGGCGTGGCATGGCGAAGAACTATCCCGAACACCGCATCAACATCATCGACACCCCGGGACACGTGGACTTCACCATCGAGGTGGAACGTTCCATGCGCGTCCTGGACGGTGCTTGCATGGTCTACTGCGCGGTGGGCGGTGTTCAGCCCCAGTCCGAAACCGTGTGGCGCCAAGCCAACAAGTACGGCGTGCCGCGTCTGGCCTTCGTCAACAAGATGGACCGCACCGGCGCCAACTTCTTCAAGGTCTATGACCAGCTGAAGAACCGCCTGCGCGCCAATCCCGTGCCGATCGTCATTCCCATCGGCGCCGAAGACACGTTCCAAGGCGTGGTCGACCTGGTCAAGATGAAGGCGATCATTTGGGACGAAGCCAGCCAAGGCATCAAGTTCGACTACGCAGACGTTCCGGCCGAGCTGGAAGGCCTGGCGAACGAATGGCGCGAAAAGCTGGTTGAAGCCGCTGCTGAATCGTCCGAAGAGCTGATGAACAAGTACCTGGAAACGGGTTCGCTCGACGAAGAAGAAATCAACCTGGCCATCCGTCAACGCACCATCGCTGGCGAAATCCAGCCGATGCTGTGCGGCACCGCCTTCAAGAACAAGGGCGTGCAGCGCATGCTGGACGCGGTCATCGACTACCTGCCTTCGCCCGTGGACATTCCCGCGGTCGACGGTCAGGACGACGATGGCAACCCCGTCACGCGTGAAGCCAACGACGACGAGAAGTTCTCGGCTCTGGCGTTCAAGCTGATGAGCGATCCGTTCGTGGGTCAGCTGACCTTCGTGCGCGTTTACTCGGGCGTCCTGAAGTCGGGCGATACGGTCTACAACCCCATCAAGGGCAAGAAGGAACGTATCGGCCGCATTCTGCAGATGCACGCGAACAACCGCGAAGAAATCAAGGAAGTGTTGGCAGGCGACATCGCCGCCGTGGTGGGTCTGAAAGACGTGACCACCGGCGAAACGCTGTGCGACATCGACTCCCACATCCTGCTCGAACGCATGATTTTCCCGGAGCCCGTGATTTCGCAGGCCGTGGAACCCAAGTCCAAGGCTGACCAGGAAAAGATGGGCCTGGCGCTGTCGCGCCTGGCGCAGGAAGATCCGTCGTTCCGCGTGCGCAGCGACGAAGAATCCGGCCAGACCATCATTTCCGGTATGGGCGAGCTGCACCTGGAAATTCTGGTTGACCGCATGAAGCGCGAATTCGGCGTGGAAGCGAACGTCGGCAAGCCGCAAGTGGCCTACCGCGAAACCATCCGCAAGACCTGCGACGAAGTTGAAGGCAAGTTCGTCAAGCAATCGGGCGGTCGCGGCCAGTACGGTCACGTGGTTCTGAAGGTCGAGCCGTTGGCTCCTGGCGGCGGCTACGAATTCGTGGACGCCATCAAGGGCGGCGTGGTTCCTCGCGAGTACATCCCCGCGGTGGACAAGGGCATCCAGGAAACGCTGCCTTCGGGCGTGTTGGCTGGCTACCCGATCGTCGACGTCAAGGTCACGCTGTTCTTCGGTTCGTACCACGACGTGGACTCGAACGAAAACGCGTTCAAGATGGCCGGCTCCATGGCATTCAAGGAAGGTCTGCGCAAGGCCAGCCCCGTGCTGCTGGAACCGATGATGGCCGTTGAAGTCGAAACGCCTGAAGACTACGCTGGTACCGTGATGGGCGATCTGTCCTCGCGTCGCGGCATGGTTCAGGGCATGGACGACATGGTTGGCGGCGGCAAGACCATCAAGGCCGAAGTTCCGCTGGCCGAGATGTTCGGTTACGCCACGAACCTGCGTTCGCTGACGCAAGGTCGTGCCACGTACACGATGGAATTCAAGCATTACTCCGAGGCCCCCAAGAACGTCGCTGACGAAGTCATCGCCGCTCGGGCCAAGTAAATAACCCTTGCCGGGGCCGCCCATCCGGACGGTCCTGGCAGAAATCCAAGTTTCCTTGAAAGTCAAAGGATAGAGATCATGGCAAAAGGCAAGTTTGAACGTACCAAGCCGCACGTGAACGTGGGTACGATTGGTCACGTTGACCACGGCAAAA
>NZ_JBYSYI010000001.1:1463910-1485884 GCF_058783105.1 Achromobacter sp. FW305-C-30-7 | reverse complement strand
CCCCCCCCCCCCCCTCCCCCACCCCCCCCCCCCACTAGGAGCGGACTTTCCTTGGCCGGCAGCGTTCAGGCGACCAGGCGGTCCAGGGCTTCGCGGTACTTGGCGGCGGTCTTTTCCAGCACGTCCTGCGGCAAGCGCGGCGCGGGCGGGGTCTTGTCCCAGGTCTGGGTTTCCAGCCAGTCGCGCACGAATTGCTTGTCGAACGAGGGCGGGCTGATGCCCACGCGGTAGCCGTCGGCCGGCCAGAAACGCGAAGAATCGGGCGTCAGCACTTCGTCCATCAGGTACAGCGTGCCATCGTCGTCCAGGCCGAATTCGAACTTGGTGTCGGCGATGATGATGCCCTTGGTAGCCGCGAACTTGGCGGCTTCGGCGTACAGCTTGAGAGTCACGTCGCGGATGCGCTCGGCCATTTCCTGGCCGACTTCCTTGACCACGTGGGCGAAGTCCACGTTCTCGTCGTGCATGCCGAATTCGGCCTTGGCGGCGGGCGTGAAAATGGGTTCAGGCAACTGGCTGGCCTGCTGCAGGCCGGCGGGCAGCTTGATGCCGCAGACGGCGCCGGTGGCCTGGTAGTCCTTCCAGCCGGAGCCGATCAGGTAGCCGCGGGCCACCGCTTCCACCAGGATGGGCTTCAAGCGCTTGACCACCACGGCGCGGCCGCGCACCTGGTCGACTTCATCCGGCGCCACCACGTCTTCGGCCTTGATGCCGGTGGAGTGGTTCGGCAGGATGTGGGCCAGCTTCTGCAGCCAGAACTCGGTCAGTTCGGTCAGCACCTGCCCCTTGCCGGGGATCGGGTCGTCAAGAATCACGTCGAAAGCGGAGATACGATCCGACGCGACGATCAGCAACTTGTCGTCGCCCACCGCGTACATGTCGCGCACCTTACCGCGGCCCAGCAGCGGCAAGGACTTGATGCTGGATTGATGCAAAGCAGAAGTCACGGGAATGGCCTATGGCAATAATGAAGATTCCCGCCACGGGCAGGCGCCAGGGCGGGAAGTAGAACGGAATCCGGGAACCGCGGGCAAGGCCGGCGCGGCGCGCGCGGGTCTTGCGAAGGGCATAGGTTACTGCAAATAGACAGGTTTTGCCGGGTCTCCCCTCGACGCCGCCCGGTGGCCGGGTTAGGCTCTGGCCTCCTATATGATGCGCGCCGGCCGCCTCTGGCGTCACGGCGCTGACCCCAAGCCCGGAGACAGAGTCGTATGCAGGATGCTTCCCCCAAACGCAGCGCCCACGCCGACGCGCAAGTGCACCTGACAGGCGGTTGCCAGTGCGGCGCCGTCCGCTACGCCATCACCGATGAACCCATCACGGCGGCGACCTGTCATTGCCGGGACTGCCAGTATTCCAGCGGCGGCGCCCCGGCCCATGCATTGATCTTCCCGACTGGCTCCATCACGCTGTTGCGCGGCAGTCCCAAGGAGCACCGCTACCGCGGCGAATCCGGCCATACCGTCATGCGCAGCTTCTGTACGGACTGCGGCACCCCGCTGTTCGGCAATTCGGCGGGCATGGGCTATGACATCGTGCGGGCCGGCTCGCTCGACGATCCGGAGGCGTTCCACGCCCGCGCCAGCCTCTGGACCGACTCGGCCCCATCCTGGCATCACGTGGACCGCAGCGTGCCGCATTTCCCCCGAAATTCGCCTGCGCCATAGTCCGCGGCACAGAAAAAAAAGAGCGGTCCGCCTGGGCGGACCGCTCTTTTATTGCACTCGGGCGCCGGACGCCTTTGGCGTCACGCGCCTGCTGCGGATGCTTATTGCACCACTTGAGCCAGCTTGCCCGACGCGTATTGCGCGGCGATCTCGGTCAGCGGCAGCGCCTTGATCTTGCTGGCGTTGCCGGCGGTGCCGAACTCGGTGTAGCGAGCCACACAGATCGCCTTGGCGGCGGCGCGGGCCGGCTTCAGGTATTCGCGCGGATCGAACTTTTCCGGGTTTTCGGCGAAGAAGCGGCGGATCGCGCCGGTCATGGCCAGACGGATATCGGTGTCGATATTGATCTTGCGCACGCCGTACTTGATGGCTTCCTGGATTTCCTCGACAGGCACGCCGTAGGTTTCCTTCATGTTGCCGCCGAATTCGCGGATCTCGGCCAGCAGTTCCTGCGGCACGCTGGAGCTGCCATGCATCACCAGGTGGGTGTTCGGCAGGCGGGCGTGGATTTCCTTGATGCGGGAGATCGACAGGATGTCGCCGGTGGGCTTGCGCGTGAACTTGTAGGCGCCGTGACTGGTGCCGATGGCGATGGCCAGGGCGTCCAGCTGGGTGCGGCGCACGAAGTCGGCGGCTTGTTCCGGGTCGGTCAGCAGCTGGTCCATGGTCAGCTTGCCGTCGGCGCCGTGGCCGTCTTCCTTGTCGCCTTCCATGGTTTCCAGGGAACCCAGGCAGCCCAGTTCGCCTTCGACCGTCACGCCCAGCTTGTGGGCGGTGTCCACGACCTTCTTGGTCACTTCCACGTTGTAGTCGTAGTCGGCGATGGTCTTGCCGTCTTCCTTGAGCGAACCGTCCATCATGACGCTGGAGAAGCCCAGGTCGATGGCGCCTTGGCAGATCTTGGGCGACTGGCCGTGGTCCTGGTGCATGACCACGGGGATGTGCGGATAGGTTTCCACGGCGGCCTGGATCAGGTACTTCAGGAAGCCTTCGCCCGCGTACTTGCGCGCGCCGGCCGAGGCTTGCATGATCACCGGGCTGTCGGTCTCCGCAGCGGCTTCCATGATGGCCTGGACCTGTTCCAGGTTGTTGACGTTGAAAGCGGGAATGCCGTAACCGTGCTCGGCGGCGTGGTCGAGCAACTGGCGCATGGAGACTAGGGCCATGAGTGGTCCTCCTAAGTACTGTCTATTGAAAGATGGTTGAAGCCTTGCTGAATGGCGTGATTTTACGGGGGATTCGAGGAAAGGTCTTGCAACCGCCCGTATCCGGTCCATTCAGATGAGCACGAAAGGCTCAGGCCGGCCTGCAACTCCCCCGAAGGACCGAGGGCGCGACGGAGCCGCCAGGGCTCCGCGGCAAGGCGCTGGCCTATTTCAAGGCCGCCCGGCGTGGGGGACATCCACCCGCGTCATCAGGATCCGGCCTTCGTGCCTGGCGCGCCGGTTGGCTTCGATGAAATCGGGCGCGGCGGCCATGAACAGGGTCCGGCCGTCCGCTCCACCCAGGGCGGCGGCGAAAATGCCGAATTCTCCGGTGTCGATCTGCTCCAGGATCTTGCCGCCGCGCGCCACGCGCACGATGCGCTTGCCGATGGCGTCGGCCACCCACAAGGCCCCCTCCGCGTCCAGCGCGCCACCGTCGGGCCCGATGGCGGAAGCCGCAATCAGCACGCCCAGGTCGCCGCTGGCCGGCAAGGGGCCGAAATCGGCCCAGTCGCGGCGCGGACCCAGGCCGCCGTCGGCCAGGATGTCGAACTCGGAAATGCGGTTGCCGAAGGTTTCGTTGACGATCATGGTCTTGCCGTCCGGCGTGATGAACGAGCCATTGGGAAAGCACAGGCCATCGGCCACCTTCCGCACGGAACCGTCGGGATCGACGCGCACGATGCCGGTATTGCGGACCGGCTCGCCGGCCATTAGGTCAAAACCGAAATTGCCCACATAGGCCCTGCCCTGCGCGTCCACGACCATGTCGTTGACCGGCCCGCCCGTGAGCGCCGACAGGTCGGCGTGCACGGCCAGCGCGCCGTCGGCCTCGCGGCGCAGAAGCTTGCGGTCCTTCATGGACGCGATCAGCAGGCGGCCGTCCGGCAGCCAGCCCAACCCGGACGGCTGTTGCGGCACCTTGCAGATCTGCTCGACCTTGCCGTTCAGGTCCACGGCGATGACCTGCTCGGTGTAGAAGTCCGACGCCCACAGGCGGTTCTCGTGCCAGCGCAGCCCCTCCAGATAGGTGTATCCGGACGCCAGCACGGACAATTCGCGTTTCGGCATTGCCTGGTCTCCTTGTGCGGCCCCGCGCGGGGGCCTGTTGTTCGCGTCGCCCGGCTACGCTCTTGCGGGTGCCGGGACTGGACCATTCTGGCATGGCGGCGGGCGATAGTGCAGCGGTGCCAAATTGATACAACTTCGGTATCGCCCGCCTTGCGCCGCCGCCCCAAGAAAAAAACCGCCCCATCCGTCCCCGACCTGACAACTGCGCGTCAGGTGCGCGGCGTTAAGATCGCGCCCCAAGGGTAAACCCGAGCCTCGCGGCCAGCCCTGGCATTCCGTCTTCGGATCCTCTTGCCCGCCTCCCATGCCGGCGCGCCCGCCTTCCCGGGCCAGGCAAACGATCCCCGTTTTCCGTTTTGATCATGAACACTAAGAAGCTGACGCGTTATATCGGCATCGCCATGGTGCTGGGCATCGTGGTGGGCTATTTCTGCCACAGGTACGCGCAGAACGAGAAGGAGGCGGCGCAAATCGCCTCGTACTTCAGTCTCATCACCGACATCTTCCTGCGCATGATCAAGATGATCATCGCGCCGCTGGTCTTCGCCACCCTGGTGACCGGCCTGGCCAGCATGAGCGACGCCAGCGCCGTGGGCCGCATCGGCATGCGCGCCATGGTCTGGTTCATCGCCGCCTCGGCGCTGTCGCTGCTGCTGGGCCTGGCGCTGGTCAACATCTTCCAGCCCGGCGCGCACATGAACCTGGCGCTGCCGGACGCGGGCCTGACTTCGGGCCTGAAGACCGGCGATTTCACGCTCAAGGCCTTCATCACGCACGTGTTCCCGCGCAGCATCGCCGAAGCCATGGCCAACAACGAGATCCTGCAGATCCTGGTGTTCTCGCTGTTCTTCGGCGCCGCCCTGTCCTTTATCCGCGGCAAGGGCCACAACACCATCTACAACCTGATCGACGAGCTGGCCAAGATCATGTTCCGGGTGACGGACTACGTGATGCGCTTCGCGCCCATCGGCGTGTTCGCCGCCATGGCCGCCGCCATCACCACCGAGGGCCTGGGCGTGCTGGTCAGCTACGGCAAGCTGATAGGCGAGTTTTACCTGGGACTGGCGCTGCTGTGGGCCATCCTGTTCGGTGTGGGCTACCTGTTCCTGGGCAAGTCCACCTTCCGCCTGGGCGGCCTGATCAAGGAACCCACGCTGCTGGCGTTCTCCACGGCCAGCAGCGAATCGGCCTACCCCAAGACCATCGAAGCGCTGACCCGCTTTGGCGTGCCCAAGCGCATCTCGGGCTTCGTCCTGCCGCTGGGCTACTCCTTCAACCTTGACGGCTCGATGATGTACCAGTCCTTCGCGGTGCTGTTCATCGCTCAGGCCTACAACATCCAGATGAGCTTTACGCAGCAGCTGACCCTGCTGCTGGTGCTGATGGTGACCAGCAAAGGCATGGCCGGCGTGGCGCGCGCCTCGCTCGTGGTGGTCGCGGCGACGCTGCCTATGTTCCATCTGCCCGAAGCCGGCCTGCTGCTGATCATGGGCATCGACCAGTTCTTCGACATGGGCCGCACTGCCACCAACGTGGTCGGCAACAGCCTGGCCACCGCCGTCATTTCCAAGCTGGAAGGCAATCGCGAGGACGCGGCTGAAAGCGAGCCCGCCGTTGCGGATGAAGCCCGCCCGGACCAGGCCGCGAGCCAGAACGCCTGACGCGACAGGCAATGAAAAACGGGCCGCATGGCCCGTTTTTTTTATGGCTTGCGCCAGCTTGACCGGCGCCATGGCCGGGAGCAACATAGAAACCCTTCGCTCCCGATCCCGGCGCGGCGCGCATGGGCGCTGCGCTCAGTTCTCATGCCATGAAACGCTTAAGCCTGCGCTGCGCCCTGGCGGCTGCCGCCCTGATGTCCGCCACACCCGCTACATACGCCTGGACCCGCATTTCCTGCGAGTTAGGCGGTACCGTGGCCAACCTGCCGGTTCTGATGCGCCAGTTCCGCACCGATGGCACGGAACTGACGCAGCTGATGTTCAGGCTGAAGGTCAGGAACGCGGACATACCCGAAGGCGCCCGCGCCGATACCGATTGCACCGAATTCGTCGGCCGCGAGATCGACGTGGTGCTTGAGAACATCGCCGCCGACACCGTGCGCAAGGGCAAGTCCCTGAAGATGCTCTACCGCTACGACGATTCGCTGGGGCAAAGCCAGGCGACCAAGTTCGAACTGGAGCGCCAGCAACGGCCCTAGGGCCTGTACCCCTTTAGTCGTTGACCGAGCACGAGACGGGCGCGCCGTCCTCGAATTCCACGTCGTAGGTATGCACCGGGTCCCAGGGCAGCGTGAACCACAGCTCGTAGCCGTCGCCGTCTTCGTCGAACAGCCACAGCGCGCGCAGCACGGCGTGTTGGGCCATGGCTTCGGCGGTTTCTTCCTGGGGCAGCTGGTTGTCGTCCAGGCCGAGCTTCTTGTAGTGCTCGTAGGAATAGTTTTCCAGCAGCAACTCGGCCGCGGCCAGGATCTGATCGTCGAGGTCGTCGATGATGGCCTTGACCACCTTGGACGCGCTGCTGTCGGGTTCTTCGCCGTCAGTCTGGACCATCACGTGAATGGGCGGACGGCCCTTGCCGGCTGCGACGTTCTCCGCGGCCCACAGATCGGGCTCCTCGGGATCCTGGGTGAAATTGAATCGTGCCATCGCGAACTCCGGAAAAAGGGCCGGCGCGCCGCGGAAATCGCGGCCGCGCCTTCCCGCCATTTAACCAGATGCGCGGCCTCCCGGCAGCGCCTGCCGGCGATGTTTTTGCGACAGACTGCCCCTGCGTCCGCGGATATCAGACGCGCTCCAGCGGCAGATGCGGCAAGTCCGGCAGCGCCACGCGGATCGGATCGCCCGCGCTCACCGCCCCGCCTTCGATCACGACCCCCATGATGCCGGCGCGGCGCATCAGGCTGCCGTCCGGATGGCGACCCAAAACGGCGGCGGTCAAACCCTGCTGGTAGTTGTCGAGCTGCGAGCAAGGATTGCGCAGGCCGGTGATCTCGACCACCGCGTCCACGCCGATATGCAGGCGCGCCCCGCGCGGCAAGCCCAGCAGATCGATGCCGCGGGTGGTGATGTTCTCGCCCATGGTGCCTTCGGCCACGTTGAAGCCGGCCAATTGCAGTTCATCATGCAGCTCGCCGTGGATCAGGTGGACCTGCCGCAGATTGGGCTGGGTGGGGTCTGCCTTGACGCGCGAACGGTGCTTGACCGTCACGCCCAGGTGGGCGTCGCCTTCCACCCCCAACCCCTTCAACAGCATGATCGCCGGCACGACCGGCTTGCTGAACCCGTGCACGGGGCTGCAAGCCACGGCGATCACGATGGGTTGCATCATCTCTCTCCAGTATCCGGATCAGGCCGTCACGGCCTGCGCCTCGGGTGTACGCTGCTCGCCCGCGCGCACGGGCGGATAGTGCGCCGAGAATACCAGCCGTCCCGCCGACCAGGTATGGCTGATCAGCGGTTGCGCGCCCACTTGCGCCACCGCCACCAGGTCCGCGCGCTGGCCCGGCGCGATGCGCCCGCGGTCGGACAGGCCGCAAGCCTGCGCCGGGTTCAGCGTGACCAGCGCAATCGCCTGTGGCAGCGTCAGGTCGGTTTGCGCCGCCACCGTGAACGCGGCGGCGATCAGCGCGGACGGCTGGTAGTCCGAGCACAGGCAGCTGGCCACGCCCGCGCGGATGGCGTCGATGGCGCGCATCGAGCCGCTCTGGCTCTGGCCGCGCAGCACATTGGGCGCGCCCAGGATGGTGGGCAGGCCGCAGGACACCGCGGCACGCGCGGTATCCAGGGTGATCGGGAACTCGCTCATGGCCACGCCCAGGTTGCGCATGGTGGCGATGCGCTGGATCGAATCATCGTCATGGCTGGCGGTGGGGATGCCCAGTCCTTGCGCATGCGACAGCAGCGCCTCCACCCGCGTCACCGCCCCGTCCTTGGCGCGCGTCTTGGCCTGCGCGGCTTCTTCGGCCTGCTCGCGGCTCATGGCGTGGTTGCCCATCATGTATTGCAGATAGGACTCCAGCGTCTTGAACTGCCCCTGGCCGGGCGAATGGTCCATGACCGACAGCAGGTCCACCGCGCCCTCGTCCATCAGCGCGCGCAACACCTCCACCGAGGTGGCGTCGGTGACTTCATAGCGGCAATGGACGCGGTTGTCGACCAGGCTGTGCTGGCGGAAGGCGCGCACGGTGCGCACCACTTCCGCCGCGGTCTGGTTGTTGCGCACGCCCCATTCGCTGTTGGCGAAGGACAGCGCGTGATACGGCGTGGTGATGCCGGCCGCGGCATTGCGGCGGTCGACCTGGGCCACCGCGAAATCCAGCGGAAACAGCACCCGCGAACGCGGCTCGGCTTCCTTTTCGATGGCGTCGCAATGCAGATCGATCAGCCCCGGCAGCAAGGTCTGGCCGCAGAGATCGATCTCGCGGTCCGCGCGCGCGCCGGCAGGTTCGATGGCGACGATGCGACCATCGTCGATCAGCACGGCGCTGTCTTCCAGGACGCGGTCCTGCAGCACCACGCGGGCATGGGTGAGATAGGTGCTTTGCATCATTGCTCCAGGTCGGCCAGGGCGGGTTGGGCGGGACGCAGGGCCAGCGTCTGCGTGGCGACGGCGTCGCGCACTTCGGCATCGTGGAAGATGCCCAGCAGGCAGCGGCCCTCGGCCATGGCCTCGCGGATCAGGGCGATCACGACCTGGCGGTTGTCGGCGTCCAGCGACGCGGTAGGCTCGTCCAGCAACAGGATGGGATGGCGGGCAATGAAGCCGCGCGCAATGTTCACGCGCTGCTGCTCGCCGCCCGAAAAGGTGGCGGGCGCCAGCCCCCACAGGCGCGGCGGCACGTTCAAGCGCTGCAGCAGGGCAGCGGCGCGAGCTTGGGCCTCGTCGGCGTCCACCCCCGCCGCACGCAGGGGTTCGGCCACCACGTCCAGCGCCGACACGCGCGGAATCACGCGCAGGAACTGGCTGACGTAGCCGATGACCTCGCGGCGCAGGGCCAGGATGCGCTGCTCGGGCGCGCCGGCCAGCTCCACCCATCCATCATTCCAGCGCACCCGGATGCTGCCCTCGGTGGCCAGATAGTTGCCATAGAGGCAGCGCAGCAAGGTGCTCTTGCCGGTGCCAGACGGCCCCGCCAGCACCAGGCAATCGCCAGCAGCCGCGTCGAAGTCGACCGACTCCAGCACGGGCAGGCGCATGCCGCCCTGGTTATGCAGGGTGAACATCTTTCCGAGGCCCCGCACCTCGATCATGGGAGTCTTTTCAGGCATGGTCAGCTCTGCAAAATGGAAGACACCAGCAACTGGGTGTAGGGATGCTGCGGGTCGTCGAGGATCTGGTCGGTCAGGCCGCTTTCGACCACCTCGCCGCCGCGCATGACCAAGGTCCGGTGCGCCAGCAGGCGCGCCACGGCCAGGTCATGGGTCACGACGATGGCGGCCAGGCCCAGGTCGGCCACCAGCTGGCGCAACAGGTCCAGCAGGCGCGCCTGCACCGACACGTCGAGCGAGGCGGTGGGCTCGTCCATGAACACCAGGCGGGGATGGGTCACCAAGTTGCGGGCGATCTGCAGGCGTTGCTGCATGCCGCCCGAGAACGAGGTGGGCCTGTCGTCCAGCCGGCCCGCGTCGATCTCCATCTTCTGCAGCCAGTTGCCCGCGGCCTGGCGCAGATCGCCATAGTGGCGATCGCCCACGGCCATCAGCCGCTCCGCGATGTTGGCGCCGGCGCTGACCTGCATGCGCAGGCCGTCCCTGGCGTTCTGCCGCACGAAGCCCCAATCGGTGCGCGACAGCAGGCGCAGGCGCGCTCCCGGCAACGCGGCCAGGTCGGTAAAGCCCTGGTCGCGAGTGTCGTACCAGACGCTGCCCGCGTCCGGCCGGGTCTGGTACGACACGGCCGACAGCAGCGTGCTCTTGCCCGAGCCGGACTCGCCGACCACGCACAGCACTTCGCCGGGATACAGATCGAAGTTGACGTTGCGGCAGCCATGCACGCCGTCCCAGGTGCGCGTCATGTTGCGCACCGAAAGCAAAGGTTGGGCGTTCATGCCGCAGCCTCCTGGTTGGATTGTTGCGCGCCCTGCCGCGCCTGGCGGTCGTTGCAGTACTCGGTGTCGGAGCAGACGAAGCGGCGCGTGCCGGCGTCGTCCAGGATGATTTCGTCCAGATAGCTCTCGCGCGATCCGCACAGGTCGCAGCATTCGCTCCAGGTCTCCACGCGGAACGGATGGTCCTCGAAGTCCAGGCTTTTCACCGAGGTATAGGGCGGCACCGCGTAGACCCGCTTTTCGCGGCCCGCGCCGAACAGCATCAGCGCCGGGCTGCCATCCAGCTTGGGGTTGTCGAACTTGGGGATGGGCGAAGGCCGCATCATGTAGCGGCCGTTCACGATGACCGGATAGTCGTAGGTGGTGGCGATGTGGCCATGCTGGGCGATGTCTTCGTACAGCTTGACGTGCATGCCGCCGTATTCCGCCAGTGCGTGCATGGTGCGCGTCTCGGTTTCGCTGGGTTCCAGCCAGCGCAGCGGCTCGGGGATGGGCACCTGGAACACCATGATCTGCCCTTCCGCCAGCGGCGTCTCGGGGATGCGGTGGCGGGTCTGGACGATGGTGGCGGCGGGCGTGGACTCCGTCGTCGCCACGCCCGTGACGCGGCCGAAGAAGCGGCGGATGTTGATGGCGTTGGTGGTGTCGTCCGAGCCCTGGTCGATCACCTTGAGCACGTCGTTGGCGCCGATGATGGACGCCGTGACCTGGATGCCGCCGGTGCCCCAGCCATAGGGCAGCGGCATTTCGCGGCTGCCGAAGGGCACCTGGTAGCCGGGGATGGCGACGGCCTTGAGCAAGGCGCGGCGCAGCATGCGCTTGGTGGATTCGTCCAGATAGGCGAAGTTGTAGTGGTCGTCGCGTTCGACCGTTGCGTGTTGCGTAGTCATGGGGAAACCGCCTCGTCCATCAGATTGGTGCGCGCGGCCTCGGGCGCGGCGCGTTCAGCGCGCATGCGCCGCAACAGTTCCAGATTGGCCTGGAAGTCCACGTAATGCGGCAGCTTCAAGTGCTGCACGAAGCCCGAGGCTTCGACGTTGTCGCTGTGGTAGAGCACGAACTCGTGGTCGTTGGCCGGGGAATCGGCACGCTCGCCCAGGTCGCGCGCCTTGAGCGCGCGGTCCACCAGCGCCATCGACATGACCTTGCGTTCACCGTAGCCGAAGGTCAGCCCGTAGCCCCGGGTGAACTTCGGGCCTTCCTGGGCGCTGCCCGCGAACTGGCTCACCATCTGGCATTCGGTGATCTCGATCTCGCCCACGGTGACGGCGAAGCCCAGTTCCTCGATATGCATTTCCACCTCCAGCGCGCCGTAGCGGATCTCGGCCGCGAAGGGGTGGGTGTTGCCGTAGCCGCGCTGGGTCGAATAGCCCATGGACAGCAGAAAGCCTTCATCGGCGCGCGCCAGGTTCTGCAGGCGGGCCGCGCGCGAGGCCGGAAAATCCAGCGGCTGGCGGGTCAGGTCGAAGGGTTCGGGATCGCCTTCCGGCACGGCTTCCGCGTCGATCAGGTCGTCGTGCGCCAGCAGGTCGGTGACGCGCGGCATGGCGCTGTCCAGGGCCTCGCCGCCCGGCGGCAAGGCGTCGGCCTCACGCTGCGCTTCCAGCGAAAAGTCCAGCAGGCGCTGGGTGTAGTCGTAGGTCGGCCCCAGGATCTGGCCGCCCGGGACATCCTTGAAGGTGGACGAGATGCGGCGCTGCAGGCGCATGCGGCCGGTGTCGATGGGCTGGGTGTAGCCGAAGCGCGACAAGGTGGTGCGATAGGCGCGCAGCAGGAACACGGCCTCGATCACGTCGCCCGCGGCCTGCTTGATGGCCAGCGCCGCCAGTTGCGGATCGTAGAGCGAGCCCTCGGCCATGACCCGCGACACCGCCAGCGGCATCTGTTCGCGGATCTGCTCCAGGCTCAGCTCGGGCACTTCGCGGTCGCCGCGCCGGTAGTCGTCCAGCATGCGGTAGGAATTGAGGATGGCGCGTTCGCCCCCTTTTACGGCTACGTACATGTCAGTTCTCCTTGCGCGTGCTGCGCGGCAGCGCGCAAATCCGCCGTTGCTGCGTCAGGAACACGTCGACGCCGAGCGGAAAGCGTTGATGATTGATGCGCCATTCGCGCCAGAAGCCTTCGGGCAGCCCGGCCACGCGCAGGACCTGCTGGCTCTGGATGCCCGGGCCGCTGAGGATGGCGGGCTCTCCTTCCGACAGAGACCCGACCTCGATCAGCAAGGTGGTGGACAGATTGGGATAGGCCGGGTCGCCCTGGTGGCAGGACGACAGCGCCGGCGCCTTGCCGCCAGCGGGCACCGCGGCAAAGCGCGCCAACGACGGCGACGGCGACGGCACGATGGGGCAGCCGCAATGAAAGCGCAGAAAGGCGATCGCGTCCGCGCTAACGCTCTCCGGCAGCCACAGCGGCGTGTCCACGTCCACCAGGGTCAGCAGCAGCGCGGTCATGGCGGGCGACAGACCGGCGGGCACGCCGGTTTCGGCCAGGATCTGGTTGATGCGCCCCGGATGGGCCAGCGCGTCGAGCGCGGCGCGGAACGTGGCCTGCGCGTCGCCGACCGGGTCCGCGAACCCCGGGAGCAGCGCCCGGCCCGAGGCCGCGGCGGCTTGTATCTGTTGTTGCATGTCAGTCCTCGCCTCGCACCATCGTGAAGAATTCCACCTTGGTCTGCGCCGCCACGCGGGCCTGGCGCTCGATCCGTTCCGCATGCAGGCGGGCCAGCGGCTGAATCAGCTGGGCCTGCACCGTGTCATGCCATTCCGGCAGTTGCAGCAACGCGTCGGCCACGGCGGCCTGTTCTGCATGGCGCTGCGAGCGGCCTTGCACATACGCCACGCCGACCACGCCCTCGTCCATCGTCACCGCGCAACGTGTCACGCTCATTTCGCCCAGGTTGAAGCGGGCGCCGGTGCCGCCGCTGCGGGCGCGCACCATGGCCATGCCGGTCTGCGCCGGACGCAGCGTCCGGTGCTCGGGCTTGCCGGCCAGCGCGCAAAAGGCGCCGTCCAGCGCGGCCGGGTCGGCCAGCGCCAGCACGCGCATCCAGGAGGCGCGTTGCGCGCCCGCCGCATCCTGTCCTGCCTTGGGGTGATCCATTTTTTTCCTCTAAACGTCTAGACGACTGGATGGAGTATGATCGCTTCGAAAACGAAGTTCAACAGCCTGGCGTGAATTTTTGATGACAGTTGCAGCGTGCCCGCAGCGCCTTTGCGGCGGCCGCCTCATGGTGCACAATCACTGCCATTCTTCATGAAGCTGATGTGACAGCACGAGCACACCCTATGGTCGAAAGAGGTTCCGGCATCGCCGTCTGGCGGCAAATCGGCGAAGCGCTTGCGGACGATATCCGCAACAAGCTCTATGCGGCAGGCGAACAGCTGCCGTCCGAGCCCGAGCTGGCCGCCAAGTTTTCCGTCAACCGCCACACCATCCGCCGCGCGATGGGCGAACTGGAACAAGGCGGCCTGGTCCGCATCGAGCAGGGCCGCGGCACCTTCGTCCAGGAACACGCGATCGACTACGCCATCGGCAAGCGCACGCGTTTTTCCGAGAACCTGCGCAGCCAGGGTATGCTGGGCCACCAGGAAGTCCTGGGCAGCCAGAGCCTGCGCGCGGGCGATATCGCCAAGCACCTGGGCCTGACCCGTACCGCGCCGCTGTTGCGCGTGCAGATCGTGGGCAAGGCCGAAAACCGCCCCATCAGCGTGTCGGAGCACTTCTTCGACGAAAAGCGTTTCCCTGATTTCGCGGAACGCCTGGCTTCCCTGCGCTCGATCTCCAAGGTCTACACCCACTACGGCATCGGCGACTACACGCGCAAGTGGTCGCGCATCACCGCCGCGCTGCCCACGCCCGAGATCGCCCGCCTGCTGGGCCAGCCCAAGACCCGCCCCATTCTTCAAGTAGAAGCCCTGAACGTAGACCAGCAAGGCGCGCCGCTGCAATACAGCGTCGCCCGCTTCGTCGGCGACATGGTGCAACTGATGGTGACGGACGACACCTGACATACAGGCGCCGCCTGCGCGCGCAGGCGGCGCGGAGCACTCATCCATACGGCTTAACTCATCTAGACATCTGGTTGTAATGCAATCCCGCTAACGTCACGCCATGAACACACACACGCACGCCCCCTCGCCCCTGGCCGGTGTCACAGGCCAACGCATCCTGACGCCGCGCGGCGTCGAGCAGGCCAGCCTGCGCTTCCATGGCGGACTGATCGAAGGCTCCGCCGCCGCGGCGCCGCGCGGCGCGCCCTGGTTCGACGCAGGCAATCTGCTGGTGCTGCCCGGCATCGTGGACCTGCACGGCGACGCCTTCGAACGCGCCGTCATGCCGCGGCCCAGCGTGACGTTTCCCTATGACAGCGCCTTGTTCGACGTGGACCGCCAACTGCTGGCCAACGGCATCACCACCGAATTCCACGGCGTCACGCTGTCCTGGGAAGGCGGCTTGCGCGGCGAGGCCTACGCCGAGCGCATGTTCGACGCGCTGGAAAGAATGCGCCACATCATGGGCGCGCGGCACTATGTGCACCTGCGCTTCGAAACGCACCACGTCGGCGGCCTGGAAACGGCCCAGCAATGGATACGCGACGGCCGCGTGCGCTTCCTGGCGCTGAACGACCACCTGCCCAGCATGGCGCGCCGCCTGGGCGACGAGCGCAAGCTGATGCAGTACGCCAACCGCGCCGAATGCGATCTCGACGTCTTCCAGGACCGCATCCGCGCCGCCATGTCGGCGGCCGATTCGGTGGCCGACGCCATGCGCGAACTGACCGCCTGCGCCCAGGAGTCCGGCCTGAAGGTAGCCTCGCACGACGATCCGGATGCCGCCACGCGCCGCTACTACCACCAGCTGGGCTGCGGCGTGGCGGAGTTTCCGCTGACCCGCGAAGCTGCGGGCGTGGCCCGCGACCTGGGCGATTCCGTGGTCTTCGGCGCGCCCAACGTCGTGCGCGGCGGCAGCCACACCGGCGCGCCCAGCGCCACTGAAATGATCCGCGCCGGCCTCTGCGACATCCTGACGTCCGACTATTACTACCCTGCCCCGCTGGCTGCCGTGATGAAGCTGGCCAACGACGGCGTGTTGCCGCTGGCGCAGGCCTGGGACCTGGTGTCCTTGAATCCTGCACGCGCCGCCGGCCTGAAGGACCGCGGCGCCCTGGCGCCCGGACTGATCGCCGATGCCATCGTGGTGGACGATCAGGTGCCGGGCCTGCCCCGCGTCTGCGCCGCGATCGTGGGCGGCGAACTGCGCTACGCCACGCGCGCATTCGGCGACGGCCACAGCCAGCGCATGGCGGCCTGACCATGCCGCTCGCCCATCGCTACGCTCTCTACCTGGCGCCCACCGGCCCCTGGCGCGAACACGGCAGCCGCTGGCTGGGCCGTTGCGCCGACACCGGCGAAGCGCTGCCGCCGCTACCGGGGCAGGACGCGGACTCGCATGCCTGGACCACGGCGCCGCGCCACTATGGCTTGCACGCCACGCTCAAACCACCCTTCCGCCTGAACCCCGGCGTCAGTCCGCAGCAGCTCGACGCGGCCGCTCGCCAGCTGGCCGCTAACGGCAGCCCGTTCTCTCTGGAACTGGAGTGCGAGCCGCTACGCGGCTTCCTGGCCTGGCGCATCGCCTCGTCCGACACGCAAGGCCGGACGCGGATCCAGGCCTTGGCCGAGGCCGCCGTGCGCGACCTGGACCCTTTGCGCGCGCCGCCCACGGCCGAGGAAACCGCCCGCCGCCAGCCGCAATCGCTGACTCCGGAGCAGCAATCCATGCTGGCGCGCTGGGGCTACCCCTATGTGTTCGAAACCTATGTTTTCCACATCACCCTGACCGGCAAGCTGGAAGGCAAGGCGCTGGCCCAGGCGCAGGCCGGCATCGCCGCCTTTGCAGACCCCTTGCGCGGGCAGGCCATGGCCGTGCCCGGCGTCAGCGTCTACGTGCAGCCTGCGCCGGGCGCGGACTTCGTCGCGGCGCGGCACTACGGCTTTGACGGCTCCAGCACCGACGCGGCGGGCGCCGGCTATCTGCAAGGGCCGGCAGCGGCATGACACCCTCCGTTCCCGCCGACGGCGCCCGGCTGATCTACCTGATGGGCGCGTCGGGCAGCGGCAAGGACACCTTGCTGCGCCTGCTGCGCGCGGAGTTGCGCGGCGACGAGCCCGTGCTGGTCGCGCATCGCTACATCACCCGCGACAGCGGCGATACCGAGGACGCGCTGCGCCTGACCGAAGACGAGTTCGGACGCCGCGCCGCGCTGGGCTGCTTCGCATTGCGTTGGGCCAGCCATGGCTTGCAGTACGGGATCGGTATCGAGATAGACGCCTGGCTGTCCTGCGGCGCCGCGGTCATCATCAACGGTTCGCGCGCCCACCTGGAACAGGCGCACTCGCGCTACCCGGCCTTGACGGCGGTGGAAGTCACGGTCGACCCCGGCCAGCTCGCGCGCCGCCTGGCGGGACGCGGCCGCGAAAGCGCGGAACAGATCGCGCAGCGCCTGGCGCGCGCCACGCAGCCTTTCCCCGTGCCTCTGCAGTGCCAACTGCTGCGTGTCAGCAACGACGCGGCGCCAGAGACGGCCGCCGCCACGCTGCTGGACATCGCGCGCGGCAAGCTGACTGCGTAAGGGCGCGGTTCAGCGCCGCTCGCCCGCGCCCTGAGCCCAGGGCGCGGCGGCATCGCCGCACAAATCCAGCAAGATGTCCGAAAAGCGCTCCTCGGCCGCCAGCGGCTGTTCGCGCTTGCGGCGGATCAGGTTGATCGGCGGCAACTCCCAGCCGAAATCCCAGGGCACCATGCCCAGCTTGCCGCGTTGGCAGAGTTCGCGCGCGATGTCTTCCGGCACCACCGAGATAAACGCCTCGTTCATGGTCAGCATGCCTTCGATCACGTCGGTGGAATACGCCTCCAGCACCGGCGACGGCGGTAGCAACTCGGCGCGGATGAAGTGCTCCACGATCAGTTGCCGCGTCGGCGTATTGGCGGCTGGCAGCACCCAGTCCATCGCCGCCAGCGCGGCCCAATCCGGTTCGCGCCGCGCCAGCCGCTGCGCAAGCCGGCCATGCGCGATCAGGCGCGGCCGCTGGCGGTACAGCACGCGGTGGATCAGGTCGTCCGGCGCCACGGTCGAGGTGGCGCGGCTGATGATGCAATCCAGTTCATGCCGGCGCAGCATCGGCACCAGATGGTCGGTGGTGGCGCGGTGCAGGCTGAGCGTGACGCCGTGGCGCTGGTGCAAACGGCTGATCGCCGCAGTGAGCAAGGCGCTGGACACGTAGGGCACCACGCCCACCTGCAGATGCGCGGAACGGCCGGCGTGCAAGGCCTCGACCTCGCGCGCCCACAGGTCCAGGTCGCTGAGCATGTGCCGCGCGCGCACCAGGGCCAGGTTGCCCAGCGGCGTGGCTTGCAGGCCGCGCCCGGTGCGCGTGAAAAGCGGCGCGCCGAAGATGTCCTCGATCTCCGTGAGCGCCTTGGTGACGGCGGGCTGGCTGATGCCCGCCGCGGCCGCCACGCGCGTCAGCGAGCCGTGCCGGGCGATCTCGATCAGCAACGTCAGGTGGCGATGCTTGAGACGGTTGGCGAGACGGGCGGCATCCCAGGTCACGATCTTTCCTATAACCAATTGGTTATTCAATTATGCCAACAAAGACAAAACCAGTTATTTCATGTCCCTATACTGCAAACATTCCCCTGCTGGCCGGACCGATCCCATGAGCGCATCCTTCACCACCCGCCCCGAAATACGCGGCACCTTCGGCGTGGTCTCTTCCACCCACTGGCTGGCCTCCCAGGTGGCGATGGGCGTGCTGGAACGCGGCGGCAATGCCTATGACGCGGCGGTCGCCGGCGGCTTCACGCTGCAGATCGTGGAGCCGCACCTGAACGGCCCCGGCGGCGAAGTGCCCATCCTGTTCTGGAGCGAACAGGAGCAACGCATGCGCGCGCTATGCGGGCAGGGTCCTGCGCCCGCGCTGGCGACGCCGGCGTACTTCCGCAGCCTGGGCGTGGACCTGGTGCCGGGCATCGGCCTCTTGCCCGCCACCGTGCCCGGCGCCTTCGGGGCCTGGCTGACCTTGCTGCGCGATTACGGCACTTGGGAGTTGGCTGACGTGGTGCGCCCGGCCATCGACTACGCGCGCAACGGCTTTCCCCTGGTGCCGCGCATCTCGCAGGCCATCCTGGCGGTGCAGGCGCTGTTCCGCGACGAATGGACCAGTTCGCGCGAGGTCTGGCTGCCCGATGGCCGCGTGCCCGCGCCCGACGCGCTGTTCCGTACGCCCGCCATCGCCGCCACCTACACCCGTATCCTGGACCAGGCGCACGCCAGCAGCAGCGACCGGCGCGGGCGCATCGACGCGGCGCTGGAGGCCTGGTACCGCGGCTTCGTGGCCGATGCCATCGACGACTACTACACCCATGCGGCGGTGCGCGACACCACCGGCCAGCGCAACCGCGGCTTGCTGCGCAAGTCCGACCTCGCCGATTGGCGCGCCAGCTACGACGAGCCCCTCACCGTCCAATACGGCCGCTACACCGTGGCCAAGTGCGGGGTCTGGTCGCAGGGCCCGGTCCACCTGCAGCAGTTGGCAATGCTGCGGCATTTGGGCCTGGACGGACTGGAGCCGACCTCGCCGCAATTCGTGCACTACGTGGCCGAGGCAGCCAAGCTGGCCTTCGCCGACCGCACCGCCTGGTACGGCGACCCCGACTTCGCGCAGGTGCCTTTGGACGCCCTGCTCAGCGATGACTACGCCCGCGCACGCGCGGCCGGCATCGGCGCCCGCGCTTCATCCGAGTTCCGGCCCGGCAGCCCGAACGGATTGGCGCCGCGCCTGCCCGACCTGGACGCAGCCGTGCGCACCCTGGCCGCGTCCGACACCCGCTTCGGCGTGGGCGAGCCGACCTTCGCGGCGCTGCCACCGGTAGCCGAATGGGCCGCGCGCGAGATCTTCGTGGGCGACACCTGCCAGATCGATGTCATCGACCGCGACGGCAACATGGTGGCCGCCACCCCGTCAGGCGGCTGGCTGTCGTCCAGCCCCGTGGTGCCCGGCCTGGGCTTCCCGCTGACCACCCGCCTGCAAATGACCTGGCTCGACGACGGCGTGCCGGGCCAGTTGCAACCGGGCAAGCGCCCTTGCACCACCTTGTCGCCCGGCCTGGCCCTGCGCGACGGCCAGCCCTACATGGCTTTCGGCACGCCGGGCGGCGATCAGCAGGACCAATGGACGGTGGCGTTCTTCCTGCGCCATGTCATGGGCATGAATCTGCAGGAGGCAATCGAAGCGCCCTCCTGGCACGTCGATCATTTCCCGGGCTCGTTCTGGCCTCGCAGCCTGACCTTGAACCGGCTGACCGTGGAATCGCGCATGCCGGCCGCCACGCTGGAGGCGTTGCGCGCGGCGGGCCACGAGGTCAAGGTAGGGCCGGACTGGTCGGAAGGCCGCATCAGCGCCTGTACTCGCGAACCTGCCGCCGGCGGCGGCCTGCTGCTGCGCGCCGGCGCCAACCCGCGCGGCATGCAGGGCTATGCCGCTGGCCGCTGAACCTGTTTCATCCAACCGGCAGACAGACCGGACACTACGCAAAGGGGTAAACACCATGACACTGCAATTCAAACGACTGCTGCGCACCTGCGCGCTGGGATTGGCGCTGGTCGCACCGGCGCTCACGCACGCCGCCTGGCCCGAAAAACCCATCACCCTGATCGTGCCCTGGGCCGCGGGCGGTTCCACCGACATCCTGGCGCGCGTGCTGTCCGAAGGCCTGACCCAGTCGCTGGGCCAACCCGTCATCGTGGAAAACCGCTCGGGCGCGTCCGGCAACATCGGCACCACCTTCGTGGCCCGCGCCAAGCCCGACGGCTACACCTTGCTGGTGGGCTCGATGAGCACCCACACGATGAACCAGGCGCTCTACTCCAGCATGCCGTTCGACGGCGTGAAGGACTTCACGCCCATCGCCGAACTCGCGCTGGTCACCAACACCCTGGTGGTGAACCCGTCGGTGCCGGCGTCCAACGTCAAGGAATTCATCGCCTACCTGAAGGCCAATCCCGGCACCGTGGCCTACGCTTCCGCCGGCCAGGGGTCCACGAATCATCTGAGCGCCGCGCTGTTCGAGAAGGCCGCCGGCGTGAAGATGATGCACATCCCCTATCGCGGCGGCGCGCCCGCGGTGCTGGATACCGTGGCCGGCCGCACCCAGGTGCTGTTCAGCGCCGGCACGCAGACCCTGCCGCACGTGCAGAACGACAAGCTGAAGCTCTTGGCCGTCACCGAGGAAGCGCGTTCGCCCCTGCTGCCCAAAGTACCCACGGTGGCCGAGACCCTGCCGGGCTATGAACTGTCGGTCTGGTACGGCGCCTTCGGCCCGGCAGGCATGCCGCCCGAGCTGACCGCGCGCCTGAACCGCGAGATCAACCTGATCCTCAAGCGGCCCGAAGTCATCAAGAAAATGGGCGACATGGGCGTGCTGCTGACCGAGACCACGCCGGAACAGTTCGGCCAGATCCTGGCGCGCGACGCGGACAAGTACGGCAAGCTGATCAAAGAACTGGGCATCACCGCCGAATGACCGTCAGCATCCATCCCGCCCCGCCAGCGCAGGCCGGCGTTGCCGCCATCGCCCAGGCTTACGCCGCCGCCGATCCCGCCGCGGCCTTCCGCGCCATCGATGCCCATGCGCACGCCGCGCTTGCACACACGCTGTGCACGGTCAACCGCTATGACGCGCAGGCCATGCGGGTGGTGCGGCTGTACAGCTCCAACCCCGAGGCCTATCCGCCCGGCGGCAGCAAGGACAAGAGCGGCACCGCCTGGGGCCGCCACGTCCTGCTGGAGCAGAAGTTGTTCGTGGGCGAAGGCGAGGAGGCGATCCGCGAGTTCTTCAATGACCACGACGCGATCCAGCGCCTGGGCCTGCGCTCCGTCATCAATGTGCCGGTGGTGTATGGCGCAGTCTGCCTGGGCACCGTCAACTTCCTGATGCCGCGCGCGGCGGTTTCGGACGCCGACGTGCAGGCTGCGCAGCTGGCGGGCCTGCTGGCCCTGCCCGCCTTCCAGGCACTGCGCCCGCAGGCCTGAAGCAGCGGGGCCCGCATGGGCCCCGCGCCCTCAGATCAGCGCGCGACGGATACGCGCCGAGGCCATGTCGATCACGACCACGAAGGCCACGATGATGATCATCACCGCGCAGGTTTCCGCATAGCGGAAGCTGCGGATGATCTCCCACAATACGGTGCCGATGCCGCCCGCGCCCACGATGCCGACCACCGAGGCCGAGCGCACGTTGGATTCGAAGCGGTACAGCGAATACGAGATCCACAGCGGCAGCACCTGCGGGATCACGCCGTAGACGATTTCCTCCAACGCATTCGCGCCAGTGGCGCGCACGCCCTCCACCGGCCGCGGATCGATCGCCTCGACCGCTTCCGAGAACAGCTTGGCCAGCACGCCGGTGGTATGCACCCACAGCGCCAGCACCCCGGCGAACGGGCCCAGGCCCACCGCCACGATGAACAGCATCGCGAACACCATTTCATTGATGGCGCGGCAGGCGTCCATCAGGCGCCGCATCGGCTGGTACACCCAGGCCGGCACGATGTTCGACGAGCACAGCAGCCCCAGCGGCACGGCCACCACGATGGCCAGGAAAGTGCCCCAGACCGCGATCTGCACGGTGACGATCATCTCGTCCAGGTACATGCGCCAGTCGCGGAAATTCGGCGGAAAGAAGTCAGCCGCGAACTCGGCCATGTTGCCCGAATCGCGCAGCAGGTCGAGGGGCCGCATGTCCGCGCCCTTCCACGACATGACCAGCAGCGCCAGCACGACGCCCCATACGAGCAGGACTGGCAGCGACGATCGCGGCGCGGCGGAAAGGCGAGAGGTCTGCATGGCTACGTTCATAAGAAAAGGCGATCCGCGTGATGGTTTTTTTGGTTGCGGGCCAGGGGGGGGGGGGGGGAGGGGG